>NZ_CP108006.1:1289285-1933928 GCF_036127095.1 Streptomyces sp. NBC_00335
GCGCGGTCGGCGATCGCCGCGATCGAGTCCTTGAAGGCCTGGTTCATCGTGTTGGCGGACTGGTTGGGGTCGTCGAGGACCAGGGTGACGACGCCGGTCTCGTCCTGTTCCCAGCGGATCGTGGTGGACTCGCTCATGGTCACTGCTTTCGTTTCGGAAGGTCCGGGGGGCGGGGATACAGGACGGATCAGAGGCGTTCGACGATGGTGGCGACGCCCATGCCGCCGCCGACGCAGAGGGTGACGAGGCCGTAGCGCTTGTCCTGGCGCTCCAGTTCGTCGACCACGGTGCCGAGGATCATCGCGCCGGTGGCGCCGAGCGGGTGGCCCATCGCGATGGCGCCGCCGTTGACGTTGACCTTGTCCAGGGAGAGGCCCATGTCCTTGACGAAGCGGAGCACGACGCCGGCGAAGGCCTCGTTGATCTCGATCAGGTCGATGTCGTCGATGGTCAGGCCGGCCTTGGCGAGGGCCTTGCGGGTGGCCGGGGCGGGGCCGGTGAGCATGATGGTGGGCTCGGAGCCGGAGACGGCGGCCGAAACGATCCGGGCGCGCGGCGTCAGACCGTTGCGCTCGCCGGCCTCGCGGGAGCCGATGGCGACGAGGGAGGCTCCGTCGACGATGCCGGAGGAGTTGCCCGCGTGGTGGACGTGGTCGATCTTCTCGACCCAGTGGTACTTCTGCAGGGCGACGGCGTCGAAGCCGCCGAGCTCGCCGATGTCGGCGAAGGAGGGCTTCAGCCGGGCGAGGGTGTCGGCGGTGGTGCCGGGGCGGACGAACTCGTCGTGGTCCAGGACCACGAGGCCGTTGCGGTCGGTGACCGGGACGATCGACTTGGCGAAGCGGCCGTCCTTGATGGCGGCGGCGGCCCGCTCCTGGGACAGGGCGGCGTACTCGTCGACATCGCGCCGGGAGAATCCCTCGATCGTGGCGATCAGGTCGGCGCCGATGCCCTGCGGGACGAAGTCGGTGTTCCAGCCGGTCATCGGGTCGCTGAACCAGGCTCCGCCGTCCGAGGCCATCGGGACGCGGGACATGGACTCCACGCCGCCCGCGAGGACCAGGTCCTCCCAGCCGGAGCGGACCTTCGCGGCGGCCATGTTGACGGCTTCGAGGCCCGAGGCGCAGAAGCGGTTTTCCTGGACGCCCGCGACCGTGTCCGGCAGCCCTGCGGCGATCGCCGCGATCCGGGCGATGTCGGAGCCCTGGTCGCCGACCGGGCTGACGACGCCGAGCACGATGTCGTCGATGGTGGCGGGGTCCAGGCCGGGGTTGCGCTCGCGCAGGGCGTGGATGAGGCCGACGACCAGGTCGATCGGCTTGGTGCCGTGCAGGGAGCCGTTGGCCTTGCCCCGTCCGCGCGGCGTGCGGATCGCGTCGTATACGTACGCTTCGGTGCTCACTGGTCAAGCCTTTCGGGGGTGCGGAGGCATGGGGAGGGTCGAGGGAAGTCGGAGGACGTCAGGGAAGAGAGGAGGCCGGGGAAGAGGAAGTCGGGGGAGGCCGGGGGAGGTCAGGCCAGCAGGGAACGGCCGATGATCTCCTTCATGATCTCGGTCGTGCCGCCGTAGATGGTCTGGATGCGGCCGTCCGTGAAGGCCCGCGCGACCCGGTACTCGGTCATGTAGCCGTATCCGCCGTGCAGTTGCAGGCAGCGGTCGGCGACCCGCTTCTGGAGTTCGGTGGCCCACCACTTGGCCATCGAGGCGTGGACGTGGTCCAGCTCGCCGTTGGAGTGGTCGGTGATGCAGCGGTCGAGGAAGGTACGGGTGACCGCGCACTCGGTGGCCATCTCCGCGATCTCGAAGCGGACGTGCTGGAGCTTGGAGAGCGGCCGTCCGAAGGCCTCGCGCTCCTTCACGTACTGCGTGGTGATCTCCAGCAGGTACTCGGCGGCGGCGATGCCGGCCATCGCGATGCCCATCCGCTCCTGCGCGAGGTTGGTCATCAGGTGGACGAAAGCGCCGTTGAGCTCGCCGAGCAGGTTCTCCTTGGGCACGCGCACGTCGTTGAAGAACAACTCGGCGGTGTCCTGGGCCTTCTGGCCGATCTTGTCGAGGTTGCGGCCGCGCTCGAAGCCCTCGGTACCGCGCTCCACGACGAGCAGGGACATGCCGTGCGCGCCGCCCTCGGGGGTGGTCTTCGCGACGACGATCACCAGGTCGGCGAGGATGCCGTTGGAGATGAAGGTCTTGGAGCCGTTGAGCACCCAGTGGTCGCCCGCGTCCTCGGCGGTGGTCCGGATGCCCTGGAGGTCGGAGCCCGCGCCCGGCTCGGTCATCGCGATGGCGGTGATGATCTCGCCGGAGCAGAAGCCGGGCAGCCAGCGGCGCTTCTGCTCCTCGGTGGCCAGCGAGGTCAGGTACGGCCCGATGATGTCGTTGTGCAGGCCGATCGCGAGACCGGCGGCGCCCGCCCGGGTGAACTCCTCGGCGATCACCGCCGCGTAGCGGAAGTCGGTGTTCCCGCCGCCCCCGTACTCCTCCGGGACGGCCAGGCCCAGCAGGCCCTGCCGGCCCGCGGCCCGCCAGGCCTCGCGGCTGACGATCCCGTCCTTCTCCCACTGCTCGTAGTGCGGCAGCACCTCCTTGGTGAGAAAGGTGCGGACGGTCTCGCGGAACGCCTCGTGATCGGCGTCGAAGAGCTGGCGCTTCATCAGACGGCTCCTTACAGCCAGTTCTTCACGGTTTCGATGAGCCGGACCGGCTCGGGGCCCACGGGCGTGACGTTGAGCATGGTCACCCCGGCGGCCCGGAAGGCCTCGACGCGCTCGCGCACGTAGCCTTCGGGCCCGCACAGCGTGGTGAGTTCGCAGAGCTCGTCCGGTACGGCGGCAGCGGCGTCGCGCTTGTGCCCGGAGAGGTAGAGCTCCTGGATCTTGCGGGCCTGCGCCCCGTACCCGTAGGCGACGGCCAGGTCGTTGTAGAAGTTCTTGCCGACCGCGCCCATGCCGCCGACGTACAGGGCGATCTGCGGCCGCGCGAGGTCGCGCAGTGCCGCCGCGTCCTCGCCGATGGCGAGCAGTCCGCCGGCGACTGTGTGCAGCGGGCCGAGTTCCGGCGCGCGCAGGGCCGCGCCCTCGGCGAGCGCGCTCCCCCACACCTCGCCGGCCTTCTCCGGCACGAAGAGGGTCGGCAGCCAGCCGTCGGCGATCTCCGCCGTCATCCGCACGTTGGCCGGTCCCAGCGAGGCGACGTAGACGGGGATGTCCGCGCGGACCGGGCGGGTCAGCATCTTCAGCGGCTTGCCGTGCCGGCCGCCCTTCTCGGGCGGGAGCGGCATGTCGGTGATGCCGTGGTGGTCGATGGTCTCGCGGCGCCAGATGCGGCGGCACAGCTCGACGGTCTCGCGGGTCCGGCCGATCGGCTTGTCGTACGGCTTCCCGTGCCAGCCCTCGACCACCTGCGGGCCCGACGCCCCGAGGCCGAGCATCGCCCGGCCGCCGGACATCGCGTCCAGGCCCGCCGCGGTCTGGGCGATGAGGGCGGGGGTGCGCGAGTAGACGTTGAGGATGGCCGAGCCGATCTTCATCCGCTCGGTCCGGGCGGCCAGGTACCCCATGATCGTCGGGGCGTCGAAGCCCCAGGCCTCGGCCACCCACACCGCGTCGAGCCCCGCCCCCTCCAGCTCCGCCGCCGCATCGGCGGCGCGGCGCGGGTCCGCGGAGTAGTCGAGCATCATCGAGAGTTCCATCAGGCGTCGGCCTCCTTCCCCAGCAGCCCCGGTACGCCCCAGTCGGCCGCCACGGACTCCGTGTGCGCGCCCGGCAGCGCGGGGCCGCCCACGACGGTGGCCGGGGTCGCGGAGAAGCGGGGCGCGGGGGCGGGCTGGGTGATCCCGGCGGCCTCGACGAAGGTGCCGCGGGCGGCCAGGTGCGGGTGGTGCGGGGCCTCGCGCAGCGAGAGGACGGGCGCCACGCAGGCGTCGGTGCCCGCGAAGACGGCCGTCCACTCCTCGCGGGTACGGGACTTGAAGCGTGCGGCGACGGCTTCGCGGAGCTCGCCCCAGCGGGCCAGGTCCTTGCGGGCGGGGGCCTCGTCCTTGATGCCGAGGAGCTCCACGAAGGTGTCGTAGAACTGCTGCTCCAGCGCGCCGACGGCCATGTACCCGCCGTCGGAGGTCTCGTAGCTGCCGTAGAAGGGGCAGCCGCCGTCGAGGAGGTTGGCCCCGCGCCGGTCCTGCCAGCCGCCGGCCGCCATCATCCCGTGGATCATGGCGGTGAGGTGGGCGGTGCCGTCGACGATGGCCGCGTCGACGACCTGGCCGCTGCCGCCGGGGGTGCGGGCGTGCTGGAGGGCGGCGAGGACGCCGATGACGAGGTAGAGCGAGCCGCCCGCGTAGTCGCCGACCAGGTTGGCGGGGACGGCGGGGGGTTCGCCCGGGTTGCCGATCATGCCGAGGGCGCCGGTGACGGCGATGTACGCGATGTCGTGCCCGGCGGTGTGGGCGAGCGGGCCGTCCTGGCCCCAGCCGGTCATCCGGCCGTAGACGAGCCGGGGGTTGCGGGCGTGGCAGTCGGCCGGGCCCACGCCGAGGCGTTCGGCGACCCCGGGGCGGAAGCCCTCGATGAGCACGTCGGCGCGCTCGACCAGGTCCAGCACGCGGGCCGGGCCGTCGGCGGACTTCAGGTCGACGAGGACGGAGCGCTTATTGCGGTTGGTGATGTCGTAGGCCGGGTTCACGGCCAGACCGACGCCGCCGGGCCGGTCGACCCGCACCACGTCGGCCCCGAGGTCCGCGAGGAGCATGGCGGCGAACGGGCCCGGCCCGATACCGGCCAGCTCGACGACGCGCACGCCCGCGAGCGGGCCCCCGCCGCTCCCGGGCACGTTCCCCGCCGCGTTCCCTGTCACTGCCATCGAGCCCCCAGCATCCGGTGGCACCACTGCCGCCACTGTGTGACACAACTGATGTAACACCAGTGATGCTAGGAACCTGTTCCACTCAGCACAAGAGCAAGCGCTTAGCCGGTTCGTGCGTCGAGCTCCTTGACGTCCCGCTTCAGCGCGACGGTCCGGTAGCTCTCCTCCACCCATTCGCACAGCACCTCGGCGGAGGGCGCCCCCTTCTCCCCCAGCGGCACGGAGACCCAGCCGGCCTTCCCCAGCCCGTATCCGGTCGGCTCCGCGCCGGGCGCCGTCATGGCGTGGCCGTGCAGGGCCTCGTCCTTGAGCTTCACGGAGATCCCCGGCGACGGGCCGTCGGTGTTCCCGAGGAAGAGGAAGATCTTCTTGTTGACCTTCACGACGCAGTCCTCGGGCCCCCAGGGGAACTCCTCCCGCGCCTGCGGCAGCCCCAGGGCGAACTCCCGGACCGCCTCCCACCTGCGCACCCCAGCCTTCATGGGAACCTCCGCTCGTCGCGGTCCGCACGCGCCGGCGCGGACCGTCCTTCCCCACGCTAGTGCTGTGACCGGAAAGGTTCACCGCCTCGCGACGGGGCCGGAGGAATCGGCCCCCCACACGGCCGTACGACGGACACCCGCTAGCCTCAGCCACCACCGACACCGTCTGGGAGGCCCCCGATGAACGCAGCTGTCCGGCACGAACCACGCACCGCGGAACGGGAGTACGACCTCGTGCTCTTCGGCGCGACCGGGTTCGTGGGGGCGCTGACCGCCGAGTACCTCGCGGCGCACGCCCCCGCGGACTGCCGCTGGGCCCTCGCCGGCCGGGACCTCGCGAAGCTGGAGCGGCTGCGCGAGCGGCTGACCGCCCTCGACCCGCGCTGCGCGGACCTGCCGCTGCTGCGCGCCGACGCCCAGGACGCCGCGGCGACGCGCGAACTGGCCGCCTCCACCCGGGTACTGGCCACGACCGTGGGGCCGTACGTCTGGTACGGGGCCCCGCTGGTGGCGGCCTGCGCCGCGGCGGGCACCGACTACCTGGACCTGACCGGCGAGCCGGAGTTCGTGGACCGCATGTACGTCGAGCACGACGCCCGGGCCCGCGAGAGCGGCGCCCGCATCGTGCACGCCTGCGGCTTCGACTCCGTCCCGGCCGACCTCGGGGCGTACTTCACGGTCGGCCAACTGCCGGCCGGGGTTCCGCTGACCGTGGACGCCTTCGTGCGCTCCAACGCCCTGTTCTCGGGCGGCACCTTCACCACCGTGCTGACCGCGCTGGGCCGCGGACCGCAGAACCTGGCCGCCGCCCGCGCGCGCCGGATGCACGAGCCCCGGCTGCTGGGCCGTCGGGTACGGGTGCCCGTGGGCGCGCCGCGCTTCAGCCGGGAGACCGGGACCTGGGCCCTGCCCATGCCCGTCCTGGACGTCCAGGTCGTGGCCCGTTCGGCGGCGGCGCTGGAGCGGTACGGCCCGGACTTCCGCTACCGGCACTACGCCTCCGTACGGCACCTGCCCGTCGCGGTGGGCGGTACGGCGGCGGTCGGCGGGTTGGCCGCCCTCGCGCAGATCCCGCCGGTGCGCCAGTGGCTGGCGGGCCGCTGGGAGCCGGGCCAGGGCCCGGACGCGGAGCGGCGGGCACGCAGCTGGTTCAGCGTGCGGTTCGTGGGCGAGGGCGGCGGCCGCCGGGTGTTCACCGAGGTCTCGGGCGGCGACCCGGGGTACGGGGAGACCGCGAAGATGTTCGCGGAGTCCGCGCTCTGCCTCGCCTACGACGCCCTGCCCGAGCTCTCCGGCCAGCTGACCACCGCCGTCGCGATGGGCGACGCCCTGCTGGACCGGCTCCGGAAGGCGGGCATCCGCTTCCGGGTGGCGGCCTCCGACTGAGGCGCCGCGACGGCTCAAAGGCGACAGCTCAAGCGGTGGCTCAAGCAGTGGCCCAAGCAGTGCCTCAAGCGGTGCCTCAGGCGGTGGCTTCGCGCAGGGCCCGGCGGCACAGGGAGTCGGCGTGCCGGGTGGTCTCCGGGATCCGGAAGCGGGGGCTCAGCGCCAGGGCGTGCGCGCAGGCGTTGTCCAGGGAGACCCGGTGGCCCACCGACACGTACACGGGCTTGATGCCGTCCTGCGTGCGCAGCGCCCGCCCGACGACCTCGCCGTCGGGTGCGCGGAGCGGGGAGAGGTCCCCGCGCCGGGCACCCGGTTCCTCGTAGGTGAAGGTGAACGGGTTCTTCGCGACGCCGATGACCGGCAGCCCGGTGACCACCCCGAGGTGGCAGGCGAGCCCGAACCGGCGCGGATGGGCCAGCCCGTAGCCGTCGCACACCACCAGACCGGGCGTGACCGTCAGTGCTTCCAGCGCGGCGAGCACGGTCGGCAGCTCACGGAAGGCGAGCAGCCCGGGCACGTAGGGGAAGCTGACGCGGCCGACGGAGGTGGCCTCCTCGACGACCTCCAGGGTGGCGGCGTCGAGAACGACGGCCGCGGCGGCCACCAGGTCGCGCTCGTCGTCGTAGGCCACGTCGACACCGGCGATCAGCCCTTCGCCGGGCGGGGGTCCGGTTTCGGCCAGGACGACCAGGTCGCGCAGTTCGTCCTGTATCGCCCTGGCTTCGGCCTCGTCGGCCGGAGTCTTCGCACTCGTCATAGTGGTGCGAGAGTAGCCTGACGATCATGTTCGTCATGGAGCTCACCTACACCGCGCCCGTAGAAGCCGTCGAAGAAGAGATGGACGCGCACATCGCCTGGCTGGACGGCTACTACGCGGCCGGCATCTTCCTCGCCTCGGGCCGCAAGGTTCCGCGCGACGGGGGCATGATCCTGGCCGGCGGGGTCTCCCGCGCGGAGATCGAGAGGATCGCGGCCGAGGACCCCTTCACCGTGGCGGGCGTCTGCGCCTACCGCATCACCGAGTTCCTCGCGACGAAGACGTCCGCGGACCTGGCGACGGTGCGGGAGAGCCCGGTGGTGTAGCGGGGCGCGGACCGGCCCGGAGCGGGTGGTCCGGAGCGTGCTTTGGGCCTGTGGAGTGAGCGGGAACCGGCCGTACTACGAGGGCTCCGGGGCCTGCGAACAGACCCCGGATGCCCGCGCCACCCGTCACCCTGTGCGATCACACAGGCGCATTCAGGCCATTCGGTGACACAGCTCACTCCGGCTCGCGTGCACGGATTCACCGAATCGCGCGTCTATCCCGTTGCCGGGCCCCCACCCCGCGGTCCGGCACGAGATCCGCCGCAAGGGAGTCAGCCTTGATCACTGTCATCGAGCAGGCCGTGCAGGCCCGACTGGTCGCCACCGCACCGAAGGTCGACACCGTACCGGTCACGCTCTGCTACGACCGGTCGGATCCCTTCGCCGTCCGGATGGCCTTCCCCGCGCCGGCGACCCTGGAGGGCATCGAGGTCTCGTGGACCTTCTCCCGGGAGCTGCTGGAGTCCGGGCTGGTCCGCCCGTCCGGCCACGGGGACGTGCGCGTGCGCCCGTACGACGCCGACCGGACCACCGTGGAGTTCCACGCCCCCGAGGGGGTCGCGATCGTGCTGATGGTGACGACCGAGCTGCGCCGCTTCCTGGAGCGGGCCTCCACGATCGTGCCGCCCGGCCTGGAACACCTGTACCTCGACATGGACCAGAGCCTCGCGGATCTGATGCGCGGCTCCTGCTGACCCTCCGCACCGGATCCGGCCCCTTCCGATCCGGCGGCCGCGCCCGCTTCCCTTAATTCGTTTGCCGGCGGCTCCGGCCGGCCCGTAGCTTCGTAGACGCCCCATCGCCGTCGAAACGGAGCAGGACGTTGCTTCTCTGAGGTCCGAGACACCGACCACCGCCCTCACCCGCGGTGCGCTGTCTCCCCCGCGTTGCACTCACCACTCACGCAACCTGGAGGCCTCCATGAGTCCTGCTCCCACCTTCATCACCTGCTCCGACCTGTCCTTCGACTGGCCCGACGGCACGCCCGTCTTCGAGGGGTTCCAGTTGACCGTCGGCCCCGGCCGTACCGGCCTGATCGGGCGCAACGGCTGCGGCAAGTCCACCCTGCTGAAACTCATCACGGGGGAACTGAAGCCGAGGGATGGCCAGTTGGCCGTATCCGGCACCGTCGGCCAGCTACCGCAGACCGTCACCTTCGACACCGCCCTCCGGGTGGACGAGGCGCTCGGGGTCCACACCGCCCGGGCCGCCCTGCACGCCATCGAGGCGGGTGAGGCGACCGAGGCGAACTTCGCGGCGGTCGGCGACGACTGGGACGTGGAGGAGCGCGCCCTCGCCACGCTCGACCAGCTCGGGCTCGGCGGGATCGGCCTGGACCGCACCGCCGGCGAACTGTCCGGCGGGGAGTGCGTGTTGCTCCGGCTGGCCGCTCTGCTGCTGAGCCGTCCGGACGTCCTCCTGCTGGACGAGCCCACCAACAACCTCGACCTGCGGGCCCGGCGCCGGCTGTACGCGGCCGTCGAATCCTGGTCCGGGGTGATGCTCCTGGTCAGCCACGACCGGGAGCTGCTGGACCGGGTCGACCAGATCGCCGACCTGCGCGAAGGAGAAGTCCACTGGTACGGCGGCAACTTCACGGACTACGAGGAGATGCTCGCGGCCGAGCAGGAGGCGGCCGAGCGCATGGTCCGGGTCGCGGAGGGCGACGTACAGCGACAGAAGCGCGAACTGGCGCAGGCGCACGCCAAACTGGCCCGGCGCAAGCGGTACGGCCAGAAGATGTTCGACACCAAGCGCGAGCCGAAGATCGTCATGGGTGCCCGCAAGCGTGCGGCCCAGGAGTCGGCGGGCAAGCACCGCATCATGCACACCGAGAAGCTGGCGGAAGCGGAGGAGCGCCTCGACCAGGCGGAGCTGGCGGTGCGCGACGACGCCGAGATCCGGATCGAACTGCCCGCCACCCAGGTGCCGCCGGGCCGCCGCGTGTTCACCCTGAGCGCCTTGCACCCGGTCCACGGCGGCGCGATCCCGGGCGAGTGGGAGCTGCGCGGTCCGGAGCGGATCGCGCTGGTGGGGGCCAACGGCTCGGGCAAGACCACCCTGCTGCGCACGATCGCGGGGGAACTGGCCCCGCTGTCGGGCGAGTCGGTGACCCATGTCCCGGCCCGGTTCCTGCCGCAGCGGCTCGACGTACTGGACGACGAGCGCTCGGTCGTGGAGAACGTGGCGCGGTTCGCTCCGCACGCGACGAACAACCTGATCCGGGCGCGGCTCGCGCGCTTCCTGTTCCGGGGTGCGCATGCGGACCGGCCGGCCGGCACGCTGTCGGGCGGCGAGCGGTTCCGGGCGACGCTGGCGGCGCTGCTGCTCGCGGAGCCGGCCCCGCAGCTGCTCATGCTGGACGAGCCGACGAACAACCTGGACCTGGCGAGCGTACGGCAGTTGACCGATGCCCTGGATTCCTACGAGGGGGCGCTCGTGGTGGCCAGCCATGACGTGCCGTTCCTGGAATCGATCGGCATCACGCGGTGGCTGCTGCTCGACGACGGGCTGCGGCCGACGACGGCCGAGGAGGTCCGCCGGTCGCTGTGGCACGGGTGAGCGCGAAAGCGGGGGCGGGGACGGGGACGGGGAGGGGGACGGGCACGGGGACGAGGACGGGCGCTAACGCGGCATGGGCAGTAACGCCCATGACTTGGTGCCTCCCATCGGGGTGAGCACCGGGGTGAGTCCCCAGTCCCCGCCGCAGGACTCGACCACCGCCTCGAGCAGCCACATCCCGCGGCTGCGCCGGCGCCGGCATTCCTCGCTCGCCTCGGGCGAGGAATGCGCGGGGTGCTGGTCGAAGACGACGATCCGCAGCGCGTCGAACTGCCAGCGGACTTTGAGCACCATCTCCTTGTCGGGCGTGAACCGGTAGGCGCAGGCCACGAGTTCGGAGGCGGCGAGGGCCGCGGTGTCGCACAGGTCGGGCAGTCCGTGCCGGTCGAGCAGGGACCGCAGCGCGCCACGGGCGCTGCCCGCACAGTGGGCGCCGCCCGGCAGGCCTATGGAGTAGCTCAGTTTCTCCGCCCCTGGCGGGGCCTGCCGGATCTCGTGGACGGACCGCAGGCCACGGAGAGTGCCCGTCATCGTGCTGCTCCAAGGTTCTGAGGTGCTGAATGCCTGGATGGCCGTGTGGTCATACAAGAGCTGGAGGTCGCCCCGTGTGAGACTTGCGCTACCGACCGTAGCGCAACGTGGTGCACAGTGCTACTACTTGTACGACGACTTGCCGTTTTCTCATGTCATTTCCGGACTCGTGAGGGCACTCCCGCATGCCCGGCCGGAGGAGGGGGGACCTGTGCCACCGAGGAGTACGCCGACCGCGCGCCAGCAGCGCCTGGGCTCCGAGCTGCGCAAACTCCGCGAGCAGTCGGGCATGTCGGTGCAACAGGCGGCGGCGCTCATGGGGGTGGACCGCACCAGGATCCCCAACATCGAATCGGGCCGGATCGCGATCGGCGCCGAGCGCGTCCGCACCCTCGCCTTCAACTACGACTGCCCCGACACGGGGCTGGTCGACCTGCTCGCCTCGATGGCCCAGGAGCGCGACAAGGGATGGTGGGAGCAGCACCGGGGAATGCTGCCGCCCGCACTCCTGGACATCTGCGAACTGGAGCACCACTCCGTCGAGTTGCATACCGCCGTGACCACGCACATACCCGGACTGCTGCAGACCGAGGCGCACGCACGGGCCGTTTTCGACACCGCCGACCCACCGCTGCCCGAACCCGACCTGCAGGCGCGGCTCGCCCTGCGGATGCACCGCCAGCAGGTGTTCGCGCGCGAGGCGCCGCCGCTGTACGAGGCGGTCGTGCACGAGGCGGCGCTGCGCATGCAGTTCGGCGGTCCGAAGGTGGCGCGGGCGCAGCTCGAACACATACTGGAACAGTCGGAGCGGGCCCGTACGACCGTGCGCGTGATTCCGTTCACCGCCGGCGGGTTCCCCGGCGCCGGCCAGTCCTTCACGTACGCGGCCGCCACGATCAGCGAGCTGGACACCGTGCAGCTGGACAGTTCGCACGGCTCGATGTTGCTGGATTCGCAGATGAAGCTGCTCCGCTACCGGGGCCTGCTGGAGCGGCTGCGCTCCCTGGCGCTGCCGGCCCGCGACTCCCGCGATTTCATCCGCGCCATCGCACAGACCCTCTGACCGGGCCGAACGGCCGACCGGCTGACTGACCACCGAGCCGGATCCGACGAGGAGACGAGAGAACGACATGGGCACGACGACCACGACCGCGACCACGCCGGCGACCCCGTCGGCGACGTCCGGCATCGCCTGGGACGAGGCGTTCTGCAGCGAGGGGGCGAACTGTTTCCGCTTCGGGCGGGACGCCGAGGGGAAGGCTTACATCGGAACCACCGAGTCCGCCGTCTACGTCACGGACTCGATCGATGCGCTCCGTGCGCTGATCTCGGCCGTCAAGGCGGGAGCCGCGGACCACCTGCTCGCGTGACTTTAGTCCCTTCAGGCCACGCCAGGCCCCCTTCAAACTGCATGGATAACCGGACGTAACCGGACAGAGTGACCCTTGGGGCTTGGCTGGTCTTGATGTCGCGCTTAACCTACGACTCCGTAGGCTACGGAACCGTAGGTAATTCGCTTTGCACTCAGGAGTACCCGTGACGATCACCTCTCCCCACCTCGGCAGCTCGGAGGCGTGGACGGACGCCAAGCTGCTGTTCGCGCTGGAAGAAGTGGTCGAGAAGGAGCTCAACCGCCATCTGACGGCCACCAAGGACTGGATGCCCCACGAGTACGTCCCGTGGAGCGACGGCCGCAACTTCCCCGGATTCTTCGAGGACGGCGAGGCCTGGGACCCGGCGCAGTCCAAGGTCACCGAGATCGGCAAGATCGCGCTCGTCGTGAACCTGCTGACCGAGGACAACCTCCCCAGCTACCACCACGAGATCGCCTCGCTTTTCGGCCGCAACGGCGCCTGGGGCACCTGGGTGCACCGCTGGACCGCCGAGGAGGGCCGCCACGGCATCGTGATGCGTGACTACCTGCTGGCCTCGCGCGCCGTGGACCCGGACAAGCTCGAAGCATTCCGGATGCAGCACATGTCGGAGGGGTTCGAGTCCGACAACCGCCACTCGATGCTGCACTCCGTGGCGTACGTGGCCTTCCAGGAGCTCGCGACCCGCATCTCCCACCGCAACACCGGCCACCAGTCCGGTGACCCGGTCTGCGACCGCATGCTGGCCCGCATCGCGCAGGACGAGAACCTGCACATGATCTTCTACCGCAACCTGCTGGGCGCGGCCTTCGAGATCGCCCCGGACCTGACGATGCAGGCCGTGCGCGACGTCGTGGTCGACTTCCGGATGCCCGGACACGGGATGCCCGGCTTCGAGCGGATGGCCGCGCAGATGGCGATCGGCGGGGTCTACAACCTGCGGATCCACCACGACGACGTGCTGAGCCCCGTGATCCGCTTCCTGAAGATCATGGACATCGACGGCCTCGGCCCCGACGGGCAGAAGGCCCAGGAAGAGCTCGGTCTCTTCATGAACGGCCTGGACTCCGAGGCCCGCAAGTTCGACGAGCGGCTGGCCGCCCGCGCAGCCCGCATCGCGGCCCGCAAGGCCTGATCCGTCCCCTGCGCCGCGACTGACCGGTTTCCGCTCGCTCATGCGGGTGACGACGATTGCCCTGGCAGAGCCCCGCTCTGCCAGGGTTTCGCGTCATGACCGCCATGACGCCGCTCCAGGTGGAGATCGACCAGCTGGCCCGCCTCACCAACGCCCTGGACACCTCGCTGACCGCCCTGCGGGAAGCCCGGCGCGAGCTGGAACACGTACGGGCCGACCAGCTGGGCACGAGGGACCTCGACGCGGCGTGCGACGGCTTCCAGGACAGATGGGGCCACGGCACCAAGGAGCTCGCCGGGCGGATCAAGGCCGTACGCGAGGGCGTGCGCCGTAGCGCCGCCGAGTACGCGGAGCTCGACGAGGCCATCCGTGCGGCCTTCCGGCAGGCGGGGCGAGCCCGTGGCTGACTCCCCGGCGCCCAAATCCCCGGCCCCCAACTCCCCCAGCGCCGGCTCCCCCACCGCCGACGGCCCCTCCGTCGACTTCTCCGCGCTCGGCTTCGACCCGGCCCCGGGGGGCCCGTTCGCGGTCCTGGCCCTGGCGAAGAAGCTCCGCTCCTCGGCGGATTGCCTCGGGGAGACCTCCCGCGTCGTCGACGCCCTGGTCTCCCACAGCTCGGCCTGGCAGGGCGAGGCCGCCACCGCCTTCCGCGCCTCGCTGTCGCGGGAGCTCCCCCGCCACCTCAAGGCGGCCCACACCTCACTGGCGGAGGCCGCGCGCCGGCTGGCCGGCTGGCACGACACCCTGGCCGCCCACCGCACCCTGGCCGCCCGCTACGCGTCCCGGGCCGCCGCGGCCACCACCGACGAGGCCCTCACCGACGCCCGCCGACTGGCCGCCGAGCTGGCCTCGGAGCACTCCACGGCGGCCCGCAGGGTGGCGGACAGCCTGACCGCGACGGCCGAGCGGCTGGCGCCGAAGGAGCCCGGGCTGCTGGAATCGGTCTGGAACAAGATCGTCGACGATCCGGCGGACGCCCTCTCGAACGCGGCCGCCATCCTGGGAGCCGCCGGCGCGGCCGTCGCGCTCTTCTTCCCGCCGGCCGGGATGGCGATCATGCTGGTCGCGGGCGGGCTCTCGCTGGCCGCCCTGACCGCGCACCTCGCGGACCCCGGCTTCCGCAAGCCGCTGGCCGACGGTTTCACCCGGGGCAAGTTCGACGCCGCGTTCTGGAAGAACAGCGTGACGCTGCTCGGCGACGGCCTCGGCGCCGTCCCGGGCGTGGCCGCCGTCGCCACCGGCGCGAGGGCCGGTACGGTCGCGGCCCGCGCTGCCATGGCGGTCCCGGAGGCCGGCGCCCTGGCGGGCGTCTCGCCGGGCGCGGGGGCGTTCGCCCGCACGACGTGGAACACGGCGGACGAACTGCGCAAGGTGGAGAGCCCGCTCACCGCGTGGGCCCTGCGGTCGTCGACGCCCGAGGTCAGGGAGCGGGTGGGAGTGGCCGTGGCCGGTACCGGAGCGGCCACGGCCGCCGCCGACTACACGGGCGACGACACGTCCGTGGACCGCGGTTCCACGGCGGTCGACGGCACCCGCGTCGTCGTGGAGGACGCTCCGTCCACGGTCGCGAGGTCGGCCCGGCTCTGGACGCTGGTGCAGCCGTGATCAACCGCTCCGTCCCGCCGGTCTGGTTCCGGCTGCCGCCCGGGTTCCACGACATCCGCCCCGAGGACCGGGAGGTCCTGGAGGAGGTCGCCGAAGCCCTGGGGGCTCTGGGCGGCACGGGCGGCACGGATGCGGGCGCGAGCTCCGGTGGGGGAGCCGGTGCGGATGCCGGATTCGGTGCGGAGTCGCAGCTCGGCCGGCTGATGGACCGCCTCGACGAACTCGCCGGCCAGCCCGGCCTGCACCTGGTCCACACCGCGGTCGGCCTCCACCCCGAGGGCCCGGAGACCGTCTCCACCTCGCTGTTCTCCCTCGCCGTCCGGACCACCGAAGACTCCGGCGCCGGGGCCGGTGTGGCACGCACGGCCCTGGCCCTGGCCCGGTCCGCGCTCGGGAGCGGCGCGACGCGCAGGTTCCTCGACCTGGCCTCCGGGCTCCCGTGCGCGCTGGTCTGCGGGGTCCTCCCCGTGCCCGGCGCCGATCGGGAGCTGTTCCAGGCCAGGGCCGTCACGGCGCATCCCGACGGACGCCACCTGCTGCTGCTCGACCTCACCAGCACGGCCACCGGGCACGCAGATGCGTACACCGCCATCCTGGAGGCGGTCGCGCACACGATCGCCTTCGCCGATCCCGGGCCGGCGCCGCCCGGGCCGCCCGGGCCGCCCGGCGGCGCCGGGACCTCGCGGATCCTGGAGCTGCTGGGGTGAGCCCGGGGCCGCGCGGCGGTCAGGGTCGTCGGCGCAGGGCCTGGCGTTCGGCTTCGGACAGGCCGCCCCAGACGCCGAAGCGTTCGTCGTTGGCCATGGCGTAGTCCAGGCAGGGTTTGCGGCCCTCGCAGGCCCCGCACAGCCGCTTCGCGTCGCGCAGCGAGGAGCCGGGCTCCGGGAAGAAGAAGCCCGGGCCCGTCTGGGCGCAGAGGGCGAGCTCGTACCAGGCCGGTACGGCGGTGACGGTATCGGTATCGGTGGTGTTCATCGACATGCCGCAGAGCCTGTCCGGCGGCGATGGACGTCCGATCAACGCCTGATCAACAGCCACAGAGTGAACGACCGTGCGTGCGATGATTTCGGTACCATGGCGGCATGGCAGACGGACGCGTGGAGCGCGGGAACCAGACCCGGCGGACGGTCCTGGAACGGACGATGAGCATCGCCTCGGTGGACGGCCTGGAAGGGCTGTCCCTGGGGAAGATCGCCACGGATCTGGGGCTGAGCAAGAGCGGCGTGTTCGCCCTCTTCGGTTCCAAGGAGGAGCTGCAGCTCGCCACCGTGCACGCCGCCCGGGACGTCTTCGTCGAGCAGGTCGTGCGGCCCGTACGGGACGAGCCCGCCGGGCTCGCCAAGGTGTGGCGGCTGTGCGAGAGCTGGCTCGACTACTCCGGCCGCCGGGTCTTCCCCGGCGGCTGCTTCTTCTACTCCGCCTCCGCCGAGTTCGATTCGCGCCCCGGGCCCGTCCGCGACGAGATCGCCAAGACCCGCGGTGCCTGGACGCGGTACATCGAGCGGATGCTCGACGAGGCCCGGCTGGCGGGCGGGTTCAGCGAGTCGGCCGCGGCCGACGTCGATGTCGTGGAGCAGCTGGCCTTCGAGATCATCGCGATGATGGAGCTGGCCAACGCGCACTCCGTACTGCTGGAGGACACCACGGCCTACGACCGGGCCGCGCGGGGCATCCTCGCCCGGCTGCGCGCGGCGACGGCCGCCCCGGAGGAACTCCCGGAGCGGCCGCCCGTACTCGTGTTCCCGGTCGCCGGTTTCTCCGCCGGCGACGCTCCGGCCGTCAGCCTCCCGGCCGCTTCGGCCGCGCCGGAGGGCTGAGCCGCATCGTGGCGCCCGTGACCGCCGCGCCCAGCGCGGCGAAGGCGGTCAGCAGGAAGACTCCCCGCCAGTGGTCCCCCGCGCCGGACCCGGTGAGCAGGGCCGCCGTCCCGGCGACGCCGAGCGCGCCGCCGAGCTGGCGGGCCGTCATCAGCAGGCCGGTACCGGCCGCGAAGCGCTGTGGCGGGAGGCCGGCCGAGGCCGTCGTGGACAGCGCGGTCACCACGACCCCGATGCCGAGGCCGCCGAGAAGGCCCGCGGGCAGGAAGATCTGGGCGTACGAGGTGGACTCCCCGACCCAGCCCCACAGCAGCAGGGCATTGGCGGCGAAGAGCAGCGATCCGACGGTGACGGCGGCCCCTTGGAGGCGGGCGGGGACCCGGCGGCCGACGACCAGCGCGCCGGCCATGGCGAGGACGGCGCCCGGCGTGACGCCGAAGGCCGCTTGCAGGACCGAGAAGTTCCAGCGCTCGATGAGGTAGGACGGGCCGGTCAGCAGCCAGGCGTACATGGCCGCGCCGAAGAGCAGGGCGCCGATGTTGGCGCGGGCGAAGAGCGGGTCGTGCCACAGGTCGCGGTCGACGGCCGGGGCGGGGTGGCTGCGCGAGCGGCGCAGCGCGAGGGTGCCCGCCAAGGCGCCGCCGACGACCAGGGCGAGCACCTTCGGATCGGTCCAGCCCCACTCCGCACCCTGGGAGAGCCCGGCCACCACTCCCCCGATGCCGAGGGCGAGCGCCGTCGTACCGACGGGGTCGGGGAGCCGGCGTCCGGTGCGGGGTTCCCGGGGGACGACGCGGACGGCGGCCCAGGCGACGGCCAGGCCGAGCGGGACGTTGATGAGGAAGATCGCACGCCAGTCCCACCACTCGACGAGCAGTCCGCCGATGGTCGGGCCGACGGCGGCGGCCAGTCCGCCCGCCGCCGACCAGGCACCGAGGGCGGCGGCCCGGCGCGCGGGCGGGGTGTGGGCCAGTACGAGGCCCAGCGCGGCGGGGATCATCCCGGCGGCGGCCGCTCCCTGAAGGGCGCGGGCCAGGACCAGCAGCTCGGCGGTGGGGGCCGCGCTGGCGGCGAGCGAGGTCAGGGTGAAGGCGAGGGTCGAGCCGAGGAACAGGGCCCGGCGGCCCAGGGTGTCCGCGAGCCGGCCGGCCGCGGCGAGCAGGGCGGCGAACAGTACGGCGTAGGCGCTGACGACCCAGGTCAGGCGGGCCAGCGACACCTCGGGGAAGGCCCGGCGCAGGTCGGGGAAGGCGACGTTGACGACGGTGGCGTCGAGGAAGGCGAGGAAGGTGACGGCACTGGCAAGCGCGAGCACCCGCCCGCCCCCGGGGCCGCCCTCGACCCCTTGCCATCCGGAATCGGGCACGGAGGACACGGGCGGCGAGGGTACGGGTGGCGAGGGTACGGGCGGGGTGGCCGACTCGGGCGCGGCGGGTTCGGGGCGGGTGGAGGTCATCGGGTGGCTCCCGCGGTCTCGGCCGGGCCCGCCGCACGGGTCTGCGACGGGGTCGTGTTCAGGAACTCCACAGTCGTCGCGATGACTTGTGGGTCGAGGAGGATGCGGCGGTGACCGAGTCCGCTCGTCTCGATCAGGCGGGCCCGCTCCCCGTAGGCCGCCGCGAGGTCGCGGGACTGGGTGGGGGCCGCGGTGTCGTCGTCCGCGTCGTGCACGAGCAGGATCTCCGAGGGGATCTCCTCGGGGTGGTGGCACGCGTCGAAGCGGGGCCAGATGCCGGGCTCGGCCGGGAAGAGCCGACGCTGGATGTGGCGCCGCATGGCGTCCTCGACGGCCTGGTTCACGCCCAGCATCGCCCGGAACCGCGCGGCGAGGAAGTCGAAGTCCGCGATGGCGCCGATGCCGGCGATCCGGTCGGCCCGGATCCCGTCCCGCAGCGCGAAGAAGGTGGACACCACCCCGAAGGAGTGGGCCAGGACGGCCGAGAACTCCCCGTACCGTGCGTGCAGTTGGCGGATGATCTCGCGCTGCCGGAGGATGGTGGTGGCCCGGCCGCCGGACGCGCCGTGCCCAGGTGCGTCGAAGGAGACCACGGTCCGGCCCTCGGCCAGCAGCGCCTCGACGAACCCGGCGAAGCGCGAGGCGCGCGAGGTCCAGCCGTGCACGATGAGAACCGGCCGGTCGCCGTCGCCCCAGCGGTACGTGGTCACGGGTATCCCGTCCACGACGAGCCGGCCGGTCACGGCCCGGGCCATGACCTCCACTTCGCCCGGCTTCACCTTCGGCCGGCCGAGCGGCCGCACGAACAGCGCGAACGCCACCCGCCCGACGGGGCCCGGGGCGACCCGGGCGGTGATGTTGAGGGTCGTGCTCAGGAGTGAAGCCATGGGGTGCATGCCCGGTTCTCCGGATCTCCTCAGAGTGGCCAGACTGCGCTGGCGGGTCAGGGTAGTGAAGAGATATTAGCACGATCGTTCGTGTTGTTATGGATGGATCGCGCGAGCCTGATTCCTGCGCGGTCGCCCTCGCCCTTGCCCTCGCCCTCGCCCTCACGCTCGCCAACGAAGGTAGTCGACGCCGATCCACCGACCAGGCGAACTGCGTTCGCCATCAAGGATTTTGATGACCCACCCCTGCCGGTCGCCCGACCGGATTCGGGGGGTAGCCCCACCCGGGTCGGGTGGGCCGCCGGATGTCCCCGACCCCCGGCCGCCGCGGATCCTGTGACGAGTCAAGAGACTTCGGCGGCGAACAGGGACACCACGATGACCAGCACAGGCACAGGCACTGGCACAGGCACAGGGACAGGCGCAGGCGCAGGCACTGGCACAGGTGCGGGCACACGCACAGGCCCCCGCACGGGCACTCACCGGCGCGCGGCAGCGGCGGCGGTGCTCCTCGCCCTCATGGTCGCCACCGCCGGCCCCGCCGCGGCCGCCACCGCCACCACCGGCCGCTCAACCGCCGGACCGCACGGGCCCGTCGGGCCGGTCGGGATCTGGCGGCTCGACGGCTACGGCACCGTGCTCCGCGTGGAGTCCGGCCGGCTCCAGGAGTACCAGGTCACCGGAATCAGCTGCCTGCCCGGCGCGAGCGCGCAGCGGGTCCCGGGCAGCGGGAGCTCCGCGGCCTTCCGCTACGCCACCGAGGACGGAGAGGTCCTCACCGTGCGCCCCGGAAGCGTGCACGTCGAGGGGTCGGTCGGCGACCGCGCGACCCGCCGCCTCGCCGCCCTGCCCGAGCGGTGCCGCGAGGCCCAGGAGCCCGGCCCCGCCGCGGACCCGGTCGCCACCTTCGACGTGTTCTGGCAGACCTTCGCGGAGAACTACCCCTTCTTCGCCGCCAAGGGCGTCGACTGGAACGCGGTACGCGAGAGCCACCGCCCCCGCGTACACGCCGGGACCACAGAGGACGAACTCTTCGCCGTCTTCCAGGAGATGCTCGCCCCGCTGCACGATGCACACGTCCGCCTCTTCGACGGCGGCGACCGGTTCTTCGGCGAGGTGCGCCCTGGCACCGTGATGCCGACCCTCGAACTCGAGACCCGGGTCAAGGCCTACATCCAGGAGGTGGATCTCGGCGGACACGCGCCGCAGGAGTTCGCCCAGGGACGCATCTCCTACGCCGACCTGCCCTACGGCCGCGGCTACCTGCGCCTCTCCGGCTTCGGCGGCTACACCGAGAGCGGCGACTTCGCCTCCGAGAGCGCCGAGCTCGACCGCGTCCTGGAGAGCGTCTTCACCGCCGAGCGCACCGCCCGCCTGCGCGGCCTGGTCATCGACCTGCGCATCAACGGCGGCGGCTCCGACGAACTCGGCCTGCGCCTGGCCGCCCGGCTCACGGACCGCCCGTACTTCGCCTACGCCAAGCGCGTGCGCAACGACCCCGACGACGCGACCCGGTTCACCCGCCCGCAACCCCTCTACGTCCAGCCCGCACGGGGCCCCCGCTACACCGGGCCGGTCGCCGTGCTCACCGGTGGCTCCACCGTGAGCGCGGGCGAGACCTTCACCCAGGCCCTCCTGGAGCGCCCCGGCCGGACGGTCCGCATCGGCGAGCCGACCCAGGGGGTCTTCTCCGACGTCCTCGGCCGCACCCTCCCCAACGGCTGGGAACTCGGCCTGCCCAACGAGCAGTTCCTGACCCGTACCGGGAAGACCTTCGACGGCCCGGGCATCCCGGTCGACGTCACCACCCCGGTCTTCACACAGGCAGAGTTCGACGCCCACCGCGACTCCGCCTTCACCGCCGCCCTACGGCACCTTCCCCGGACCTGAAGGGCGTTGCAGAAGGCTCCGTGTTGTGCCCGGTCATCCAGCGCCTGCGTCCGCTGCCGGCGCTGGAGCCGGCCCCGCGGCTGGTCGCCGACGTGGACCGGATGCGGATCGTGGACGGAACCCTGACCCCGGTCCGCGACCGCACCGTTGGCGCCTCGTCGAGGAACTACCGGCTCCCGGCGAACGTGCAGGTCATCATCATCTGGTCGTCGCCTCAGCCCGGCCGACGCAGTTCGATCAACCAGCGGCTCGGACCAGCCGGCTCAAGTGCGGGAGCACACCTCGCAGGTCGTCGTCCTCCACCGCAACCGTCGCAGCCATCCGCGCTTGCTTCGAGGCGTTGAATGCCACGGCCACCCCGACCGAGGCGAACAGCGGCAGGTCGGAACGGCTGTCTCCCACTGCCCCGCACGAGAGGGGGTCCAACCCCAGCTCTTGCGCCTGCGTGAGGGCGAAGTCCCGCTTGTCGTACTCGTCGAAGTGGCGGGCGACGCGCCCCGTGAACCGGCCTCCGGCGGTCTCCAGCCGAGGTCCGCTGAACGAATGGAAGCCGAAGCGGTCGGCCAGGTAGCCGCCGACCGGGGACCAAGCCAGGGTCGCCAGGACAGGCACCAGCCCGTTGCTCCAGCACCAGCCCACGGTCTCCGAAATGCCCGAGACCAGGGGAAGCCCGTCGAGCCGGCCGAGGACCTGCTCTTCGGACGCGCCTGCCCAGCCCGCCGCATCCAGCTCCGAGACTTGGCGATTGTCGAGGGCGCCAGAGGCGTACCCGTCCTCCGCCTCGGCCAACTCGTCGCGATATCCGAGAAAGCCGGCCAGGAAGACCGACGAACTCGTCCCCGGGACGAGAGTGCCATCGACGTCGAAGAACACGGCACCTGCATGATCAGATGAGAGCACCGGCCAAGGATGCCACCACCATGTGACGCATCAGATCACCGCGTGCGTCCGGGCACTTCTGCAACACCCTTCAGAGCATTTCGCTTGGATCACCTGCCCGTTGGGCCGGGCGTGTCGGCCTTCGGCTGCCCAGCCCTGCCCCCCGTCAGGAGGGCGAGCGCCTCCCGGAGGTTGTGCTCCGCGATGCCCGTCATGAAGTCGCGGTCGGGGAAGTCGCCGTCGAGGAGGCGCAGCGGTCCGGCGACCAGGGACAGGCGCATCGCCAGCGCGTAGAACGCCAGGCGCTGTTCGTCGAGGTCGCTGCGGTCCAGCGGCGGATAGTGCTCGCCGAAGCGCAGTCGCAGGAACACGTGCTCCCACTCGATGTCGAAGAACATCAGCCCCTCGATGTCGATGAGGACCGGATGCCCGGCGCGGTCCACCAGCACGTGGTCCGGTCCGAGTTCCCCGTGGATGAGCCCGTGCCGCGAGCGCGGGCGTACGGCGGCAGCCAGTGCGCGAAGCGCGCTTTCCAGGTGGTCGCGGGAGCCTGCGATCCGCGTGTCGCGCGAGGCGGCTTCGGAGAGGTCGTCGAGGGCGCGGCCCAGGACGACCTGCGCGCACGAGCTGCCCTCCGACGTACCGCCCCCGTCGATCAGGACGACCTTCCCGAAGCGCGGACCCTCGTGCCCCTGCATCGCCCCGAGCGCCTCGGCGAGTCGCTCCATGGTCGTTCCCGCGCCGCGAGGGTCTTGGCGCAGCAATGCTTCCAGGTTCTCCCCCGGCACGTCCTCGACCACCGCGACGTCCGCCGGGTAGTGGCTCCCGCTGCGGTCGGCCAGGTGGATCCGGGGCGTGCGGATCCCCAGGCCGTCCAGCTTTCGGTGGGCGGCTTCGAACAGCTCGATGCCGGATGCCGGCGAGAACGGGTCCGCGTGGTTGCCTGCGGGGGCGGCCTGTGCCGTTGGCCAGTAGTTCTCGGCGTCGTCCCAGATGTAGACGATGGCGGTGGAGTCGTCGTCGAGGGTGAGGCGGTAGACGCCCTTCTTGCTCCCCCCTCGGAGCCGCGAGGCGCCCACGAGGCGACGCCCGCCGCCCAGACCCGCGTGCGCGAGGCCGGCCAGATGATCCCGCGTGACAGCCCTGCGTATCGCCTCCACGGCGTACCTCCCCTGAGTACCGACTGCGTCATGTCCGGCCCAGAGTCTGGCCGACCACGAGCCGCAGCCGACACCACCGCCGCAATCCACCGACGGGAACACCGTCGCTCCGCACGCCCCACCGCTCTCGGTGTTCCGCGGAACCCGGGTCAGTCCTCGTGCTTCGCGCGGCTCGGCTGGACCCGCTTGGGCTCGCCCGGCATCTTGGGATAGTCCGGCGGGTAGGGCATGTCGCCGAGGCCGTGGTCGTGTTCGTGGCGGTCGGCCAGTTCCAGCGCGGCGTCCAGGGCGAAGGCGTGCTCGTCCATGTCCGCGTGCAGATCGCCCAGTTCCGCGAAGCGGGCCGGCATCGTCACGATGTCGAAGTCGCGCGGCTCCGCATCGTCCAGCTCGTCCCAGCGCAGCGGCGCGGAGACCGGGGCGTGCGGGCGCGGACGGATGGAGTAGGCCGAGGCGATGGTGCGGTCGCGCGCCGTCTGGTTGTAGTCGACGAAGATCCGCTCGCCGCGCTCCTCCTTCCACCAGGCGGTGGTGACCTTCCCCGGCATCCGGCGCTCCAGGTCCCGGCCGATGGCGATGGCGCACCTGCGGACCTCCGTGAAGGTCCAGCGCGGCGCGATCGGCACGAACACGTGCAGGCCCCGGCCGCCCGAGGTCTTGGGCCAGCCGCGCATGCCCAACTCCTCCAGCAGTACGCGCAGTTCGTGGGCGACCGCGACCGCGTGGTGATAGTCGGTGCCCGGCTGCGGGTCCAGGTCGATGCGCAGCTCGTCGGGTCGGTCGGTGTCCTCCCGCCGGACCGGCCAGGGGTGGAAGGTGAGGCAGCCCAGGTTGGCGGCCCACAGGACGGCGGCCGGCTCGGTCGGGCAGATCTCGTCGGCGGTGCGGCCGCTCGGGAAGGCGATGTGGGCGGTGGGGATCCAGTCGGGCAGGTTCTTCGGGGCCCGCTTCTGGAAGAAGGACTCGCCCTCCACGCCGTCCGGGAACCGCTCCAGGGTCGTGGGCCGGTTGCGAAGGGCGCGGGTGATCCCGTCGGCGACCGCGAGGTAGTAGGCGGCGACGTCCCCCTTGGTGAGGCCGCGCTCCGGGAAGTACACCTTGTCGGGGCTGGACAGCCGGACGGTCCGGCCGCCCGCCTCCAGCTCGATCGCTTTGCCCGCTGCACCCATGTGCGCCACGGTAGGCGGACCCGCGCGGGCCCGCACACCGAGCGGGTCCGGGCGTACCACCGCAGAATCGGAGACATGGATCTGCCGGTCATGCCACCCGTGAAGCCGATGCTCGCCAAATCCGTGTCCAAGATCCCACCGGGCATGCAGTACGAGGCCAAGTGGGACGGCTTCCGCGCGATCGTCCACCGGGACGGGGACGAGATCGAGCTCGGCAGCCGCACCGGCAAGAGTCTGACCAGGTATTTTCCCGAGCTGGTGGAGGCCCTGAAGGCCAATCTGCCCGACCGCTGCGTGGTCGACGGAGAGATCGTCCTCATCCAGGGCGGGCGGCTCGATTTCGACCGGCTCAGCGAGCGGATCCATCCCGCCGCCTCCCGGGTGAAACTGCTCGCCGAGACGACCCCGGCCTCGTTCGTGGCCTTCGATCTGCTCGCGCTGGGTGACGACGCCCTCCTCGACGCGCCGCTCGTCGACCGCCGCGCCGCCCTGACCCGCATGCTCTCCACCGCTCGACCCCCCGTCCACCTCGCGCCCGCGACCACCGACCCCGCGCTCGCGCAGGAGTGGTTCGAACGATTCGAAGGCGCCGGGCTCGACGGGGTCGTCGCGAAACCCCTCGATCTCCCCTACCGGCCCGATGCCCGCCTCATGTTCAAGATCAAGCACGAGCGTACGGCCGACGCCGTCATCGCGGGTTTCCGTTTCCACAAGAGCGGTCCGATTGTCGGATCGCTGCTCCTGGGCCTCTACGACGCCCACGGCACCCTCCAACACGTGGGCGTCTGCGCCGCCTTCCCGATGAAGCGCCGCGCCGAGCTGATCGACGAGCTCGAACCGCTCCGGATGCCCGCCCCCGAGGGCCATCCGTGGGCCGCCTGGGCCCAGGAATCCGCCCACGAGAGCGCCCGGCTGCCCGGGGCGCAGAGCCGCTGGACCGGAAAGAAGGACCTGTCCTGGGTACCGCTGCGCCCCGAGTGGGTCTGCGAGGTGGCCTACGACCACATGGAGGGCGACCGGTTCCGGCACACCGCGCAGTTCCGCCGCATGCGGCCGGACCGGGAACCGCGCAGCTGTACGTACGCCCAGTTGGACGAGGTCGTCGGCTACGACCTCGCCGAGGTGCTGGGGTCCGCCGGCTGAGCCGGCCGGGCCGGGCCAGGCCCTCGCCAGGTCTTGAGGGTGCGCACCGCCCACGCGTGGCGGTCGGCGGCGGCGGCGACCGCAACGGTCCCGGGTCCCGGCCGCGGGAAGCCTGCGCGGGTGACGCCCGGGCGAAAGCCTCGCGGCCGAAACCCGTGCGGCCGTCCTGGACGTAAGGTCGCAGCCGGGCCCCGCACCGCCCGCCGCCCAGCAACCCGATCCGCCGAAGGACGCCCATGAGTACCGATCCCGCCGCGCGGCCCGCACCTCACGGACCCGGCAGCCGCGCCGTACCCCGCCCCCACGCCGTCGTAGGAGTCGGCGTGATCGTCGTCGGCCAGGACGGCCGGGTGCTGCTCGGGCAGGCGCACGACGGGCGCTGGGAGCTGCCCGGCGGCAAGGTCGACCCCGGGGAGGGCTTCGAACAGGCCGCCGCCCGCGAACTCGCCGAGGAGACCGGGCTGCGGGCCGCCCCCGGGGAGATCCGGATCGTCTCCATCCTGCTCGACGCCGACGCCGACGCCGCCGATGCCGATTCCGCCCCGACCCGGCTGACGGCCGCGGCCGTCACCTCGGCCGCCGCGGGCACCGCCACGGTGACCGAGCCCCACAAGATCGCCCGCTGGTCCTGGTTCGCCCCGGCCGAGATCCCGGCGGCCCTCTACGCCCCGTCCGCGGCCGCCCTGCGCGCCTGGCGGCCCGACCTCGCGCCGTACCTCCCGCACGTGCCGTCGTACGACTATCCGACCACCGCCGCATCGGGCCCGGCGGACGGCCCGGCACCCCGCTGACAGCCGGCCGCCGCCCGCCGGATTCCGCATCCCGTCGGCGCCGACGCGCACGTGTCGAACGGATCGCGCCGCGTGCTCGGCCTCAAGCGGGACGTACTGCGCCTCGTGGAGGAGGTAATCGACGACGGCGTCTTCCACGGCGGCCGCCGGACGCGCGAGCTGGAGGCGACGATCGGAGCACGCTGGGGAGGCCACGCCCTGGCCGCGAGTTCGGGAACGATGGTGCTGGGGACCGCCGTTCGGGCGCTCGGCATCGGCGTCGGTGACGAGGTGATCATGCCCGCCCTGACCTTCGTGTCGACGGCCTTCGCCGTGGCCGCCGCCGGAGCGGTACCGGTGTTCGCCGACATCGACCCGTACACCCGCTGCATCGACCCGCAGGCCGTCGAGGCGGCCGTCACCTCCCGCACGCGCGCCGTGATCCCCGTCCACATGCACGGCCTGATGGCCGACATGACCGCGATCCGCACCCTGGCCGACCGGCACTCCCTCTCCGTGATCGAGGACTGCGCCCAGGCCGCGGGCGCCACCGACGCGGGCCGTCACGCCGGATCGGTCGGCGACATCGGCTGCTTCTCGATGTGGGTCGGCAAGAACCTCGGCGGCCTCGCCGACGGAGGCCTCCTCCTCGCCCGGGACGCCGCGCTCCTGCCCCTGCTCCGCAAGCTCACCGACCTCGGCCGGGACGGCGAGCGCAACACCCACCACCTGCGCGGAGACAGGGGCCGGATGGGCGAGATCAACGCCGCGGTCATCCGCCACCAGCTCGACCTGCTGCCCGGCTGGACGGATCGGCGCCGCGCCGTGGCCCAGCGGTACACGGACGCCTTCGCCGGCCTGCCCGTCGGGACGCCCGGGGACGCGCCCGGCCGACCGCACACGTACTACAAGTACCCGCTGACGATGCCGGATCCGGCTTCCGCCAGGGCCCTCATGGACCACCTGGGCCGTACCGGGATCAGCACGGAGCAGGTCTACCCCCACACCGTTCCGCACCAGCCGGCCATGCGCGAACTCGCCCACCGCACCGCCGACATCTCCGTCAGCCTCGACCTGCTGCCCCGTACGGTGTGCCTCCCGATCGCCCCCGAAGTCACCGACGCGGAAGTGGACCGGGTCATCGAAGCCGTTCACGAGGTCCACGCCGTACGGGTCTGATTCCGTACGGGTCCGAGCCCGTACGGACCTCGGCCGTCCGGTCCGGCCCGGCGCGGCGCGGTGGCGGGCGTCAGCTCACGCTCACCACCGTGGCCACGGTGATCACGGCCATCGCCATCTGCATGTCACGGATCGCGGCGCGGATGCTCTCCGCCGCCCACTGCCCGTCGGCTATCGCCGCCGTGCGTGCGGTGATCTCCTTCCGCGGGGCTCCCGGGAAGGCCAGAGCGTGCAGGCCGGCGGCGTGGATGACCGTGATGAGGCTCGCGGTGCGCTCGTCCGGTTCCGCGCCCTTGGAGACCGCGGAGGCGAGCCGCTCGCGCAGTTCGCGCTCGATCGTGCCGTCGGCCTCCGGGTAGCGGCGCACCGGGAACACCCCCAGCGCCTTGCGCCGCTCCTCCACGACCACCCCGCGCCCGCTCAGCCGCTCCACGGCCGCGCCGACGGCCTTGGCCTGGTCCTTCGTCAGCCACTCGCCGACCCGGCGCTTGCTCCGGCCGCGCATCCAGGTCCGTATC
This sequence comes from Streptomyces sp. NBC_00335, assembly GCF_036127095.1. Taxonomy (GTDB): domain Bacteria; phylum Actinomycetota; class Actinomycetes; order Streptomycetales; family Streptomycetaceae; genus Streptomyces. The sequence continues at coordinate 1,317,172 of NZ_CP108006.1, forward strand.
GCCTCGATCCGGCCGTCGAGCAGTTCCTCCCCCGTGGGCGGGGAGTCCACCAGCTCCAGGTACTTGCCCGAGACCCGCACCCGCTCCGCGAGCACCAGTTCGAGCAGGAGGGCGCCCGCCACGGCCCAGCCCACCGACTGCCGCTGCTTGACCGACCCGGACTCGTCGTCCAGCGACAGCAGCATGATCTCCTCAGCCAGTGTGATCCGCATCCCGGCACCCCCCGCACCCGTAGAACCCGTAGAACCCGTAGAACCAGCAGAACCTGCAGAACCCGTGGAACCTGTTTCCCCATCAGACGTCCACATCCGACGGGAAGTTCCCAGGTCCGAGTTCCAAGATCCGAGTTCCCAGGTCCGAGTTCCCAGGTCCGCCCTACGGCCGCCCCGCCATCGCACGCGGGGCGAAGTTCCCGTCGCCCAGGTCCTCCGCCAGCAGCCGCTTCGCGATCGCGTCCGCCGCGGCCCGCAGCTCCGCGCTGCGCGGGCGCCCCCGGTCCTTCTCCAGCTGGTCACCGAGCCACTTGGCCCACGCGTCCGAGATGACGCCCGCTTCCCGATCCCCCGCCGGGGTCTGCGTGTAGAAGCCGTTCTGCCGCTCCATGTAGCCCTCGTCCACCATCCGTTCGAAGACCGGCAGCAACACCTCCGGGGGCAGGTGCCGGCGCGAGGCGATGAGCCCCAGGCTCGCGTAGCCGACGGTGCGGGTCATCAGGTCCACCTGCATCACCGCCCACGCCCCCGCCATGTCCAGCCGGGTGTCCGAGGAGTTCACGATCCCGCGGGCCGTCTCCGGCCCCATGCTGCGCACCAGCTTGCCGACCGCCAGTTCCAGCAGCTTCGCCGAGTCCCCGGAGGCCGTGGCGGGCGAGCCGAAGCCGTCGCCCATGTCCGTGGAACCGGCCCGCGCGCTGTCGCGCAGCTTGACCTGCTTGAGGAACAGCGCGACGACGAATCCGACCACCGCCACCGGCACGGTCCACAGGAACACCGTGTGCAGCGTGTCCGCGTACGCGTTGATGACCGGCCCGGCCGCCGCCGGATCGAGCCCGTGCACGCCCTGCGGGCTCTGCGCCGCCGCGGCCAGCTGCCGGGGGTCCTGTCCGGTGGCGCGCGCGGCCTCCTCGACCGCCTTCGCCAGCGCGGGCTTCAGGGTGTTGGCGTAGATCGTGCCGAAGACGGCGGTCCCGAAGGCGCTGCCGAGGGTACGGAAGAAGGTGACGCCCGAGGTCGCGGTGCCGAGGTCGGCGTAGTCCACGGTGTTCTGCACGGCGATGGTCAGCACCTGCATGCACAGGCCGATCCCGGTACCGAGGACGAACATGTACAGGGATTCCAGCCAGGCGCCGGACTGCGGCCCCATCCGCGACAGCAGGTAGAGCCCGAGGCCCATCACGGCGCAGCCGACGATCGGGAAGATCCGGTAGTGCCCGGTCTTGCTGGTGACGTTGCCGCTGAACACCGACGCGATCAGCAGGCCGATGACCAGCGGCAGCGTCCGTACGCCCGAGACGGTGGCCGAATCCCCGTCCACGTACTGCAGGTACGTCGGCAGGAAGGTCATCGCGCCGAGCATCGCGAAGCCGACGACGAAGCTGAGGACGGAACAGACCGAGAAGACGGGGTTGCGGAAGAGCCGCATCGGCAGCATCGGCTGCGCGGCACGCGTCTCCACCAGGCAGAACAGTGCCAGCGCCACGGCGCCGCCCACGAAGAGCCCGACGATGAGCGGCGAGCTCCAGGCGTACTCGTTCCCGCCCAGGCTCGTGGCCAGGATCAGCGCGCTCGCGCCGATCGCGACCATCGCGATGCCCAGGTAGTCGATGACCGGCTTGCCGACGGCGCGCACGGAGGGGATGGTCTTCGCGGCGGCCACCACGACCAGGATGGCGATCGGCACGTTGACGTAGAACGCCCAGCGCCAGGTCAGGTGGTCGGTGAAGAGTCCGCCGAGCAGCGGCCCGATCACCGTCGCGACGCCGAAGACGGCGCCGATCGCGCCCTGGTACTTCCCGCGTTCGCGCAGCGGGACCACGTCTGCGATGAGGGCCATCGCGGTGACCATCAGCCCGCCGGCGCCGATGCCCTGGATGCCCCGCCACACGATGAGCAGGGTCATGTTGCTCGCGAGGCCGCACAGGAACGAACCGGTGATGAAGACGATGGCGGAGACCTGAAAGATCAGTTTCCGGCCGAAGAGGTCGCCGAACTTGCCGACGAGCACGGTCGCGACCGTCTCGGTGAGCAGGTACGCGGTCACGACCCAGGACATGTGGTCGCCGCCGCCGAGGTCCGCCACGATCGTGGGCAGTGCGGTGCCGACGATCGTCTGGTCCAGGGCCGCCAGCAGCACGCCGAGCATGATCGTGCCGAACACGATGTTGCGCGATCGCCGGTCGAGCACGGGTGGTGCCGCGGCGGACAGGGCGGGGGCTGCACCTTCGGCTGTGGTCACACTTCGCACTCTCACAGCGCCCCCGCCCGGCCGCATGCGGCGTTAGCCCATCCGGTCAGGGGCGCGGGCGCCCTCACCGCAGGTGGACGGGGTACGGGGCGCGGGCGAGCGGGGTGTCAGCGCAGGTAGCCCAGCCCCGGATGCTCCGCCGCGTACCCGGTCACCAGCCGCCGGGCCACCCCGACGGAGTCCACCAGCGGATGCAGCGCGAAGGCCTTGACCGCGTCAGCCCGCGATCCGCTCGCCGCCGCGGCGAGGACCTCCCGCTCGGCGGCCTTGACCGAGGTCACCAGGCCCACCGCGTGCAGCGGCAGCGGATCGACGGCGACCGGGTGGGCCCCGTTGGCGTCCACGAGGCAGGGCACCTCGATGACGGCCTCGGCGTCGAGCACCGACAGGGTCCCGCGATTGCGGACGTTCAGGATCAGGGTGGCGCGCTCGTCCCGGGCGATGGCGCGCATCAGGGCGAGGGCCACCTTCTCGTACCCGCCGGACTCCAGGTCGCTCTCCTCGCGCTCGCCGACGCCCGCGACCTCGCGGTTCTCGGCCATGTACGTCGCCTCGCGCTCGGCCCGGGTCCGGTCCCAGGCGGCCAGCGCCGCCCCGGGCGCCTGATCCGGCCGCCCGGCCTCGGCGTAGAAGCCCCGCTGCTGGTCGCGCAGGAACGCCCCGCGCGTCTGCTCGGCCTCCTGGTAGGCCCGTACCGTGTCGCGGTTGAAGTAGTAGTAGTGCAGGTATTCGTTGGGGATCGCGCCGAGGGAGCGCAGCCACTCGGCCCCGAACAGCCTGCCCTCCTCGAAGGATTCCAGCGCCTGCGCGTCGGCCAGCAGCCGCGGCAGTTCGTCGCGCCCGCCGATCCGCAGCCCGCGCACCCAGCCCAGGTGGTTGAGGCCGACGTAGTCGATCCAGGCGTCCTCGGGCCGGGCGCCGAGCAGCCGGGCGATCCGCCGTCCGAGCCCGACCGGCGAATCGCAGATGCCGATGACCCGGTCACCTAGCTCCTCGGCCATGGCCTCCGTGACCACCCCGGCCGGGTTGGTGAAGTTGATGACCCACGCCCCGGGGGCGTGACGGGCCACCCTGCGCGCGATCTCACGGGCCACCGGCACGGTCCGCAGGCCGTACGCGATCCCGCCCGCGCCCACCGTCTCCTGGCCCAGCACTCCCTCGGCCAGGGCGATCCGCTCGTCGGCGGCCCGCCCTTCGAGCCCTCCGACGCGAATGGCCGAAAACACGAAGTCGGCGCCGCGCAGGGCCTCGTCGAGATCGGTGGTGGCCGTGACGGCGGGGGCGTCCGCGATCCCGGCGGCCTGGTCCGCGAGCACTCGTGCCATGGCGCGGAGCCGGCCGGAGTCCTCGTCGTACAGGGTCACGTGTGACACCCTGCCCTCGGCGTGATCGCCGAGCAGGGCTCCGTAGACGAGCGGTACCCGGAATCCGCCCCCGCCGAGGATCGTCAGCCGCACGCCCTTACCGCCTTTCGCAGTGCTCCGGTGCCAGGGTCTCGTGGCACCAGTCTCCCCCGCCGGATCAGTCCACCGGCGACGGCACGGCCCTGAGCCGCGGCAGTCGGTGCGGCTGCGCGCCCGGACCGCCCGGCAGCGGACCCGTCGGCCGGCCCTGCGGCGCCGAGAGGACCAGGGTCATCCGGGTCAGCCCCATGCCGTCGAGCATCGGGCCGGATTCCGCCACCATCCGGCAGCGCACCAGGCCCCAGCCCGGGTCCGGGTGGCGCACGGTGCGCACGGCGCCGTCCTGTTCGGCGGCCTCGGCCCCGTGGGTCGTCAGCCAGTGCGGCACTCCGTACCGGTAGGCGGCCTCCATGAACGGGTCACGGGCCACCTCCTGGCGGATGCTGCGCAGCCCCTCGTCGTCGGGGGCGGCGGCCAGCGCGGTCGCGAACCGGGCCAGCAGCGGTACGCACCAGGCCGGTTCGTGGTCCTCCAGCACGGCCGCGGCGTCCGGGTGGAACAGCACGAAGCGCAGGAAGTTGTCGTCCGGCAGGGCGGTCGGATGCGGGCGCACCGACTGGAAGAGGCGGTCGAACGCCGAGTTGGTCAGGGCCACGTCCCAGCGGTGGTCCACGAGGAAGCTCGGGTAGGGCACGGCCTCCATGAGGGCCGCGTAGTCACACAGGTAGTCGCGCTGCGCCGGATCGTCGGGCAGCCGGCTGTCCTCGGCCGCGCGCCAGGTGGGCGGCGGGTCGCGGTCGACCATGATCCGGAAGAGCCAGAAGCACTGCCGTTCGCTCATTTCCAGGGCCTCGGCCAGGGCGAGCAGCTTGCGGTCCGTCCACTCCTTGACCAGGCCGCGCTCCCAGTTCCCGTACGCGCGCACGCTGATGCGCAAACGCGCCGCCAGGTCTTCCTGGCTCAGCCCCAGTTCCTCCCGGCGCTGGCGCAAAATCTCCTTGCGTCGCTCCGACCGCACGGCGCCGCGTGCGGACTCCTCGCCCGCGAGGCGCTCCCCACCGATGTGGGCGAGCCCTTCGGACGGGCCCACCGCTGCGAGATGTGGCACCGAGAGCTCCCCCCATCTTTATTACGGTCTGGATCTTCATTTCCGTGTGGCGATCCTGCTACCGACTTCATTCGAGTGTCAACTATTGTGGCAATTCCAGCCTCTGGGCAGCTCGATCCCGCCACAGATGTGGCACGTTCTAGCCGTACAGACAGAGACCGGATAGATTCCTGGAGCCGACCACGTGCCCGTACCCCGACCTCGCGCGATCTAGGAGAACCACTGGTGACAGACGGCTTCCCGGCTCCCGTCGCGGTGGCCAACACGCTCCTGGCAGCCACCGTCACGCGGGTCGCAGAACTCGCGGGCAAGCTGGGCCGCGACCTGAACCAGGTCTTCGACCTGCGCCGCCTCTCCGAGGCCTCGGGCGTACCCGCCGACGTGGTGCGGAGCCTGCTGGACGGCCGGCCCGCCGGTGAGCCCGATCTCCAGACCCGGTTCCTCCAGCGCCTCGACCTCCTTCGGCGCACCCGCGTCAAGCCCAACGGCCGCCGCTACACGCAGCAGGAGATCGCCGACGGCGCCGCCATGTCGCGCCAGCAGGCCGGGGCCCTGATCAACGGCGACAGACGGCCGACCATGGAACACTGTGACGCGATCCAGCGCTTCTTCGGGGTGCATGCCGGATTCCTCACCGCCCACGACGCAGACGCGCTCACGGACGCCCTCCAGCGCACCGAGCAACAGCTGCTCCAGGACTTCGCGGGCCGTGCGCGGGAAACCGCATCCGCCCCGGCCGCTTCGGCGGGCGATCCGCTGGCAAGACTTCTCCAGAACCACGGCGTACGGGGCATCGCCTGGCGCGCCGCCCAACTGCCCAGCGACAAGCACCGGGACAAGGTGACCGAATGGCTGGACATGCTTCTCGAAAGCGTCAAACCGAACGAATCCTGACCCAGTCGAAAGTCTGGGTCTGATCCTTGAGTCCTGATCCGGATCCGCGCCGACGGGGAGAACGGTGAGCATAGGCAGAGAGCAGCGGCGGTTGTGCGGGGAGCTGGTGGCAGGCATCAGCCTGACCGCGCCCGTGGAGCCCGTGGACCTCTACGCCGCCCTCTGCGAGGGCATGAGCAAGCACCGCGGCCGCCGGGTGGAGTTCCGGATGGCCTCGTTCCCGCCGGGGACGGCCAGCGGCCTGTGGCTCGACATGGCGGACCGCGATCTGGTGGTCATCGAGGAACGCACCGCGCCCGACCACCAACTGGTGATCCTCGGGCATGAGTTGTGGCACATGAAGGCCGGCCACTGCAGTCACCACGTCGACGGCGCCGCCGTCGCCGCGCGGCTGCTTTCGGACGAGGCCGACATCGGCGAGACCGTGCGCCGCGTGGCCGCGCGCACCCGCGCCGACGTCCGGGAGGAGAGCGAAGCGGAAACCTTCGGTCTGCTGCTGGGCAGCAGGTGCAGGAACTGGCTCGCCGGGTCGGCGAGCCACCGCGCACCGGCACAGCGAGATCAACTGGCGGGCCGCATCGAGGCGTCGCTCGGATACCGGGGGCACAGGAACGACCGTTGAACGGCAAGGACTACTACATACCGGCCGCGGCCCTGGCGATCGCACTCGCCTTCAAGCTCCCGGCCCTACGGCACAACTGGCGTGACCCGCTGCTGCGATCGGTCTGCGCCCTGCTCACCCTGGCCGGTGCGGTCTTCACCTTCGCCGCCCCGCCCACCATCTCCGCGGTCAACCGCTGGACCGGCATCACCAACTTCTCGGCCCCCTTCGTCTATTGCCTCATGAGCGCCTTCAGCGCGTCCTGCCTGGTCCTGATCATCAACTGGCGCGGCGGACCGCCCGAGCAGACCCGGCGCATCTCACGCCGGTGGATCCTGGGCTACGGCACGGTCACCGCGACCCTGATGACGCTCTTCCTCCTCGGTGACGCACCGGTCGAGCGCCTGCGCGACTTCGACACGTTCTACGCCAACACCCCGTACTTGGGGCCGATGATCGGCCTCTACCTGCTCGCGCACAACGTGGCCGCCTTCGTGATGGTCGCCATGTGCTGGCGCTGGTCCCTGCAGGTGCGCGGGTGGCTCCGGACCGGCCTGATGATCATCGTGGTCGGCTACGTCCTGAACCTCAGCTACGACGCCGCCAAGCTGAGCGCCGTCATCGGCCGCTGGGTGGGGATGGGCCCCGAGCTCGACGACCTGAGCACCTACGTGGCCCCGCCGCTGGCCGCCCTCGGCGCGCTCGTCAGCGCGGTCGGCTTCGTCCTGCCGCTGCTCTGCCAGCGCCTCTCGGACAGCTGGCAGCACTGGTCCACGTACCGGCGGCTCGGCCCGCTGTGGCACGAGGTCCGGATCTCCGCGCCCGAAACCCCCGTCGGCGTCCAGATGTCCTGGTGGGCCGCCGCCGACATCCGCGTCATCCAGCGCGAGTCCGACATCCACGACGGCTTCCTGCACCTCGGACCGTACTTCGACCGCGACTACCGGGACACGGCCCTGTCCCGGGCCCTCGCCGCCGGCGCCGACGAGGAGACCGCGCGGGCCGTCGCCGACGCGGCCATGGTCGCCGCCGCCGTGCGCGCCCGCGCGGCCGACCCCGAGGGACGGGTCATCGGGGCCAGCGAGGACGGGGCTCCGCCGGCCACCGACGGTCCGCGCGACCTCGTACGGATCTCGCACGCCCTGCGGAACTCGCCGGTGGTGGCCGAATGCCGCCGGCAGGCGGCGCTGTCGGGGCGCTGAGCCCGCGGGGCCCCGCGCCCCGGCACGAGGCCCGGTACGAGGCCCGGTACGCTCACCGCCCGGCGGCAGCCAGGGGCAGGGACGGGAACAGGTCCTGGAACGGCGCCGCCGAGTCGATCCCGTCCCGCCCGAAGGGCGCGTCGAAGCTCCACACCATGAACAGCAGGAACACGATCAGCGCGCTGAACAGGCCCGCGAGCAGCAGCTCCCGCCCCGACCGCCGGATCTGCAGGGTGAAGATCAGCCCGACGGTGACCAGCCCGCCCGCGACCAGCCCCAGCCAGACCACCCCCGGCAGCGTGGACTCGTCGCTCTGCGTCCGCTCGTGACGGGCGTCGTCGGCGGCCGCGATGTGGTCCAGCAGCGGCTGATAGGCCTGGGCCTGCAGCTCGTTGCCCGGGCTCTGGTGGGTGACGTCGCTGCGCAGCTTGCCGAGCAGCTCGCCGCTCTCCGGGGACACCGGCGCCCCCGAGGTCAGCCGCGGCCAGTCCACGCTGACGGTGTGGGACACGTACGCGTTGACCTCGCCGCGGATCCGGTCGCGGACGGCGGCCGGATAGACATCGGCCCGCTGGGTCACCTCGTACAGGGACTGGGCCTCGCGGCGCACGCTGTCCTCGGCGGCGCCGCGCGCCTCCCAGACTCCCGCGATGGCCAGACCGAGCACGATCGCGTAGACCACGCCGACCATCATCACCATGTATTCGAGGACGTCGGGGGTTTCGCTGGTGTCCTCGTCGTCGGCGACCCGGCGGTGCCGGATCGCGGTGAAGGCGAGGACGAGGGCGCAGACGAGCGCCATGGCGATGGCCAGGACCAGCCATTCGGACACGAGGGTTCTCCGTAGGTCGAGATGAGCGGACTGAACGTGGGGCGCGACCAGTGCCGTGACCGGGAAGGTTTGCCGGGGCGCGGCGTCCGGTGCGGTGCATCGCAAGGCGGAGGCCCGGGGCTCGTACCGGACGTACCTGCCCGGTCCGACAACGCGGCGAGGTGCCGTGCCGGGCGTCGCGCCCCGGTGAACCTTTCCGGCCACAGCACTAGCCGCGGCTCCTGGAGCGGGGCCGCAGCGCGACGGCCGCGAGCACCGCCGGGGTCGTGACGACGACCATGAGCATCAGGGTGGACATGCCGTCCGGACCGCGCCGCGCCAGAGCCGCGGAGTGGTACGGGCGCACGTGGAACCGCCCCGCCGCCCCCGCCCCCGCTGCGACCCGGTGCGGAGCCACCGCTCCGCCCGGAGCCGGCTGCGGGACCCCGGCCTCCTCCACCGCGGCCGCCCGCGGCTGCGCCTGCGCGGGCCTTGCCTGCGCCGTCGGCCCGGGGGAGGGCTCCGCCGCCGGCCCGGGCTGCGCGGGGGCGAGCGGCCCCAGCCCCGGGTGGCGCGCCGTCGGCCCGGCCGGGCCGGGCAGCAGCACCCGGGCGGTCGGCCGTACGGCCGGGACCGGAGCGGGCGTCGAGGCCGACGGCGGCGCCGCGGGCGGCCGTGGCCGCGACCCGGCCGGTACGCACAGGTCGACCCGGGCGCCGCGGCCGTGGCCGTCTCCGGCGACCGCCACGTGACCGTGCAGCGGGCAGAGCGCCGCCACCAGGCCGGCCCCGGCGAAGTACTGCCAAGCGGTCACCGCGCGTTCTCCCGATTCCGCAGCAGGGATGAGGGCTACGCCTGAAGAAACGATCACGGCGGTGGTTCGATACGCGCCAGACAGGTCAAGATCAGCCCTCGGCAGCCCACTTCGCGCCACAGCGGGTCCCTGCCGGTCGCCCGCCCGGCCCCATCCGGACCGGACCCCGCCCCGCCCGTACCGGCGGGCGCGCCCGCGCGCACCACTCCACCGCGCCGCCGCGCACCCCAGGCCCCCGCGGCCGGCGTTCACCCGCCCGGCCCACTCCGCCACGGCGCGGCCCGCCCTCCCCGCCGATGATCGGAGAACCCGATCCCGCAGCTCAGCGGGGTCGCCCGGGGAGCACAGGGACGGTGGCAGGTGGACGCGGACGGCTCGCACAACCTCGAAGCACAGGTCGACGCCCTGATGGACGGCCTGCGGGCCGACCTGGAACGGCTCGCGTCGATCCCCTCGGTCGCCTTCCCCGGGTACCCGCCGGAGCCGGTCCTGGAGGCGCACGACCTGATCGTCTCCCTGCTGCGCGAGGCGGGCGTCCCCACCATCGAGCGGATCGACCTGCCCGACACCGCCCCGGTCGTCTACGGCGAGATCCCGCCCCCGCACCCGGGCGCACCGACCGTCCTGCTGTACGGGCACTACGACGTCCAGCCCGCCGGAAACCCGACCCTGTGGCTCTCCCCGCCCTTCGAGCCGACGCCCGTCGCCGGAGTCCCCGGCGGCCTGCGGGCGCGCGGGATCGCCGACGACAAGTCGAACGTGATCGCGCACCTGGGCATGCTCCGGGTGTACGGCGGCCGGCCGCCCGTCGGGATCAAGCTGGTGATCGAGGGGCAGGAGGAGTACGGCAGCCCCTTCGACGACTACCCGCCCACCGATCCGGACCGGTTCGCCTGCGACGCGATGGTCATCGCCGACCTCGGCAACCTGCGGCCCGGCACCCCGACCCTGACCACCGGCCTGCGCGGGGCCTGCGAGGTGATGGTGGAGGTGCGCACGCTCGCGGAGGCACGGCACAGCGGGGAGTTCGGCGGAGCCGCCCCCGACGCCCTGCTGGTCCTGCTCCGGGCGCTGGCCACCCTGCACGACGAGCACGGGGACGTGGCGGTGCCCGGGCTGCGCCGCGATCCCTGGGAGGGAACGACCTACACCGAGGAGGAGTTCCGCGAGCTGGCCTCCGTCCGGGACGGGCTGCCGCTGATCGGCACCGGCTCGCTCGGCGAGCGGCTGTGGAGCGGACCGGCCGTCACCGTCATCGGGCTGGACGCCCCGGACGTGGCGGGCGCCGCCTCCGCCGTGGTCCCGTACGCGCGGGCCAAGCTGAACCTGCGCTTCCATCCCCTCCAGGACCCGAAGGAGGCCCGGACCGCGCTCGTGGAACACCTGCGCGCGCAGCGGCCCTTCGGGATCCCGCTCACCGTGACCCCGGGCGACACCGGCCCCGGCTTCGAGGCGCGGACGGGTGGGCCCGCGTACCGGGCGGCGCTGACCGCGCTGAAGGAGGCCTGGGGCACCGAGGCCTCCTACGTGGCCACGGGCGGCTCCATCCCGCTGGTGAACGGCCTCGCGCGGGCGGCTCCGGGGGCGGAGGTGCTGCTGTTCGGCGCACAGGACAGCATGTGCAACCTGCACGCGCCGAACGAGCGGGTGCTGCTGTCGGAGGTGCGCAACACGGTGGTGGCGATGGCCGCCTTCGTCCGGGAGTACGCGGCGGACTTCGGCGCGGACCCCGGCGCGGACCCCGGCGCAGCGTTCGGCGCGGACCTCGGCGCTGTCGGCGACGGGGCCGCCGCCCAGGACCCCGCCGGAGGCGCCCGGTGACCACCGCGACCCCGCCCCCGGCCGCTCCCCCGCCGCCGGCCGCACCCGCGCCCGTACCGCCGGAAGGGCCGCCGCCGGCGCGGAAGTTCTCCTTCCCCAGTGCGCTGACGATCCTGGCCATCGTCACCGTCGCGATCTGGCTGCTGGCCTTCCTCGTCCCGGCCGGCGAGTACGACCGCAACGACAGCGGCGCCCCCGTGTCCGGCACCTACCACCGGGTCGAGGGCACCCAGAGCTTCACCGATCGCCTGAACGACCTGTTCCTCTCCCCCGTCAACGGGCTCTACGGCCTCCAGGACCCCAAGACCGGCGAGGTCGGGCCCACCTTCAGCGGCGATCTGTACGGCAGTGCGGGCGTGTTCCTCTTCGTGCTCGCCATCGGCGCCTTCATCACCGTCGTGTTCGCCACCGGGGCCCTGGACCGGGGCATCGCCCTCCTCGCCCACCGGCTGCGCGACCGCGGGGCGCTGCTGATCGCCGCCGTGATGGTGGTCTTCTCGATCCTGGGCACCGTGGAGGGCTTCGCCGAGGAGACCCTCGGCTTCTACGGCCTGCTGGTACCGATGATGCTGGCCCTCGGCTACGACCGGCTGGTCGCGGTCGGCGCCGCCATCCTCGGCGCGGGCGTCGGCGTGCTCTGCTCGACGGTGAACCCCTTCGCCACCGGTGTGGCCTCCTCGGCGGCCGGCATCTCGCTCGGCGACGGGATCGGGCTGCGGTTCCTCATGTGGATCGTGCTGACCACCGTGACCGTCCTCTACGTGATCCGGTACGCCCGACGGGTCCAGAAGGACCCCTCCAAGTCGATCTGCGGGTTCCTGCCCGGGGACCGGGAGCAGAAGGCCACCGGCGCCGAGGAGGTGGAACCGGAGCTGACCCGGCTGCACAAGACCGTGCTGGTCCTGCTGGTCCTCGTCTTCGCCTTCATGATCTTCTCGGTGGTGCCCTGGTCGAGCGCGCTGACCGGCAAGGCGGACGCGGCCCCGTACGCCTGGGAACTGGACTGGTCCTTCGCCCAGTTGGCGGCGCTCTTCATCTGCGCGGCCGTGCTGATCGGCCTGGTCGCCCGGATGGGCGAGGCCAAGCTCAGCTCCACGATCATCCAGGGGGCCGCCGACTTCATCTCGCCCGCCCTGGTCATCATGCTGGCGCGCGGGGTCACGGTCATCATGAACAACTCGAAGATCACCGACACCGTGCTGCACTCCATCGAGGGTGTGGTGAAGGGGACTTCGTCCGGGATCTTCGCGATCATCGTGTTCCTCGTGAACCTCCCGCTCGCCTTCCTGATCCCCTCCACTTCCGGGCACGCCACGCTCACCATGCCGATCCTGGCCCCGCTCGCCGACTTCGCGGGCGTCTCCCGCGCGCTGATGGTGACGGCCTGGCAGTCGGCGAGCGGCTGGATGAACCTCTGGGTCCCCACCACCGCCGTCACCATCGGCGGCGTGGCGCTGGCCAAGGTCGGCTACGACAAGTACCTGCGCTTCGTCTGGCCGTTGCTCGGCATCCTCTTCGTGCTGATCTGCGGGTTCCTGGCCCTGGGCGCCGCGATGTGACGGCGGCGTACGCCGCGGGGAACGCACGCAGGGGCGCGACCCCAACGGGTCGCGCCCCTGCGTGCGTTGCTGCCTGGAAGGCCGGTCGGCCAGGCAAGATCCGAAAGATCCGGCCTAGGCGTCCGGGTTGCCGCCGAAGCGCTCGCGGTACGACTCCAGGTCCTCTTCGGAGATCCTGGGGAAGAGCACCGGCGGAACCGTGAACGGCGTGCCCGCCGGCACCGCGTCGAGCGACGCGGCCTGCTCCGGGGTGACCCACGTGGCCGTGTCGTCGGCGAGCTCGAACGCGGAGCGCATGGCGCGCGCCGAGGCCGGGATGAACGGCTCGGAGACCACCGAGTAGAGGTGGATGAGGTTCATCGCCGTGCGCAGGGAGAGCGCCGCACCGTCCAGGTCGGTCTTGACCTCCGTCCAGGGGGCCTTCTCGTCGAGGTACGCGTTTCCGGCCGACCACAGGGCGCGCAGCGCGGCCGCGGCCTTGCGGTACTGGAGCGTGTCCATGTGGCCCTCGTACTCGGCCAGCAGCTCGGCGATCTGCACGCCCAGCTTGGCCTCGACCTCGCCCGCGGGGCTGCCCGCGGGGACCTCGTCGCCGAACTTCTTGCGGGAGAAGGTCAGTACGCGGTTGACGAAGTTGCCCAGCGTGCCGCCGAGGTCCTTGTTCACCGTGGCGGCGAAGTGCTCCCACGTGAAGGAGGAGTCGTCGGACTCGGGCGCGTTGGCGATGAGGAAGTAGCGCCAGAAGTCGGCCGGGAGGATCTCCAGCGCCTGGTCGGTGAAGACGCCGCGCTTCTGCGAGGTGGAGAACTTGCCGCCGTAGTACGTCAGCCAGTTGAAGGCCTTGACGTAGTCGACCATCTTCCACGGCTCGCGGACGCCGAGCTCGGTGGCGGGGAACATCACCGTGTGGAACGGGACGTTGTCCTTGGCCATGAACTGGGTGTAGCGGACGTCCTCGGCCTCGTACCACCAGGACTTGTAGTCGCGGTTCGCCGGGTCGGCGTCCGCCCACTCCTTGGTGGAGGCGATGTACTCGATCGGGGCGTCGAACCAGACGTAGAACACCTTGCCGTCGGCGGCCAGCTCGGGCCACGTGTCGGCGGGCACCGGGACGCCCCAGTCGAGGTCACGCGTGATGGCGCGGTCGTGCAGGCCCTCGGTCAGCCACTTGCGGGCGATGGAGGACGCGAGCTGCGGCCACTCCTCCTCGTGCTCCGCGACCCAGGCCTCGACCTCGACCTGGAGCTTGGACTGGAGGAGGAAGAGGTGCTTGGTCTCGCGGACCTCCAGCTCGGTGGAGCCGGAGATGGCCGAGCGGGGCTCGATCAGGTCCGTGGGGTCCAGGACGCGGGTGCAGTTCTCGCACTGGTCGCCGCGGGCCTTGTCGTAGCCGCAGTGCGGGCAGGTGCCCTCGACGTAGCGGTCCGGCAGGAAGCGGTCGTCGACCGGCGAGAAGACCTGCCGGATCGCGCGCTCCTCGATGAAGCCGTTCGCCTGGAGCCGGCGCGCGAAGTGCTGGGTGATCTCGCGGTTCTGCTCCGAGGAGCTGCGGCCGAAGTAGTCGAAGGACAGCTCGAAGCCGTCGTAGACCGCCTTCTGGGCGTCGTGGGCCTGCGCGCAGAACTCGGCGACCGAGAGGCCGGCCGCCTTCGCGGCGAGCTCGGCGGGGGTGCCGTGCTCGTCGGTGGCGCAGATGTAGAGGACGTCGTGGCCGCGCTGGCGGAGGTACCGGGAGTACACATCCGCCGGAAGCATCGACCCGACCATGTTGCCCAGGTGCTTGATCCCGTTGATATAGGGAAGCGCGCTGGTGATCAGGTGTCGAGCCATCCTCGGATGCTCCATTTCATATATGCCGGTACGACGTGACGTGCGGTTCATCGTATCGAACCGCCGAAACGCCACGCCCCGCATTTCTTCGGGGTGGACTGGGGGTACAGCGCAAAACTGGAGGGTGCAAAGCAAAAGCGAGGACTGTGACCACTCCGTCACGGCCCTCGCGCTGGGGCCATGGTACAGCGGGCCGGGCAGCCCCCGAACCGCCGTCCACGCCGCCGGGACACCGTGCGCGGCGGCCGCGCACGGCGCTCCGGAGGACGGCCCCGGCGCTGCGCCGGCGGTGCCCCGGCGGTGCCCCGGCGATGCGCCGTCAGTCGCGGCCGCCCCGGCCGCCGTCGATCGCGGTGATCCGGACGCCGCTCGCGAGCCTGCCCGTCAGGGTGGCCGCGGGGCCCTGCGGACCGGCGACGGGGACGGTCAGGGTCCGCCCGGCGGCCTCCGCGCGGACGGCCCCGGCCGCCGTGATGCCCGCGACCTCTCGGCTGCCGGCCGCCAGCAGGTACCAGCGTCCGGCCGGGGAGCGCCACCGGGTGCCCGCGAGCAGGTGCTGTCCGAACCGTCCGCACGCGGCGGTCGCGCGGGACCGCGCCACGTCCTGCGGGGGTCCGGCGGGCAGCCGCAGCTGGACCAGGACGTCGCCCGGGCCGGCCCAGCCGGAGGCCCGGGTGCAGGTCCAGACGGCCCGGCCCGCTCCGTCGGGGAGTTCGGAGCCGGCGAAGTCCCAGACGTTGACGGCCCGTACCCCACCCGCCCGGTACTCCCGCAGCCGGCAGGCGACCGGCGCCCACGCGGCCCGCGCGGCCGGACCGGTGGCCTCGCGCGGCTGGCGCGCGGCCACCGCCGCGGGACCGTCGGGCAGCGGCGTGTAAGTGAGGTGTACGGGGGTCAGCGCGCCCAGGTCGGCGAGGACGAAGGCGTGCTTCTCCACGATGCGGGCGGAGGAGGTCAGCTCCAGTACGGGCCACGCCGCGCAGGCTCCGCCGGCGCCGCCACCGCCGTCGGCTCCGTCGGCGCCGCCCATGCGCGGCACCGCGGTCTCCTCGGTGACCCCGTCGGCGGTGACGGCCAGCGGCTTGGCCCCCTCCCCCGTCCGGAGCAGGTCGCGGGTGCCGGCCCGGGCGATCCACGGCGCGAGCAGGTACCTGGCCCGGCCCCCGTCCGCGCTCCCGTTCCCCGGGGTGCGGCTCAGCGTCAGCGCCGCGGCGGTGGTCACGTTCGCCTCGTCGGTACGGGCGAACGCGAGCTCCCGGCCGCGCGGCCCGTCGGCTGCTTCGCCGTAGCGCACCACCCGGTCCCCGTCGAGCAGCAGCACGACGGCCCGCCCGGCGACGTCGCCCGCGTACAGGAGCTGCGGCGCGCGCAGCGGTGCGTCGGTGGCCGTCCCCGGCGCGGCCGTCACCGCCACCTCCCGGGGCCGGGCGGCCCAGGCCGCCAGCGCGCGGGCGAGCAGGCCCCGGTCGGCGGTGCGGGCGCCGCGGGCGGGCCAGGCGGTGAAGTCGACGCGGGCGGTGTCCGCCCAGGCCTCGGCGGGCACGCGGACCAGCCGGGCGGGGTCCAGGGCCCCGGCGACGGCCGGTCCGGCGAGCGGCGAGGCCTCGGGGCGGGGCGGCGATCCGTCGGCCGCGAGGATCCCGGCGGCCAGGGCCAGCGCGGCCGCGGCGGTCCAGCCGGCCCGGGTCCGGCGGCGCCGGCGCAGCAGGTCCGTGGGGCGGGCGCTGACCACGGCGGCGTCGAACTCGACGCCGCCCGGCCCTCGCAGGAGCGTTTCCCCAGCCGCCTCCCCGGCACGGGCGCGCGCACCTGGGGCGATACCGGTACCGCCCCACACCCCCGGTGGCTGCGAGCCCGTCTCCCGCCCCGGCCCCGGGGACCACTCGCGCCAGGCGGCCAGCGCCTCGCGCACGGCGTCCGCCGGGTCGGCCACCCCGGCCTGCCCGAGCAGCCGGGCCACCGCCTCCTCGGGCAGGCCGTCCATGCCGTGCAGGACGAACGCGGCCCGGACCGGCCCCGGAGCCGCGCCCAGCGCCCGCGCGGGCTCGTCGATCCCACCCGCCGGGGGCCACAGCCGCAGCCCCCAGACGAAGGGCGGCACCGGCGGCCACCCGAGCCCGGCCGCGGCCAGACGGGCCCGGCCCGACGGGGCGAGGCTCGCGCGCAGGACCCGTACGCGCACCTCGGTCAGGGGGCCGCCCGGCCCGTCGGGCCCGGCCGGAGCCTGGGTACTGCCGCGTCCGCCGCGCGGGAGTGCTCGCTGGACCGCCTTGTGCGCGAGGAGGACCCGGGCATGGCGGCCCAGCGTGACCGGGAGCGTCACGTAGGCGAGCCGTACCAACTGGGGGTAGTGCTCGACGAGGACGGCCTCGGCCTGCTCCACGGCGGTGGAGCCGAATCGCTGTGTTGTACCCACCCTCCGACAAACGAGTGAATCTTGGGATGGTCACACGCCGTGCCCTCCGGCGGGGAACGAAAGGGACGCACAGGAGAACGGCATATGCGTTTGCGCTGGTTGAGCGTGTGCGTGATCGACATCGATCATCAAGCGATCATCACCGAACGTAATTCTTCCAGCTTTCGTCTCTGCGCCCTCCGAGTGCGCCCGCGCTGATTTCCTTGCCCCGCACACGGGATGGGGTGGAGCGGTGAGCGATGGCAGCGGTCCGGAGGAGTCCGGTGGCGGGGCCGTGGGTCTGCCGAGCCGGCGACGGCGGCCGGCGCCCATGAGCCAGTGGGATTCGACGGCGCGCCTGTCGTACTGGGCCTTCCACGCCGACCGGCGCCCGGCCTACATGCGGTTCGCGTACCTGCAGCTGGGCTCGGACGCGGCGGCCGAGGAAGCGGTCGACGCCGCCTTCGACTCGATCATGGGCGAATGGCTGCGGATGCTGCACATGGACCGGCTCGATGCCTATGCGTGGACCGTCCTCAAACAGCGGCTGATCGACCGGCAGTTCCGCCGCAGCCCCTGGCCGGAGCCGATGGACACCAGTGCCTTCGAGGCGGCGCTCAAGGAGGCCCACGCGGAAGCCGACCAGTACGAGGTGCTCACCGACACCATCCGCTTCTACTCCGCCGTCTCCCGGCTCGCCGAACGCCAGCGCGACGCCGTGCTGCTGCGGTACGGGCTCCAGTGCACCCCCGGCGAAGCCGCCGCGATCATGGGTGTGGACGAGGCCACGGTCCGCTCGCAGCTCGGCCAGGCCCAGCGGCGCCTCGCCCGGCTGCTCGACGCGTCCGCCGAGTCATGAACCGCAACACGAGCCGCGGAACCCGCCGCGAGGACGGCGGACTCCCGCGTTCCCTGGAGCAGTTCCTGGCCCGGGCGAGCGTGCGCGACCGCTATCCGCACTACGACCTGGGCGCGGCGGAGACCCGGCTGCTGCGGGGCGCCGACTCCGTGGCTCCGGCGTCGAAGCCGGGCTCCGCACCGGCCCCCCGGCGCGGCGGCGCCCACGCCCGGCGCCGCACGCTGGGCTGGAGCGACCCCCTGCGCGATCTGCCGCTGGACTCCGAGCGGGCCGGACGCGACCTCAAGGCCGCCTGTCTGGCCTCCGTGTGCGCCACCGGGGCCCGGGAGCGGCTCGACGCCTTCGAGAGCGACGGCCACGCCGACCTGCCCGGAGCCGTGGTCTTCGGCTGTCTGCTGCACCTGGCCGGACTGCGCGAAGGGGCCCGGTTCTGGTGGCAGTTCGCCGCCGGGTCCGGGCGCAGCCGCACCACGCACGCCGCGTACTGCCTCTTCCTCGACCACTCGCGGCGCGGCGAGCACCACGACGCCCGTTTCTGGGCCCGGGAGTTGGGCCGGCGCCGCTTCCGGCCGGGCGGACGGCGGGAGCTCCGGGAGGTGCGGCTGTGCGCGCAGGCGGCGGTCCTGCGCTACGTCGACCAGCTCGACGACCCCGACCTGGGCCCGGTGCCGCTGCCCAGGCCCGGGGTGTCCCTGGCACTGGACGCGTTCCGGCCGCCGGCCGCCCCACCGCTCCCGCCGCGGCCGCCCCGGCTGGGGGCGGGCCCGCTGCGCCACCCCGCGCTGACGGCGGCGGCCCGCGGGACCGTGGTGCAGCCCGGCGGGGGCGAGGCCCTGGCGGCGGCGCGGCGCGCCCTGGCCGTCGTACGGGTCCTGCAGCGGCGGCCGCTCGGCGTACGGTCCGGGCGGCTCGGGCGGGAGGCGGGCCTGGCCGAGGCGGAGCTCGGGCCGCTGCTGTCGATGCTCTGCGAGGAGGAGTACGCGTACCGCTCCGGCGTCGGGGTCTACGCCCCCGGGCCGGCCCTCGACCGGCTCGCGGCCCCGGGCGGCCGGGGCCTGGCGGCCCAGTTGCAGCGCACGCTGGCCCTGGCGCGGGACAGCGCCGGCGCGGCCGTGTACCTGAGCCGGTACGCGGAGGGCGAGGTCCGGATCACCCAGATGGCGGACGGGCCCGGCGCCCCGCCGGTACGGGAATGGGTGGACTTCCGGGACGCCGCGCACGCCAGTGCGGTGGGCAAGTGCCTGCTGAGCCAGCTCGATCACGACGGCCGCGCCGACCACGTGGCCCGGCACCGGCCCGCCCGGCTCACCGAGCGGACCATCACCGACAGCCGGGCCCTGTTCAGCGCGCTCGACGCGGTGGCCCCGGGGGCCCCCGTCTTCGACCTGCGCGAGTACGCCCCCGGCGTGGTGTGCGCGGCCGTGCCCCTCGCGCTCGGAGACGCGGCGGGCAGCCTCGCGCTGTCGCTGCCCGGCGGGCACGCGCACCGGCTGGGCCGGGCCACGGAGGCGCTCCGGCTCAAGGCGGTTCCGGTGCTGCTGGCGCTGCTGCTGGCGGGGGCGATCCCGCCGGACGGCACCGAAGGGACGGACGACGCCGACGGCGCGGACGGTACGGCCGCCATCGACGCCGTGTTCGCGGCCGACGGCCCGGGCGGGACGGGCCCGGGCGGGACGGGCCCGGCCGACGCGGCAGCCGGCCCGGAGTCCTCGCGGGGCCCGGCGGATCCGGAGCCGCTGCCGATGCCGGTACCGGTCACGGCGGAGACCCTGCGCCAGCTGCGCAGCCTCTTCCGGACCCCGCTGACGCGGGCCACGGCCGGGGCGGACGGGCCCCATCTGGTCAGCGACAGCGCCTCGGAGGCGGCGTACCTCTTCGACGCCCCCGAGGGCGACGGGGCCCCGGGCCTGGCGCTCCCGCGCACCTTCGCCCCGCTGGCGCCGGGCAGCCTGCGCCATACCGACGGGCTCGACGGGCTGGTGGTGCTGCACACCTGACCGGAGCCGGTGGGGAGGGGGACCGGGTTCAGGGGGTGACGGAGCCTGGTACGCCGGGTACGAAGGTGGCCACGGCGGTGTCGAAGTGACGCTTTGCTTGGATGAGTTCACCCACCGGGGCGGAGACCCAGATGTCGTACATCCGGCCGTTCTGGTCCCAGCAGAGGTCGTAGGTGTGCCGGTCTCCCTCGGCCGGGGTGAAGCCGTTCCAGGTGAACTCCCACAGTGCCGCCGGAAGTTCGTGGTGGGTCGTGGAGACGACCGTGCCGGCGCGGTAGCCCGGGTTGGTGTCCGGGCCCTTGGCGTGGGCCTGTCGCATCACGCCGAGCGGGCCGCCGGGCACCGGCATCTTCACCCGGATCCCGATGCGGAAAGCCCCGTCCGGGGAGACGTAGAAGACCCGTTGGTCGTCGGTGGCCCGCTGGTACCCCTCGGGCACGGCGATGGCGAAGCCCTGCGGGTCGGCGAAGGTCCGGTACCCGGAGGGCGGCACGCTCAGGGTCCCACCCACCGCACTCGGGGTGGAGCCGGCCCCGCCCGGGGGCGAGGGCAGGGGCGCGGGCAGGGTCGCGGAGCCGTCGGGGGTCGCCACCGCACTCCGCGATCCGCGCCCCGACTCCTCCCCACCGAGCAGTGAGCGCAGCGGGTCGGCGCCCACCACCACCCCGGCCGCCACCAGCACGGCGGCGGCCGCGATCAGCCCGAGGCGCAGGCCCGACCGCCCGGCGACCCGCTGGCGGGCCGTCGGGCGCGGGGGCACGGCCGGGGCGGTCAGCCCCTCGGAGGCGGAGGCGGGCACGGAGGAGGGGGCGGGCACGGAGGCCGGGACCCCGTCGGCGGGTACGGGCACACGGTCGGCCGGTACGGGGCTGTCCCCGCCCGGCACGGGACTCCCCCCGGCCAGATAAGCCGACAGCAGCCGGTCCGCCTCGGCCGCCGCCATCCGCCGCTCCGGGTCGCGTTCCAGCAGGCCCCGGATGACCGGCAGGAGCGGCCCGGCCTGGGCGGGCGGGCGGATCTCGGCGGAGACGACGGCATGCAGGACGCCGCCCAGCGAATCGCGACGGAAGGGGGATTCCCCGGTCAGCGCGGTGCACATGAGCGTGCCGAGCGACCACAGGTCGGCGGCCGGCCCGGCCGCGGCTCCCTGGATCCGCTCGGGAGCCGTGTACTCGGGCGAGCCGACGAAGGCACCCGTCTGGCTGATGGTGGTGGCCCCGGAGAAGCGGGCAATGCCGAAGTCGGTGAGCACCACCCGGCCGGTCCCCGACTCCATGAGGACGTTGGCCGGCTTCACGTCCCGGTGCAGCACGCCCCGGCCGTGCGCCGCGGTCAGGGCGCCGAGCAGGGCGAGGGCGGTCCTGGCCGTCTCGACCGGGGTGAGGGTCTTCCCGGCGGAGACCAGGTCGGCGAGCGAACCGCCGTCGACCAGTTCCATGACGATGCAGGGGCGCCCGTCGTGTTCGACGACGTCGTGGACCACGACGACGTGGGGGTGCCGCACCTGCGCCACGGCCCGCGCCTCGCGCAGCGCCCC
Organism: Streptomyces sp. NBC_00335; assembly: GCF_036127095.1. Lineage (GTDB taxonomy): Bacteria > Actinomycetota > Actinomycetes > Streptomycetales > Streptomycetaceae > Streptomyces. The sequence goes on from NZ_CP108006.1 coordinate 1,338,466, forward strand.
CGCGGCCACGCCGTCACCGTCACCCTCGCCCACGTGCAGTTCCTTGACGGCGACCGGACGCCCGAGCAGTTCGTCGGTGGCCCGCCAGACGGTACCCATACCGCCCCGGCCCAGCCTGTCCTCCAGGCGGTACCGCCCGGCCACCACGACTCTGCCGCGCACCTCGTCCTGTGCCACCGCGCTCCCTTCCCCGCACCCGATCCCGTGGCCATGATGCCGCAGCCCGCGATCCCGGCGGCACGGGCGCCGCGCACTCTAGAATCACGACGGCACCGGTCACAGCTCTACGGGGGGGCACACGTGGAACCCACAGCCATCGGCCTCAAGTTGGCAACGTCCGTGATCGGCCCGCTCGTCAGGAAGTTCTTCGTCTCGGACGCCCCGGGCGCGGGTCTGGTCGACAAGCCGGTCCGGCTCTCCGGATACGTCTCGTTCAAGGGTGAGAAGCGCACCCTCACCGAGTCCGACGTACGCACCCTGGCCGCCACCCTCGTACAGCAGGCCCTCAGCACAGGCGAACGCCGGATCCCGGCGGACGAGCAGGAGGCCGTCACCGACGCCCTCGCCGCGACCCTGCATGCCCTGGGCGACCTCACGATCACGGACGTCGACGCCGTCCGCCTCGGCCCGGAGGCCTTCGCCCGCGAACTGCGCCGCGCGGCCGACCGCCCGGAGCGCCACCTCTCGGCCGACGCCACGCACGTCTACGAAGCCCTGCTCGGCCTCGCCTCCCTGCACATCCTGGAGTTCTTCACCCAGCGCAAGACCTTCACGGCCCGTGCCCTGGTCAGCCAGACCCGAGCGATGGACGAACTCACATCAAAAACTGATGAGTTGATCCGCCGCACCCCGCTCCCCGACGCGGCGGACGTCGCGTTCGAGGCCACGTACCTGCCGTACGTGGCCAAGAAGCACTCCAAGCTCACCATCTACGGCATCGACCTCAGCAATTCACCGACGCGCTGGCCGCTGGACGTTGCCTACCTCAGCCTGGAGGCGGCGCCACTGGGGCGCACGGAGATCTCCTGGGACGCCTACGAGACCGCGGAGGACTTCCTCGCGGTGCAGCGGACCCTGGAACCCCAGCCCGCGGATCAGGCGCTGGCCCGCACCCCCCGCGTCCTCCTGCGGGGCGAGGCCGGTTCGGGAAAGACCACGCTCGTGCAGTGGCTTGCGGTCACCGCCGCACAGCAGGACCGCACGGACCTGCCGGCGTACCTCCGCGACCGGATCCCCTTCGTACTCCCCCTGCGCACGCTCACCCGCCACGGCGAACGGCTCCCGGCCCCCAAGGACTTCCTCGCCGCGATCGGCTGCCCCCTCACCGGCTCCCAGCCCGCCGGATGGGAGCACCGGGTGCTCACCGCCGGGCGGGGGCTGGTCCTCGTGGACGGCATCGACGAGATACCGGAGCCCGAGCGCGAGCGGACCCGTCGCTGGCTGCGGGACCTGATCGACACGTACGACGGCGACAACCGCTGGCTGGTCACCTCGCGCCCGTCGGCCGTGGGCCAGGACTGGCTCACGGAAGAAGGGTTCAGCGAACTGGCCCTGTCCTCCATGGGACGCGCCGACACCGCCACCTTCATCAAGCGCTGGCACGCGGCCGCCCGCGGCGGGGCCGAGTCCGCAGCCGAACTCGATGCGTACGAGGCCCAGCTCCTCACCGCCGTCCGCTCGAAGGCCGACCTCGGCATGTTGGCCACCAACCCCCTGATGTGCGGCCTGATCTGCGCGCTTCACCGCGATCGACGCGGCTATCTCCCTCACGGCCGCAAGGACTTGTACGAGGCCGCGCTATCGATGCTGATCAGCCGCCGCGACCGGGAGCGGGACATGAACGTCCCCGACCTCAGGGAGGAGCCTCAACTGGAGCTGCTCCAACGCCTGGCCTACTGGCTGATCAAGAACGGCCGTACGGAAATGGACCGCACCCAGGCCGAGGACATCATCGGCCGCGCCCTCCCCGCCGTCCCGGAGGCGGCGGCACTGGGTGATCCGTCAGCCGTCTTCGACCACTTCCTCCAGCGCAGCGGCCTACTCAGCGAACCGGCCCCGGGAACGGTGGACTTCATCCACCGCACCTTCCAGGACTTCCTGGGCGCGCGGGCCGCGGTCGAGGAGGGCGACTTCGGGCTGCTCGCCAGTCATGCCGCCGACGACCAGTGGGAGGACGTCATCCGCATGGCCGTCGCGCTGGCCCGGCCCCGCGAGCGGGTGACCCTCTTCGAGGGCCTGTTGAGCCTCGGTGACCGCACCGGAGACCGCCGCGTGCACCTCCTCGCCGCCGCATGTCTGGAGCACGCCACGACGCTTGAGCCGGCGGTCCGCGAAGCGGTGGAGGGACGCATCACCCGGCTGATCACGCCGCGCGACAGGTTCGATGCCCGCGACTTGGGTACTTGGGGGCCACTGGTCCTGGACCTTCTGCCCGGCCCCGACGGCCTGGACGAATCGGACTGCTACTACACCGTCATCGCTGCTTCCAGGGTCGCGTCCGATGCCGCCATACCCTTCTTGGCCCGCTACTCCGGACACCCCTCCCTCAAGGTGCGCAGCCAGCTCATGTGGGCCTGGTCCCGGTTCGACAGCGCCCTGTACGCGGATGAGGTCATCGCACACCTCGACCCGGACGGTCTCGACTACAGCATCACCTCCGACGCGCAGCTGCTCCATCTGGAGCGTCTGAACCTCCGCGCGAAGGCGCTGGACGTCAGGAAGGCCGTGTCCGTGGAGGCGCTCACGTCGCACCTTTCCCGGAACAAGATCACGAAGCTCCAGCTGACGAGTCTCCCGCTGACGGATCTGGAATTCCTGCGGGCCCAATCGGACCTCACATCGTTCTCGGCCCTCAGCTGCCCCGCACTCGCGGACCTTTCCCCTCTCATCGGGCTTCCGATCAGCCGCCTGGCCATCGAGGGCTCGACCACCATGGACCTGAGCCCGCTGAACCGGCTGCCGACGCTGACGCACCTCTGGCTCTCCGGCGGCGTACCGCTGGACTGGTCCCCGGAATCCCTCCACCCGCGCGCCCCCCTGCACCACCTGAACATGACGGAGGGAGCCGTCTCGGAGCAGGGCCTGAAGGGACTCTCCCGCTTCGCCGCCCTGACGTCCCTCACCTACCGGTCCGACCGGACATCCGCCGAGGACTGGCAGGAGATGGCAGAGCTGCCCGCACTCCGAACCCTCGCACTGGAGGCCGTCTCGCTGGAGACCCTTCCCCCGGACGTCGTCCTGGCACAGGTCACCGCCCTCGCCCTCCACGACGACGGCGGTACATCCGCCGCACAGCAGGTGCTCGACCGACTGCCGCACGCCTTCCCCGCTCTCGTCTCCGGTGTGTACTCGGGGGCCCTCACGCCCGGCCTCGACGTCTCCCCACTGGGGGACATCGTCAGCCTGGAGTCTTTCGATATCGACCTGCCCACCGACATGCTTCAAGGCGTCGCATCACTGCCCTCCCGCCTCACGATCTCCCAAGAGCGCTGACCAGACCTTCGGTCAGTCCGGATCCACTCGGGCCCCCGCCCTCCGGGTAAGGTGTCGGACCGTGGCTGATCGTCGAACGGCAATCATGGAAGGCGCCGCGCGGGTCATCGCCCGGCGCGGCGTCCGCGGCCTGCGCGTGGAGGAGCTCGCGGCCGAGGCCGGGGTGTCCACGGCGTTGATCTACTACCACTTCAAGGACCGCGCGGGGATCCTCCGCGCCACCCTGGAGTTCATCAACGACCGCGCCGGCCGGTACACCACGGAGCGGGACCCCGCCGATCCCCCGCTCGACCCCATGGGCGAGCTGGAGCAGACGCTCCTGCTGGAGTTCCAGGACGACCCCGCGGTACGGGAGAACAGCACGGCCTGGGGAGAGCTGCGGGCCAGCGCGGTGTTCGACCCCGACCTGCGGGAAGACCTCGCCGGCGCCACCCTCGTGTGGATCCAGGAAGTGAGCGAGCTGCTCGGGCAGGTCCGCCCCATGGCCGGAGCCGGCGCCCTGTCGAGTGCCGCCGAGCGGCTGACCGCCCTGGTGGAGGGGCTGAGCTCGCGCTGGCTCAGCGGCAGCCTGCCCCTGACGCACGCCCGTGAGCTGATGGTGTCGTCCATCGCCGCCGAGCTGGACCGCCTCTCCCGCGCCTGATCCCCCACCGCTGAGCTCCACTGGATCCTGAACCGGTCGGGACCGAACCGAACCGGACCGGACCGGTCACCTCAAGGGATCACGCACGTCGCGCGCCTTGACTGAATTTTCAGTCAGTGACAGAGTCTGGCCATGGCCGCTCTCGGCCGGCTCCCCCACGCGATCCGGAGGCTCATCGATGCCCGACTCCCCCGACGACAGCCGCTCCCTCCTCGGCCGGCTGTTCGGCTCCAACCCCTCCCGCAGGATCGTCCTGGGGGCCGCCGGACTCGGAGCGGCCGGGGTCGCGGTCGGCACCGCGGCCGCCGCGGTCCCGGGCGCGGTCCGGGCGCCGAGCGCGGGGGTGCAGCGCTGGCGGGTGGACCTCGACGACGTTCCCCACACCCGCACCTGGATGTCCTGGCCCTCGCGCTCGTCCATCTGGGGCGGCCGCGCGCTGGCCGGGGTCCAGGAGGACATCGCGCTGATCGCGAAGACGATCGCGCGCTACGAGCCCGTCATCATGTGCGCACCGGACTCCTCGACGGCCGCCACCGCCCGCTCCTGGTGCGGCCCGGGCGCGACCGTGACCACCGCCATCGGCACCGACGACCTCTGGATGCGCGATATCGCCCCGGTCTTCCGCCGGGACGGCCGCGGCGGGCTCGACGCGATCGGCCTGAACTTCAACGGCTGGGGCAACAAGCAGGCCCACTCCTACGACGCCCACGTCGCGGAGAGCGTCGCGTACGAGGCCCATCTCCCCTTCGGCAAGACCGACTTCGTCGGCGAGGGCGGGTCGATCGAGACCGACGGCGACGGAACCGTGATGGCCACGGAGAGCAGCCTCGTCAACAAGAACCGCAACCGGGGCTGGAGTCGCGCCGAGGTCGAGGACGCGGTCCTGCACGCGTACGGCGCCGACAAGATGATCTGGGTGCCGGGCATCAAGGGCAAGGACATCACCGACGACCACATCGACGTGACCTCCCGCTTCATCCGCCCCGGTGTGGTCATGGTCCAGGTGCCGCCGGCGAGCCGCGACGACGTCTGGGCGCGCGATGCCCGCCAACAGTTCGCGATCCTCTCGGCGGCCACGGACGCCCGGGGCCGGCGGCTGACCGTCATCAAGGTCGACGGTCCCGACACCGTGCGGTCGAAGAACCCCGATTTCGTCGACTCGTACATGAACTTCCACGTGGTCAACGGGGCCGTCATCACCGCCCAGTTCGGCGACTCCGTCAAGGACGCGGCGGCGAAGCGGACCCTGGCGGCCGCCTTCCCCGGGCGGACCGTGGTGCAGCTCGACGTCGACCGGCTGATGGCCGGGGGCGGCGGCATCCACTGCTCGACGATGGCCGAACCGCGCCCGTAGAGCCCGTAGAGCCCGCCGATGCCGGTACCGGCAGTTCCGGTACCGGCAGTACACCGGGGCGGTCCGCCCCGCCCTTCACAGATGAGGCCGTATGCGATGCGACTGACACCGACCGAGCGGGACCGGCTGCTGATCTTCACGGCGGCGGAACTGGCCCGCGCCCGCCGCGCGCGCGGCGTGAAGCTCAATGTCCCCGAAGCCACCGCGCTGATCACCGACACGGTGTGCGAGGCGGCGCGGGACGGCCGCCGGCTGGCCGAGGCGATCGCTGCGGGCCGCCACGCACTCAGCGCCGAAGAGGTGCTGCCGGGGGTCCCCGACGTGGTCACCTCGATCCAGGTCGAGGCCGTTTTCGACGACGGTACGAGGCTCTGCGTCATCGACGACCCCTTCCGGCAGGAAGGCTCGCTCGGGGCCGACGCCCCGGGCGCCGGTCTGCCGGGTGACGGCGAGGGCTACGGCCCCGCCGCGCCGACCGTGCGCCTGGCCGTACGGAACACGTCGAGCGTGCCCATCAGCGTCACCTCGCACTTCCACTTCTTCGAGTCGAACCCGCGCCTCGCCTTCGACCGCGCCGCCGCCTACGGCACCCGGCTCGCCGTGCCGGCCGGCTCCTCGGTGCGCTTCGACGTCGGCGCCACCGTCGTGGTGGACCTGCTGCCCATCGGCGGGGCGCGCGTCGCCATCGGTTTCGCCGGTCTCGTCGACGGCCCCCTCGACGCGCCCGGCGCGCGCGAGGCCGCCCTGGCCAAGGCCCGGGCCACGGGATACCTCACCTCGTACGAGGACAGCGCGAATTCGTCCAAGGAACAGGCACAAGGACAGGAGCAGGCATGAGCGGCAGCGTCTTCGACTCCGCGGGCTGCCACGGCCGACCGGGCGCCGCCCCGGCGGACAGCACCGACCCGCACGACTACATGACCGTCCACGGCCCCCGGGCCGGCGACCGGATCCGGCTCGGCGACTCCGGGCTCATCGTCCGGGTCGAGTCCGATTCGCAGAGGCCCGGGGACGAGTTCCTGGCCGGCTTCGGCAAGACGGCCCGCGACGGACTGCACCTGAAGGCCGCCGCCGTCCGCGACACCTGCGACATCGTCATCAGCAACGCCCTGGTCATCGACGCCGTCCTCGGCATCCGCAAGACCAGCATCGGCATCCGCGAAGGGCGCATCCACGCCATAGGCCGGGCCGGCAACCCCGACACCCTCGACGGGGTCGACGTCGTGGTCGGCACGGGGACGACCATCGTCTCCGGCGAGGGCATGATCGTCACGGCCGGCGCCATCGACACCCACGTCCACCTGCTCTCCCCGCGGATCATGGAAGCCTCCCTGGCCTCCGGGGTCACCACGATCATCGGCCAGGAGTTCGGCCCGGTCTGGGCGGTCGGGGTCAACTCGCCGTGGGCGCTCAAGCACGCCTTCAACGCCTTCGACGCCTGGCCCGTCAACATCGGCTTCCTGGCCCGCGGTTCCTCCTCGGACCCGGCCCCGCTGATCGAGGCCCTCGCCGAAGGCGGCGCCTCCGGCTTCAAGGTCCACGAGGACATGGGCGCGCACACCCGCGCCCTGGACACCGCCCTGCGCGTGGCCGAGGAACACGACGTACAAGTCGCCCTGCACACGGACGGGTTGAACGAGTGCCTGTCCGTCGAGGACACCCTGCGGGTGCTGGACGGCCGGACCATCCACGCCTTCCACATCGAGGGCTGCGGCGGCGGCCACGTCCCCAACGTCCTGAAGATGGCCGGCGTGGAGAACGTCATCGGCTCTTCGACGAACCCCACCCTGCCCTTCGGCCGGGACGCGCTCGGCGAGCACTTCGGCATGATCGTCTCGGCGCACGACCTGAAGGTCGACCTGCCCGGCGACGCCGCCATGGCCCGCGACCGGATCCGCGCCGGGACGATGGGGGCCGAGGACCTCCTGCACGACCTCGGGGTCATCGGGATCACCTCCTCCGACGCCCAGGGCATGGGCCGCGCGGGCGAGACCGTACGCCGCACCTTCGCCATGGCCGGGAAGATGAAGACCGAGCTCGGCCCGCTGGACGGCGAGGGCTCCTACGGCACGGCGGAGAGCGGCGACGACAACGAGCGCGTGCTGCGCTACATGGCCAAGCTGACCATCAACCCGGCCATCGCCCACGGCCTGTCCCACGAGGTCGGCTCCATCGAGGTCGGCAAGCTCGCGGACCTGGTGATGTGGTGGCCGGAGTACTTCGGCGCCAAGCCCCAACTGGTCCTGAAGGGCGGCTTCCCGGCCTACGGGGTCACCGGTGACCCGAACGCGTCGACCGACCGCTGCGAACCGCTGGTCCTGGGGCCCCAGTTCGGCGCGTACGGGGCCACCGCGGCCGACATATCCGTGGCGTTCGTCGCGGAAGCGGCCGTCCAGAACGGCGACATGATGCCCACCCGGCGCCGCCGGGTCGCGGTCCGCGGGACCCGGGGCATCGGGCCGAAGCACATGCTCCGCAACAGCCGCACCGGCAGCGTCGACGTCCATCCCGGCACGGGCCTGGTGTCGCTCGACGGGGAGCCGCTGGTCTCCGAGCCGGCCGACTCCATCTCGCTCGGCCGGCTCTACTTCCTCTGAGACGCGGCCCCTCGTACGGGCGGGCGGAAGTCCAGCATGCAGAACACCTTGTCGTAGCGGCGTTCGCCGACGGCGACGAAGCGGGGCAGCCGCCCGTACTCGGTGAAGCCCAGTGAGGCGTACAGCCCCAGGGCCCGGGTGTTGTCTCCTCGCGCATCCAGCGTGAGGACCTCGATCCCGGCCTTGCGGGCGTCCTCGACGAGAGCGGCGGTCAGCGCCCGGCCGAGCCCGAGCCCGTGGGCATCGGCGGCGACCGCGAGCTTCTCCAGGTCCGCGTGCGGCCGGTGCGTGGGGCGGCCGTAGCGCTGCCAGTACCCGAGCCCGACGAGCCGGTCTCCGAGGCAGGCGGCGCGCAGGGCCGCGTCCCCGTTCCGCACGGCGGCCACGACGCCGTCCAGCAGCTGCGCCACCTGGTCCGGCCCGGGCGGTTCGACCCAGCCCAGCGCGGCTCCCCCGGCCACCAGCTCGGCCAGGATCCGGTGCGCCGACGCGGCGAACCGGGCCGCCCGCTCCGGGTCGGACACCAGCTCCAGGGCGTCTACGATCACCGCTCCGGCGGCCCGGTCGGTCATGCGGCCAGTTCCCCGTCGATCGCGTCGGCGAGGAGCCGGCGCGCGTGGTCCAGGGGCAGCGAGCCGCTCAGCCACCGGACGCTGAGGCCTTCGAGGAGGGCCGTCAGGCGTTCGGCGGCGGCCGCGTGCTCGGGGGCCGTGCCGGTGGGGCGGGCCTGGGCGAGGAGGTAGGAGATCTCGTGGACCCAGCTGTGCGTGGCCTTGGCCACGTCCTCGCGCAGGTCGGGATCGAATACGGCGCTGGCCCTCAGCTCACCCCAGGCGGTGCTGTTCTCCCGTACCTCCGGGGCGTCCTGGAGTTCGAGGAGCAGGGTCCGCTTCAGTTCGTCGCGGGGGCTCTCCGGACCGTCCGAGCCGTCCTCGCGTTCGGCGGTGTAGCGATCGGCGCGGTCGCTGATGAACTCCAGCGTGCGGCGCAGGATCCCGGCGCGGTCGGTGAAGTGGTAGTAGATCAGCGAGGTGGACACGCCCGCTTCGGCGGCGAGCTCCCCCACCCGGAGCCCGCGCACGCCGCGGCGCGCGATCACTCGCGTGGCGGCTCTGAGTATTTCCGTTCGACGGTCTGACACGAAGGGTCACTCTACCCGTCGACTCCGTCACCTGGGGCTTTTCCTGACCGTAACATCAGGCACCCCTTTCCGGTGATACCGCCGTGATCATGCCGATTCAGGGGCCCTTCCGTACCCTGCCCGACACCCGGTGTGACCGTTTCCGCATCAGCTTGGCGAGAACCATTGACTGAATTTTCAGTTTGGTGGACGATGCGGGCACCCCTTACAAACACTGACTGAATTTTCAAACAGGAGTGGATCATGACCAGTTTCCGCATGCCGGCCGAGTGGACGGACCACGAGGGCTGCCTGATGGCGTGGCCGACCCGGCAGGAGCTGTGGGGCGACGTCTTCGACGAGGTGAAGGTCGAGTACGCCCACGTCGCCAACGCGATCGCCGCCTTCGAGCCGGTCACCATGGTCGCCCTGCCCGGCAGCGGCGACGAGGCCCGCGCACTGTGCGGTGAGGGCGTCGAGGTGATCGAGCTCCCGATCGACGACTCCTGGTTCCGGGATTCCGGGCCGATCTTCGTACTCGGTGAGGACGGCCGGCGGGCGGGCGTGGACTTCCGCTTCAACGCCTGGGGCGGCAAGCACTTCCCCTACGACACCGACGACAAGATCGCCGGGGCCCTGCTGACCCACCTGGGCGTGGACCGCGTCGACTCCCGGATGATCCTCGAAGGCGGCGCGATCACGGTCGACGGCGAGGGCACGCTGATCACCACCGAGCAGTGCCTGCTGCACCCGAACCGCAACCCGGACATGACGAAGGAGGAGATCGAGGCCGAGCTGATCGCCCGCCTCGGTGTCACCAAGGTCATCTGGCTGCCGTACGGCGGTCTGCTGGACGTCGAGACCGACGGGCACGTGGACGGCGTCTGCGCCTTCGTCGCCCCCGCCACCGTCGTCGTTCAGCTCCCGAGCGACCCCGCCCACCCCGACTTCGAGCGCATGCGCGTCAACCGCGCCGTCCTGGAGGGCTCCACCGACGCCGCCGGCCGCCCCTTCACGATCATCGACCTGCCGCAGAGCAACCTCGTCGAGGTCGACGGCCGGGAGACCGAGGTCGGCTACCTGAACTTCTACATCGCCAACGGCGGGGTCGTCGTCCCGGTCGCCGGCACCACCGAGGACGAGGGCGCCCTCGCCGTCATCGCGTCCGCGCTGCCCGGCCGCAAGGTCGTCGGAGTCCGCTCGCGCGTGATCGCGTACGGCGGTGGCGGCGTGCACTGCATCACCCAGCAGATCCCCGCGGCCGGCCGCACCGTCTGACCGGCTCGCCCCCTTCGCCGTGCCCGGGCCGGCGGCCCGCATCCGAGCCTCCCCTCCTCGACCCGCTCGCCGCCTGCCCGTACCTCCCCGCCCCGCATGGAAGAGAGAGCACCGATGCCCAGATCCCTTCCCTGGTCCAGAGCCGCCAGGTCCTCCGGTCGCACCGACGCCGCCGGCGTCTCCCCCGCCCCCCGGTCCACGCCCCGCCGCTCCACGCCCCGCCGGTTCGCGCTGCCCGTCGCCGCGCTGGCCGCCCTCGGCATGGTCGCCGCGTGTTCCGGCCCGCCCAAGGGCGACGGGAGTCAGAAGGGCGCCTCCTTCAAACTGTCCGCCGGCACCCCCGCCGCCGCGGGTGAGATCGACTCCTTCACCTGGGCCGTCTACGCGGAACCGCCGACGCTGGACTACATCTCGGCCTTCGACTACCCGGCGAACACGATCCTGTCGAACGTCTGCGAAAGCCTGATGCGGTGGACCCCGCAGCTCACCACGGCTCCGGGCCTGGCCGAGAAGGCCACCAACCCCAACGACCTGACGTGGGTCTACGACCTGCGCCCCGGCGTGCGCTTCCACGACGGCGGCACGATGACCGCCGACGACGTGGTCTTCAGCCTGGGCCGTCAGATGGACCCGCAGAACGGGGCCGCCTGGAACAGCAACTTCTCCAACGTCGAGGCGGTCACCAAGACCGGCCCGCTCCAGGTGACGGTCAAGCTGAAGCAGCCCGATTCGCAGTTCCCCCAGTACATGGCGACCGCCGCGGGCGTCGTGTCCTCCAAGGCCGGGGTGCAGAAGGCGGGCGAGGACTACGGCACCACCGGCAGCCTGGACTGCACCGGCCCCTTCAAGCTGGGCACCTGGAACAAGGGCCAGTCGATCGAGCTCCAGCGCTTCGACGGCTACTGGGGCACCAAGGCCAAGTCCGCGAAGGCCGTCTTCACCTTCCTCACCGACCCCAACGCCCGCACGAACGCCCTGCTGAGCGGCGAGGCCGACGGCGGCTACCTGATCCCCACCGAGAGCTACGACCGGCTGCGCGCGAGCGGCGCCGGCACGCTCTACTTCGGCGAGGGCCTCAGCACCGTCAACGTCAACGTCACGAGCATGAAGGGCGCGCTCGGCGACGTCCGCGTCCGCCGGGCCCTGTCCCTGGCCCTGGACCGCCGCGGCTTCGTCAAGGCGGGCCTGGGCGGCGCGGGCACCGTCACCAGCTCGCTCACCACCAAGGCGGTCTGGGCCGGCGCCCCCGCCGCCGCCCGCGCGTCCGCCTTCGACAACCTGCCCTCCCCCGAGCAGAACATCGACGCGGCCAAGCGGATGATCGAGGAGGCCGGCGCCACGGGCAAGACGCTGACCGTGGCCACGAGCTCGATCGGCCAGGACGTCTCGGTGCTGGCCACCGCGATCCAGGACGCCGGCACCAGGATCGGCCTGAAGATCGAGCTGAAGACCATCGCCCCCAACGCGTTCACCGCGCTGTTCACCGACCCCGCGGCGCGCGAGGGCATCGACATGTTCCCGGAGACGTACTACGACTCCATCACCGACCCGATGGACCTGCTGAGCAACTTCCAGACCGGGGCCTACCAGAACTACGCCGGCTACAGCGACGCGTCCTACGACTCGCTGGCCGACAAGGCCCGCTCCGCGTACGACCCGGCCAAGCGCTTCTCGGCGGCCGCCGAACTCCAGAGGAAGGCCTCCGACCAGGTCCTCTGGATCCCGGTCGCCGAGTGGCCGACCGCGGTCTTCCTGAACAAGCGGATCACCGGCGCGCCCACCACCATCTCCTACCTCTACTCCCCGTGGGCCGCGAACATCGGGGCGGCCGCGCGATGACCTTCCTGCGCTTCGCCGTACGCCGGCTGGCCGAAATGGCCGCCACCCTGCTCTGCGCCTCCTTCGTGATCTTCGGCGCTCTGTACCTGGCTCCGGGCAATCCGGCGAGCTTCCTCCTGGGCGGCCGCTCGGCCTCCCCGGAGGCCCTGCAGGCGATCAACGAGCACTACCACCTGGACGACCCCTTCGCGGTGCGGTACCTGAACTGGCTCGGCCAGGTGGTGCAAGGCGACTTCGGCCGCTCCATCACGTACCGCACCGACGTGTCGCGGCTCCTCGCGGACCGGCTGCCCAACACCCTGATGCTGATCTCGATGGCGCTCGTACTGGTCCTCGTGTTCGGGCTGCTCCTCGGCTGGATCGGCGCCGTCCGCGGCGGGGCCGCCGACTCCGCGATCCTGGTGACGACCACCGTCGCCATCGGCACCCCGTCGTTCGTCGCGGCGGTGCTGCTGCAGGGCCTGTTCGCCGTGAAGCTGGGCTGGTTCCCCACCGGCGGGGCCGGCGAGGGATTCGGGCAGATGCTGTGGCACCTGACCCTGCCCGCCATCGCCCTGGCGCTCTACCTGATCGGCATGCTCGCCCGGGTCACCCGGGCCGCGATGGTCGAAGTCCTCGGCCAGGAGCACGTCACGGTCGCCCGCAGCCGGGGCGTGTCCACGAGCCAGGTCATCCGGCGGCACGTCTTCCGCAACGCGCTGGGCACCGTGCTCACCACCGGCGGGCTCATCGTCTCCACACTGCTGGTCTGCACCATCCTGGTGGAGTCGGCGTTCAGTGTGGGCGGCATCGGCCAGCTCCTCGAACTGTCCACCACCACCAAGGACTTCCCCACCGTGCAGGCCATCTCCCTCATCATGGTCGCGCTGTTCATGACGGTGAACCTCGTCGTCGACCTGCTCCATCCGCTGGTCGATCCCCGGGTCACCCTCGGCCCCGCGAAGAAGGCCTCGTGAGCTCCGTCCTGGTGCGCCGGCCGGGCCTCGCCCGGCTCCGGACCTCCCGCGCCCCCCTCTCCCTGTTCTGTGCGGGCTTCGTCGCGCTCGTCGTCCTCGTCGCACTGCTCGCCCCCTGGATCGCGCCCTACGATCCCAACTCCGTCGACCTGGGCAACGCCCTCGCGGGCCCTTCGGCCGACCACCTCCTGGGCGTCGACGCCTCCGGGCGCGACACCTTCTCCCGGCTGGTCCTGGGTGCCCGCACCTCGCTGCTCGGCCCGCTCGGCGTGGTCGCCTTCTCCACCGTGGCCGGCGTGGCGATCGGCACCGCCGCCGCCTGGCGGGGCGGCTGGCTGGACTCGGTGCTCTCCCGCAGCACCGAGCTGGTCTTCGCCTTCCCCGGCATGCTGCTGGCCATCCTGATCGTCTCGGTCTACGGCGAGGGCCTGCTGGCCCCCGTCATCGCCCTGGCCATCGCCTACCTGCCCTACGTCAGCCGGCTGACGCGTTCCCTCGTCCTGGCCGAGCGTTCCCGGCCGTACGTGGAGGCGTACCGGGTGCAAGGACACTCGGGGGCGCAGATCTGCCTGCGCCACGTGGTCCCCGCCGTCATGCCCGTCGTCCTCGCGCAGTCCGCGATCAACTTCGGCTACGCCCTGATCGACCTGGCCGGCCTCGCCTTCCTCGGGCTGGGCGTACCGGCCCTGACCCCGGACTGGGGCCGCATGGTCTTCGACGGCAACGCCGCCATCCAGGCCGGCTACCCGCTCGCGTCGATCGTGCCGTGCGCGGCCATCGTGCTGACCGTGGTCGCCTTCAACGTCGTCGGCGAGGCCTGGGCCGACAAGGTCTCCAGGAGGGACCGATGAACACGCCGAACCCACCGACACCGCCGAATCCGCTGAACACCCTTGAGATCGAGGGCCTGCGGCTGCACCTGCCGGGCGCCGTACGGCCCGTCCTCGACGGCGTCGGGCTCACCGTAGGCCCCCGGGAGACCGTGGCCCTGGTCGGCGAGTCCGGCTCGGGCAAGAGCCTGACCTCGCGCAGCGTGCTGCGACTGCTCCCCGACGGGGCCCGGACGGAGGGCGAGGTCCGGGTGGCCGGTGACGACGTACTCACCATGTCCCCGGGCCAGTTGAGGGTGCTGCGCACCAGCACGGCGGCCATGATCTTCCAGGACCCCCGGGCGGCGGTCAATCCGATGCGCCGCGTCGGCGACTTCCTCACCGAAAGCCTGCGGCTGAACGCCAAGGCGAGCAAGGCGGTCGCCGAGGAACGGGCGGTGGCGATGCTGGAGGCCGTCGGCCTCACGGCGGGCGCCCTGCGCAAGTACCCCGGGCAGCTGTCCGGCGGCATGCTGCAACGGGTCGTGATCGCGGCCGCGTTGATGGGCGACCCGGCCCTGATCCTCGCCGACGAACCCACCACGGCACTGGACGTCACCACGCAGGCCGAGGTGATCGGCCTCCTCGGTGATCTGCGCGAACGCTTCGGAACGGGGCTGCTGTTCGTCACGCACGACCTCGGCCTCGCCGCCGCGATCAGCGACCGGGTGTACGTGATGTACGCGGGCCGGATCGTGGAAACGGGCCCGGCCGCCGAGCTGTTCGCCCGGCCCCGTCACCCGTACACGACGGCCCTGCTGAACTCCACCCCGCGCCTGGACGCGCCCCGGGGGCGGCTCGCCGCGATCGAGGGCCGGCCGCCGAGCCTGCGGGAGGAACTGAGCGGCTGCCCGTTCGCCGCGCGTTGCGTACTCGCGACCGACGTGTGCACGCGTGAGGCGCCGGCCCTGCTCCCGGTCGCCGGTGAGCCGGCCCGGCTCGCCTCCTGCCACCACGGCGACCTGATCGCCGAGCAGGAACGCGAACGGGAGCGGGCGGGGACCCAACGGACGGGGACACAGCGGAAGGAACTCCACCCATGAGTACCGCTACTGACACCAGCGCCGGCACCGCGCCGACCGCGACGAAGACCGTCCTGGAGGTCCTGGGCCTGCACCGGACCTACGGGAGCGTCCGGGCCGTGGACGACGTGTCGTTCCGGCTGGCCGCGGGCGGCTCCCTGGGCATCGTCGGCGAGTCCGGTTCGGGCAAGACGACCACGGCCCGCATCGTCGTGGGTCTGGAGCACGCGGACGAGGGCCGGGTGCTGATCCACGGCCGCGACCGGGGCGAGCACGCGCGCGGCAAGGCGCGCCGCCTCGCACGGGCCCGTGAGGTCCAGATGGTCTTCCAGGACCCCTTCTTGTCCCTGGATCCGCGCACCACCGTGGGCGCGGCCCTGCGGGAGACCCTCGCCCTGCACTTCCCCGGCACGGACCACGCGCGCCGGATCACCGAACTGCTCGACCAGGTCGGCCTCGGCTCCCGCGAGGCGGACGCGCTGCCCCGGCAGCTGTCGGGAGGACAGCGCCAGCGCGTCGCGATCGCCCGCGCGCTGGCGGTCGAACCGGCCGTCCTCGTCCTCGACGAGGCCGTGGCCGCGCTGGACGTCTCGGTACAGGCCCAGATCCTGAACCTGCTCTTCGACATCCGCGAACAGACCGGCATCGGCTACCTGTTCATCACCCATGACCTCGGCGTCGTGCGCTGCGTGACCGACGACGTGATCGTCATGCGCAGCGGCCGGATCGTCGAGTCGGGCCCGACGCAGCAGGTGCTCGCGGCCCCCCAACACCCCTACACGCGACTGCTCCTGGAGTCCGTACCCCGCCCGGGGTGGGATCCCCGGAGCATCGCCGCCGCTCGTCGCGCCCTGTGAGGGGGGGTCGCGGGTGCGTCAGCGCCCGCGACCCATCGGCTCACCCGTTCCACGCCATCGCGCATCCACGCTTGACGAAACGGAGATCAGAGATGAACGAGCACGTAGCAGGGAAGCTCGACAGACGAGGGTTCCTGGCCGCGGCCGGCCTCACGGCCGCGGGCGCCGCGCTGGCATCGGTCGGCGGGCAGGCCTTCGCGGCCGGCCGGCCGGCGGGCGCGGCCGCCGGTGCCTTCTCCGTACCGTGCGAGACCGTCCGGCACACCCGGACCTGGATGGCGTGGCCCGACAGGACCTCCATCTGGGGCAACAAGCTCTCCGGGGTGCAGGCGAACATCGCGCTCATCGCGAAGACCATCGCGAAGTACGAACCGGTCGTGATGCTCGCCAACCCGGCGAGCGTCTCCAAGGCGAAGAGCGCCTGCGGGACGTCGGTCACCGTCATCAGCACGATCCCCGTCGACGACTGCTGGATCCGTGACACCGGCCCGGTGTTCCGCACCAACAGGGCGGGCGGCCTGGACTCGTTCGGCACCAACTTCAACGGCTGGGGCAACAAGCAGAGCCACGCCAAGGACGCCCTGGTGGCGCGCCGTGTCGCCGCCTACGCCGGGGTGGCGTTCAGCACCACCTCGTTCGTCGGCGAGGGCGGCTCGGTGGAGACGGACGGCGCCGGCACGCTCATGGCCACGCGCAGCTCGCTCATCAATTCCAACCGCAACCCCAACATGAGCCAGGCACAGCTGGAGGCGGGCATGTGCGCCGCCTACGGCGCGTCCAAGGTGATCTGGTTCAAGGGGATCTCCGGCCAGGACATCACCGACGACCACGTCGATGCCACGTCCCGGTTCCTCGAAGAGGGCAGGGCCCTGGTGCAGATGCCGCTCGCGAGCGACAACGACATCTGGGCCAAGGACGCGCGCGAGCAGTACCAGATCCTGTCCACCTCCACCGACGCCCAGGGCAGCCCGATCGCGGTCACCAAGCTCCAGGGCCCCGACTACGACAAGATCCGCTCCACGAACCCCGACTTCGTGGCCTCGTACGCCAACTACTACGTGTGCAACGGTGCGGTGATCTCCTCGCAGTTCGGTGACACCAGGGCCGACGCCGCGGCCAAGGCCACCCTCCAGCAGCTCTTCCCGGGCCGGGTCGTCGTGCAGCTCAACACCGACAGCCTCGGCGCGGGCGGTGGCGGCATCCACTGCGTGACCCAGCAGCAGCCGGTCGCGTAACCGCTCCCCCGCACGTCCGGTCCCCCGCTGTCCGGGGGGACCGGATCGCGCTGCGGGGCTACAGCGCCACGTCGTCCCAGGCCATCGCGCTCATCCGCCAGCCTTCGGGCGTCCGTACGTACTGGGTGGTCTTGTGGCCGGTGCCCTCGAACCACGTTCCGTCGAGGTACCCGGACTTGCGGTACTCGCTGAACCGGTGCGCGACCGAACCGAAGACCTCGGTCCGCTCGGCGACCTCCCATTCGCGGAACTCCGTCAGCGTCCCGTCGGTGAGGATCTTCTCCCGGGGCTCGATGAAGCCGTCGAGGTCGTAGATCACGGGCTCGGCCCCGACGTTCTTGATGATCATCCCTTGCGGGATGAACACCTCCCGGACGGCACCCAGATCCGGCCGCCCGCCTCCGGCGTTGGTGAACGCCCCGAGGAAGATGCTCATCAACCGGTCCAGTTCGGCCTTGACTTCGGACACGCGTACCCTCCCGAGGGCGAAGATTCCCGGCCGATCTTCGCCTACCCCCGGCACCAGGGCAATGACCCGGGCGGGCGGACCGCGGGCGGACCCCAGGGCGCCGGATCACGTCCGCATACAACGACAGAGCCGGTCGAAGCGACGTTACGTCGCTTCGACCGGCTCTGTGCGGTCTACTGACCTCTGTGTCCGAGGGGGGACTTGAACCCCCACGCCCGATAAAGGGCACTAGCACCTCAAGCTAGCGCGTCTGCCATTCCGCCACCCGGACTAGGTGGTCGGCCCCGGTTTCCCGCGGCGACATGGACAACAATAGCAAAGGTTCGGCGGGGTTCCGACCAGGTATTTGGCCCGGCCCGAGTCCGACGCGCCGCGCTGACCTGCGGGCATGCCCGGGGCCCGGCACGCGGGCCCGGCCGAGACGTTCCGTCTCGCGAGCTGGGTCCATCCTCCGGGCGCCGCGCGCCGGGCCGTCAGCCCGCCGGGCGGGATCGCCGTCCCTCCCGGGTCGCACGACGGAGCACCGGGGGCTCCCGAATGCTGATACCCGTTGGACAGCGACGGTCCGAGGCGATCGGATGGGCGCCGCATGTTTGAGTCCAGGGGGGAATCACATATGGAATCCGAGCATCGCGTCAGCACGCTGGAGCTCTTCTTCGACCTCGTCTTCGTCTTCACCATCACCCAGCTGACGGTGCTGCTCGCGGACGACCTCACCCTCCGCGGCGCCGGGCGGGTGCTGCTGATCTTCACGGTGCTGTTCTGGATGTACGGCGGCTACGCGTACCTGACCAATCAGGTACCGCCCGACCGGCCCGTGCGCCGCTTGCTGATCCTGCTCGCCATGGGGGCGTTCCTGGTGTGCGCCCTGGCCGTCCCGACGGCCTTCGGGGACGGCGGGGTCGCCTTCGGGCTCGGTTACCTGGTCGTCGTGATCACGCACAGCGCGCTGTACAGCCAGGCCCACGGGCGCGGGGTGCTGTGGTTCGCGCTGCCGAACGCGCTGTCCGCGCTGTCGGTGACGGCCGCCGGGCTGTTCGACGGGGCGGCGGCCCTCGGGCTGTGGGGGCTGGCGCTGCTGTTCCAGTTCGTCACTCCCGCCATCTCGCGGCGGGCGACGGCCTCGGGGGCCGAAGCCGCCGAGGGGACGACCATCGAGGAGCAGCTCGGCGGGATCGGCGCCGCGCACTTCGTGGAACGGCACGGGCTGCTGCTGATCATCGTGTTCGGCGAGTCGATCATCGCGGTCGGCATCGGGGTGGGCTCGCTGCCGCTGACCTTCGGGATCATCGTCGGCGCGTTCCTGACACTGGCCGTCGGGGCCGCGCTGTGGTGGATGTACTTCGTGCGCGACGAGGGGCGCGCCGAGCACGTTTTCGCGGGCTGCCCCCCGGACCGGCGTTTCAAGCTGGCGCTGCGCGCGTACTACTACTGCTTCATCCCGATGCTGCTGGGCATCGCCGCCTTCTCGGCGGGCGTGAAGAAGAGCATCGGGCACCTGGGCGAGCAGCTGCCGGCCGGGCCCGCCCTCGCGCTCGCGGGCGGGGTCGCCTGCTATCTGGCCGGGGACGTCGCCTTCCGGCTGGTACTGGGGATCCGGCCGGTACGGTTCCGCGCGCTCGCGGTGGTGCCCGTACTGGCGACCGCCGCGGCGGGCATGCGGATCGGCGCGGTCTGGCAGCTGACCGCGCTGGTCCTGGTGCTCGTGGCCGCGCTGGCGGCGGAGTCCCGCGCCTCGGTCCCCGGCCCCGTGGGGGACCAGGCCGCGGCGGGGAACGCCGCGGGCTCCGGCCCCGTCGTTACGGGCAGCTGATGACCTGGCCGGCGTAGGAGAGGTTGCCGCCGAAGCCGAAGAGGAGGACGGGCGCCCCGGAGGGGATCTCGCCGCGCTCGACCAGCTTGGACAGGGCCATCGGGATGGAGGCGGCCGAGGTGTTGCCGGAGTCGACGACATCGCGGGCGACGACGGCGTTGACGGCGCCGATCTTCGCGGCGAGCGGCTCGATGATCCGCAGGTTCGCCTGGTGCAGGACGACCGCGGCCAGGTCCTCGGGGGTGATCCCGGCCTTCTCGCAGACCTTGCGGGCGAGCGGGGGGAGCTGGCTGGTGGTCCAGCGGTAGACGGACTGGCCCTCCTGGGCGAAGACCGGCGGCGAGCCCTCGATGCGGACCGCGTTGCCCATCGAGGGGACCGAGCCCCACAGGACCGGGCCGATACCGGGCTCCTCGCAGGCCTCGACCACGGCCGCGCCGGCGCCGTCGCCGGTCAGGACGCAGGTGGTGCGGTCGTTCCAGTCGGTGATCTCGGTCATCTTGTCGGCCCCGATGACCAGCGCCCGGGTGGCGGCGCCGGCCCGGATCGCGTGGTCGGCGGTGGCCAGGGCGTGCGTGAAGCCCGAGCAGACGACGTTGATGTCCATCACGGCGGGGCTGGAGGCCATGCCCAGCTTGGCCGCGACACGGGCGGCCATGTTGGGGGAACGGTCGATCGCGGTGGAGGTGGCCACGAGGACGAGGTCGATGTCGTCCGGGGTCAGACCGGCGCTCGCGAGTGCCTTTCCGGCGGCCTGGTAGGCCAGCTCGTCGACCGGCTCGTCGGGTCCGGCCATGTGCCGGGTCTTGATCCCGACGCGGGATCGGATCCACTCGTCGTTGGTGTCCACCATGGCGGCGAGGTCCTCGTTGGTGATCACCTTCGAGGGTTGGTAGTGCCCTAGCGCCACCACGCGTGAACCGGTCATGGGCGGGGTCCCCCCTTGTAAGGCAGTCAGGATTTACCAGCTTTGCCTGCTACTGATGGGTACAGGGGCGCGTGACCCGACAGGATTCAGTGCCCGGAATTTGGAGCTTCCCGAGGGTCCTCCAGCCGGGAACGGGAACCGGAACGGATCCGGGAGAATGGGTGCTCCAGGCGATAGGAATGGCCGGTCGACGGCAGAACAGGTGGACTGATCACATGGGACGGGTCACCGAACGCCGTCGCGTCGTCCGGATTCGGGGCGGCGTGGCGGGGGCCCGGGCGGACACGCTGGTGGCCGAAGAACCGCTGGAGATACGGCTGAACGGCAAACCGCTGGCCATCACGATGCGCACCCCGGGTGACGATTTCGCGCTGGCCGTGGGTTTCCTGGCCAGCGAGGGAGTCCTCGCCTCGGCCTCGGACGTCCGGGCCGTGACCTACTGCGAGGGCGCCACCGAGGACGGAACGAACACCTACAACGTGGTGAACGTCCAGCTCGCCGCCGGAGTTCCGGTGCCGGACATCACGCTGGAGCGGAACGTCTACACCACCTCCTCCTGCGGCCTGTGCGGGAAGGCCAGCCTGGACGCCGTGCGCACCGCGACCCGCTTCCCGGGGCTCGCGGACGACCCCGTACGGGTGGGCGTGCGGCTCCTCGGGGAGCTTCCGGACCGGCTGCGCGCGGAGCAGAAGGTCTTTGAGCGCACGGGCGCCCTGCACGGCGCCGGGCTGTTCTCGGCCGGGGGCGAGCTGATCGACGTACGGGAGGACGTGGGCCGGCACAACGCGGTGGACAAGATCGTCGGGCGGGCGCTGCAAGCCGGTCGGCTGCCGCTGACGGGTTCGGTGCTGCTGGTGTCGGGGCGGGCTTCCTTCGAACTGGCGCAGAAGGCGGTGATGGCGGGCATCCCGGTGCTGGCGGCCGTTTCCGCTCCGTCCTCGCTCGCGGTGGACCTGGCGCTGGAGTCGGGACTGACGCTGGTCGGGTTCCTGCGGGGCGGGGACATGAACATCTACGCGGGCGAGGAACGGATCGACCTGACGGCGTGAGCCGCGGCCCGGCGGGGCGCGGACGGGACGGCGGGGCGCGGACGGGGCGGCGGGGGCCGTCGTACGGCCCCCGCCCCTTCCCCGCACGGACTACTTGTCGGCCAGGTGCCCCGCGCCGGTGTGCCGGGTGCCCGCCGGGGCCTCGATGGTCTGGCTGTACCGGTTGTCCTTGGACGCGGGCTCGATCTTCTTCGCGGCCACGTGCGGGGTACCCGTCGGGGCCTCGATCGTGTGGCTGTGGGAGGAGCCGTCCTTGGCGGCGCCGTTCTGGTTGTCCGCGGCGCTCGCGGCTCCACCGAGGGCGAGCGTGGCGAGCAGGGCGGCGGCGGAGACTGCGGCGATGCGCTTGTTGAGCTTCATGAGGTGCTCCCTGGTGGTTCGGGGTTTCTTGCTGACACCCAGAACCTAGAAGAACCGGACATTTCCTCGCTCTAACGCTTTCCGCCCCCGAAGCCCCTGCGTCCTTACACCGTCCCGATCAGCGCTTGCGGCGGCCGCGGCGGGAGGTCGGCTCGGCCGGCTTCGGATCCGGGGGGTCGATGCGGTGGAGGTCGAGGGTCGCCGGGAGCGGGACGGCTCCGGGGCCGCCCGCTTCGGCCCAGGCGATGACCTCGTCGGTGGCGGTGTCGTCCAGGGCCCAGCCGAACCAGACCGCGCGGGCGCCCCGGCGGCGGGCCTCCGTGGTGGGCTGGACCACGATGACGTTGGCCTGCGCGCAGGGGCCGAGGCAGTCGCTCGTACGGACGGCCAGGCGCCCGTCGGAGGCCGCCGCGGCCTCGCGCAGCCGGGCGAGCTGTCCCGCGTGGTCGGTGCCGGGGTTCTTGCGGGGGTCGCCGCAGCAGCAGCCCCGGCAGACCACCAGGGTGCAGGGGCGCGGGGCGTGGGCGGAGAGCGGGCGTATCCAGGTCACCGCCGCACGTTACCGGGCCTGCGGGACCGGGTGTTGGGGGGTGTGCGAGACCTCCGCCACATGGCCGGCGGCGAGTTCGTGCTGTTCCGTGGCCTGCGGGTCCTGTGTGGCGTGCGGGTCCTGCCGAGCTTGCGGGTCCCGCGCGCGCCGGCGGGCCAGTACCGCGCAGACCATCAGCTGCATCTGGTGGAAGAGCATGAGCGGCAGCACGGCGAGGCTCGCCTGGGCGCCGAACAGGACGCTGGCCATGGGGAGTCCGGCGGCCAGGCTCTTCTTCGACCCCGCGAACTGGATGGCGATCCGGTCCTCGCGGGTGAAGCCGAGGCGCTTGGCCCCGTACCAGGTGACCGCCAGCATCACGGCGAGGATGACCGCCTCGACGGCCATCAGCCCGCCGAGGCGCGGGAGGCTGATCCGGCGCCAGATCCCGGCGACCATGCCCGCGCTGAAGGCGGTGTAGACGACGAGCAGGATCGAGCCGCGGTCCACGTAGCCGAGCACCTTCTTGTTGCGGACGAGGAAGCCGCCCACCCAGGGACGCAGGGCCTGGCCGAGGAGGAAGGGCAGGAGCAGCTGGAGGACGATCTTCACCAGCGAATCGAGGGAGAAGCCGCCCGCGCTGTTGCCGAGCAGGCCGGCGGCGAGGAGGGGGGTCAGGAAGATGCCGATGAGGCTGGAGAAGGAGCCCGCGCAGATCGCGGCGGGGACGTTGCCGCGGGCGATCGAGGTGAAGGCGATGGAGGACTGGATGGTGGAGGGGACCAGACAGAGGAAGAGCAGGCCGCTGTAGAGCGGTGGCGTGAGGACAGCGGGCACCAGGGTGTGCGCGGCGAGACCCAGGAGGGGGAAGAGGAGGAAGGTCGAGGCGAGCACGGTGAGGTGGAGCCGCCAGTGGCGCATGCCGTCGAGGGCCTCGCGGGTGGAGAGCCGGGCGCCGTAGAGGAAGAAGAGCAGGGCCACCGCCGCGGTGGAGGCGGCCTCGGCCACGGAGGCGGCCGCGCCGCGGGCGGGCAGCAGGGCGGCGAGGCCGACGGTGGCGAGCAGACCCATGATGAACGGGTCCAGCGGGAGCCGGGCGGGGAGGTGCGGGCGGCGCATGGGGATGCTCACTTGCTGAGGTCGACGGGAGGCGGGGCAGAGCCGGACCGGACCGGACGACGGGACGGGGCTCGACGGATTCCCTTCCATTCTCGGTGGCGGGCTGGTGATCGGGAAACCCGCACACCGCTCTCACTGTCATCACGGAACGTGATGAGCGGGGCTAGGGTGAACGCTATGTACGACCCCGTTCAGCTGCGCACCTTCCTCACCGTGGCCCAGACCCTGAGCTTCACGCAGGCCGCCGCCCGGCTCGGCGTGCGCCAGTCCACGGTCAGCCAGCACGTGCGCCGGCTGGAGGAGGCCACGGGCCGGCCCCTCTTCCTGCGCGATACGCACAGCGTCGAGCTCACCGAGGACGGCGAGGCCCTGCTCGGTTTCGCCCGCTCGATCCTGGAGGCGAACGAGCGCGCGGCGGCCTTCTTCGCGGGGACGCGGATCCGCGGCCGGCTGCGCTTCGGCGCCTCGGAGGACTTCGTGCTGACTCGGCTGCCGGAGATCCTGGAGGCCTTCCGGCACGAGCACCCCGAGGTGGAACTGGAGCTCTCCGTGGAGCTCTCGGGGACCTTGCACGAGCGGCTGGACGCGGGGCGGCTGGACCTCGTACTCGCCAAGCGGCGCGGCGAGGGCGACGAGCGGGGCCGGCTGGTGTGGCGGGACCGGATGGTGTGGATCGGGGCCGAGGGGCTGCGGGTGGACCCGGACCGGCCGGTGCCGCTGATCGTCTTCCCGCCGCCGGGGATCACGCGGGCGAGGGCGCTGGACGTGCTGCAGGCGGACGGGCGGCCGTGGCGGATCGCCTGTACGAGCGGCAGCCTGAGCGGTCTGATCGCGGCGGCGCGGGCGGGGCTGGGCGTGATGGCCCACACCCGGGGGCTGATCCCGCCGGGGCTGGTCCGGGTCGGCGGCCTCCCGGACCTCGGAACGGTGGAGTTCGCACTGCTGCGGGGCCCCCGCGGCTCCGCCGCGGCGGAGGCCCTGGCCGCGGCGATCCTGTCGGGCGCGGACCGGCTGACGCGGGCGGCGTAGCCGGGGCCCGGACCCGCTCCCCCCGCCGGGGAGGTTCCGGCTGGGACGGCCGGTGCGCCCTTGCCGCCCCCTTGCCGCCCCCTTGCCGCGTCCGGAACTCCCCCGACCTGGGCACTCGAACACCCGCGGGGCCGAATGTGCCGCCGTTCAGGGCGCCGTGCGCTTAGGGTCGCCGTACGCCAACCGGTCGCGGTCCGGCGGGAATTCGTACGGGACGGGCAGGGGGACGCGCATGAAGATCGCGGTACTGGGGACCGGTGAGGTCGGGCAGCGGCTGGCGGGGAAGCTGGTCTCGGTCGGGCACCAGGTCACGATGGGGTCCCGTACGGCGGACAACGCCGGCGCCGCGGAGTGGGCTGCCGCGACGGGCGGTGCCCACGGGACCTTCGCGGAGGCCGCCGCCACCGCCGAGCTCGTCGTCAACGCGACCGGCGGACTGGTCTCGCTCGCCGTGCTGGAGGCCGCCGGGGCCGGCAACCTCCGGGGGAAGACCGTCATCGACGTCTCCAACGCACTGGACTTCTCCGAGGGGTTCCCGCCGAAGGTGGTCACCCCGGACGGGCACAGCGTCGCCGAGCAGCTCCAGAAGGCCTTCCCCGAGGCGCGGATCGTCAAGACGCTCAACACCATGAACAACGCCGTCATGGTCGAGCCCGGCCGGGTGCCCGGACACCACACCGTGTTCGTGAGCGGCGACGACGCCGGTGCCAAGGCCGAGACCATCGCGCTGCTGCGCTCCTTCGGCTGGGCGCCCGAGCAGATCACCGATCTCGGCGACCTGTCCAGCGCCCGCGCCACCGAGGCCCTGATGGCCTTGTGGCTGCGCCTCTACGGGGTGCTCGGCCCGGTGGACTTCAACATCTCCGTGGTCACCGCCTAGAACACGCCACGGACGCGCCGCTGGGGAGGTCTTGTGGAGGTCTTTCTTCCGTGATCACCAACGGGTGGGCGTGGGATAGCGTCGCCGCGCCGTACGGAGAGGAGCGGGCCTTGCACGAGATCACCGTCCCACCGGTCGTCACGGGCTCACCCGTCGGCGGTCTGGCCGACGCCGTCTTCCTGCACGCACGCGAGGACCCCGGCCGGGTCGTGCTCGGCCGCAAGTCGGACGGGGTCTGGGGGGACGTGACCTCCGGCGAGCTGGCCTCCGAGGTGCTCGGGCTCGCCAAGGGGCTGCTCGCGCAGGGCATCCGCTTCGGGGACCGGGTCGCGATCATGTCCCGTACCCGGTACGAGTGGACCCTCTTCGACTTCGCCCTGTGGGCGATCGGCGCCCAGCCGGTCCCCGTCTACCCCTCGTCCGCCGCCGAGCAGGTGCACTGGATCCTCTACGACTCCGAGTGCACGGCCTGTGTGGTGGAGGACGAGGACCAGGCCATGACCGTCGGGTCGGTGATCGACCGGCTGCCGATGCTGCGCCGGCTGTGGCAGCTGGACGCGGGCGCCGTCGAGGGGCTCGTCGAGGACGGGCTCCAGGTCGCCGAGGACGTCGTGCACCGCCACCGCAGCGCCGTGACGCCCGATGCGACGGCCACCGTCATCTACACCTCGGGGACCACCGGACGCCCCAAGGGCTGTGTGCTGACCCACGGCAATTTCATGTTCGAGGCCGACACGATGGTGACCCGCTGGGAGTCCGTCTTCCGGGCCGGGCCCGGTGAGCAGCCGTCCACCCTGCTGTTCCTGCCGCTCGCCCACGTCTTCGGGCGGATGGTGGAGGTGGCGGCCGTCCGCTCCCGGGTGAAGCTCGGGCACCAGCCGGTGCTGGCGGCGGCCGAACTGCTGCCGGACCTCGCCGCGTTCCGGCCGACGTTCGTGCTCGGGGTGCCGTACGTCTTCGAGAAGGTCTTCGCCGCCGCCCGTCGCAAGGCCGAGACCGAGGGCCGGACGGGCCCCTTCGACCGGGCGGTGGAGACGGCCGTACGGTACGCGGAGGCGCGGGAGCAGAAGGCGTTCGGCGTCGGGCCCGGGCCCTCGGCGAAGCTGCGCATGGAGCACCAGCTCTTCGAGAAGCTGGTGTACGGGAAGGTCCGCGAGGCACTGGGCGGCCGGGTGCGGTACGCCATGTCGGGCGGCTCCGCGATGTCGCGCCGGCTGGGGCTGTTCTTCGACGGCGCCGGGGTGACGGTCTTCGAGGGGTACGGGCTCACCGAGTCCTGCGCGGCCGCCACGGCGAACCCGCCCGGGGCCGTCAAGTACGGCACCGTCGGGCGGCCGATCCCCGGCGGTACGGTGCACATCGCCGAGGACGGGGAGATCTGGCTGTACGGCGCCCACGTCTTCTCCGGGTACCTGAACGACCCGCACGCCACGGAGGCCGTCCTGCGGGACGGCTGGCTGGCGACGGGGGACCTGGGGCGTCTCGACGCGGACGGGTACCTCACGATCACGGGGCGCAAGAAGGAGATCCTGGTGACCTCCAACGGCAAGAGCGTGGCCCCGGCCGCCCTGGAGGAGCGGGTCCGCTCGCACCCGCTCGTCTCCCAGTGCGTCCTCGTGGGCAACGACCGGCCGTACATCGCGGCCCTGCTCACCCTGGACATGGAGGGGGTCGCGCACTGGATGGCGATGCGCGGCCGCCCCCGGCTGCCGACGGCGGACCTGGTGCTCGACCCCGATCTGACGGCGGAGGTCCGCCGGTCGGTGGTGGCGGCCAACACCCTGGTCTCCCAGGCCGAGTCGATCCGCACGTTCCGCGTCCTGGC
This sequence comes from Streptomyces sp. NBC_00335, assembly GCF_036127095.1. Lineage (GTDB taxonomy): Bacteria > Actinomycetota > Actinomycetes > Streptomycetales > Streptomycetaceae > Streptomyces. The sequence continues at coordinate 1,365,729 of NZ_CP108006.1, forward strand.
CGAGCAGTTCACCGAGGAGCGGGGGCTGCTGACGCCCTCGCTGAAGCTGAAGCGGCGGGCCATCGAGAAGGTCTACGCCCAGGAGGTGGCGGCCCTCTACCAGTCCTGACGGGCGCCACCGTCACGATGCGTCGGCCGGCGAAGCGTGATCACGCCAACGGTCCGAACCGTTACCTGACGGGTCGTCACTTTACTTGTCGTTGATATTGACGATGCGTCAGGTCGCGCACAGAATGCGGGGATTCCGACCGGAGGGGATCCACACATGTTGCGACCGATCCGCACCCTGGCCGCCGCGGCAGCGGCGCTCGCGCTCGTCTCCGCCTGCAACTCCGCCTCCAACAGCGCCTCCCCCGACAAGCCGGGGGCCGCCGGCAATTCCCGCGGCGTGACCAAGGACTCCATCAAGGTCGGCGGCCTCGTGTCGATGACCAGCGCCAGCGGCTACAGCAAGAAGGGCACCGACCTCGGGGCCAAGGCCCGCTTCATGAGAGCCAACGCCGAGGGCGGGATCAACGGCCGCAAGATCGACTACATCGGGGCCGAGGACGACGGGCAGGACCCCGCCAAGAACCTGGCCGCGGCCCGCAAACTCGTCCAGCAGGACAAGGTCTTCGCGGTCTCCCCCATGAGCTCGGTCACCTTCACCGGCGCCGACTTCCTGGAGCAGGAGAAGGTACCCACCTTCGGCTGGGGCACCCTCCCCTCCTTCTGCGGACCCAAGTACATCTACGGGTTCAACGGCTGCCTCGTTCCCACCCCCGGCGGCACCATCAACCAGACCTGGCCCGAGGGCATCGGCCAGATCCTCGGCGGCGCCGCGGGCAAGTCGGTCGCGATCATCGCCAACGACAGCGACGCCGGAAAGTTCGGCGTGCGCACCTTCCAGCAGGGCTTCACCAGCGCCGGGTTCAAGGTCGCCTACGCCAAGGCCTCGGTGCCCGGCACCGCCGTGCCGAGCGACTGGTCGGCGTACGTCAAGGAGATCCTGGAGAGCAACGGCGGCAAGGCCCCCGACGCGGTGGTCTCCGTCATGCAGACCCCGAACAACATCGGGCTGTTCACCTCGCTCAAGCGCAGCGGGTACAAGGGACTGCTCTCCGACCCGACCGACTACGACCCGGGTCTGCTCGCCAAGGACGCCACCAAGCAGGCCCTCGACGGCGTGCACGTCCTGCTCCAGTTCGAGCCGTTCGAGTCGACGAACCCGAAGATGGCCCAGTTCAAGGCCGACATCAAGGCGGCGTCGGGCGGGCTGGAGGTGCCGCTCAACATGCACATGATGACCGGGTACATGTCGGCCGACCTGTTCGTGTCGATCGCGCAGAAGGCCGGCAAGGACCTCACCGTCGAGTCCTTCCAGGCCGCCGCGCAGGGCTTCTCCGACACCGGCACCCTCGTCGGCAACCGCGCGGAGCCCAAGGGCCAGAAGGACAGCTTCGGCTGCGGGGCGCTCGTCCAGCTGAAGAACGGCGCGTACGAGGTCTCCGTACCGTTCAAGTGCTACGAGCCCATCCCCTTCAAGTAGGGGTACGGGAAACCGAATGGGAGATCTGCTCGCCTTCGTACTGAGCGGTCTGGTGTCCGGCGCCCTGTACGCACTGCTGGCCACCGGGCTGGTGCTGTCGTACTCGGCGTCCGGGCTGTTCAACTTCGCGCACGGGGCCACCGCCTACCTGTGCGCGCTCACCTTCTACGAACTGCACTCCGGGCTCGGCTGGCCGGCCGTCCCGGCGGCGCTGCTGGTGGTCCTCGTACTGGCGCCCGGGCTCGGGTGGGCGCTGGACCGGCTGATGTTCCGCCGGCTCGCGCAGGTCGGCGAGACGGCGCAGATCGTGGCCACCATCGGGCTGCTGGTGGCCCTGCCGGCGGCCGGGCTGTGGACGGTGGAGCTCCTCACCGAGGCGGGAGCGCCGCTCAAGCCGGCGGAGAACCAGTTCGGACTGCCGGGGGTGGGGCCGAGCCCCGCGAAGTCCTGGCAGCTCACCGCCGACGTGGGCATCGACTCCGACCAGCTGATCACCTGGGTGGCCACCGCCCTGGTGGCGGTCGCCCTGTGGGTGCTGATGCGGCACACCCGGCTGGGGCTGCGACTGCGGGCCGCCGTCGACAACCGCTCGCTCACCGAACTGCGCGGGATCGACGCCGACCGGCTGTCCTCGGTGGCGTGGATGATCGCGTCGGGGCTGGCCGGGCTGGCGGGGGTGCTGGCGACCCCGCTCCTCGGGCTGTCGGCGCACGATTTCACGCTGTTCCTGTTCGTGTCGGCCACCGCGGCCGTCATCGGGCGGTTCGCCTCCGTCCCGCTCGCCTTCGCCGGCGGGCTGGGGCTCGGGGTCCTGCAGAACCTGGTCGTCGGCTACGCGTCCTTCGCCGACTCCGTCACCGGCTTCAGGACGGCCGTGCCCTTCCTGATCCTCTTCGGCGGGCTGCTGGTGCTCACCCGGCGGGCCCGGGCCGCCGGAACCGCCGCCGTGGACGTGGCCTCGCCGGACCATCTGGCCGGGGCCCCGTGGGGACGGCGCTGGGGGGTGTGGGCCGCGGGCGCGGTCCTGCTGGGCACGGCCTTCTACACCGTGACCACACCCTTCTGGAGCGGGCTCCTCGCCCAAGGGCTCGCGCTGGCCCTGGTGTTCATGTCCTTCACCGTGGTCACCGGGCTCGGGGCGATGGTGTCCCTGGCCCAGGGCACCTTCGTGACCGGGGCCGCGCTGGTGGCCGGACTGCTGATGAGCCGCGGCTGGCCGTTCTTCGCGGCGCTGGCGGTCGGCACGTGCGTGGCCGCTCTGCTGGGAGCCCTGGTCGCATTGCCCGCGCTACGGCTCGGCGGGCGCTCCCTGGCGCTGGCGACGCTGGCCCTGGCCTTCCTGGCGGACCAGGTGCTCTTCCAGATGCGGTGGCTGCGCAACGGGGACTCCGGGTGGTCCATCCCGCGCCCCGTCATCGGGCCGGTGGACCTCTCCGACGACCGGGCGCTGGGCGTGGCCCTGCTCCTCCTGGTCGCGGCGGTCGCCGCCGGGCTGAGCGCGCTGCGGGCCTCCCCCTCGGGCCGCGCGATGCTCGCCGTACGGTCGGCTCCCGCGGCCGCGATGGCCTCCGGGGTGTCCGTGCTGCGCACGAAGCTCCTCCTCTTCACCCTGTCGGCGGGGCTGGCCGGCTTCGGGGGCGTGATGTACGCCTCGTACAACACCCGCATCACCGCTACGGACTTCACGGCGATGACCGGGCTGGTGTGGCTGGCGGTGGTCGTCGCGGCGGGCGTGCGCAGGCCGCAGTACGCGGTGGTGGCGGGGCTGGTCTTCGCCGTCGCTCCGCGGGTGATGGCGGACTACGTGACGGAGTCGGCGCACCTGCCGGTGATCCTGTTCGGCCTGGCGGGGTTGGCCTTGGCCAACGACCCCGACGGCTACTGCGCGGCGGTGCCGGTACGCCTGGCCCGCCGCCGGGCCGGCGCCTCGTCCGGCGCCAAAGCCATGGCCTCCGCCGGCACCTCGTCCGGGGCCGAGGCCGAGGCCGGGGCCGGAGCCGGGGCCGGAGCCGGGGCCGGGGCCGGGGCCGGGGCCGGAGCCGGGGCCGGGGCCGGGGCCGGGGCATCGGCCTCCACGGGAGCCGGGGCCGGGGCCGAAGCCGAAGCCGGGGCCGGGGGCGTTCCCGCGGCACGGGTCGGTGGCGGAGCCGGGGTGGGCCCTGCGGGGCTCTCCCCCACCCCGCCCCTTCCCGAAACCGGGGCTCCGCCCCCCGAACGCCGGGCAGGCTGGAAATCAGCCCCGCCGGCGTTTGAGGCGCGGGGGTCCGGGGGCGGAGCCCCCGAAAGGCCCGGGGGGCCGGGGGCAGCGCCCCCGGTTTCGGGAAGGGGCGGGGTGGGGGACACGCTGCCCGCAGGGCAGGCCTTCGCAGCCGGGCACTCCCCGGAGGGATCCGCCCCCGAGCCGCCGGTTCTGGAGGCATCCGTCCCGGAGCCGCCGGCTCCGAACCAGCCCGCCCGGGACCTGGCCGTCCCGGACACAGCCATACCGAACCAGCCCGCCAGGGAGAGGGCGACCTCGAATCCACCGGCGGAGCCGCCCGTGGGGGCGCCCGCCCTGGAGCTGCGCGGTGTCACCGCCGGGTACGACGGGGGGCTCGTGCTGCACGGGGTGGACCTCCTCGTGCGGCGCGGGGAGATCCTCGCCGTGCTCGGGCCCAACGGGGCCGGGAAGAGCACCGCCTGCCGGGTGGCGGCCGGCGCGCTGGCCGTCGTCGGCGGGAGCGTCCACGTGGGCGGGCGGGACGCCACCCGCGACGGCGCCGTGGGCCGCTCCCGGGCGGGAGTGCTGCTCGCACCCGAGGGGCGGGGGATCTTCCCCTCGCTCAGCATCGAGGAGAACCTCGCCCTCTACCTGAGGGACCCGTCCGAACGGGACGCCGTCTACGACCGGTTCCCCCGGTTGCGCGAGCGACGCTCGGTGTCCGCAGGGGCGTTGTCCGGCGGGGAACAGCAAATGCTGGCCCTCGCACCGCTGTTGCAGCGCCCGCCCGGGGTGCTGATCGCGGACGAACCCTCCCTGGGGCTCGCCCCGCGCGTGGTGGACGAGGTGTACGGGCTGCTCATGGAGCTCCGCGCCGCCGGCACCGCGCTCCTGCTGGTGGAGGAGAAGGCGGCCGAGATCCTCGGGATCGCCGACACCGTCGCCTACCTCTCGCAGGGCCGCGTCTCCTGGTGCGGCCCGCGCTCCGAGGTGGAGGCGGACCGGCTGACCGAGGCCTACCTGGGGATGGCGACATGAGCGCGGGCGAAGCCCCGTACGTACTGGAGGCCCGCGGCGTCAGTGTCCGGTTCGGCGGGGTCAAGGCGCTGACGGGCGTGGACCTCGGGATCCGGGCGGGCGAGGTGTGCGGGCTGATCGGGCCGAACGGGGCGGGGAAGACCACCCTGTTCGACGTGCTGTCCGGGATCCGGCGGCCCGATCAGGGCCGGATGCTGCTCGACGGGGTGGACGTCACCCGGCGCTCCCCCGTCTGGCGGGCCCGCCGCGGCATGCGCCGGACCTTCCAGCGCCAGCAGTTGTTCGGACAGCTCAGCGTGGCCGACAACGTCCTGGTCGCGCAGGAGTGGCGGGGCGGGGGCGGCGGCCTCGCCGCCGATCTGGTCGCCTCGCCCACCCGGCGCCGCCGGGAGCGGGAGCGGCGGGAGCGGGCCGCGCGGGTGCTGGCGGACTGCGGCATCGGCGCGCTCGGGGACGCGTACGCCGGCGGTCTGCCGGTGGGGCGGGCCCGGATGGTCGAGCTGGCCCGCGCCGTGGCCGATCCGCCCCGGGTGCTGCTCCTGGACGAGCCCGCGTCGGGCATGTCCGCGCCCGAACGCGAGCAGCTCGCGGCGGTCGTGCGCCGGCTCGCCGAGGAGGAGGGCTGCGCCGTGCTGCTGGTCGAGCACAACGTCGCCTTCGTGATGGACCTCTGCACCCGGGTGGTCGTCCTGGACCTGGGCACCGTGCTCGCCGAGGGCACGGCCGCCGAGGTACGGGCCAACGCGCTGGTCCGGGAGGCGTACCTGGGGGCCTAGCGCGGGGACCCCGGCCTGTTCCCGCCGTACGGATTCACCCGTACGGCGGGAATAGGCCACGCCGGGGCCCGGTTGTCGCCGGTCGTACGGACCCGCGCGCACGAGCGTCCGTACGGCAGTCAGTACCCGTACCAGCGACGACCAGAGGGAACGACCGACGTGAATCAGGTCCCCGGCATCAAGCTCAACAACGGCACGCTCATGCCCCAGCTCGGCTACGGCGTCTGGCAGGTTCCGGACGCCGAGGCGGAGCAGGCCGTCCGGACGGCGCTGGAGGCGGGCTACCGCAGCATCGACACGGCCGCCATCTACGGCAACGAGGAGGGCACCGGCAAGGCCATCGCCTCCGCCGGGGTGCCGCGCGAGGAGCTCTTCGTCACCACCAAGCTGTGGAACGGGAAGTCCGAGACCTGGGGCCGGGACAACGCGCTCCGCGAGTTCGACGCCTCGCTCGCCAAGCTGGGCCTCGACGAGATCGACCTGTACCTGATCCACTGGCCGCGCCCGATGCGCGACGACTTCCTCGCCATCTGGAAGACCTTCGAGGAGATCGCGCAGAGCGGCCGCGCCAAGGCCGTCGGCGTGTCCAACTTCCGCCCCGCCGACCTGGAGCGGCTCGGCGCCGAGAGCTCCCTGGTGCCGGCCGTGAACCAGATCGAGCTGCACCCGCTGCTCCCCCAGAGCGAGCTGCGCGCCCTGCACGCCCGCCTGGGCATCGCCACCGAGGCCTGGTCCCCGCTCGGCCAGGGCAAGGACCTGCTCACCCTGCCCGCCGTCACCGCGATCGCCGCCAAGCACGGCCGCTCGGCCGCTCAGGTGGTCCTGCGCTGGCACCTCCAGCTGGGCAACGTCGTGATCCCGAAGTCCGTGACCCCGGCGCGGATCCGGGAGAACCTGGACGTCTTCGGCTTCGAGCTGGACGCCGGGGACATCGCAGCGCTGGACGCGCTCGGCGCGGGCTCGGCGGGCCGCCGGATCGGTCCCGACCCGGCCGAGTTCGACTACTGAGCCGCCGGTGAGCGAGGCGGCGAGAGAAACGAAGGCGCCCGACGGCGTGTACCTGATCCGCAATGCCGGGAGCGGGCTGCTGCTCCAGGTCGAGAGCGGCAACCGGGTCTGGGTCGGGCCGGACGGCGAGCCGGCCGCGGCCCGGCAGTGGGAGATCACCCCGGTGCACAGCGGCGGCGGGATCTTCCACCTGGTCAGCGTCCACAACGGCAAGCGGCTCGATGTCGCGAACGCGTCCACCGAGAGCGGCACCCGGGTCCAGGTGTGGAAGGCGAACGCCTTCGGGGCGCAGGAGTGGGTCGTGGAGGAGCACCTCGACGACCCGGGCGTGGTCTCGCTGATCGCCGCCATCAGCGGCCTGCCGCTGGAGGCGGACGCGGAGGGCCGGGCCCGGCAGTGCGAGGACAGCGACTCCCCGGCGCAGTGGTGGCGCCTGGAGCCCGCCTGAGGCGGGGACGGGAACGGGGCGGGGGCGGGGAGCGGGGCCCATCGCCACTGCCCCGCCAGCCCGCCCCGCCCGTCTACCCGCCCGTCAGGCCCGTACGAAGCCGCGCAGCCGGTACGTGGGCTCCGCGCGCGGGGTGTCCGGTCCCGGCAGCAGCTGCAGCCGGTCAGCGAGCTCGCGCGGGGTGATCCCGCGCGGGTGGACCCGGGAGGCGTACCGCCCGGCGAGCAGGGCTTCGGCGGCCCCGCGCGGGGTGCGGCCCTGGCCGTGGCCGGTGAAGAGGGTTTCGCCGGCGGGGTGCAGGCCCACCGCGGCCGCGTGGCCGGTGACGGCATGGGCGGAGTCGGCGGGGGTGGCGGTGAGGTGCTCGGCGAGCACCTCGTCGATATCGCTGCCCACGTCGTGGGCGGCGTCCTTGTCGACGGTGGTGACGAACACCCCGCCGGGCCGCAGCACCCGCCCGGCCTCGGCGATCACGGCGGCCACCAGCCCCGGCGAGCGGAGCAGGTGCAGCAGCCAGACCGCGCTGACCGCGTCGAGCGAACCCGAGCGGAACGGGAGCCGGGTCCCGGAGGCGAGGACCACCGGGACCCCGCGGGAGCGCGCCATGGCGGCCATCCCGTACGAGGCGTCCGCGCCGAGGACGCGCAGCCCCGGGCGGGCGGCGGCGATGCGGGTGGTGACGATGCCCGTGCCGCAGCCGAGGTCGAGCAGGGTGTCGGTGTCCGGCGGGAGCAGGCCGAGGACCGCCGCGGCGGCGGCCTCGGCGCGCGGGGCCCCGCCGCGGGTGGCGTCGTAGGCCTCGGCTTCGGCGTCGTAGTCCAGGAGCGGTCTCGGCGTGGGCACGGGGATGGGTGGTGCTTCCGGCATCAGGCGGCGCCGTGGGAGGGGGCCAGGGATTCCACCCGCTCGGCGAGGGTGAAGTCGGCGTCGGTGACGGAGTCTCCGGCGTCGTGCGTGTTCACCGAGAGACGGACGGTGTTGTAGCCGAGGGTGAGGTCGGAGTGGTGGTTCAACTCCTGCTGCACGGCGGCGATGTGGCTGACCAGCGCGCTCGCCGCGAAGTGGCTGCCCAGCCGGTAGGTGCGGATGATGCGGTCGTCCTCGAAGGCCCAGCCGGGGAGTTCCCGCAGCCGGTCCTCGATCTCCTTCTGCGAAAGCGGCTCTCTCGACATCCGCAGGCTCCTTCCCCGTAGACGACTGCCCGATTGGCCTGACGTGGAGTCAAGGTTCCCACAGCACGGGCTGGAGGGAAGGTTTCGCGCCATAGTGCGTGCGGGTGCTTCCCTGCCTTCCGTGACCACCGCGCCACCCCTATGCTCCTGCGCCGGACGTGACTGTTACCGCCGGTAATACCGCTGGGTGCCGACGACATCGAGGGAGCATCACCGTGACGCGCACAGGAAACTCCAGGCGCACGTTCATCGCGGGGGCCGCCGCCACCGCGGGCGCGTTATCGGCCGCCGGGAGCCTCGCGGCCCCGGCCGGGGCCGCCACCGGATCCGCCGCGGCCGGGCAGGCGCGCAGCGTGGCCGTCCTCGGCGGCGGGGTCGCCGGCCTCACCGCCGCGCACGAACTGGCCGAACGCGGCTACGCCGTCACCGTGTACGAGCGGCGGGCGCTCGGCGGCAAGGCCCGCAGCATGGACGTCCCCGGCAGCGCCCGCGGCGGGCGCCGCCCGCTCCCCGCCGAGCACGGCTTCCGCTTCATCCCGGGGATCTATCACAACCTGCCGGACACGATGCGGCGCATCCCCTTCCCGGGCAACGCCAACGGCGTCTGGGACAACCTCGTCGCCCCGCGCGAGATGATGTTCGCCCGGGCGGCCGGCCGCGAGGACCTGCGCGCGCCCATCCCCTGGCCGGAGCACTCCCCCGCCGAGCTGACCCCCGACGAGCTGCGCCGGGCCCTCACCGGGATCCTCCAGTCGCTGGTCCGCCTCCCGCTCCACGAGACGGCGTACTTCGTCGACCGCGCCCTGGTGTTCCTCACCAGCTGCGACGAGCGGCGCGACGGGCAGTGGGAGCGGACCCCGTGGTGGGAGTTCACCCGGGCCGCGCGGATGTCGAGCGAGTACCAGCGGATCCTCGCCATCGGCGTCACCCGCAACATCGTGGCCACCAAGGCCGAGGAGGCCTCGACCCGCACCGTCGGCAGGCTCGGCGAGGCCTTCGTCTTCAACCTGCTGGGCCGCGGCGCCGACGGCCCGCCGGACCGCATCCTGAACCTCCCCACCAACGAGGCCTGGATCGACCCCTGGGAGGCCCATCTGCGCTCGCTGGGCGTGGAGTTCAAGATCGGGTGGACGGTGCGCGAGGTGCGGTACGGGGACGGCCGCGTGAGCGGGGTCCTCATCGAGGACCCGGCCGGAGCCGCGCAGACGGTCACCGCCGACCACTACGTCAGCGCGCTGCCCGTCGAGCACGCCCGCCGCACCTGGAGCCCGGCGCTGCGCGCGGCCGACCCGATGCTCGGGCGGTGCGACCTGCTGCGGACCGACTGGATGACCGGCATCCAGTTCTACCTCACCGAGCGCGCACCCCTCGTACACGGGCACCTCAACTGCATCGACTCGCCCTGGTCGTTGACGGCGATCCAGCAGGCCGAGCACTGGCCGGCGCGGAACTTCCCCGCCGACTACGGGGACGGCGCGGCCGTGGACTGCCTGTCGGTGGACATCTCCGAGTGGGACAAGCCGGGGATCCTCTACGGGAAGACGGCCAAGCAGTGCACCCGCGAGGAGGTGGCCCGCGAGGTGTGGGCGCAGCTGAAGGCCTCGCTCAACGACACCGGGAAGACCCTGCTGTCGGACGGAAAGCTGCACTCGTGGTTCCTGGACCCGGGGGTGGACGGGATCGGGACCCCCCATCCGACCAACGAGGACCAGCTGTTGATCCACCCGACCGGGACCTTCCACAACCGGCCGAGCGCGGGCACCCGGATCCCGAACTTCTTCCTCAGCGGGGACTACGTGTCCGTCGACATCGACCTGGCGACCATGGAGGGGGCCAACGCCTCGGCCCGGGCGGCGGTCAACTCCCTGCTGGACAGGGATGGTTCACCGGCATCCCGGTGCACGGTGCGGCCGCTCTACCGGGCCCCGGAGGTGGAGTCCGCGAAGCGGCAGGACCTGTGGCGCTACCGCCTCGGCCTGCGGAACGTCTTCGACCTGGGGTGACCCGGCCGCGGGTGCCCGGCTGGGCTACCGTCGCGGTATGACGACTGCTGCGCCCTTGACGGTAGGAGCCCTGCTGCGCAACTGGCGGGAGCGGCGCGGGCTCAGCCAGCTGGAGCTGGCGGGCCGCGCCGACTCCTCCTCCCGGCACATCAGCTTCGTGGAGACGGGCCGTTCCCGGCCGAGCGAGGAGATGGTGCTGCGGCTCGCCGACCGGCTGGACGTCCCGGTTCGGGACCGCAACGCCCTTCTGGTGGCGGCCGGTTACGCGCCCCGGTACGCCCACACCCCGCTGGACGACCCCTCGATGGAAGTGCTGCGCGAGGGACTGGAACGGCTGCTGGCCGCCTACGAGCCGTATCCGGCGCTGGTGGTGGACGCCACGTACGGCGTGGTGGCCGCCAACCGGGGCATCATGATGCTGATGGAGGGGCTGCCGGAGCACCTCCTGGCCGGTCCCCTCAACGCGATGCGGCTGACCCTGCACCCGGAGGGCCTCGCCCCCCGCATCCGCAACCTGCGCGAGTGGCGCGGGCACCTGCTGGCCCAGATGGAGCGGCAGATCGCACTGGCCCGTTCGGCGCCGCTGCGCGCGCTGTACGAGGAGGTGGCCGCCTATCCGCTGCCCACCGGAGCGGCGGGGGCCGGCGAGGACGGGCCGCACGGGGAAGGGCCGTACCAGGACGGGCCGCACGGGGACGAGCCGTACCAGGACGGGCCGGTCGAGGCCGTCGCGTACCTCGCGCTCCCGCTGCGGATCGAGCACGACGGGCACCTGCTCTCCTTCGTGTCCTCCATCTCGACCTTCAACACCCCCATGGACGTGACGGTCGCCGAGCTGGCCATCGAGACCCTGCTGCCGGCCGACCCGGCGACGGTGAAGTACCTGCGGTCACTGGCGCCCTGAGCCCGCGCGCAGCGCCAGCTGCTGGAGGAGGGCGAAGGAGGCGACGGTGAGCGCCTGCGCCGGGATCCACACCGCCCCGACGGTGGTGGGCGTGAACCAGACCACGACGGCGACGAGGCTGAGCGCGGCCCAGGCGTAGTTGCCTTCGATGACGAGCCGGACGGGGAAGACCGGGGGCTGCCGGCGCGAGGCCAGCAGGCCTACGCCCGCCCCGTAGAGCACCAGGAACACCCCGAGCCCCAGCAGCAGCCCCTGCCCGACGCCGAGCAGGCGGCCGAGGGGCGCGGAGAGGGCGACGTAGGCGAGCCCGTTGCCGGTGGTGACGACGGAGTCGAGGGCGAGGAACCGACGCAGCGCGGTCCAGGGGACGGCGGTGCGGGCTACGGCGGTGAGCAGGGTTGCGGACATGGCGGATCAGCCTCCGTCGAGGGTCGAATGCACTGGTGGGGTACGAGCGCCCGGGCCCCGGAGCCGAGTGCGCGGCCCCGGAACCCGATGGCTCCACTGTGCCGCCGGAGCCCTGGCGGGTCGATTACCTGCCGGGTAATGGGCGCACGGCCGTCCGGGGTTCGCGACGGGGGCCGATCCCCACGTTTTTTGAGCTGAACGGAAGGAAACGTTGGGAGCCACCCTGTTCCGCCACGGAACCCGGGGTTAGGCTTCACGCAGAGCAACCAGTTCGAACCTTCTCTCTATTGACGGAGCAACACCCGGTGCGAGCCGCCGACCGGCCCGACCTCCGCGCGGTCCGGGCCCGTGTCGTGGCACTGGCGGAGCGCTGCGGCCAGGACCCCGCGCACGTGCTCGCCGTGGAGCGGCTCAGCCAGTTGTCCGGGGTCGAACCGGCCCTCCTGCCCGGGGTGCTGGACGGCACCGCCGCCGAGCTGCCGCTGTGCGAGCGGGTGCACCGGCGTTTCCTGCGGCTGCGCGCCACCCGCCGCGACAAGCACGGCCGGGAGTGGTCGCTCGCGGCCATAGCCGAGGACTTCGACGCCCCCGGCGCCTCCCTCGGTCCGCTCAACGCGGGCACCGGACTGCCCCGGCTCGGCCACGCGGCCGGCGTGCAGCGGTTCTTCGGGGTGTACGCCGGCTTCCTGCTCGCCGACAGCAAGAGCGCGGTCGAGCGCGCCCTGGCCACCACCGGGTCCGGGCCCGGGGGCCGGGCGGAAGGCCCCGCGGACGACCTCGAACGCCTCTCGTACCTCACCGGCATCACCCCGCAGGACATCCGGCTGACGCTCGACGGCAATCCGCCCCGGCTCCCGCTGAAGGAGCAGGTGCGCCGCCGCTTCGAGCACCTGCGCCGCACGCGCCTGCGGGAGGACGGCCAGCCCCACTCCCTGTCCGCCATCGCCGGCTCCTTCGACGCCTCGGGCCAGTCGCTGACCCGCCTCACCCGGGGCGAGGGGCTCCCCAACCTCGCGGCGGCCGCCGGGATCCAGCGCTTCTACGGGGTCGAGAGCGGCTTCCTGCTGGCCGACGACACCGAGGCGCTGGCCGGGGCGCTCGCCGGGATCGAGCGCGAGCTGCGGTCCTCGGAGCGGAACGCCGAGAACCCGATGCTCGCCGTGTTGCGGGCGCACGACGTGCGCAGCATCGTCACCCGGGCCGGCCGGCTCTCGCCGGGCGGCTGGAAGGCGCTGGCGGACTACCTGGACGATCTGCTGGCGCGGGAAGGGCAGTTGGGCCGCCCGGCCGTCCCCCGCCCGCCGGGCGGCGCCGAGGACATCGACCGCAGTGCCGAAGGGGGAGCGTCATGAGGACCACACGGGCCATGCGGAAGCTCGGCGACGATCTGCTGGCGGCGGCGCGCCTGACTCCGGGTACGGACGCCCCCGCCATCATCGGGAGCCTGTGCGCCGCCTACGGGAGCGGCCGCGACCGGCCGGTCGTGTTCCGGTTCGCCGTCTTCCCGCCCGACACGGCCAGCGGGCTGTGGCTGGAGATGGAGGACCGCGACCTCCTCGTCATCGAGGAGCGCACCCGGCCCGAGCACCAGCTCGTCATCGCCTGCCACGAGCTGTGGCACCTGGACGAGGGGACCTGCGACCGGCACGGTCAGGGCATGGCGGTGGCCGCCCGGCTGACCGGCCGGGGCGGCCGCCTGGCGGAGCTGCTGCACTCCGAGGACGGGCTGAGCTCCGTGCTGCGGCAGGCGGCCGCCCGGGCCGACCGCAGCGATCCCGCGGAGATCCGGGCGGAGACCTTCGGCCTGCACCTCGGAAAGATCCTCAGGACCTTCCTGCCACCGCCCCGGGAAGAGCAGGTACCCGAGGTGATCGAGCGCATCAAGACCTCGTTCGGCTGTGGACGTTGAGCGGGCCCCGGCCCACGCCCCCGGCGGCTGACCACCGCCTCCCGCCGACGCACCCATTCCGCCGATGCGCACGCGCACGGCCCTGACAGAGAGCACCACACGATGACCCAGTCCTCCCCGCACCGCCACGCCGTCGTCATCGGGGGCAGCATGGCAGGCCTCTTGGCGGCCGCCGTCCTCGCCGAGCACGCGAGGGTCACCATCATCGACGCCGACACCCTGCCCGAGCTCCCGGAGCCCCGGCGGGGACTGCCGCAGGCCCGCCACGTCCACGTCATGTGGTCGGGCGGCGCCCGCGCCATCGAGGACCTGCTGCCGGGCATCGTGGAGGACTGGACGGCGGCGGGTGCGATCCGCCGCAGCCTGCCCACCGACCTGGTCACCAAGACCGCCCGGGGCTGGATCCCGCGGTACGGGGAGAAGCAGTTCAACGTCTCGTGCAGCCGCGATCTCCTCGACTCCGTGGTCCGCGCCCGGGTGATCGCCCTGGACGGGGTCACCACCCTCCAGCGCGGCCGGGTCCGCTCCCTGGAGGGCACCGCGAGGCGGATCACCGGCGTCCGTGTCGACACCCCGGAGGAGGAGGGCCGGCTGATCACCGCCGACCTCGTGGTCGACGCGAGCGGCCGCGGCTCCCGGGCCCGCGCCTGGCTCCAGGAGCTCGGCGTGGACGGCGTCCGGCAGGCGGAGGTCGACTCCGGCCTGGTCTACGCGACCAGGATCTTCGAGGCCCCCGCCGGAGCCCACGAGCTGGGCTTCCCCATCGTCAACGTGCAGTCCGACCCCCGGGTCCCGGTCCCCGGTCAGACCGCGACGATCGTCCCCATCGAGAACGGCCAGTGGCAGGCCACCCTCTCCGGGACCCGGGGCGGCCAGCCCACCGGCGACCCCGACGAGTTCATCCCGTTCGCCAAGGGCATCCGCGACCCGATCGTCGGCGAGCTCCTGGAGGGCAGGAAGCCGCTGACCGACGTCGCCGTCACCCGGGGCACCGCCAATCGCCGGGTCTTCTTCGAGAAGGCCGAGCTCCCCGGCGGCTTCTTCGCCGTCGGCGACTCGGTCGCCACCTTCAACCCCCTCTACGGCCAGGGCATGACGGTCGCGGCCAAGGGTGTGCTGGCCGTCCGCGCCCTGCTGCGCGCCAAGAGCCCGGCCCACCCCGCCATCGGAATGGAGGCGCAGCGCGCCCTCGCCCCGCAGGTGGCCACCGCCTGGGAGCTCGCCACCGCGCAGGACATCCTGTACCCGGGCGCCACCGCAACGGAGCCGCGCGCCGGCGCCGGCCTGCTCAACTCCTACGTCTCGCGGCTGATGACCGGGGCCACCACCCGGCAGGAGCTGACCGCCGCCTTCCTGGAGGTCAGCACCATGAGCAGCCCGCCCACCCACTGGGTCAAGCCGTCGGTGATCTGGCAGGTCCTGCGCGCCTCGGACCGCGATGCGCTGGACGCCCCGCCGCTGACCGCCGCCGAGCGGGCCGTCGCGGGACTCGGCCAAGAGGCCGACCCCGTCGAAGCGCGCTAGCGCTGTGGCCGGCACCCCATGACGGACGGTCTCATCCTCTACGTTCCGGGGTTCGTGATCGTCCTGGCCCTGGTCATCAAGGCTCCTACGCTGCGCCGTGGCTGGGACCAGCCGCTGATGCGTGCCGTGTGCACACTGCTCGTGGTCGGTTCCCTCGCCATGTTCCTGTCCGGTCCGCCGACGATCGCCGCGGTCAACCGCCTCACCGGCATCGTCAACTTCTCCGCCCCCCTGGTCTACAGCACGCTCACCGCGTTCTCGGCGTCGTGCATCGTGCTGATCCTGCACTGGGGCGGCGGCCCGACGCCGGGGGTCCGCCGGGCCACCCGGATCACGGTGGTCGCGTACGGCGCCGTCGTCGTGACGATCGTCTTCCTGTTCGCGAAGGGGGACGCGCCGGTCGAGCGGCTGCGCGACCTGGACACGTACTACGCCAACACCCCGTGGATGCGCGAGATGATCGCCCTCTACCTGGCCGCGCACACCGTCGGCAGCACGGCGCTGACCCTGCTGTGCTGGAAGTGGCTGCGGCGGGTGGACCCGGCGCTGCGGGCGCTGCGCACCGGGCTGGCGCTGCTCATGTCCGGCATGGTGATGGACGTGGGCTATCTCGTCGCGAAGTGGGCGGCGGTCGGCGCACGCTGGTCCGGCCGGGACTGGGACGGACTGTCCACCCACCTGGCGCCGCCGCTCGCCTCCGCGGCGGCGTTGCTGGTCGGAATCGGGTTCATCGTGCCCCTGGTCGGCGGATCGACGGCCTGGCAGGAGCTCAGCCAGTACCGCCGGCTGCGTCCGCTGTGGAAGGCCCTGCACGGGTTCGCCGCGTCCAGTGTGATGACGGTGCCGATGACCTGGTGGTCCCCCGTCGGGATCCGGCTGATCCACCGAGAATCGGTGATCGACGACGGGCTGCTGGCGCTCGCCTCCTGGTTCGACCCCGCCGTCCGGAGCGAGGCCTACGAGGCCGCGCTGGCCCAGGGACGGTGCGAGCGGGGCGCCGCCCTGGTGGCGGACGCGGCCGTACTCGCGGCCGCGTGCCGGCGCCGTGCCGCCGCCGGCCGGGCGGAGCCGGGCCCCGGGTCCGGTCCCGCCGAGCCCTGCCGGCTCGGCGGCCAGCCGCTGACGGAGCTGGCGCGGGAGTTCCACACCTCGACCATCGTGGCGGAGGCCCGCCGCCGGGCCACGGCCGCCGTCTGAGAACTGGGCCCGGTCGCGTGCGGGCAGGGGCGGGACGGGACGGTCAGGCCGCCACCGCCACCGTTTCCCGGGCGGCGGCCGCCTCGCCCGTCAGGACCTTGAGCCGCTTGGTGAAGAAGACCATCACCGCGCCGGCCGCGATCACCATGGCGCCCTGCCACAGGAAGTTCCAGCTCTGCCCGATGACCGCGTCGAGCCGGGGCAGCTGCGCGCCGATCGCGTCGCCGGTGGCGGCGGCGAGGAACCAGACGCCCATCATCTGGTTGGTGAAGGCCCGAGGGGCGAGCTTGGTGGTGACCGAGAGGCCCACCGGGCTCAGGCACATCTCGCCCATCACCTGGATCACGTACACGCCCACCAGCCACATCAGCGAGACCTTGACCCCGCTGGAGGCGATCGCCGCGGCGCCCGACATGACCACGAAGGAGGCGCCGGTCAGCAGCAGGGCCAGGCCGAACTTGAACGGGGTGCTCATGTGCTTGCCCCGGCGCACCCAGAAGGCGGCGAAGACGGGGGCCAGGACGATCACGAACAGCGAGGGCAGCGACTGGGTCCAGCTGGCCGGGATGTGCCAGCCGAGCAGGGACAGGTCGGTCTTCTGGGCGGCGAACAGGTTGAGCTCGTTGCCCATCTGGTCGTAGACCAGCCAGAACAGCGTGGCGGCCAGGAAGAGCCAGACGTACGCCCGCAGCCGGGTCTTCTCCACCCGGTCGATCTTGGGGCTGCGGTACATCGAGAGCAGCACGCCCGCCGGGACCACCACGGCGACGATCGTCAGCACGAAGGTGATGTTGTCGATGCTCAGCGCGTGCGCGGCGGCCAGCAGGGCGACCAGTACGGCGGTGAAGACCAGGCCGTACGAGGAGGACTTGCGCACCTTGGCCCGCTCGGCGGCGGTGAGCCGGACCACGGGCTCCGCCCGCAGCTGCTCCGACAGGCGCCGGCCGC
Source organism: Streptomyces sp. NBC_00335 (assembly GCF_036127095.1). Lineage (GTDB taxonomy): Bacteria > Actinomycetota > Actinomycetes > Streptomycetales > Streptomycetaceae > Streptomyces. Next base: position 1,382,792 of record NZ_CP108006.1, read on the forward strand.
CGAGGACGTACTGGACCAGGCCGAGGGCCATGCCGACGGCGGCGGCGCCGAAGCCGAGGTGCCAGTCGACCTCCTCGCCGAGGTAGCCGACGACGAGCGGGGCGATGACGGCGCCGAGGTTGATGCCCATGTAGAAGATCGAGTAGCCGGCGTCGCGCCGCTGGTCGTCGTCGGCGGCGTACAGCCGGCCGACCAGCGCGGAGATGTTCGGCTTGAGCAGGCCGGTGCCGATCACGATGAGGACCAGGCCGGGCCAGACGAAGACCGGGTTCGGGACGGCCATCAGGGCGTGGCCGGCCATGATGACCACACCGCCCCACAGGACGGCCCGCCGGGCGCCGAGGAACCGGTCGGCGATCCAGCCGCCGGGGAGCGCCAGCAGCGAGATCATGGCCATGTAGACGCCTTCCACGGCCTCCGCGGTGCCCTCGTGGAGCCCCATGCCCCCGTGGCCGCGGGAGGCGGCGAGGAAGTGCACGAGGATGGCGACCATGCCGTAGAGGCTGAAACGCTCCCACAGCTCGGCGAGGACGAGGGTGGCGAGCCCGCGCGGGTGGCGCTTCCTGCCGACCGCCGCAGCGTCCGGTGCAGCGTCCGACGCCGGGGGCTTGTGCATATCCATCGAAGGCTTCACATATTCAGTGGAGCCCGCTCGCGCCGGACCGGGATCGGTCTTTCGGCCCGTTACCGCGGGAAACGCAGCGCCCCGGACCGAAAGGCCCGGGGCGTTCGCCGTACGACAGGGGGTGCGGGACGGGTCAGAGGTCCGCGAGGGCCAGCCCGGCCTGCGCGGCGGCGGCCTGGACGGTCTGCTCCAGCAGCACCGCGATGGTCATCGGGCCGACGCCGCCCGGTACCGGGGTGATCAGCGAGGCGCGGGCGGCGGCGGACTCGAAGTGGACGTCGCCGACGTTGCCCTCGTTGTAGCCGGCGTCCAGGACCACGGCGCCCGGCTTGATGTCCTCGCCGCGGATGAACTCGGCCTTGCCGACGGCGGCGACCAGCACGTCCGCCTGGCGGACGATGGACGGCAGGTCCACCGTGCGGGAGTGGCAGTAGGTGACGGTGGCGTTCTGCTCCAGCAGGAGCATCCCGGCGGGCTTGCCCAGGATCGCGCTGCGGCCGACGACCACGGCGTGCTTGCCGGTCAGGTCCACGTCGTAGGCCTCCAGCAGGCGCATGATGCCGCCGGGGGTGCAGGAGACGAAGCCCGGCAGTCCGAAGCCCATGGCGGCGAAGGAGTGCATCGTGACCCCGTCGACGTCCTTGCCCGGGGCGATGGCCTCGAAGGCGGCGCGCTCGTCGATGTGGTGCGGGACGGGGTGCTGGAGCAGGATGCCGCTGATCTCCGGGTCCTCGGAGAGCGCGGTCAGGGTGGCGACGAGCTCCTCGGTGGTCGTCTCGGCCGGCAGCTCCACGTGGCGGGAGGTGATCCCGGCCTTCGCGCAGCGGTTCTGCTTCATGCGCACGTAGGTGACGGACGCGGGGTCCTCGCCGACCAGCACGGTGGCGAGACAGGGCGCGGTACCGGTGCGCTCGGTGATCTTCGCGGCGTACTCGGCGGTCTGCTCGGAGATGCGGCGGGCGAGGGCGGTGCCGTCCATCAGCGTGGCGGTCTGGGCCGTCTGGGTAGTCGTCTGAGTGGTCATCGGGGCTCCTGGGCGTCGCTACGGGTCGCGGTTCGCCCAGGCGCGCGGCAGTCGACGTACGGGATGCGCAGTACGCCGGGCCGCTCCCCGGTGGTGATCCACCCGAACGCCAGTCACGGCCCGCCGCCCAGTGTAGGCGAACCCGGGCGGGTTCCGGCGTGGGCCCCGGCCCGGCAATCCGGTGGATGGGCGGCGCCGGACCTGGGACGATCGAGACATGACGCGCACTTTCGACCATCTCGTCGCCGAAGCGGAATCCGTCTCCGTGGACGGCTGGGACTTCTCCTGGCTCGACGGCCGCGCCACCGAGCAGCGTCCCTCCTGGGGCTACCAGGGCCTCCTGGCGCGGCGCCTGGCGCAGGTCGACTCCGCCCTGGACATCCAGACCGGCGGCGGGGAGGTGCTCGCCGGAGCCGGGCCCCTGCCCCGGCTGACGGTGGCCACGGAATCCTGGCCGCCGAACATCGACAAGGCGACGAGGCTGCTGCACCCGATCGGCGCGGTCGTGGTCGCGGACTCCGACGAGCCGCCGCTGCCGTTCGGCGACGAGGCCTTCGAGTTCGTCGCCAGCAGGCATCCGGTCACGGTCTGGTGGGAGGAGATCGCGCGGGTGCTCAAGCCCGGTGGTACGTACCTCTCCCAGCAGGTCGGCCCGGCGAGCGTCTTCGAGCTCGTGGAGTACTTCCTGGGGCCGCAGCCGGAGGAGGTCCGACGGGGCCGGCACCCCGACGACGCGGTCGCCGGGGCCGCGAAGGCGGGGCTGGAGGTGGTCGATCTGCGCTCCGAGCGGCTGCGGACGGAGTTCCACGACATCGGAGCCGTGATCTACTTTCTACGGAAGGTGATCTGGATGGTGCCGGGCTTCACGGTCGGGCAGCATCGGGACCGGTTGCGCGAGCTGCACGAACAGATCGAGCACGAAGGCCCGTTCGTCGCGCACACCGCCCGATTTCTCATCGAAGCCCGCAAAACGGGCTGACAAAACGGGCGGACGCGACCACCCGCGACCGGCTCTCCGGTCACGGCGTGGCGCAGGTCACTCAATTCAGCGCGTAACGAATCTACTCGGGCATGCGATGAACCGACAGGTGTCCTCGTGCGGCCCGGAATACAGACCCCCCTCGGGTCTGTTTCCCGAGTTCGCGCGATGATGTCCCGCCACCCCTTATCTGTTCGCAACGAGAGGCTCCTTGTGTCGCTCAGCCCGTCCCGTACGTTCCCCACGGAAATCGCCGAATCCGAGGCCCTGGTCGCGCTTGTCGAGCGCGGCCGCGAGCAGGGTCACATCAACGGTGATGACGTGCGCCAGGCCTTCGAGGCCGGCCGCATCCCGGTGGACCAGTGGAAGCGGGTCCTGCGCAGCCTGAACCAGGTCCTGGACGAGGAGGGCGTCGCGCTGCACGTCAGCGCCGCCCCCGCCACGAAGGCTCCCGCCAAGAAGGCGCGCAAGGCGGCCGCTCCGGCGCGCACCGTCGCCAAGAAGGCCGCTGCCCCGCCGCGCCTCATCGGTGCGCGCAAGACGGCTGCCACCACCCCCGCCGCGGCGATATCCGACCCGTCGGCCTCCGGGACCGAGGAGGAGGTGGCGGCGGAGGCCGCCGCCGCGCCCAAGAAGCGGACGGTCAAGAAGGCCGCCGTCAAGAAGACCGCCGTGAAGAAGACGGCAGCCACGAAGAAGACCGCCAAGGACGGCGACGAGGGCGACGCCCCCGTGGCCGAGGGCGAGGACTGGGCTGCCGAGGACCTGGACGAGGGCGACGAGAAGGAGACGCCCAAGACGGGCGGCAGCGCCGGCTTCGTCCTGTCCGACGACGACGAGGACGACGCCCCGGCCCAGACCGTCATGGTCGCCGGCGCCACCGCCGACCCCGTCAAGGACTACCTCAAGCTCATCGGCAAGGTGCCGCTGCTCAACGCCGAGCAGGAGGTGGAGCTCGCCAAGCGCATCGAGGCCGGACTCTTCTCCGAGTACAAGCTCGAAGAGGAGGAGGACCACAAGCCCGCGTTCAAGCGCGAGCTGGAGATCCTCGTCGAGGACGGCCGCCGGGCCAAGAACCACCTGCTGGAGGCCAACCTCCGCCTCGTGGTCTCCCTCGCCAAGCGCTACACCGGCCGCGGCATGCTCTTCCTGGACCTGATCCAGGAGGGCAACGTCGGTCTGATCCGCGCCGTGGAGAAGTTCGACTACACCAAGGGCTTCAAGTTCTCCACGTACGCCACCTGGTGGATCCGGCAGGCGATCACGCGTGCCATGGCCGACCAGTCGCGCACCATCCGCATCCCCGTCCACATGGTCGAGATCATCAACAAGCTGGCCCGTGTCCAGCGCCAGATGCTCCAGGACCTCGGCCGGGAGCCCACTCCGGAGGAGCTGGGCAAGGAACTCGACATGACCCCCGAGAAGGTCATCGAGGTCCAGAAGTACGGCCGCGAGCCGATCTCGCTGCACACCCCGCTGGGTGAGGAGGGCGACAGCGAGTTCGGTGACCTCATCGAGGACTCCGAGGCGGTCGTGCCGGCCGACGCGGTCTCCTTCACCTTCCTCCAGGAGCAGCTCCAGTCCATCCTGGGCACGCTCTCGGAGCGCGAGGCGGGCGTGGTCTCCATGCGCTACGGCCTCAACGACGGTCAGCCGAAGACCCTCGACGAGATCGGCCGCGTGTACGGGGTCACCCGTGAGCGCATCCGCCAGATCGAGTCGAAGACCATGTCGAAGCTCCGTCACCCGTCGCGCTCGCAGGTGCTGCGCGACTACCTCGACTGAGAAGTCGGGTCACGCCCCTCAGGCCAGTCGGAAGACCGGCCCGCGGGGCGTGAACGGCAGGGAGGCGCCCTGCGGGACCAGGAAGGCGTGCTCGCGCCGGATCCGCAGGGTGTCGGTCCAGCCGTCGGTGATCACCAGGACCGGGGCCCCGGGCGGGAAGTCCTCCGCCCGCAGCAGCAGGTCGATGCCCGGCTGCAGTACGGTCCCGCCCCGGCCGCGCACTTTCACCCGGCCCTGGGCTCGCCCAGAAAGAACAGCCGGGGGCAGATAGCCCGCGTCGTACGGCGCCGCGTCACAGAACACGACGCGGGCGGCCGGCACGTCGCGGGCTTCGGCGTACGAGGCGATGGCGCCGAGCGCCTTGCCGATCAGGGCGGTGTCCATCGACCCCGAGGTGTCGAGGACCACGCCGAAGGTGCAGCGGGCGGTCTCCTCGGGCGGGAAGTACCGGCCCGCGCGCGGGATGTCCGGCGTGGAGGCCTGGCGGCGGGCCGGGCGCGCGAAGCTGCGTACCGGCTCCGGGCGGGGCACGTACTCGTCGAACCAGCGGGCCAGCCGCACGTCCCAGGGCACCGGCGGGTGGGCCAGCGCCCGGATCTCCTCGACCAGCCCGGCGGGCAGCAGCCCGCGCTCCCCGGCCCCGTGCAGGTCGAAGCCCTGGACCAGGCCGCGCCGGTAGAACTCGTCCAGGTCGGTGTACGGGCCGCTCCCCGGGTGCGGCAGCGGCTCGCCCAGGATGTCCCCGCGGCCCTTGCCGCGCAGGGTGGCGAGCCGGCGCATCCGGCGCAGGTCGCCGGTGATCCGGTCGTAGACCTCCTCCACGGACAGGCCCCGCAGCTCCGCGTCGTACAGCAGCCCCTCGGGCATCTCGCCGACGTCCATCTCCACGAGCCAGCCGTTGACGACGTAGTCGGCGGCCACGTTGTGCAGGTACGGGTCGCGCGCGCCGCACCGCTCCCCGTGGCGCAGGGCGGCGTGCAGCATCTCGTGGGCCAGGATGAACCGCCATTCCCCGTCGGTGAAGGTGCGCAGCGGGTTGACGTAGATCTCCCCGGCGCTCGCGCTGACGGCGGCGATGTCGATGCCCTGGGCGCGGGCCAGCTCGGCGTCGGCGACGAGCCGCAGGCCCGCGGCGAGGCCGCCGAGCAGGGGGTAGGAGGACACGAACCAGTTCAGGGCCCGCTCCCACGGCTGCGGCCGGTGGCCCTCGCGGCCGGCGGCCAGGTCCATGGTGGCGGACACGGACCGGGTGAGGGCGTGCGCGAAGCCGGTCTGCCAGTCGGGGACGGCGCTCCAGTGCGACCAGGCCTCCAGGATCTGGTCGGGGGCGCCGGGGGCGCTCGTACCGCAGTCCTCGTAGCGGGGCGGGACGCCGTCCCGGCGCCAGGCGCCGGCGAGCTGCTCCTCGTCGCCGCCCGGGTACGCCTCGGGCAGCCGGTCGGGGGCCAGGCCGACGGGGAAGTTCAGCAGGAAGCGGTTGACGACGACACAGCGGGCCGCGAGGTCGGCGCGGTCGGGCTGAGGCCGGTCCGCCTCCTTGGCGGCGGGTACGTGCCCGAAGCCGAGGTGGAGCAGGCAGTGCGCCAGGGTCCAGGCCCACTCCGCGGGCTCGGCGCGGCGGGTCGGGTGGGCGTGGATCACCCCGTTGGAGGTGACCACGGCGAGCCCGGCGGCGGCGCAGTGCGCGCACTTCGGGCTTCGGCAGTGGGTGGCGGACACGGCGTTCAGCGCGGGGTTCTGCCGGACCGCGGCCCGCCCTGCCTCGTAGGCGAGGGTGGCCGGATCGGGCTTGGGCTCCTTGCCCTGCTTGGCCTTGCTGCTCACCGGCGGGCCTCGACCAGGCGGGGCATGTCGCGGGCGGCTTCGATGAGGAACCAGGCGGGCAGCACGGGCAGGCCGTCGGCGTCGTCGGCGATGACGGTCTGGGCGACCTCGACGGAGATCTCGGCGAGCTGCACGAGCAGGGACTTGGCGCGGTAGGCGGTCTGCCGGACGGCGGGCGAGACGTGCTCCTTGCGGGCCGGGAGCTCCTTGACCAGGCGGCCCCGGAAGGCCTCGGCGAGGTAGTACAGCAGGTCGCGGTCCTCCACGCGGGCGGGCCAGGAGGCATCGCCCTTGATGACCGCCTCGATGCCGAAGGTGTGCCGGACGATCTTGGCGTAGCCGCGGAAGGACACGGCGTGCGCGGGGGTGAGGGTGCCGTGCGCGAGCACGCCGAGCGTCTGCTCGTCCAGGTCCTGGCCGAAGGAGTGCAGGGCGTCGGAGAGCATGTGCCAGGAGCGCGGCGTGGAGAACGGCTCCTCCGTCTTGGGCGGCTGCGACCACAGGTGGTCGGGCCGGTCGGTGAGGTAGTCGGTGACCCACGGGTGGATGCCGTGCTCGCCGGCCCACACCAGCCAGTCCCCGGCGGAGGCGGTCAGGTGGACGTGGGTGAGGCGGTTGACGAGCGCGGAGGCGATGGGGCGGGCCAGGGCGTTGTCGGTGGCCCGGTTGCCCGCGCCGATGACGATGGAGCCCGCGGGCAGCTCGTAGGAGCCGATCCGCCGGTCGAGGATCAGGGAGTAGAAGGCCTTCTGCACGTCCGGGCTCGCGGCGTTGAGCTCGTCGAGGAACAGGCAGTACGGCTCCTCGCGGGCGATGGCCTCGGGTGGGCAGAACACCGAACGCCCGTCACGGATCTGCGGTACGCCGATCAGGTCCTCCGGCGCGAGCTGGGTACCCAGCAGGCTCACGCACTCCAGCCCCAGCGAATCCGCGAACTTCCGCACGAGCGAGGACTTGCCGATGCCGGGCGCCCCCCAGAGGAACACGGGCCGCACGGTGGCGAGCCCGAGGAGCAGTTCGGGGAGCTGGGCGGGGGTGACGGTGACGGCGGCCTGCACGGGCGACAAGTCCTTAGGGGTCCGGGTACGTGGTGTGCCCAGTCTGGGCACACCACGTGTCCCGGAGCACCCGGTTTTCCGGGCCCCCGAGGGCCCTCCGTCCCTTGCCCTCAGGCCGCGGAGTGCTCCAGCAGGTGCTTGAGCTTCTCCTCGCTGCGGGGCATCTCCTTGCGGACCATGGGCTTGACCGCGAGCGGTACGAGCGCCCTGCCCAGGCCGTGGCCCTCGAAGTCGACGGCGATGGTCACGCGCGAACGGGCCCCGCCGTCGAGCGGTTCGATGCGGCCCCGCACGTCCGGCCGGACCGGACCGTCGATGCCGTGGAGGTGCCAGCTCCTCGGCGGGTCCATCTCCAGGAACTCCATGGTCGTGGGGATCCTGCGCCTGCCGATCTGCCGGGTGACGAGGACCTTCGAACCGACGTGGACGGGAAGGTCCCCCATGGGCACCGCGGAGACGGCGCTGTCCTGCCACTCCGGCAGGTGCGTGGGGTCCGTGACGTACGAGTAGACGTCCTCGGGACTGCGGTCTATGTCGATGCTCTTGCTGATCGCGGACATGGCGACCCCTCGGAGCCCCCCTGATGGACTCTGCTTCCAACGTACGCCCCGGCCGGGCGGGCGCGCGATGCTCCGGCCGGAGGCCTACGCCGGGTCCGCGCCCGGGGTGACGGAGATCTCCGGGGGGACCGGGATCTGGGGCCCGTCCGCCTCGGTGAGCCAGCGGCGCAGGACCTCGTGGACCGCCTCCGCGCCCACCAGCTCCCCGTCGGGCCGGAACACCGGCTCGGAGAGCTCCACCGGCCACATCAGGAACGGGTGGCCCTGCTCCCCGCCCAGGCCGCCGTGCGAGCCGATCTGCTCCTCGAAGGCGTGCACCGCGCCCGTCTGCGGGTCGTAGGCCGAGTTCACCATCACGTCGGCCACGTGCGGGAAGCTGTCGGTCCGCCGGACGGCCCGCGCCGCGCCCGGGCCGAAGGGGGCCAGCAGTTCCTCCACCGCGCCCGGCTCGTCCAGCCGGGCTTCGGCCCCATCGGCCGCCAGGACGGTCCCGTCGACGAGCAGGAAGCCGACGCCGGGGTGGTTCGCCAGGGTGGAGAGCAGCGCCGGGTGCGCGCGGTCGATCCGCTCCCTGGAGGCCCGGCCGGGCAGGTCCGGGAAGGAGATCAGCCCGAGGTTGCCCGAGGCCAGTACCACCGGGTCGGGCCCCGCCCCGGGGCGCACCTCCTCGTCGGTCTCCTCCACCGGCCGGTGGAGCGCGGCCAGTACGGCGGCACGCGCCTCGGCGCCGCTGTGGGTGCGGCCGGCCTTCCGGGACACGGGCAGCCCGCAGCCCGCGCGGACCAGGTCCTTCAGGGTGAGCCCGTACCGGGCCAGGAAGGTCTCCCCCGGGCTCTGGCCGTGGTCCGAGAGCAGCACGATCCGGTACTCCCGGGGCGCGTGCTCGGCGACCCGGGCGATGAGCGCGAGGCTGCGGTCGAGCCGCGCGAGCACCTGCTCGGTGTCCCGGGAGCGCGGGCCCGAGTGGTGGGCGACCTCGTCGTAGGCGACCAGGTCGGCGTAGACCGCGGCGCGCCCGGCCAGCATGTCGCCGATCACGGCGGCGACCACGACGTCGCGCTCCACCACCGTCGCGAAGGCCCGGATCAGCGGGTACAGCCCGCCGCGGGCGACCCGTGGCCGGTCCCCGCGCAGGCGGCCGCGTACCGACTGGGTGATCTCGCGGGCCACCTCGGCGACGAAGGAGAGCGCGGTGCGGACCGCGTTGGCCGGGTCGGAGAAGTACGCGAAGTAGCCCGCGCGGGAGCGGTTGTGCGGGCTCCGCCGGGCCGAGACGGACAGGACGAGCGCCAGCTGGCCGGCGCCGCCGCTGAAGAGGTTGCCGCGGCTGGCCCCGTCGAGGGTCAGCAGGCCCCCGTCCCCGGTGCGTTCGACGGCCCGCCGCTGGAGCTCGGCGGCGCTGGTGGGCCGGTTGCAGACCACCACCTCGCCGGTGTCCTTCTCGTACCAGCGGAAGGCCGGGACGTCGAAGTTGGAGCCGTGCAGGATGCCGAGCTGGCTGGCGCCGGTCTGGCTGGACCAGTCGGTGCGCCAGGAGGTGACGCGGTGGGTGCGGTCGAGCCATTCGGCCACCGTCGGCATCAGACCGCTGCCGGCCGCGCGGCGCAGCACCTCGTACCCGACCCCGTCGAGCTGCAGGAACACCGTGGCGGGGGCGCGTTCGTCGGCCCCGGGCATGCCCTCGCGGCGCTGACGGCGCCGGCGGCGGTCGGCGAGCCGGTAGAGCCGGCGCCGGTAGGCCTCGTCGTCCCGGACGGCGAGCGCGGTGGAGGTGGCGGAGGCGACGGCGGACATCACGGCGGCGACCACCACCGCCGTCTCGGGGTCGGCCTCGCCGCGGCCGGCCGGGATCAGGCTGAGCGCGATCAGCAGCAGCGAGCCGTTGAGGAAGAAGACGAGCAGGCCGAGCACCAGGGCCGGCACCAGCAGCAGGGCACGTACGAGGACCGGCCACACCAGCGCGCTCAGCAGACCGAACGCACCGGCTCCGAGGGCGGCCGTCAGGCCTATCTGCGTGATGCTGTCGCGGTCGGCGCCCGCGCCCGCCTGGAGTCTGAAGTCGGGGAGGATTCCGGCCAGGACGAGCATGGTGAGGGTGGACACCGCCCAGACGATGACCACCCGCACCAGGGCGCCGCCCGCAGTCCGCCACCGGCCTCGCAACACGCCGAACCCGCCTCACCACCGTGGCCCGCACCGCGCCGACGGGCCCCCGTCCCCACGGTGTCCAGGCTCGCACAGCGGCGCCCGGCAGGCCGGGTGACACGGGCGGCGGATGTGCGTACGGGGGGCGGGGCGGGGACCGGCGCGTGCGGCCTAGGTGCCGTCGTATCCGGCGGTCGGCATGGAGAGCCGGCGGTGCACCTCGGCCTTCATCGCGGAGGTGTAGTGCGGTTCGTCGAGACCGGCGGTTTCCAGCCGTACGCCGCGCCGTGCGCATTCCGCGGTGAACTCCCCCACGGAGTGCAGCGCGCGCGTCAGCACCCGGTGGTTGGCGGTGACGAACAGGTCGACGCGCCCGGCGTCGATGTCGTTCCACAGCCCGCAGTGGTCGGCGCGCAGCCCGTAGACGAACAGTTGGCGGGTCACCACGTACCCCCGGTCGGCCGCCCAGCGTGCGCACATCGCGTGCTGGCTCCGGGTGTCCACGGCGAAGGGATCCGCGTCCAGATCCTCCAGCGGGGCCAGGCTGGCGATCGCGGCCACGCGCAGCTCATCCATGCCGCCCGACCCTACTCCGATCCGGCGCCGGGGAGGAGGGGGCGTGGAGGGCCGGTTCTCCGGTTCCGGGCGGTTTGGGCGGGCAGCCTTTAGGCTCGGACGGGACCCGGTGGCGAGCGGGACGAGGGAGGGGATCAGGGGCCGGTGGAGATCACTTGGTGGGGCCACGCGACGTGCACGGTCGAGGACTCCGGGGTCCGGCTGCTCACGGACCCGCTCTTCGCACGCCGGCTGGCGCACCTGCGGCGCCGCCGCGGGGCGGTGCCCCCGCCGCAGGCGGCGGTCGCCGACGCGGTGCTCGTCTCGCACCTGCACGCCGATCATCTGCACCTGCCCTCGCTGGCGCGCCTCGCGCGCGGGACCCGGCTGCTGGTGCCGCGCGGGGCGCCGGGCGCGGTGCCGGGGCTGGCACGGATAGCCGGGGTGCGGGGGCTGGCGGTCACGGAGGTGGCGCCGGGCGACACGGTGACCGTGGGGGACGGTGCGGGGGGCGGCGTACGGGTCCGGGCGGTCGGCGCACGGCACGACGGGCGGCGGCTGCCGTTCGGGCCGCGGGTCGCTCCCGCGCTCGGGTACGTGATCGAGGGCTCGTCGCGGACCTACTTCGCCGGGGACACCGGCCTGTTCGACTCGATGGCCGACGAGGTCGGACCGGTGGACGTGGCCCTGCTGCCGGTGGGCGGCTGGGGGCCCTACCTGGGTCCCGGGCACCTGGACGCGGCGGGTGCGGCGCGGGCGCTGGCCCTGCTGGCGCCCGCGGCGGCGGTTCCGGTGCACTGGGGTACGTACTGGCCCATCGGGATGGACATGGTGCGGCCGCACGAGTTCCACGCGCCGGGCGAGGAGTTCTTGCGGTGTGCGCGGCGGGAGGCGCCGAAGGTGACGGTCCGGGTGCCCGCGCACGGTGAGCGGGTGCGGCTGCCGTGAGGGACCTGTCCCTGCCCCTGTCCCGGCTCGCGGAGGCGGCCGCGCAGGTACCGCCGGAATCCACCCAGCAGGCGATCGGCTACCCGACCCTCTTCGTGCTGGTGGCGCTGGGCGCGCTGGTACCGGTGATTCCGACGGGCGCACTGGTCAGTACGGCGGCGGTGGTGGCGTTCCACCAGGACTCCCTGCCCTTCGGGCTGTTGCTGGTGTTCGCGGTGTCCTCGCTGGCCGCCTTCGCCGGGGACCTGGCGCTGTACTGGCTGGGCCGGCGCGGGGTGCACTCGCGGAACGGATCGCGCTGGCTGGAAGCCCTGCGCCGACGGGCGACCCCGGAACGCCTCGCCCAGGCGCAGCGCAAGCTCGACGAGAACGGCGTACTGGTCCTGGTGGTCTCGCGCCTCCTCCCGGGCGGCCGCATCCCGGTGATGCTGGCCTGCCTCCTCGCGGAGCTCCCCCTGCGCCGGTTCGCCCGCGGCGACGGGCCGGCCTGCCTGGCCTGGGCGGCGACTTACGGGCTGATCGGCATCGTGGGCGGCTCCCTTTTCGCGGAGCCCTGGAAGGGGGTGGCGCTGGCGGTGGCCCTCACGGTGCTCATCAGTGCGACCCCGGGCCTCTGGCGCCGCCTCCGCGGCTGACCTGGCCGGTCGTGGAACCCGCCCCGTGCGGCGCCGTTGCCGGGGACCGGTCCCCGGACCCCTGCGCCTCAAACGCCGGCGGGGCTGGGGGTGGCCTCGGTCCGGCCCGGCTGCGGATGGGGGCCGGTGCCGGGGGCGGGGTGGGGTGTCGGCCTGGACTGCATGATTTAGGCGCCCTCTCCTGAACTCCGACAGGGCGCGACATGCACCAGCGCCACAAATCACGCTCTACGTCCAGGCCGACACCCCACCCCGCCCCCGTCCCCGACCCGGGCCGCCACCAGCCGCCCCCGACCGGGCGAATATTTCAGCCCGGCCGCCTTATCCAGCCCGGGCTGCGCAAACCAGCCTCGCCAGCCCAACGCAGCCGTAATCCAGCCTCGCCGGCGTTTGAGGCGTGGGGTCTGGGGCGGAGCCCCAGGGGCTGGGCGCAGCTTGGGAGACCCTTCCGGACCGGGCCGCGCCAATTCAGCCGTCCGGCGTTTGAGGACCGGGGTCTGGGGCCGAGCCCCAGGGGGCTGGGCGCAGGTTGGGAGTCGCTTCCGGAGCGGGGTGCGCCAATTCAGCCGTCCGGCGTTTGAGGACCGGGGTCTGGGGCGGAGCCCCAGGGGGGCCGGGCGCAGCCCGGGGGCCTTTCGTTTTAGCCCGTCCGGCGTTTGAGGACCGGGGCAGGGCCGGCCCTGGGAACGGGGGAAGGGCGGGTCGGGGACTTCGCCCCGCAGGGCCGCTACAGGGATCGGGACGCCCCGACCGGGAGGTCCCACAGGTGCTCCCGGGGCAGCCCGGTACGGGACCACGCGGCCCGCACCCGCTGCAGCGGCTCCATCACCGGCTCCGACGAGAGCACGAAGGTCCCCCAGTGCATCGGCGCCATCCGCCGCGCCCCCAGGTCCAGACAGGCCTGCACGGCCTCCTCCGGATCCGCGTGGACATCGCGGAGCCACCACCGCGGGGCGTACGCCCCGATCGGGAGCAGCGCCAGATCGATTCCGGGGTGCCGCCGCCCGATCTCGCCGAACCAGTGCCCGTAGCCGGTGTCACCCGCGAAGTAGACCTTCTTCGCGGCCCCGGCCCGCCCGTCACCGCCGGAGGCGGCGGCGGCGCTGAGCATCCAGCCGCCCCACAACGTCCGGCACGCGTCCATCAGCGACCGCTTCGACCAGTGGTGCGCCGGCACGAACTCGAACCGTACGCCGCCCAGTTCGGCCGACTCCCACCAGTCGAGTTCGGTGACCCGGGTGAACCCCCGCCGCCGGCACCAACGCGCGAGACCGGCCGGGACGAAGAGCGGCGTCGTGCGCGGGAGCCGTTTGAGGGTGGGGGCGTCGAGGTGGTCGTAGTGGTTGTGGCTGATCACCACGGCGTCGACCGGCGGCAGTTCCTCCCACCGCACCCCGACGGGGGTCATCCGGGCCGGAGTGCCGAGGATCCGCCGGGACCAGACGGGGTCGGTCAGGACGGTCAGTCCGCCGATCCGCAGGATCCAGCTGGCGTGCCCGGCCCAGGTGGCGGACACCGTCCCGGCGGCCACGGCGGGCAGCGGGGCGGGCGCGTACGGCAGGTCCGGGATGCCGCGCAGCCCTTCGGGGCCGGGCCGGAAGGCGCCTTCGCGGGCGAGCCGGGCGAACGCACGCAGCCCCGGCAGCGGGGTGGTCAGACGGTCCGCGAACGAGCGGGGCCACAGCCGGTGTTCGCCGAGGGGCCGCGGCCGGGCGGGCCGGATGCCGGTGCCGGCTGCGGCACCGGCCCGCGTGGCCGCCGGGGGGATGTCCGGGCCGCTCTCGGCGACCGCCTCGGCCTCGGCCCGGGAAGCCGAGGGGGCGTCCGTCTGATCCCTCATCGAGAAGTCTCCGTTCACCGGCGGCATTCGGGGGTTTCCAGTTCCGCGGCGGGCCTCAGTCGGACAGCCCGGCCAGGACCGACCGGAGCCGGGCCAGGGAGTCCCGTACGTGGGGCAGTGCGAGGGGGTCGGCCGCGGTGAGCGCCGCGAGCCGCTCTTCCGGGGTGGCGCCGAGCAGCGGTCCCGTCGACAGCCGGACCCGCGGGGCGACGGGCTCGTCCGCGAACCGCTGCCCGCCGGGCGTCGGCGCGCCGAGCCGTCCGCCCAGCCAGTCCTCGAGTTCCATCGCGTCGCCGACCCCCTGCCGGGCGAGCCCCGAGCGCAGCGGCGTCAGATCGGCGTAGAGGTGGCGGCCGGCCTGCGGGGGCCGGGCCAGCGCCCCGGCGGCCAGCAGTTCCCGGTGCGCGGCCCGGGCCACGGCGCCGTGCAGGGCTGCGGCCGCGGCGGTGCGTCCCGCGACGGCGGCGGGCTCGTCGAGGGCGTGCGCGGCCGCCCCGGCGACGGGGCCGGCGACGAAGCCGCCGGTGGCGGTGAGCACGTCCAGGGTCCGGGCCCGCAGCCAGGCGCCGTGCGGGGTGCCGGGAAAGCGGATGACGGCGGCGGGCCAGCCTGCGGGCAGCAGTGCGCCGGAGAGGTCCAGGAGCACCGCGGTGTCGTCCGGCAGCATCTCGGCCGGGCTGAGCACGACGAGCCTGTCGTGGGAGCCCGGGCGCCCGTGGAACGGCCGGTGGACGGTGTCGCGCCAGGTCTCGTCGCTGACGACGAACAGCCCCGCGGACTCGGCGGCCTCGCAGGCCTCCCGGAGCAGTTCGGGCGGCGGGACGGTCGCGGTCGGGTCGTCGGCCACGGAGAGCAGCAGCACCCGCGGGTCGCCGCCCTCGGCGCGCACCCGGCGCACGGTCTCCAGCAGGGCGTACGGATCGGGTACGCCGCCGCACTCGGCCGGGGTGGGGACGTGGTAGGCCCGCCGTCCCAGCAGCCGGACCTGTGGTGTCCACCAGGCGGGACAGGGCCGGGGCAGCATGACGTCGCCGCCGTACGCGCCGAGCAGCGCCAGCAGCAGGGCGGGCGCCCCGGGTCCGGCGGCCACGTGGTCGGGGTCGGTGGGCAGCCCGCGCCGCCCCCAGTGCCGGGCCGCGGCGGACCGTACGGGCACTCCCCCGCCGACCGGTTCGGGGGCCGAACGCCAGGCGGCCGCCGCAAGGACGGCCGTGAGTTCGGGCAGGACGGGCAGGCCGGGCTGTGGCGGGGGCGGACCGTAGCGGACCGGGCCCCGGCCCTCGGCCATCGTGCGCTGGATCCCCGACACCGCGCGCCACCTCTCCCTGCCGTTCCGCGCTCCCGATCCATGCCTTTATACGGTTATTCGTTCAGGATCGCCCCTTTTACGTCAGCCGCTCCTCCCCAGCAGTGCGAGCAGCCGGGTCTGGGCGCTCGCCCCGGCCGGGATCTCCAGCGGAGCCGCGTACATGCCGCTCGCGGCCAGCCCGTCGACGTAGGGCATGACCTCCTTGATGGAGAACTCGACGAGGCCGTCGGGCAGCCGGTCGTCGCCGCCGATGCCCCGTGCGAGGTCCCAGGTGTGGACGACGCAGTCGGCGGTCAGCTCCGAGCAGTACGCCGACCCGAGCGCGGGCCCGTACGAGAGCCGGACGGTGCGATCCAGCGCCCCGGGGATCTCGAAGGCGGTGTGCGCGGCGGCGGAGGCCTCGTCCCAGGCGGCGGCCGGATCCGTGCCGAGGACGTCTCCGTTGAAGGTGCTGCCGATGTCCTCGACGGTGCGGCCGTCGGTGACCAGGGGCGGTATCCACAGTTGTTCGGCGGTGACGTGGTTGACCAGGTCGCGCACGCTCCATTCGCTGCAGGGCGTCGGCGCGTCCCACTGCGCGTCCGAGACCGCGTGGACGTACTGGCCGAAGAGTCGCAGCGCTTCGGCGTGCCGCTCCAGCAGCGGGTCCGGCATGGATGGCATGGACCTCACCGTCCTTCGTTCCCGAGTCACTGTCCTCGCGGAATCACTGTCCTCGCCCCCACCACGCCCTGCCACCCGCTCACCCAACCTCCTTGGCGCGCAAGGGTGGTGTCCACATGTCAAAACGCATATCTCAGATGCCGAACTGATCCCTTACGGTGAACCCAACGCCTCGACAGCACTTCGACGACGAAGGAGCCAGGTCCCATGAACGCCTCGGAAGCCACTCGCACGGCAGCTGCCACGGAGCCCGCGCACGAAACCGCGGTCTACACGCACGGGCACCACGAGTCGGTGCTGCGCTCGCACCGCTGGCGCACCGCCGAGAACTCGGCCGCGTACCTGATCGGCGAGCTGCGCCCGGGGATGAGCGTCCTGGACGTGGGCTGCGGCCCGGGCACGATCACGGCGGACCTGGCGGAGCTGGTGGGGCCGCAGGGCCGGGTCACGGCGGTGGACGCGGCGCGGGACGTGGTCGACCAGGCCGCCGCTTACGCGAAGGAACGCGGACTGACCGGCATCGAGTTCGCCACGGCCGACGTCCACGCGCTGGACTTCCCCGACGACTCCTTCGACGTGGTCCACGCCCACCAGGTGCTGCAGCACGTGGGCGATCCGGTGCAGGCACTGCGCGAGATGCGCCGGGTGTGCCGGCCGGGCGGGATCGTCGCGGCGCGGGACGCGGACTACGCGGCGATGACCTGGTACCCCGCGACTCCGGGGCTGGAGGAGTGGCTGGACCTGTACCGGCGGGTCGCGCGCGCCAACGGCGGCGAGCCGGACGCCGGACGCCGCCTGCGCGCGTGGGCGCGGGCGGCGGGCTTCACGGACGTGACCTGCACGGCGACCTCCTGGTGCTACGCGACCGAGGAGGAGGCCGCGTGGTGGTCCTCGCTGTGGGCGGACCGTACGACGGCCTCGGCCTACGCCGGGATCGCGATCGGCGGTGGACACGCGACCCGGGCTCAGCTGTCGGCCGTCGCGGACGCCTGGCACACCTGGGGCGCGGAGCCGGACGCCTGGTTCTCGGTGCTGAACGGCGAGATGATCTGCCGCGCCTGACCCCGGCGGGCGTGCCTTCGGTTCAGGCCGCGAGGCGTACGGGGAGCAGTTCGGGCCGCTTGGCCGTACGGCCGTCTCCGGAGGAGCGCCCGCGCAGCCGGCGCCCGATCCAGGGCCCGGCGAAGCCCACGGCCCACCGCAGCTCCCCGGCGACGCCCCGCAGCCCCGCCGGGGCGGCGGGCGGCGGGCCGGGCAGCGGGCGGGTCCAGGCGTCGTCGCTACCGGGCAGCCCCAGGGCGTGCGCGACACCGGCGGCGATCATCGCGTGGCCGGACGGCGCGGCGTGCAGCCGGTCCGCGCTCCACATCCGGGGGTCGGTGGAGGCCTCGTGGCGGGCGAAGTCGGCGACGGCCACCCCGTGCCGCTGCGCCGCCTGCCGTATCCGCTCGTTGAGCGCGGTGACGCGCGGGGCCGCCCCCTTGGCGAGCGGGACGAGCTTGGCGATGTCGGGGAAGGTGACGGTGGCGACGCGGGCGCCCTGCGCGGTCAGCGCCTCGAACATCGCCTCCAGGTGCCCGGCGACCTCGTCGGCGTCGAAGCGGGGCCGCAGCACGTCGTTGACCCCGGCGACCACGGTGGCCAGGTCGGGGCGGAGCGCGAGGGCCGGCCCGAGCTGCCCCTCGCGGACCCCCGCCGCGAGGCGGCCCCGTACGGCCAGGTTGGCGTAGAGCGCGTCGGGCTCGTGGACCGCGATCAGTTCGGCGAGCCGGTCGGCGCACCCGCGCAGCCCGGTGCGGTCGTCCCCGTCGCCCACGCCCTCGCTCTGGCTGTCGCCGAGCGCCACGTACCGGGTCGGCCGTCGCTGCTCACTGCTCTCCACGGGATGCCCGCCTCTCGTTCAGAATGATCGTGGTGCGCTCGTACCAGGCGCGGTTGGCCCGCTCGAACTCCAGGCCGCGCAGGCAGGTGAGGTAGGGGCCGATCCGTGCGCCGTGGCGCAGGAACTCCTCCTCCGTGCGCTCGCCGCGCATCGAGCGGAGCAGCTTCTCGAACAGCTCGGCCTTGGCCGTCGCGAAGGCGGTCCGCTCCGCGAGCTGCGCGATCAGCGCCCCCGTGTCGACGTACTCGGCCGCCTGGACCTTCACGAGCAGGTCGTCGCGGATGACGCAGGGCTTGGTCTCGGCGGCGGTAAAGCGCTCCAGCTCGGCCAGTCCGGCGTCGGTGACCTTGAACAGCCGCTTGTTCGGCCGGGTGTCCTGGACGACCTCGCGGCCCGCGATGAAGCCCTCCCGCTCCAGCCTGGCCAGCTCGGCGTAGAGCTGCTGGGGCAGGGCGTGCCAGAAGTTGGCCACGCCCGTGCCGAAGGACTTGGCCAGCTGGTAGCCGCTCAGCTCCTCGTCGAGCAGCGCCGCCAGTACGGCGTGACGCAAAGCCATCGGTCGGTCTCCTCGGGATCGTGCGCGGCAGCGTCTTCTCAAGGACGCCCGGACCATGATAGTCAAGAAACTGACTAATCACATCGGTGACTATCGAGGAGTTCTCATGAGTACCGACACCAGCACGGCCGACCGCTTCCGTGCCGCCGTCGCCGGCCGTGACCTCGCCGCGCTGGACGCGCTGTTCACCGACGACGTCCGGCTCAACAGCCCGGTGAAGTCGAAGCCGTTCGAGGGCAAGCCGGCGGTACTGGCCCTCTTCCGCGTGCTCCTGCGCACCTTCGAGGGCTTCCACTACGTCGGCCACTTCGACGGCAGCGTCCAGTCCGCCGGTGTCCCGTTCGGGGCGGAGGGAGACGAGGGACCGGCGACCGTACTGCCGTTCCGGACCACCGTGAGCGACCGGCACGTGCACGGCATCGACATGCTGCACCTCACGCCGGAGGGCCTGATCGACGAGATCACCGTGATGATCCGCCCCCAGACGGCGGTCATGGCGGTCGGCGAGGCGGTCCTGGCGGGCCTGATCGCCGACGGCGTGGTGACCGCCTGAGCGACTGACCGGTTGACCGGTTGACCGGCTGACCGGCTGACCGGACCTCCGACGGCAGCCCAGTAGACTCGGTGCCCGTGGCGGATACCCAGTACGAAGACCTGTTGAAGCTGGTGCTCACCTCCGGGACGGCCAAGGCCGACCGGACGGGCACCGGCACCCGGAGTGTCTTCGGGCACCAACTGCGTTACGACCTGTCGCAGGGGTTTCCCCTGGTCACCACGAAGAAGGTGCACCTCAAGTCGATCGTGTACGAGCTGCTGTGGTTCCTGCGCGGCGAGTCGAACGTCGGCTGGCTGCGCGAGCACGGCGTCACGATCTGGGACGAGTGGGCCGACGAGAACGGCGACCTCGGCCCGGTCTACGGCGTCCAGTGGCGCTCCTGGCCCACCCCGGACGGCCGGCACATCGACCAGATCACCGAGGTCCTGGACACGCTGCGCCGCGACCCGGACTCCCGCCGGATGATCGTCTCCGCCTGGAACGTCTCCGAGCTGTCCAAGATGGCGCTCGCACCGTGCCACGCCTTCTTCCAGTTCTACGTGGCCGACGGCAAGCTCTCCTGCCAGCTGTACCAGCGCAGCGCGGACCTGTTCCTCGGCGTGCCGTTCAACATCGCCAGCTACGCCCTGCTCACCCACATGGTGGCGCAGCAGGCCGGCCTGGAGCCGGGCGACTTCATCTGGACCGGCGGTGACTGCCACATCTACGACAACCACGTCGACCAGGTGACCGAGCAGATCTCGCGCACCCCCTTCGAGTTCCCCCAGCTGGAGCTGCACCGGGCCGACTCGCTCTTCGACTACGCCTACGGCGACGTGAAGATGGCCGGCTACGAGCACCACCCGGCCATCAAGGCCCCGGTCGCGGTATGAGCCCCGACACGAACGCCGGCAGCGACGCCGGCACCGGCATGGACGTCGGTCTGGTCTGGGCGCAGAGCTCCGACGGCGTGATCGGCGCGGACAACGGGATTCCCTGGCGGCTGCCCGAGGACATGGCCCACTTCAAGGCCACCACCCTCGGCCATCCGGTGGTGATGGGCCGCAAGACCTGGGATTCGCTGCCGGCGCGGTTCCGTCCGCTGACCGGGCGGCGCAACATCGTGGTCACGCGTGACCCCGAGTGGGCCGCCGAGGGCGCGGAGCGCGCCGGCTCCATCCCCGAGGCCCTGGAACTCGCGGCCGGGCAGGGCGGGCAGGCCGGGCAGCCCCCGTCCGCCGAGCCCGCCACCGCCTGCTGGGTGATCGGCGGCGGAGAGGTCTACCGCGCCGCCATGGCCCACGCCGTGATGCTCTCGGTGACCGAGGTCGACACCAAGGTGATCGGCGACACCCACGCCCCGGAGCTGGATCCGGCGTGGACCGTCGCCGAGGACGCCGGCTGGCAGTCGTCGGTGACGGGCCTGCGCTACCGCATCTGCACCTACACCCGGTAGGCGGGGCCCCGCCTGCCGCTCCCCGCCCGCCTACTCCACCGGCGGGCGCATCCGGAAGTTGTACGCGGCCGGCAGCGGGCGGTCCGTGAGGGTGGCCCAGACCTCCGAGAGGGTCTCCTCGCCCTCGCGGAGGTCGGGCAGTTCGAAGCCCTCCTCGAAGACCCGCCGGGCCGCGCCCACATGACCCTCGGCCGCGAGCAGCCGGGCCGCCGACAGCCGGAAGCGGCCCTCCTCGCGCAGGGCGGGGCGCAGCCGGTCCCACACCGAGCGGGCCTCCGGCAGCAGCCCCGCCGCCAGCAGGGACGCCAGTGCCTCCCGGCCCAGCGCCGATTCGGCGGCCAGCCAGCCCGCGCCGCCCCGGCTCTCCTCGGCCAGGTCATCGAAGGCCTCGGCGTACCAGCGGGCCGCCCGGGCCGGGTCGCCGGCCAGGTCGTCGGCGACCGCCAGGCACCTCAGCAGGGGCCACCGCGAGGGGGCCAGCGCCAGCCCGCGCTCCCAGCTCCGTACCGCCTGGGCGATGTCCCCGGCGTGCCACTGGGCGACCCCGAGGTGGTACTCGGTCAGCGGGTCCGCCGGAGCCGTCTCCAGCATGTCCCGCCAGTGCGGGGCGACCAGGCTCGGGCCGGGCGGCGCCACCCGGCGCGGGGCGGGGAAGACCCCGGTGCGCCACAGCTCCAGCCAGGGGGCCTGGTCCTCGTCGAGGGTGTCCTCCGCGAAGGGGGTGCCGGGCAGTTTGTGGCCGCCGCACAGAACCTCCAGCGCGCCCCAGCCGGAGCCGGCGGCCAGCCGCTCCCCCGGTTCGGTGTCGGCGCACCCGCGCCACGCCTCGTACGCCGCGTCCACGGCCGGCCCGGGCAGCGCGGACTCCAGCGCCGTCCCGGCCGCGGCGCGGGCCGCCGCCCAGTCGTCCCCGTGCACGGCGACGGGGTCCGCGGACAGGGCCCCGTAGGCCTCCAGCCAGCTGAACTCCGCGCCCGCCTCCAGGCGTACGTGTTCCAGCTGGGTCCGGGCGAGCCCGGCCTGGATCTCCGCGTACCCGGCCGTGCCGGGCTCGGTCAGCCACTCCTGCCAGCGCCGGCCGCCCTCGCCCGCGCCCCAGACGAAGAGCTTGCGGCCGCGCAGCCGGGCCGTGGAGGTCTGGACGAGTCCGCGCCCGTCGGCGTCGAGGGAGGCGATCCAGGGCCGGGTTCCGGCCTCGACCTCGTAGAAGAAGTCGGCGGGGTATTCGCTGCGCAGCGGGTACGTACGGTCAGCGCCCTCCCATCCGGGTACGGGGATGCGCCGCAGGGAGCGCTCGTACCCGAAGTGCCAGGCCTCGTCGGCCGGGGCCAGGACGCGGGTGCCGGCCTCCTCGGGCACGGCGATGTTGGACCACCAGTAGACGGGCGCGGGCCGCTCGTGCGGATTGCGCACGCGGACGCCGACGTAGAGGAACTCCGAGTCCTCGGGCAGCCACAGGTCCACCTGGAACGGCAGGTCGCGCAGCCGCTCCCACTCCCAGAGCCGCACCATGACCCCGCCGTCGGGCGCCGGGACGAGCGCGGCGTGCAACGGGGCGCAGGAAAGGGTGGTGTGGCCGGTGGCACCGAGGTTCCACTCGATGCCGCCGGAGAACCAGGCGCCGTTCAGCGCGAAGTTGGCGGGCTGCAACACCGGATTGCGGTAGAGCAGTTCACGTCCGGTGGGGAGGTGGACGAGCGAATGGATCCGGCCGCCGAGGCCCGGCAGGACGGTGACGCGCAGGTGCGCGTTCTCGATGACGATCGTCTCGAAGTCCCGCTCCGTGCGCACCCGTCGATAGCCGTCCCGGATCCGGACGGGCAGCAGCGAGCGCAGCGGCTCGTACCCGATCTGGCGTGCCATGTCGCGCGGCAGGCCCTCGCGTCCGGGGGCACCTCCCAGCGGTGGCTGGGGGAGGTGGTCCAGCGTGTGCACTCCGCCGGACTCGCGGAGGGCCGGCAGCGGGTTCTCGGGGCCCAACGGGGCTGCGGGGAGGGTCAGTACGGAGCGGCGGACGGTGGTGGCCATGAGGGAAATGGAACACGCCACGGGCTCCGGTGCACAGGGATTCGGCGGATCACCACCGGTCAGGATTACGCAAAACCTTCTCTCGCGCGGGCCGGTGTCCGACCATGAAGGGCATGAGCGACGTGATCAGAAGAGGTCAGTTTTTCGACGGGGAAGAGTCCGCGCGCCGGTTCGCGGGACCGACGACGGGCGACGAACGACGGATGCTCGTCGACGTGCTGCGGGCCCAGCGTGCGACGCTCAGGCTCAAGTGCGCCGACCTGGGGCCGGAGTTGGCCGAGCGGGCGGTGCAGCCGTCCACGCTGTCGCTGCTGGGCCTGGTCCGCCATCTCGCGGACGTGGAGCGCCGCTGGTTCCGTCAGGTGCTGGACGGGCAGCAGGTTCCGCTCCGGTTCTGGTCCACGGCCGCCCCCGACGGGGACTTCGACGGCGCGGTGGCCACGCCCGAGGTGATCCGGGAGGCCTGGGAGGCGTGGCGGGCGGAGGCGGAGTTCGCGGAGGCGTTCACGGAGCGGGCGCCGGACCTGGAGGTCTGCGGGAAGGACGCGTGGCGGGGCGAGGTTTCGCTGCGCTGGGTGCTGATCCACATGATCGAGGAATACGCGCGGCACAACGGCCACGCGGACCTGCTGCGCGAAAGCATCGACGGAGCGATAGGGGTCTGAGCGCGCCGCCGCCGCGGCGGCCGGACCGGTCGGCCGGGCCGCCGGGGTGGGACCGGGCCGGTCCGAGCCGCGGGCCCTACGCGAACGCGCCCGCCACCAGGTCCGCGAGCAGGGCCCCGGCGCGCCCGTCGGGATCCAGGTCCGGGTCGTAGATGGTGACGTTGAGTCCCACGCAGCGCGGGGAGCTGATCAACACCCCGAGCAGTTCGGCGAGTTCGTCGGGGATCAGCCCGCCCGCGTCCGGGCTGTCGACGGCCGGCATCACGGACGGGTCCAGTACGTCGGCGTCCAGGTGGACCCAGAACCCGGCGGTGGCCGGGGGCTGCAGTCCCGTCAGGGCGGTACGGGCCACCGGCCCGGCGCCGCGGTCGCGGATCGCCCCCACCGTGGCCGCGAAGATCCCGGCGGCGCGCAGCTCCGGGAGGTCCGGGTCCCCGTCGCGCAGCCCGAAGAGCCGGACGTCCTCGTCGCGCACGTAGGGCCCGAGGCCCTCCAGGTCCGCGAGGTCCGCCTGGCCGCGCCCGGTGGCGAGCGCCAGTTCCTCGCCGCCGGCCGCTCCGACGGGCCCGTTGACGGCCGCGTTGCCGGGGTGGCGGAAGTCGGCGGAGCCGTCGATCGCGGCGATGCCGTACCGCCCGAGGCGCCGCATGGCCAGGGAGGCACCGAGCTGGATGGAGCAGTCGCCGCCGAGGACGACCGGGAACTCCCCGGAGCGCAGGTGGTCCTCGATCCGGTCGGCGAGGGCGACGGTGTACGCGGCGAGGGGCCCGGCGTGGAACACCCCGTCGCCCTCCTTCCAGTCGCCCCGGTCGTAGCGCGGCGGGACGACCACCCCGCCCTCGCGCGCGCCGAGGCGGGCCAGCAGGCCCTGTTCGCGCAGGGCCCCGGCGAGTTTGTACACACCGGGAACGGCGCCCGGGGCCGGGGGTCGGAGCCCGAGGTTGGACGGTGCGTCGAGGAGCACGAGGGTTCGCATGGACTCATCCTGTGCGATGCGGGGCCCCGGGACATGGCATTTCGGACGTGAGCGCCCAGCGTTCGTGGTCCCGCCAGGCGCCGTCGACCTGGAGGAAGTCCGGCGACAGCCCCTCCAGCCGGAAGCCCAGCCCTCGGACGAGGGCGATCGAGGCGGTGTTTCCCGGCTGGATATTGGCCTCCAGCCGGTGCAGTGCGAGCCCGTCCGCGGAGAAGGCCTGCGCCACGGCGAGGCCGAGCGCCTCCCGCATGAGTCCCCGGCCCGCCGCGTGGGCGAACGCCCCGTAGCCGAGCGCGCCGCACCGGAAGGCTCCGAGGACGATGTTGTTGACGTTCACGAAGCCGGCGATGGCGCCCGATTCCCGCTCGCACGCGAGGAATCCGGCTCTGCCCGGGGCGGCGGCCCCCGTCGCGCCGGCGATCAGCGGGGCGGCGTACGCCTCGTAGGCCTCCGCGGTCGCGGGCGGCGACAGCCACGGGTGGTGGAGCTCCCGGCTCTCGCGCACCCGGGCGGTGAACTCGGCCTCGTCAGCGGGCCGGTAGGGCCGCAGCCCGATCCGGCCGCCCTCGGCCAGGTAGGGAGAATTCGGCATCGCCCCAGGCTAGGCGCTGTGACAGGATCCCGATGTGATCATCACCCCGAACACCGAAGAACTCCTCCTCGCGGCCGCGTACAACAACGCCGCGTGGTGCGCCGCGGTCTGCCGCGACGGCGGCTTCACCGCCCAGGCCTGGAGCAGCCCGCGCCCGACCCCGCTCTACTACCCGGATGCCGTGACCCTCACCCGGGACACCGACACGGCCGCGCTGCTCGCCGGGATCGACACCGCGGCGCCCCGCGCCTCGGTCAAGGACAGCTTCGCCGTGCTCGACCTGGCCCCGGCCGGCTTCGAGGTCCTCTTCGGCGCCGAGTGGATCCACCGCCCTGCGGGCGCTCCCGGCGCCGTCCCGGCCCTGGAGTGGAGCCGGATCTCCGGCCCCGGGGAGCTGGTGGCCTGGGAGACGGCCTGGGACGGCGAGGAGAGCACCGGGCTGTTCCACCCGGGGCTGCTCACGGGGACCACCGGGGAGACCGCGGAGGCCGCGGAGACCGGAGACACCGGGGAGATCGCCTTCCTCGCGGGGCGCGACGCCGAGGGCCGGATCCTGGCCGGGGCCGCCGCCAACCGCACCGGTGAAGTGGTCGGCGTCTCCAACGTGTTCAGCGCCGACGGAACCCCGGACGACGAGGCCTGGACGGGCGCGCTCACCCTGGCCGCCTCGCTCTGGCCCGGCCTGGCGCTCGTCGGCTACGAGTCGGGGGACGACCTCGACACGGCACTGCGCCACGGCTTCACGGCCATCGGCCCGCTCCGGGTCTGGGTCCACTCGGGCTGACCGCGGCCCCGGGCCCCGGACCCCGGGGCTCCCGCTATGTGCGGCGCCGGGCGAAGTAGACCCCGCACAGCCCGCCCAGTACGGCCGCGATCAGCAGGGCGACGTACAGCGGCATCGTCACCTGCGGGATCAACAGCCGGATCTTGGTGGGGCGGGTGTTCTCGAAGATGAACACCAGGGTGAGCACCGCGAGCGCGGCGATGCCGGCGCGGCCCGGGGTGATCGGCCCGCGCCCCTTGCCCCGGCTCTTGGAGGTGTGGGAGCTCATGGCCCCATCGTCCGCTCGCGGCGCCCCGGAGGCTCAGTCGGACAGGGCCAAACGGGGGATGTCCGCCCGCTCGAACCCGAACACCTGCGCGTACAGCGAGAGCTCCGCCTCCAGCGCCCGGACCATCGTGTCCGCGCGCCGGAAGCCGTGCCCCTCGCCCTCGAAGGTCACGTACGCGTGCGGCACCGACCGCCCGCGCATCGCGGCCAGCAGCCGCTCCGCCTGCGCGGGCGGGCAGACCGGGTCGTCCAGACCCTGGAGCAGGACGAACGGCGCGGTGATCCGGTCGGCGCGGGCCACCGGGGAGCGCTCGCGGCTGAGCAGGGCCAGGGTCTGCGGAGGTCCGGCGAGGCCGTCGACGTAGCGGGACTCCAGGTCGTGGGTCTCGGCGGCGAAGCCGGCCAGGTCCAGTACCGGGTAGATGATCGCCGCGCACGCGTACAGGTCGGTGGCCGCCAGCGAGGCCGCGGCCGTCCAGCCGCCCGCGCTGCCGCCCCGGATCGCGAGCCGGTCCGGGTCGGCGGTGCCCTCGGCGGCCAGGGCCCGCGCCACCGCGGCGCAGTCCTCCACGTCGACGATGCCCCACTGTTCGCGCAGCCGTTCCCGGTAGGCGCGCCCGTAGCCCGTGGAGCCGCCGTAGTTGACCTCGACGACGCCGATGCCGCGGGAGGTGAAGTAGGCGATGTGCAGGTCGAGAACGGGCGGCACGTGGTCGGTGGGGCCGCCGTGCGCCCACACCACGTACGGGGGCAGCTCGTCGGCCCTGGCGCGCAGCAGGGGGTGGTGCGGCGGGTAGACGTGGGCGTGGATCTCCCGGCCGCCCCGGCCGAAGAAGGTCCTGCTCTGCGGCTCCGGGTAGTAGGCGGGGTCCGCCCGGTCGGCCGGTCCCGGTCCGCGGGCCTCACCGGGCCCAGCCGCCCCGCCCGTACCGTCGGCCCCTTCCGCCTCGTCCGCTCCCGGGGAGCCGCGGCCGCCCACCACCCGGGCGTGCCCGGTGGCCGTGTCCAGCTCCACCACCTCGTACGCGCTGCGCGGGCTGGCCGCGACCCCGTAGACCCGGCCGCCGCTGACGGCGAGGGTGGGCTGCCAGGCCGTCCACGGCCCGGCCGCGTCGACCAGGTCCCCGCTCTCGGGATCGAGCACGCCGAGCACCGAGGAGCCCCGGCCGTGCAGGACGGCCACCAGTCCGTCGGGGAGCGCCGCGATCCAGCGCAGGCCGGGCTTCCACAGCGGCCCGCCGAACTCCTCTTCCCGGGGGCACAGGTTGACGGCCTCGCCCGTCTCCCGGTCCACCCGGTACGGGTTCCACCAGCCGCCCCGGTCGCTCACCGCGAGGAGGCTTCCGCCGGTGGTCCACTCGACCTGCGCGACGGCCTCCTCGGGTCCGCCGAGCACGGTACGGGGCTCCGCGAGCCGGCCGTCCGCGGTGACCTCGGCGAGCCGCAACTCGGTGCCGTCCCACGGCATACGGGGGTGGTCCCACACCAGCCAGGCCGCCTGCCGCCCGTCGGGAGAGAGCCGGGGCCCGCTGCTGAACCGGTACCGGTCATCGGTCAACTCCCGCACGCGGGACCTGTCTTCCGCGGCCGACCCGTCCAGCGGTACGGCAGCCAGGACGCGGCGCACATCGGTCGGCCCGGCTCCGGTGAACTCCTCCAGCACGCACCAGACTTCACCGTCACGCAGCACCGGGTCGGCCCAGCGCAGCCCGCCGCCCACCGCCGAGACGGGGGTCAGCGCCCGCGGGGCCGGGCCGCCGGGCGCGTCCGGCTCGTACGCGTACAGCCGCTGGTCGGCGAAGTGGACGAAGACCACCAGAGGCCCGCCCAGGGGCCGTTCGGCTCCCGCCCAGGGCAGTCCGCCGTACTCCGTGACCCGGCTGCGCACGTTCCACGGCGCGGGCAGCGCGCAGAGCGCGGGTCCGCCGTCCGCGGGCCGGCGGACCAGGGCGCGGCGGCCGCCTTCGGCCGGCCGGGGCACCGTCCACCACACCTCGGCACCGATCGCGCCGACGTACTCCGGCCTCCCGTCGAGGGAGGCGGCGAGCCCGGCGCCGATCGGCGAGGGCCAACTGCCGTAGGGGGCGGTGCCGTCGCCGCGCGGGGTCTTCACAGTGTGCGCAGGGCTCGGTCGAGGACGCGGACCCCGAAGTGCAGGGCGTCGACGGGCACCCGCTCGTCGACTCCGTGGAAGAGGGACCAGTAGTCGAAGCCGGGCGGCAGCTTGAGCGGGGAGAAGCCGTAGCCGGTGATGCCGAGCCGGGAGAACTGCTTGGCGTCGGTGCCGCCCGCCATGCAGAAGGGCACCACGTGCCCCTCCGGGTCGAAGGCCTCGACGGACTCGCGCAGGATCCCGTACGTCCGCCCGTCCACGGGGGCTTCGAGGGCCACCTCCCGGTGGTGGAACTCCCAGTGCACGTCGGGGCCGGTGAGCTCGTCGAGGGTGGCGGTGAACTCGGCCTCGCCGCCGGGCAGCATCCGGCCGTCCACGTACCCGGTGGCGGTGCCCGGGATGACGTTGAGCTTGTAACCGGCGCTGAGCATGGTCGGGTTGGCGCTGTTGCGGACGGTCGCCTCGACGAGCGCGCCGGCCGGGCCGAGCTTGTTGAGGATCTGGTCGAGCTGGAAACCGGGGTCGCGCGGGTCCACCGACATCCCCTGCAGGGCCGCGAGTTCGGTGATGCAGGCGGTGACGGTGTCGGTGAGGCGGACCGGCCAGTCGTGCTCGCCGATGCGGGCGACGGCGGCGGCGAGGCGGCTGACCGCGTTGGCCCGGTTGGGCTTGGAGCCGTGTCCGGCGGTGCCGGTCGCGGTGAGCTTCAGCCAGGCGGTGCCGCGTTCGCCGGCGGCGATCGGGTAGAGGGCCTGCCCGGGCGCGGCGTGCACGGTGAAGGCACCGGATTCGCTGATGCCCTCGGTACAGCCTTCGAAGAGCTCGGGGTGGTGGTCGGCGAGGAAGCCCGAGCCGTCGATCGCGCTGTCCTCCTCGTCGGCGGTGTAGGCGATCACGATGTCCCGCCGCGGCTTCACTCCGGCCCGCGCCCAGGCCCGTACGACGGCGAGCACCATCGCGTCCATGTTCTTCATGTCGACGGCGCCGCGGCCCCACACCACCCCGTCGCGGACTTCGCCGGAGAAGGGGTCCACGCTCCAGTCGGCGGCCTCGGCCGGGACCACGTCGAGGTGGCCGTGGACCAGGAGGGCGGGGGCGGTGGGGTCGGTGCCCGCGATCCGGGCCACCACGTTGGTGCGGCCCGGGGTGCGTTCCAGCAGCGCGGGCTCCAGGCCGATGGCGGCCAGCCGCTCGGCGACGTACTCGGCGGCCGGGCGCTCCCGGCAGTCGCCGCCGCCGCGGTTGGTGGTGTCGATGCGGATCAGGCCGGAGGTGAACTCGACGGCCTCGTCGAGCGCCCTCTGATCGACGGGGGCGACGGGGGCGGTGGAGGCGGCGGGGGCGGCAGGGCCGCTCCCGGTTCCACCCGGACCGGACATGTCAGCCATATTGCTCCTCCATCGCTGCCGAGACGATCGTGGTGACCGCCTTGAAGGTCCGGATCCCCTCGTACATCGTCCCGCTGGTGTACCCGACCCTACGCTCACCCGATCGCTCGACCCCGGGCACCACCGTGGCGGCCATCGCCAGGTGTTCGGCGTCGAACTCGACCTCCACCGCGAACGGCCCGCCCCGCACCGGTTCGTACCGGACGGCGAGGGCGGCGGCCTCCTTGGCGGCGGCCCGGATGTCGGCGGCCGTACGGGCCGGGGTGCGGCAGACGGCGGCGTAGCGCGAGACGTGGTCCTTGACGGCGACGGTCACCGCGTTGGGGGCGTAGCCGGCGGCGTCGGCGCAGGTCAGGTCGTCTCCGGTGACCAGGATGACCGGGACGCCGTACTCGGCGACCACGTGGGCGTTGAGCAGCCCCTCGCCGGCACGGGTCCCGTTGACCCAGACCCCGGTGATGGAGTTGGCGAGGTAGGTGTGGGCGAGCACGCCCTCGGCGCCGGCGCCCGTGTGGTAGCCGACGAAGGCGATGCCGTCCACGTCCCCGTGCTGGACGCCCTCGACCATGGAGAGGGATTTGTGGCGGCCGGTCAGCATCTCGACGCGTTCGTCGAGGTGCTCCAGCAGCAGGTTGCGCATGGTCCAGTGGGCCTCGTTGACGAGGACCTGGTCGGCGCCGGCGTCGTAGAACCCGAGGACGGCGGCGTTCACGTCGGAGGTGAACATGGTCCGGCAGCGTTCCCACTGCGGGGTCCCGGGCAGCACGTCGGCGGGCCAGGTGACGCCGGTGGCGCCTTCCATGTCGGCGGAGATGAGGATCTTCATCGGGCCCCCGGGCGGTCGGTAGCGCTCAGGGCCCCACCCTAGCCCGCCGGCCCCCGCCGGGCCCCGTGGCCACGCCCGGGCCGTGTCGGGGTCGCACCGGGGGGGCGCGCCGGGTCACCGGCGGGCTCATTTCACCCGATCCGGTGAGGCCCGATCCCCGGCCTCACCGGCACTCACCGACGACCCATCGGCAACGGCCTTGCTCAGCCCTCGACTTCGGCGGCCAGGTTGGCGAGGAGGGTGTCGTAGATGCGGGCCAGTCCCTTGGGCGCGAAGGTGCGCTCGAAGAAACCGCCGATGCCGCCGGCGCCGTTCCACACGGTGGTGACGACGGCCTTGGACTTGCCCTCGCCGGCCGGGGTGACCGTCCAGGTGGTGACCATGGAGGAGTTGCGGTCCTTCTCCACGAGCTGGCCGTCGGTGGGCTCGGTGACCTCCAGCAGGCAGTCGCGGACCCGCTTGCTCGTGGCCTGGAGCTTCCAGTGGACGAGGGTGCCCTCGCCGTCGCCGCCCTCGCGCACCTCGTACTCGCTGAAGTGCTCGGGCAGCACCTTGCCCCGGGTCCCGGTGTAGTCGGCCAGCGCGTCGAACACGGTCTCCGCGTCCGCCCCGATGATGCGTTCCGTGGTGGCCTCGACCTGCGCCATGGCTTTCCTCCAGCAGTTGTGTTCGCTCGTCACCGCGAAGCCAACCACCTCCGGGGCGGGCGCCCAAATCCGGGTCAGACGTGACAGCGGACGGAGACGAGGAGGGTGTCGTCCGGCAGCCCGGCGAGATAGGCCGCCGCGCTGTCCAGCTGCCCCATGGGCGGCGGAGTGTGCGGGCAGGCCGCGGGGTCGTCGCAGGCACCGTGGAGGGGATCCTCCCCCTGCTCGCACCACCAGCCGTCGAGGGTCAGGACGTTCTCGCAGGCGGCTGCCCACCGGCCGTAGTGCCAGACGCACATGTCCCGGTCGTGGAACCGCCCGAAGCTTTCGAGCGGGTCGTCGATGTCGCGGAGGACGGATTCGAAACCGTCGGCCGCCGGGTCGACGGGCAGTTCGGCGGCCCATCGCCGGAAGGGCACTACCGGCGCCTGCGCCAGGTACGCGGCATGGGCATCGCGGAACGCGGCCTCCGTCTCGGCGGACGTCCTCCCCGCGGTCCACTCCGGCCGGAACTCCGACCACGGGCGGGCCGGCGGGTGGGCCCGGAGGATCTCCTGCCAGCGGTCCCAGGCGGCTCCGCCCAGTGCGGCGGTCCGCTCCGAGGACCCGCGCACCACGAGCAGTCCGCGCGGACCGCCCGCGCACCAGCCGGGCTCGCTGTCCTCGCGGGTGCCGTCCCAGCGCGGGTGGTCGTGGACGATCCGGGGGTCCGCCTCGTGACCCGGCCGAACGCGGTAGCCGGACCTCTCCACACCGCCCTGGATCCGCCAGCTGTCCCAGATGCGCAGGTCCAGGGAGATGTCACCGTCCCGGTCCAGCCAGAAGGGCGCCATCGCCTCCCCGACCGCTTCTTCGAGCCGGTCCCGGGCCTCGCCCGGGAGGCACACCGTGTGTCTGTATCCCGCCATGGGTGCAGCCTCACACCCCCGCACCACGCCGACCAGCGAATATGGGGGTCCGCACGATCATGGGAACGTTTGTTCTATTCTCGGGGCGAGCTACCGAGGGAGGCGCACCATGCGCTGGGACAACCTGACCGAGGGCCCCACGGGCCCGGCCGCGCTCTTCGGCGCCGACTCCGTCGTCACCCGCACCTTCGACACCCCCGAATTCCGGGGGATCACCTTCCACGAGGTCCGGGCCCGGTCGATCGTCAACCGGGTCCCCGGCGCCTCCCGCATGCCGTTCGAGTGGACCGTGAACCCGTACCGGGGGTGCAGTCACGCCTGCGTGTACTGCTTCGCGCGCAAGACGCACGGCTATCTCGACCTCGACACCGGGATCGGCTTCGACTCCCAGATCGTCGTCAAGACCAACGCCCCCGAGCTCGTGCGCCGCGAACTCGCCTCGCCCCGCTGGACCGGCGCGCACATCGCGATGGGCACCAACGTCGACTGCTATCAGCGCGCCGAGGGCCGGTACCGGCTCATGCCCGGGATCATCGAGGCGCTGCGGGAGCGCGCCAATCCCTTCTCCATCCTCACCAAGGGCACGCTGATCCTGCGCGACCTCCCGCTCATCCAGGAGGCCGCGGCCGTCGCCGACGTCGGGATCTCCGTGTCCGTCGGCTTCACCGACACCGCCCTGTGGCGCACGGTCGAGCCCGGCACCCCCTCCCCCGCCGCCCGGCTGCAGGCCGTCCGCACCCTCACCGACGCCGGCATCGAGTGCGGGGTGCTGATGGCCCCCGTGATCCCCTTCCTCGGGGACTCCCCGGAGCAGCTGCGGGCCACCGTCCGGGCCGTCGCCGAGTCGGGCGCGACCTCCGTGACACCCCTGGTGCTCCATCTGCGCCCCGGGGCGCGGGAGTGGTTCACGGCCTGGCTGGGCGAGCACCACCCCCGCCTGGTCGAACGGTACGAGCGGATGTACGCGGGCGGCTCGTACGCACCCACCTGGTACCAGCGGATGATCACCCGCCAAGTCCACGAGCTCACCGCCGAATTCGGCATCGGCCCCGGCGGCCCCGCACCGGCCCGGCGGATCGTCGCACCGGAGCGGCCGGACGAGCTCGCGCCCGCGCCCGGGGCGACCCAGCTCAGCCTGCTCTGAGCAGCCGTACGACCGTACGACCGACTGAAGGGTCATCACATCGGGCCAATCGGGGCCCCAATCCCCCCTTCCGAGCACAGGTTCCGGGACGATTCCGCCCAGAACCCTCGGCTGGGAGGCCCCATGCTGCACCCGACGCTGCACCCGACGAAGAACAAGCCCGGTCCCGCTCTGCGGCGCGCCGCCGTCCTGCTGGCGGTGTCCACCCTCGCCGCCGCCCTGGCGAGCCCGGTGACGGCCGCGGCCCCGGCAGCGGCAGCGGCCGCCCCGGCCGCCGAAGCCCTGAAGTGGTCCAACTGCGCGACCTCCCGCTACCCGACGCTCCAGTGCGCCTCCCTCAAGGTCCCGCTCGACCACGACAGCCCGGCCGGCCGGCAGATCTCCCTCGCCCTGACCCGCGTCCCCCACACGGCCGCCCGCTCCCAGGGCCCCCTGCTGGTCAACCCCGGCGGGCCCGGCGGCAGCGGGCGCACCCTGGCCGGTTTCATCGCCTCCGCCCTGCCCAAGGAGGTCGCGGCCCAGTACGACGTGATCGGCTTCGACCCCCGGGGCGTAGGCAAGAGCGAGCCCGCCCTGGACTGCGGCGCGGGCCACTTCACGCCCGTACGGCCCGACTCCGTGCCGCTGGACGAGGCGACCGAGCGGGCCAACCTGGAGCGGGTGAAGTCCTTCGCCGAGTCCTGTCAGACCAAGCACGCCGACGTCCTCCCGTACATCGACACGGTGTCGGCGGCCCGCGACCTCGAAGTGCTGCGCACCGCCCTGCGCGCGGACAAGCTGAGCTACTTCGGCTACTCCTACGGCACCTACCTGGGCGCGGTGTACGCCAAGCTCCACCCCGGCCGCGTGCACCGCCTGGTCCTGGACTCCGTCGTCGATCCGGCCGGGGTCTGGTACGAGGACAACCTCGCCCAGGACCAGGCCTTCGACTCCCGCCACAAGGCCTTCCTGGCCTGGGTGGCCCGGTACGACTCCACGTACCACCTCGGCACCGACCCGGCCGAGGTCGAGTCCCGCTGGTACGAGATGCGGACGGCGCTGCGCACCGCCCCGGCGGGCGCCAAGGTGGGCCCGGCGGAGCTGGAGGACACCTTCATGCCGGGCGGCTACTTCAACGGCTACTGGCCCCACCTCGCCGCCGCCTTCGCCGCGTACTCCGTGGACGGCGACCCGAAGCCGCTGGTCTCCGCGTACGAGAAGTTCGGCGCGGTGGAGCCCTCGGCGGGCAACAGCTACAGCGTCTACACGGCCGTGCAGTGCCGGGACTCGGCGTGGCCCAGGAACTGGAACCAGTGGCGGGCCGACATGTGGCGCACGCACGCCAAGGCACCCTTCATGACCTGGAACAACGCCTGGTACAACGCCCCCTGCGCGTTCTGGCCGTCCGAGCCGCTCCAGGCCCCGGACGTCACCAACTCCGCGCTCCCGCAGGCGCTCCTCTTCCAGGCGACCGAGGACGCCGCGACCCCGTACGAGGGCGCGGTGAGCATGCGGCGCAAGCTCGCGGGCTCGGCGCTGGTGGTCGAGGAGGGCGGCGGCAACCACGGCGTCGCCCTGAGCGGCAACAAGTGCCTCGACGAGAAGCTGTCCGCGTACCTGCTGACGGGCAAGGCCGCGGACGCCGTCTGCCCCGCCCAGGCGGAGCCCACCCCGATCCCGGCGACCCGCGCGGTCCCGCCGTCGGCGGGCGGCGCGGCGCTGCACGGGCTGCTCGGCTTCCGGGGCTGACCCGCAGCGGGCAAGATCGTGCCCATGACCACCTCACAGGACAACCACCTCACCCGCGTCGCCGCTCCCGAGGGCGTGGCCCCGGGCACCGGCTACAACCACGTCGTCTGGGGCACGGGGCGGTTCGTCGCCGTGTCCGGGCAGTGCGCCTTCGACGAGAAGGGCGAGTTGGTCGGCGAGGGCGACGCCGCCGCCCAGGCCCGGCAGGTGTTCGAGAACCTGCGGCTGTGCCTGGCGGCGGCCGGGGCCACCTTCGACGACGTGGTGAAGCTGACGTACTTCGTCACGGACGTCGCCCACCTCCCGGCGGTTCGGGAGGCCCGCGACGAGGTGATCGCCCCGGACCGCCTCCCGGCCTCCTCGGCGGTTCAGGTGGCGGCCCTGTTCCGGCCGGAACTGCTGATGGAGATCGAGGCCTTCGCGGTCCTCCCGGAGCGGACCGGGACCGGATCGCACTCCGGGGCCGAGACGGAGACCGGCTTCCGGACCGGTTCCGGAGCCGGGTTCGGCACCGGGTTCAAGACCGGCTTCGCTAGCTGACGCCCAGCCCCCGCAGGGCCGCCGTCGCCGCCACCGCCAGCCGGGGGTGCGACTGGGCCCGGGTCAGGACCTCCCGGGCGCGCTGGTCCGCCAGCGCGCCCAGCCCCTCCACGCAGGCCAGGGCCACCCGCCAGTACGGGTCGTGCGGCGCGAGCAGCCGCGACAGCGTGCGGATCAGCGCCGGGGCGGATTCCGGCGCCCGCAGCGCCGCCAGCAGCCGGACCGGGTGCAGGGCGTAGGCCGTGCGCAGTTCGTTCGTGGCCAGCGCCGCCGCCGCGCGGGCGGTGCGCGGGTCCCCGAGGACGGCCAGCGCCTGCGCGGCCGCCTCGCAGCGCGGCGGGTCCCGGTGGTTGAGCAGCAGGACCAGGGACTCGAAGGCGCGCCGGTCGCCGGCCAGTCCCAGCCGGTACGCGGCCAGTTCGCGGGCCCACAGGGGCAGCCCGGCGGAGGTCAGGGAGGCCGCCAGGCCGTCCGCGTCCTGCGCGAGCAGCTCCGCGTACCGCGCTTCGCCCTCCGGGGCCCGCCCGGCTTCGGCCCGCAGACGTTCCAACACCTCGTTCACGCGGCCACCCTAGAGCAGCCGGTTGATCGATGATCGATGATCGGTACATTTGGGCGGTACAGGTCACATCTGCGCGCTCTGGCGGACCAGTTGGGGACGGGTTACTGTCCCTACAACACGTACGAGGGCGGCCTGGTGACGCAGCCACCTCGTGCCAGTCGGTTCTGCACGACTCCGCACCACCTCACGGCGTGACCCCGGGACAGGGCTCCGCCGCTTGCGCCCCACCGGCTCCTTGCTGCCGGGTTCCTCCGGGTTCCCCGGTTCTGCCGCCATCCCCGGTCATCCGGGAGCCCCGGGCTTCTCCGCACGCCTTTCGCACGGTTTTCCGCCTGCTCTTCCGCGTGCTCTTCCGCTCGGATCCCCCACGGATTCCCGCACGGGTTCCCATACGGCCTCCGCGCGCGCCGTGCTCCGCGTGCCCCCTCAGTCGTCACCCTCTTCCACTGGAGTCCCGCGATGGACCTTCCGTCCACGTCCAGTCAGTCCTCTTCCCCCTCCTCCCAGCCCGTCCGTCCGGCGCTGCAGACCATCGCCGTCGTCGGTCTCGGCACGATGGGCTCCGGCATCGCCGAGGTCCTCGCCCGGGCCGGCCGCGAGGTCATCGGCATCGACATCAGCGAGGCCGCCGCCCGCCGGGCCACCACGGCCCTCGCGGCGACCACCGCCCGCTCCGTGGCGCGGGAGCAGCTCACCGATCAGGAGCGCGAGGCGGTGCTCGCCCGCTTCCGCACCTTCTCCGAGCTGGGCGCCGCCGCCGACGCCGACCTCGTCATCGAGGTGGTCCCCGAGTCCTACGAGCTCAAGCAGCGGATCTTCCGCGAGCTCGACGCGATCGTCCGGCCCACCGCGATCCTGGCCACCGGCACCAACGCCCTGTCGGTGACGCGGATGGCCGCCGAGTCCCAGCGCCCGGAGCGCGTGGTCGGCCTGCACTTCTTCAACCCGGCGCCGACGATGAAGCTGGTCGAGGTCGTCTCCAGCGTGCTGACGGCCCCGCCGGCCGTCGAGGCGGTCACCACGCTGGCCCGCGAGCTCGGCAAGGAGCCCGTCGCGGTCGGCGACCGTCCGGGCTTCGTCGCCGACGGCCTGCTGTTCGGCTACCTCAACCAGGCCGCCGCCATGTACGAGGCGAAGTACGCCTCCCGCGAGGACATCGACGCGGCGATGAAGCTGGGCTGCGGCCTCCCGATGGGCCCGCTCGCGCTGCTCGACCTGATCGGCGTGGACACCGCCCGCACGGTCCTCGAGGCCATGTACACCTCCTCGGGCGACCGGCTGCACGCCCCGGCCCCGATCCTCGGCCACCTCGCCGAGGCGGGCCTGACCGGGCAGAAGTCCGGGCGCGGCTTCTACACGTACGAGGCCCCGGGCAGCCAGGTCGTCGTCCGCGACCTCCAGACCCCGCCGGACGGGGACCTGGTCCGGGCGAGCCGTCCGGTGAACTCGGTCGGCGTGGCCGGCTCGGGCACGATGGCGAGCGGCATCGCGCAGGTCTTCGCGCAGGCCGGCTTCCCCGTGGTGCTGGCGGCGCGCAGCCAGGAGAAGGCGGACGCGGCGAAGGCCGCGATCGCCAAGTCGCTGGCCCGCGCGGTGGACCGGGGCCGGCTGACGGCCGAGGCCGCCGCCGCCACCGTGAACCGGATCACGGCGGCGGGCTCGCTGGACGCCTTCTCCGACGTGGACCTGGCCGTGGAGGCCGTCGCCGAGGACCTGGAGGTGAAGCAGGAGCTGTTCCGGTCGCTGGACAAGGCCTGCAAGCCCGGTGCGGTGCTCGCCACCACGACCTCCTCGCTCCCGGTGATCGCGATCGCCCGCGCGACCTCGCGGCCCGAGGACGTGATCGGCATGCACTTCTTCAACCCGGCTCCGGCGATGAAGCTGGTCGAGGTGGTCCGGACCGTCCTGACCGCCGACGACGTGCACGCCACGGTCCGCGGGATCTGCGGTCAGGTGCGCAAGCACGCGGTGGACTGCGGGGACCGGGCCGGCTTCATCGTGAACGCGCTGCTGTTCCCGTACCTCAACAACGCGATCAAGATGGTCGAGCAGCACTACGCGGGCATCGACGACATCGACGCCGCGATGAAGCTGGGCGGCGGCTACCCGATGGGGCCCTTCGAGCTCCTCGACGTGGTCGGCCTGGACGTGTCGCTGGCCATCGAGCAGGTCCTGCACAAGGAGTTCCGCGACCCGGGCCTGGCCCCGTCCCCGCTGCTGGAGCACCTGGTCGCCGCGGGCTGCCTGGGCCGGAAGACCGGCCGCGGATTCCGTGAGTACGCCCCCCGCCGGTAATCCGCGGCAGGCGCAGGAGCCCCAGGAGCCCCACAGACAGGATGCGTGGGGAGGGCTGCTCGGGTCCGCCGGACCCTCACGGCGGACACACCCTCCCGAGGAGCACTGTGTGCCCAGTGCCGGCCCTCCCCCGCATCCATCCCCGCCCCACCCCCCTCGGGAGCGCTCTCCCGAGCGAATGAAGTACTTTCGCTCTATGTCCCAGCCCGCCAAGACCTCACCCCGCGCCTCCGCGGCCTCCGACGCCCCGGAGACCCCGGCCGGCACCAAGGCGGCCGCTCAGCGGCTCAAGATGCGCCGCGAGCTGGCGGCGGCCGCCATGGCGCTCTTCGCGAACAAGGGGTACGAGGCCACGACGGTCGACGAGATCGCCTCGGTGGCCGGGGTCGCGCGCCGGACCTTCTTCCGGCACTTCCGGTCCAAGGAAGAGGCGATCTTCCCGGACCACGACGACACCCTGACCCGCGCCGAGGCCGTCCTCGACGTGGCCCCGGCGCACGAGCACCCGCTCGACACGGTGTGCCGGGGGATCAAGGAAGTCATGAAGATGTACGCCGCCTCGCCGGCGGTGTCGGTGGAGCGCTACCGGCTCACCCGCGAGGTGCCGGCGCTGCGGGAGCGGGAGATCGCCTCGGTCGCCCGCTACGAGCGGCTGTTCACCCGCTACCTGCTGGCCCATTTCGACGAGACCGACCACCACGACGGCAACGACGACCCGCTGCTGGCGGAGGTCGCCGCCTCGGCGGTGGTCACGGCCCACAACCACGTGCTGCGGCGCTGGCTGCGGGCGGGCGGGCAGGGCGACGTGGAGGCGCAGCTCGACCACGCCTTCGCGATCGTGCGCAAGACCTTCGGTTCGGGGATCGGCGCGGGGCGCACGCTGAGCACGCCGCCCGAGCCCGCCACCGCGCCGGCCTCGGTGCGTACGCAGGGCGAGGTACTGGTGGCGGTGGCCCGCACGGACGCCCCGCTGGACGAGGTCATGCGGACCATCGAAGAGGCGCTCAGAAACAAGTAGGCGACACACGTCACAGCGGCCGCTCCCGTTCCGGGGGCGGCCGCTTTCGTTTGTCCGAGTTGCCCCTACTCGCGGGTAACTCTGATCGATCATCGCTCATCCGTGCAGGTCAATCGGCAAATGAGAGAAAGTTTTGGCACGCGGTGCCTTGCTGAGTGACACGGGGTGCCATACGTTGAATCTCGTCCGGATGTCCCCGCGGTCCAGCCCACTCGGCACGAACCGCGCCCCGGATGCCTGCGTCACCAGGCCCCCGCACCGCCCCACCACAGGCAACGCGCAGCTCCACCCCAGCCGAATCGACGGCGCCCCGAGCAGCCCCGCTCACCACACCGCTTCGCCATTCAGCAGCTCAACGCACCCCGTTTCCCTCAGCGCACCCTCATCAGCGCACGGCCGGAGGCAACACCGTGAAGGACATCCTGGACGCGATCCAGTCGCAGGCCGCGACGGCCGCCGACTTCGCTGCCCTGCCGCTCCCCGACTCGTACCGCGCGATCACCGTGCACAAGGACGAGGCGGAGATGTTCGCCGGGCTCACCACCCGCGAGAAGGACCCCCGCAAGTCCCTGCACCTCGACGAGGTGCCGCTCCCCGAGCTGGGCCCGGGCGAGGCCCTGGTCGCCGTCATGGCCTCCTCGGTCAACTACAACTCCGTGTGGACCTCGATCTTCGAGCCGGTGTCCACCTTCAGCTTCCTGGAGCGCTACGGGCGCCTCTCGGAGCTCACCAAGCGCCACGACCTGCCGTACCACATCATCGGCTCGGACCTCGCGGGCGTCGTCCTGCGCACCGGCCCCGGCGTGAACGCCTGGAAGCCGGGCGACGAGGTCGTCGCGCACTGCCTGTCGGTCGAGCTGGAGTCCTCGGACGGCCACAACGACACGATGCTCGACCCCGAGCAGCGCATCTGGGGCTTCGAGACCAACTTCGGCGGCCTGGCGGAGATCGCCCTGGTCAAGTCGAACCAGCTGATGCCCAAGCCCGACCACCTCAGCTGGGAGGAGGCCGCCTCCCCCGGCCTGGTCAACTCCACCGCGTACCGCCAGCTGGTCTCCCGCAACGGCGCCGGCATGAAGCAGGGCGACAACGTCCTGATCTGGGGCGCCAGCGGCGGACTCGGCTCGTACGCCACCCAGTTCGCCCTGGCCGGCGGCGCCAACCCGATCTGCGTGGTCTCCTCCCCGGAGAAGGCGGACATCTGCCGGGCGATGGGCGCGACGGCGGTCATCGACCGCAACGCCGAGGGCTACAAGTTCTGGAAGGACGAGCACACCCAGGACCCGAAGGAGTGGAAGCGCTTCGGCAAGCGCATCCGCGAGCTCACCGGCGGCGAGGACATCGACATCGTCTTCGAGCACCCGGGCCGCGAGACCTTCGGCGCGAGCGTCTATGTCACCCGCAAGGGCGGCACCATCACCACCTGCGCCTCGACCTCGGGCTACATGCACGAGTACGACAACCGCTACCTGTGGATGTCCCTGAAGAAGATCATCGGCTCGCACTTCGCGAACTACCGCGAGGCCTGGGAGGCCAACCGGCTGATCTCGAAGGGCAAGATCCACCCCACTCTGTCCCGGGTCTACTCCCTGGAGGAGACCGGCCAGGCCGCCTACGACGTCCACCGCAACCTCCACCAGGGCAAGGTCGGCGTGCTCTGCCTGTCCCCCGAGGAAGGCCTCGGCGTCCGGGACCACGAGATGCGCGCGACGCACCTCGACGCGATCAACCGCTTCCGCAACATCTGAGACCCCTCAAAGGCCAAAGGGACAGCCTGAGATGACAGAGCGCCAGAAGGACCGTCCGTGGCTCATGCGGACGTACGCCGGCCACTCCACGGCCGAGGCGTCCAACGAGCTGTACCGCCGCAACCTCGCCAAGGGCCAGACCGGCCTGTCGGTCGCGTTCGACCTTCCGACGCAGACCGGCTACGACCCCGACCACATCCTCGCCCGCGGCGAGGTCGGCCGGGTCGGGGTCCCGGTCTCCCATCTGGGCGACATGCGGCGGCTGTTCCAGGACATCCCCCTGGAGCAGATGAACACCTCGATGACGATCAACGCCACCGCCATGTGGCTGCTGGCGCTCTACCAGGTGGCCGCCGAGGAGCAGGGCGCGGACATCGCCCAGCTCCAGGGCACCACCCAGAACGACATCGTCAAGGAGTACCTCTCGCGCGGGACGCACGTCTTCCCGCCCGGGCCCTCGCTCCGCCTGACGACGGACATGATCGCGTACACGGTCAACCACATCCCGAAGTGGAACCCGATCAACATCTGCAGCTACCACCTGCAGGAGGCCGGGGCCACGCCCGTCCAGGAGATCTCGTACGCCATGTCCACGGCCATCGCGGTCCTGGACTCGGTGCGCGACTCGGGCCAGGTCCCGCCGGAGCGCTTCGGCGAGGTCGTCGCCCGGATCTCCTTCTTCGTGAACGCGGGCGTCCGCTTCATCGAGGAGATGTGCAAGATGCGCGCCTTCGGCCGCATCTGGGACAAGGTCACCCGCGAGCGCTACGGCATCGAGAACGAGAAGCAGCGCCGCTTCCGGTACGGCGTCCAGGTCAACTCCCTGGGCCTGACCGAGGCGCAGCCGGAGAACAACGTCCAGCGGATCGTGCTGGAGATGCTCGCGGTGACCCTCTCCAAGGACGCCCGCGCCCGCGCCGTGCAGCTGCCGGCCTGGAACGAGGCGCTGGGCCTGCCCCGGCCCTGGGACCAGCAGTGGTCGCTGCGGATCCAGCAGGTCCTGGCCCACGAGAGCGACCTGCTGGAGTACGAGGACATCTTCGCCGGCTCGCACGTGATCGAGGCCAAGGTCGAGTCCCTGGTGGCCGAGTGCCTGGCCGAGATCGACCGGATCCAGGAGATGGGCGGCGCGATGGCGGCCGTCGAGTCCGGGTACCTCAAGGGCGAGCTGGTCTCCTCGCACGCCGCGCGGCGGGCCCGGATCGAGGACGGCCAGGACAAGATCGTCGGCGTCAACTGCTTCCAGCAGACCGAGGAGAACCCGCTCACCTCCGACCTGGACGGCGCCATCATGACGGTGGACGGGGCCCTGGAGGCGCAGACCGTCGAGCGCATCGGCCGCTGGAAGGCCGAGCGCCAGGAGTCCTCGGACCGGCAGGGCGGCGGCGACCCGTTCGTCTTCCCGACGGTGATGCAGGCCCTGGACCGGCTCAAGGATGCCGCCGCCGGGGACGAGAACCTGATGGAGGCCACCCTGGAGTGCGCCCGCGCCGGTGTCACCACCGGCGAGTGGTCGAGCGCGCTGCGCGAGGTGTTCGGCGAGTTCCGGGCGCCGACCGGGGTCTCCTCGGCCCCGGTGGCCGTGACCGCCGAGGAGGGGACCCCCATGGCCCTCGTCCGCGCGAAGGTCTCCCGTACCGCCGACGAGCTGGGCTCCGGCCGGCTGCGCCTGCTGGTCGGCAAGCCCGGCCTGGACGGGCACTCCAACGGCGCCGAGCAGATCGCCGTACGGGCCCGCGACGCCGGTTTCGAGGTGGTCTACCAGGGCATCCGGCTGACCCCCGAGGAGATTTCCTCGGCGGCGCTGGCCGAGGACGTGCACTGCGTGGGACTGTCCATCCTGTCCGGCTCGCACAGCGCGCTCGTCCCGGACGTGCTGGAACGCCTGCGTGCGGCGGGGGCGGGTGACATCCCCGTCGTGCTCGGCGGCATCATTCCGAATGCCGACGCCGTGGCGCTCAAGGAGGCCGGGGTGGCGGCGGTCTTCACCCCGAAGGACTTCGGCATCACGGAGATCATCGGCAAAATCGTCGACGAGATCCGCCGGGCCAACAAGCTCCACCCGCTCGGCGACGCCGACGAGATCATCGACACTGACACCCTTGCAAGCACGGAGGTCCCCGCATGACCACGCCCTCTTCCCCGGTCAACCGGCTGCGGCCGCGCCGCTCCTGCCTCGCGGTGCCGGGTTCCAACCCCCGGTTCCTGGAGAAGGCCCAGGGCCTCCCGGCCGACCAGGTCTTCCTGGACCTGGAGGACGCCTGCGCCCCGCTCGCCAAGGAGGGCGCCCGCCACACGATCGTGGACGCGCTGAACAACGGCGACTGGACCGGCAAGACCCGCGTGGTGCGCGTCAACGACTGGACCACGCACTGGACGTACCGCGATGTGATCACGGTCGTCGAGGGCGCCGGCCAGAACCTCGACTGCATCATGCTGCCGAAGGTCCAGGACGCCCAGCAGGTCGTGGCGCTCGACCTCCTGCTGACGCAGATCGAGAAGACGATGGGCTTCGAGGTCGGCAAGATCGGCATCGAGGCGCAGATCGAGAACGCCAAGGGCCTGGTCAACGTCGACGCGATCGCCGCCGCCTCGCCGCGGCTGGAAACCATCATCTTCGGACCGGCCGACTTCATGGCCTCCATCAACATGAAGTCCCTGGTCGTGGGCATGCAGCCGCCCGGCTACGGCGCGGACGCCTACCACTACATCCTGATGCGGATCCTGATGGCGGCCCGCATGCACGACCTCCAGGCGATCGACGGCCCCTTCCTCCAGATCAAGAACGTCGACGGCTACCGCGAGGTCGCCGGGCGCGCCGCGGCCCTGGGCTTCGACGGCAAGTGGGTGCTGCACCCCGGCCAGGTCGACGCGGCCAACGAGGTCTTCTCCCCCTCCCAGGAGGACTACGACCACGCCGAGCTGATCCTCGACGCGTACGACTGGTGCACCTCCGAGGCGGGCGGCAAGAA
This sequence comes from Streptomyces sp. NBC_00335, assembly GCF_036127095.1. GTDB lineage: Bacteria > Actinomycetota > Actinomycetes > Streptomycetales > Streptomycetaceae > Streptomyces. Next base: position 1,426,372 of record NZ_CP108006.1, read on the forward strand.
GGGCTCCGCGATGCTCGGCGACGAGATGATCGACGAGGCCAGCCGCAAGATGGCCCTGGTCATCTCGGGCAAGGGCCGCGCCGCCGGCATGCAGCGCACCACCAAGTTCGAAATCCCGGAGGCCTGAGCAGCATGCAGTTCGGACGCACCTACGAAGAGTTCGAGATCGGCGCGGTCTACAAGCACTGGCCCGGAAAGACGGTCACCGAGTACGACGACCACCTCTTCTGTCTGCTGACCATGAACCACCACCCGCTCCACATGGACAGCAACTACGCGGAGAACACGACCGACTTCGGCAAGAACGTGGTCGTGGGCAACTACATCTACTCCCTGCTGCTGGGCATGTCCGTGCCGGACGTCTCGGGCAAGGCGATCGCCAACCTGGAGATCGAGTCGCTGCGCCACGTGGCGCCGACCTTCCACGGGGACACGATCTACGGCGAGACCACGGTCCTCGACAAGACCCCGTCGAAGTCGAAGAACGACCGCGGCATCGTCTACGTGGAGACCAAGGGCTACAAGCAGGACGGCACCCTCGTCTGCGTCTTCCGGCGCAAGGTGATGGTCCCGACCGAGACGTACATCAAGGAGCGCGGCGGCGAGCAGCCCGGCCGCCCCACGCTGAAGGAACAGGGGAAGTAGAACCATGAGCCGACTTGCCCAGACCGCCGGCCTGACGGACGACCAGAGGGACATCCTCAAGACCGTCCGGGAGTTCGTCGACAAGGAGATCATCCCGGTCGCGACCGAGCTGGAGCACCGGGACGAGTACCCGCAGCAGATCGTCGACGGTCTCAAGGAACTCGGCCTCTTCGGCCTGATGATCCCGGAGGAGTACGGCGGCCTGGGTGAGTCGCTGCTCACCTACGCCCTGTGCGTCGAGGAGATCGCGCGCGGCTGGATGTCCGTCTCGGGCATCATCAACACGCACTTCATCGTGGCGTACATGCTCAAGCAGCACGGCACCCAGGAGCAGAGGGAGTACTTCCTTCCGCGGATGGCGCTGGGCGAGGTGCGCGGCGCGTTCTCTATGTCCGAGCCGGGGCTCGGCTCCGATGTGTCGGCCATCACCTCCAAGGCGGTCAAGGACGGCGACGAGTACGTCCTGAACGGCCAGAAGATGTGGCTGACGAACGGCGGCACCTCCACGCTGGTGGCCGTTCTGGTGCGCAGTGACGAAGGACACCCCGAGGGCACCGCGCCCCACAAGTCGATGACGACCTTCCTCGTGGAGAAGGAGGCCGGCTTCGGTGAGGTGCGTCCCGGCCTGACCATCCCCGGCAAGATCGACAAGATGGGCTACAAGGGCGTCGACACGACCGAGCTCATCATGGACGGACTGCGCATTCCGGCCAATCGGGTGCTCGGCGGCCAGACCGGCCGAGGGTTTTACCAAATGATGGACGGGGTCGAGGTCGGCCGCGTCAACGTGGCGGCCCGTGGTTGCGGCGTCGCGCAGCGTGCGTTCGAGCTGGGTGTCTCGTATGCCCAGCAACGTCACACTTTCGGCAAGGCCATCGCCGAGCACCAGGCGATCCAGTTCAAGCTGGCCGAGATGGCTACCAAGGTCGAAGCCGCCCATGCGATGATGGTCAATGCAGCACGCAAAAAGGACTCCGGGGAACGAAACGACCTCGAAGCAGGGATGGCGAAGTACCTCGCCTCCGAGTACTGCAAGGAGGTGGTGGAGGACGCGTTCCGTATCCACGGTGGCTACGGCTTCTCGAAGGAGTACGAGATCGAGCGCCTCTACCGAGAGGCACCCATGCTGCTCATCGGCGAAGGTACCGCCGAGATCCAGAAAATGATCATCGGGCGACGCCTGCTCGAGGAGTACCGGCTCCAGGGCTGAAAGTCCCTTTTGCGGTAAATCATCCAGTGGTTTTCCGCAAAAGAGTCACTAGCAGTCACTGGCTCACGGTCATCGACTCGGCTTCTGGCTTGCCCAGTTGTTGCGTGCAACCGATAGCATTCCAGTAAAGCCGCCGTCCCGTCCCCCCGTTTGCGGCGCGGCATCACCCGCTACGAAGGTCATCCATGCCCCACAGCCAAACCTCTGCACCTCGCGTCGGCCTCCTCGGTGGACGCCTCGCGCGCGGAGCATCGCCGTGGCTTCTGCCGACCGTCGCCACCGCCGCCGTCAGCCTCGTCCGGGCCCGCAAGTCCGGACGCTGGGCGGCAGTGGCCGTGCCCACCACCGCGCTCGCGGCGGGCATGCTGTGGTTCTTCCGCGACCCCGAGCGTGAGATCACTCAGGGCCGGGTCATCTCCCCCGCCGACGGTGTGGTGCAGAGCATCATGCCGTGGAAGGACGGGCGGACCCGCGTCGCGATCTTCATGAGCCCGCTGAACGTCCACGTCAACCGTGCGCCCCTCGCGGGCACGGTGACGTCCGTGGAACACGTTCCCGGTGGATTCGTTCCGGCGTTCAACAAGGAGAGCGAGAACAACGAGCGCGTCGTCTGGCACTTCGACACCGAGCTCGGCGACATCGAGATGGTGCAGATCGCCGGCGCCGTCGCCCGTCGCATCGTCCCGTACCTGCCGGCCGGCACCAAGGTGGAGCAGGGCGAACGCATCGGTCTGATCCGCTTCGGCTCCCGCGTCGACATCTACCTCCCCGAGGGCGTCGAGATCGCGGTCGAGGTCGGACAGGCCACCACCGCGGGGGTGACCCGAATTGACCGTGACTGAACCTGAAACCCCGGCGAACCTGTCGACGCCGGCATCGGGATGGGTACCCGAGGCGTCCGAGGAGGAGTCTCCCGAGGACGACATGCCGCTGTCACTGCGGCTGTCGATAGCGGACACCCTGACCCTCGGCAACGCGACGTGCGGATTCATGGCGGTGTACTTCACCACCACCGGGATCCTCATCCCGCACCTCACCGGCAGCGGCGAGTCGGGCATGGCCCGCAGCAGCGCGGCGACCGCCGTGATACTGATGCTGCTCGCCGCGGTCTTCGACCTCTTCGACGGCATCGTGGCCCGCAAGCTGCGCAGCTCGCCGATGGGCGCGGAGCTGGACAACCTGTCCGACCTGATCAGCTTCGGCCTGGCCCCGGCGTACTTCGTCCTCGTCTACGGCATGGTCGCCGATGACGCGGTGCAGAAGATGTCGGCGCTGGCGGCGATCGTCGTCCTGCTGGCCGTCGTCCTGCGCCTCGCGAGATTCAGCTGCGTGGCGATGAAGGACGGCATGTTCCAGGGCATGCCGAGCCCCTTCGGTGCGCTGACGGTCGTCTCGATCGTGCTGCTGGAGCTGCCGTTCATCCCGACCCTGCTGGCGATCGTCGGCGTGGCCTGGCTGATGGTGAGCCGGGTCGAGTACCCCAAGCCGCGGGGTGTCCTCGCGGTGGCGATGCTCAGCTGGATCGTCGCGGCGATGGGTCTGCTGGCCGCGTGGGCGTTCGACGCGCCGGGCGGCGGGCTGCTGCTCCAGACCGGCTGCGCGCTGCAGATCGCTCTGGCGGCGACCATCCCGCTGTTCGCGACGACCCGTCGCGCGAACACGTTCCGCCACAACCGCCGTGAGGCGCGGGCCACCCAGGCCCCGTAGCCCCGGCTGTACGCGCACGCAAGGGCCCCCGGCCGCCACCAGGCAACCGGGGGCCCTTTCGCGTGCGCGGGGGCCCTACGCCGCTGCGGCGGGGTCCGGGGCGGAGCCCCGGGGAACGGTGGAAGGGTGGGGTAGGGGACCTCGCCCCGCGCAGCGGCGCATCCGGTGCCGGGCCCGGCGGCGGGCGCCCGGCCGGGGGGGTCCCCGTAACGTTGGTGTCGGAAAACCGCCAGCCCGGGGACCGGCCGCCCAGGAGGATGGGAGCCATGTACACCGATACGGAGCGTTGCGTGCGGGCAGTCCAGTCGAAGGACGCCCGCTTCGACGGCTGGTTCTTCACCGCCGTGAGGACCACCGGCATCTACTGCCGCCCCAGCTGCCCCGCCGTACCGCCCAAGGTCGAGAACATGACCTTCCTCCCCAGCGCCGCCGCCTGCCAGCAGAGCGGCTACCGGGCCTGCAAGCGCTGCCGGCCCGACACCTCCCCCGGCTCCCCCGAGTGGAACGCCCGCGCGGACGCCGTCGCCCGGGCCATGCGCCTCATCCAGGACGGGGTGGTCGACCGGGAGGGCGTCCCGGGGCTGGCCTCCCGGCTCGGGTACTCCGCCCGCCAGGTGGAGCGCCAGCTGGGCGCGGAGCTCGGCGCCGGCCCCCTCGCCCTCGCCCGGGCCCAGCGCGCGCAGACCGCCCGGCTGCTGATCGAGACCTCCGGGCTCCCGATGGGCGACATCGCCTTCGCCGCGGGGTTCTCCTCGATCCGGACCTTCAACGACACCGTCCGCGAGGTCTTCGCCCTGGCCCCGAGCGAGCTGCGGGCCAAGGCCGCCGGCCGGGGGCCCGTCCGGGGTGCCGGGCCCGCCCAGGTGCCCGGCACCATAAGCCTGCGGCTCCCCTTCCGTGCCCCGCTCACCCCCGACAACCTCTTCGGCCACCTCGCCGCGACCGCCGTCCCCGGGGTCGAGGAGTGGCGGGCGGGCGCCTACCGCCGCACGCTCCGGCTCCCGTACGGCACCGGCGTCGTCTCCCTCACCCCGCAGCCCGACCACATCGGCTGCCGGCTCGCCCTGACCGACCTGCGCGACCTGACCATCGCCATCAGCCGCTGCCGGCGGCTCCTGGACCTCGACGCGGACCCCGAGGCCGTCGACGAGCAGCTGCGTGCCGACCCGCTGCTCGCCCCTCTCGTGGCCAAGGCTCCCGGCCGCCGGGTGCCCCGTACCGTCGACGCGGAGGAGTTCGCCGTACGGGCCGTGCTCGGGCAGCAGGTGTCCACCGCGGCGGCCCGTACGCACGCGGCCCGGCTGGTGCGCTCCTTGGGCGAGCCGGTGACCGACCCCGAGGGCGGGCTGACGCACCTGTTCCCGACCCCGCAGGCCCTGGCCGGGGTGGACCCGGAGTCCCTGGCCATGCCGCGCAGCCGGCGGGCCACCTTCACCACGCTCGTCTCGGCCCTGGCCGACGGCTCGCTCCCGCTCGGCATCGACAGCGACTGGGAGGCGGCCCGCGCACGGCTGGGGGCGCTGCCCGGCTTCGGGCCGTGGACCACCGAGATCATCGCGATGCGGGCCCTGGGCGACCCGGACGCCTTCATCCCGGGCGACCTGGGCATCCGGCGGGCCGCGCAGGGGCTCGGGCTGCCCTCCACGCCCGCGGCGCTGACGGCCCGCGCGGCGCGCTGGCGGCCCTGGCGCGCGTACGCCGTGCAGTACCTGTGGGCCACCGAGGACCACGCGATCAACGTCCTGCCCGCCTGACCCGACCGACTTCAGAGGAGTACGAGCCACCATGAGCAGCAGCACGAGTAGCACCAGGCACCACACCGTCGTGGACAGCCCCTACGGGCCCCTCACCCTCGTCGCCGCCGACGGGGTCCTCTGCGGGCTCTACATGACCGGGCAGCGCCACCGCCCGGCCGAGGAGTCCTTCGGGGAGCGCGTCGCGGCGAGCGAGGCCCCCTTCCCGGAGGTGGAGCGGCAGCTGACCGCGTACTTCGCCGGGGAGCTCACCTCCTTCGACCTGCCGGTCCGGCTGGAGGGCACCGAGTTCCAGCGCAGCGTGTGGGAGCAGCTCGTACGGATCCCCTACGGGCAGACCTGGTCCTACGGGGAGCTGGCCGCCAAGCTCGGCAAGCCGAACGCCTCGCGCGCGGTGGGGCTGGCCAACGGGAAGAACCCGGTCGGCATCATCGTGCCGTGCCACCGCGTCATCGGGTCGTCCGGCTCCATGACCGGCTACGGCGGCGGCATCGACCGCAAGGTCCGCCTGCTGGCCTTCGAGTCCGGAGCCGAGCAGCTCTAGGACTCAGCCGACGGGGGTGCGACCGCTTCGAGGTCCGCGACCGTACCGGACATGACGGCACGGACGTGCCGGGTGAGGTGCTCCACGGGCCAGTCCCACCAGGCGAGGGCGAGCAGGCGGGCGATCTCCTCGTCGGTGTGGCGGGTGCGGATGAGGGTGGCCGGGTTGCCACCGACGATCCCGTAGTCGGGGACGTCGTCCACGACCACGGCGCCGGCCGCGATGATCGCGCCGTGCCCGATGCGCACCCCGGGCATGACCATCGCGTGGTAGCCGAACCAGACGTCGTTGCCGACGACGGTGTCGCCCCGGCCGGGCAGGCCTGCGAGCAGGTCGAAGTGGTCGGCCCAGGATCCGCCCATGATGGGGAAGGGGAACGTGGAGGGGCCGTCCATGCGGTGGTTGGCGCCGTTCATGAGGAACCGGACCCCGGTGCCCAGCGCGCAGAACTTCCCGATGACCAGCTTCTCCGGCCCGTAGTGGTAGAGCACGTTGCGGGTCTCGAACGCGGTGGGATCGTCCGGGTCGTCGTAGTAGGAGTACTCCCCCACCTCGATCAGCGGCGAGGTGACCAGCGGCTTCAGCAGCACCACGCGCGGCTGGTCGGGAAACGGGTGGAGCACCGTCGGGTCCGCGGGGAAAGGCATGCCCTAGATGACCACCAGCGGCACCAGCAGCGCGAAGGCGGCGCCTGCCTCGACCGCGTAGGCGTACAGGGACGGGTGCTGGACGGGGGCCGCGAGCAGGACCACGCTCTGCTGGGCGGCGGCCGCGACGACCCAGTCGGCGTCGGCGCCGAGGCCGCCCTGGTACCAGCCCTCGCAGGAGCCGGGGCCGGTGACGGCCAGGACGTCGTCCTCGCGGCGGTAGAAGGCCTGCCAGCCCTCGGCCGGCACGGACCAGGCCTCGAAGTCGGTGAACTGGGCCCAGCCGCCGTCGCGGATCGCGGTGTCGAACATCCAGACCGGCACCCCGTCCGGGGTGACCTCGCCGCTCTCCTGCTGGTCGGTGGTGAAGTGGACCATGGGCAGGGCGTCGGGCCCGTCGGCGGTGCTGGGCCAGGCGTACATCGTGATCATCTGCTGAATTCTGTCCTGCTCGGTGTAGGCACGGAATAACGAGCGGAGGGCGCTACGAGGCCTGCGGCCTGCGGCCGTTCTCCAGCTCCACGGTGCCCTCGCCGGTCCGCAGGACCCGGCATGCCTCCACGGTGCGCAGGCCCAGGGATCCGAGCAGATGGTCCGTCAGCTCGGCCGGCTCCACCAGCCTCCACGAGATCAGCTCCTCTTCCTGGAGCTTGATGGAGGCGAGCTGTTCGGCGTCGAGCACGCCGCCGTCGTAGAGGTACGCGACGAGCGGGGGCCGGCCCTCGCCGACCGACCAGTCGACGGCGAGCAGCCGGCCGAGCGGTACGTCGATGCCGATCTCCTCGGCGCTCTCCCGGCGGGCGGCCGTACGCGGGGACTCCCCCGTGTCCGACTCGATGGTGCCGCCCGGCAGCGCCCAGCCCTCCCGGTAGTTGGGCTCGACGAGGAGCACCCGGCCCTCCGCGTCCCGGAAGAGGGCGGCCGCTCCGGCCAGCACCCGGGGCAGGCTCGTGATGTAGGTGGCGTAGTCATCGGTGGTGGTCACGCCGCAACCCTACCCAGCCGCCCCGGGTGGCCGGGGATCACTCCTCCCCGCCGCCGCCCGCCGGCCCGTCCTCCCGGTCGCGGTTCCTCGACTCCGCGACGCGGCGCAGGCGGGGGTGGCGGGCCGGGCCCTGTTCGGTGATGGCGTCGCCGACCATGGCCTTGACCGCGTCCCGCAGTCCGTGCAGGGCGTGGTGGCGGACGGGGCCCGCGCCCGGGTCCTCCCGCAGCTCCTTCACCAGGGCCCAGCACAGGAGCAGCATCACGACCACGAACGGCAGGGCGACCAGGATGGTGGCCGTCTGGAGGGACTTCAGGCCGCCCGCGACGAGGAGTACGGCGGCCACGGAGGCCATCAGCACGCCCCAGGTGACCACGAGCCAGGTCGGCGGGTGCAGGGAGCCGCGGCTGGTGAGGGAGCCCATGACGAGGGAGGCGGAGTCGGCGCTGGTGACGAAGTACGTCATCACCAGGAGCATGGCGATCCACGAGGTGACCGTGCCGAGCGGGAGCGCGTCGAGCATCGCGAAGAGCGAGGCCTCGGTGCCCTCCTTGGCCTTGGCGGCCATGTCGGCGACGCCGGTGGAGTCGAGGCGGATCGCGGTGCCGCCCATGACGCAGAACCAGACGACGGTGGCGCCGCTGGGCACCAGGAGCACGCCGACGAGGAACTCGCGGATGGTGCGGCCGCGCGAGATGCGGGCGATGAAGGTGCCGACGAAGGGCGCCCAGGAGAGCCACCACGCCCAGTAGAAGATCGTCCACGCGCCGAGCCACGCGCTGTCGGTGAAGGCGCCGGTGCGGGTGGCCATCGGGAGTAGTTCGTGCAGGTAGCTGCCGACGCTCGCCGGGATCACGTCGAGGATGTAGACGGTCGGGCCGAGGACGAAGACGAAGGTCATCAGGGCCGCGGCGAGCACGATGTTGATCGTGCTGAGCCATTTGACGCCCTTGTGCAGGCCGGAGAAGGCGGAGAGCACGAAGGCGGCGGACAGGGAGCCGATGATGATCAGCTCGACCGTGGTCGAGTCCTCGATCCCCGTCGTGATGTTGAGCCCCTTGGCGACCTGGAGCGCGCCGAGGCCGAGGCTGGTGGCGGTGCCGAAGACGGTCGCGAAGACGGCGAGCAGGTCGATGGCCTTGCCCTGCCAGCCGTTGGCCCGCTCCTCGCCCATGAGGGGGACGAAGGCGGAGCTGAGGCGGTTTCCGCGGCCCTTGCGGAAGGTCGCGTAGGCCAGGGCGAGGCCGGCGATGCCGTAGATCGCCCAGGGGGTGAGGGTCCAGTGGAAGAAGGAGTAGTCGAGCGAGGCCCGGGCGGCGTCGCCGGTGCCGGGGGCCGCGCCGGAGGCCGGGGGCGGGTTCAGGTAGTGGGTGAGCGGCTCGCCCACCCCGTAGAACATCAGCCCGATGCCCATGCCCGCGCTGAACATCATCGCGATCCACGCGAGGTTCGTGAACTCCGGCTCCGAGTCGTCCTTGCCGAGGCGGATCCGGCCGAAGCGGCTGATCGCGAGCACGACGCACATGACGAGGAACACATCGGCGGCGATCACGAAGAGCCACGCGAAGTTGCTCAGCACCCAGGCCAGCGCGCTGCTCGACGCCGAGTCGAAGGAACCCTTCCCGAGGGCCGCCCAGGCGACCACGGCCAGGACGGAGATCACTCCGATGACGACGACGGTACGGTCCGGGGTCCCGTCAGTGCCGCCGACGGGGCCTTCGGACCCGCCACCTGGGGAATCCGGACGTGGCTGTTCCAGTGAATCCGCGCTCATGCGGCCACACTATGCAGGCATATATCCCTATTTAGGGGTATGCCGCGCCGGGTGTGGCCCAGGCCACGCATGGGCATAGGAGGATCCTCCGGATAGGCTCATGGGTGGCGCGACTGCACTGTTCGATAGCAAGGGATTAGCAAGGTGACGGACGGAGCAGTAACTGAGACCGCGCGCGTGCTCATCGCCGCGGACAAATTCAAGGGCTCGCTCACGGCCGTTCAGGTCGCGGAGCGGGTGACGGCCGGCCTTCGCAAGGCCGTACCGGGCGTGGAGATCGAGACCCTCCCCGTCGCGGACGGCGGCGACGGTACGGTCGCGGCCGCCGTGGCGGCCGGTTTCGAACGCCGGGAGGTACGGGTCACCGGGCCGCTCGGTGACCAGGTCACGGCCGCTTTCGCCCTGCGCGAGGGCACCGCGGTGGTCGAGATGGCGGAGGCCTCCGGGCTCCAGCTGCTGCCGGCGGGTGTCTTCGCCCCGCTGACGGCGACCACCTACGGCTCCGGCGAACTGCTGAAGGCCGCACTCGACGCGGGAGCGCGCTCGATCGTCTTCGGTGTGGGCGGCAGCGCCACCACCGACGGCGGTGCGGGCATGCTGGCCGCGCTGGGCGCGGTGTTCCTGGATGCGAACGGTGAACCGGTCGGTCCGGGCGGCGGCGCGCTGGCCGGGCTGGCCTCGGCCGACCTGTCGGGCATCGACCCCCGCATCAAGGAGATCGACTTCGTCCTGGCGAGCGACGTGGACAACCCTCTGACGGGTCCGAAGGGCGCTCCGGCGGTCTACGGCCCGCAGAAGGGGGCGTCGCCCGAGGACGTGGCGACGCTGGACGCGGCGCTGGCGCACTTCGCGGTGGTCCTGGAGAAGTCGATCGGCTCCCTGGCCGCCGAGGCGGCGGTTTCGCCCGGCGCGGGCGGAGCGGGCGGCATCGGCTACGGGGCACTGCTGCTCGGCGCCTCGTTCCGGCCCGGCATCGAGCTGATGCTGGAGGTGCTCGGCTTCGCGCCGGCGCTGGAGCGGGCCACGCTGGTCATCACCGGCGAGGGTTCGCTGGACGAGCAGACCCTCCACGGCAAGGCTCCGGCCGGTGTCGCGGCGGCGGCTCGTGCGGCGGGCAAGCCGGTCGTCGCGGTCTGCGGCCGCCTGCTGCTCACGCAGGAGGCCCTGCAGGCCGCCGGCATCCAGCGGGCCTACCCGCTCACGGACATCGAGCCGGACCCGGCGGTGAGCATCCCGAACGCGGGGCCGCTGCTGGAGCGGGTGGCGGAGAACATCGCGGCCGACGTCCTCTGACCTGGCGGTCGGCTCTTCCGGAGGCCCGGATCCCCTGACGGGGGTCCGGGCCTCCGGCGTTCTCGGCCCTCCGGGCAGGGCGGCCCCGTGGGGGGAGAGAGTCCTCTACCCGCCCTTCCACCGTTCCCTGGGGCTCCGCCCCAGACCCCGCTCCTCAAACGCCGGAGGGGCTGGAATTGCCCTGCGGCAATCCAGCCCTCCGGCGTTTGAGGAGCGGGGGTACGGGCAGCGCCCGGGGAACGGTGGAAGGGCGGGTAGGGGAGCCAGCCCCGCAGGGTCAGGCCCGTACAGAGGCCGGCGCGGCGGTGCGGGCCGCGGTCACGAGTTCCGCGGTTTTGACGATCCGCGCGAAGCCGCCGCCCTGGAGGTTGACCGCGGTGGCGGTGGCGAGCTGGTCGGCCGTCAGCCGGGGTGCGTCCGGGCCGGGTTCGGCGGCCAGGTCGAAGGTGTGCGTGGCGTCGAGCGGCACGAGGACCTCGTAGCCCAGGTTCCCGGCCATCCGGGCCGTGGTCTCGACGCACATGTTCGTCTGGATGCCGGCGACGACCAGCTGTCCGACGCCCTGGGCGGTGAGCCATTCGGCGAGGTCCGGGGTGCCGTAGAAGGAGGAGTTCACGGACTTGGTGATGTGCAGGGCGGCCCCGCCGGCCCGCTCGGCGACGAAGTCCTTGAAGGCGTACCCGGGCTGGTCCGGCGCGAGGACGGAGCCGGCGGTGCGCGAAGCGTGCTGCACGAGCACGACCGGGCGGCCGGTCTCCTGCCAGGCGTCCATCAGCGCGGCGATGTTCCCCTCGGCGGCCGGGTTGTTGCGCGGCCCCCAGAAGTCCGGGTCGTCGAAGCCCTGTTGGACGTCGATGACCAGCAGGGCACTGTTCGCGGCGATCTCGATGCCGCTGTCGATACCGGTCGCGGTCGTGGCCGCCTGCTCGGTCTCGGTCGTGCTCATGGTCTCGGTCGTGGTCGTGGTCGCGGTCTCGATCTCGTTCGTCATGGCCTCATCCTGGGCGCCCCCGCCCCCTCGGACCAGTACCATCCGGCCCGCGAACCGATGGGATCCTGCCAGTGTGGCAGTTCGGGCCAGACGAGCTCCGCGGGCGGGCTCCGCCCCAGGTCGGGGGCCCCGCGGCGGCATTTTCCGGGGGCTCGGGCCTCCCCTTCGGCCGGGCCTGCGTGGCAGACTCACGGCCATGCACCGCGTCGCGATCGTCGCCCAGCCCGGCATCCGCGCTTTCGACCTGGCCGTCATCACCGAGGTCTGGGGGTCCGACCGCGGCCATCTCGGGGTACCGGCTTTCGAGCTGCGCCGGTGCGCCCTCGACACCGGCCCGATCCCGCTCCCCGGCGGGCTGTCCCTGGCTCCCGATCGCGGGCTCGACTGGCTCCGCGAAGCCGACCTCGTCGTGGTCCCCGCGCTGGAGCGGCCCGGCGACCGGACGCCCGAGCCGGTCCTCGCCGCCCTGCGGGACGCCCACGCCCGGGGCATCCCGGTGGCCGCCCTGTGCGCCGGGGCCTTCATCCTCGCCGAGGCCGGGCTGCTGGCGGGCCGCCGGGCCGTGACCCACTGGTCCCTGGCCCCGGCGCTGGCCGGCCGGTACCCCGCCGTGCGCGTCGAGGAGGCCCCGCTCTACGTCGGGGACGACGGGCTGTGGACCTCCGCCGGGGTCGCCTCCGGCATCGACCTCTGCCTGCACCTGGTCCGCGAGGCCCACGGCTCCGAGGCGGCCGCCGCCATCGCCCGCTCGATGGTGACCGGGCCCTTCCGCACCGGCGAACACGCCCAGTACCTGGACCGCCCGACCCCGGTCGCCGACCGGACCGCCGAGGCGCTGGCCCTCGTACGGGAGCGGGCGCTCGGGCGGCTGCACGAGGCGCTGGACGTGGCCACCCTGGCCCGGTGGGCCGGGATGTCGCCGCGTTCCTTCGCCCGGCACTTCGCCGCAGCCACCGGCACCACCCCGCACAAATGGCTCCTGGGCCACCGTCTGGACGAAGCCCGCAAACTGCTGGAACGCACCGATCATCCGGTCACCGAGGTGGCCCGGCGGGCCGGATTCGCCAGCGAGGTCACCTTCCGGCAGCACTTCGCCTCGTACGTCGGCACGAGCCCCCGGGCCTACCGTGCGGCCGCTACCGCACCGGGACCCCCCGGGCCTCCCCCAAACCCCGTCGACAGTGTTAGAAATGGCTCATGACCGGACGTTTTGGCCTAGCCAGGGGCTCTGAAGGAGCGCCGCAGGACAGGCCCCCGCCCGAGGACGGGTCCCCACCCGGAATCGGGCCCGGACGCTCCCGGCTGTTCGCGCGCCTTTCGCTCGGCGCCCGCAGCGTCGCCGGCCAGGTCTTCGCCCTCCAGGCCGTCCTCGTGCTGGTGCTGATCACCGCCGCCGCCACGGCCCTGTTCTTCCAAGCCCGGTACGACAGCCAGCGCGACGCCCGCAACCGCTCCCTCGCCGCCGCCGAGGCATTCGCGCACGCCCCCGGCCTCCCGGCGGCCCTGAAGTCCCCCGACCCCACCGCCGTGCTCCAGCCGCTGGCCGAGGGCGCCCGCCGGGCCTCGGGCGTCGACTTCATCGCCGTCATGACCACCGACGGGATCCGGTACACCGACTCCCGCCCCGAGCTGATCGGCCGGCGCGCCACCGGCGACCTCTCGCGCGCCGTGGCCGGCCAGGCCTTCACCGAGACCTTCGAGGGCAAGCCGAGCGACGTGGTCCGCGCCGTGGTCCCCGTACGGGACTCCGCGGGCGCGGTCGTCGGCCTGGTCGCCACCGGCATCGAGGTCGGGAACGTCGGCGACGGGGTCGAGGGCCAGCTGCCCCTGCTCCTGGGCGCGGCCACCGGCGCCCTGCTCCTCGGCACCGGCGGCGCGGCCCTCGTCAGCCGCCGGCTGCGGCGCCAGACCCGGGGCCTCGGCGAGGCCGAGATGACCCGGATGAACGAACACCACGAGGCGGTTCTGCACGCCGTCCGCGAGGGCGTCCTGATCATCGACGCCGAGGGCCGGCTGCTGCTGGCCAACGACGAGGCCCGCCGCCTCCTCGACCTGCCCTCCGACGCCGAGCTGCGGCACGTGGGCGACCTAGGCCTCGATCCGCCCACCGCCGCGCTGCTGGCCTCCGGGCGGATCGCCACCGACGAGGTGCACCGCGCGGGCGACCGGCTCCTCGCCGTGAACGTCCGCCCGACCAAGCCCTACGGGGGCCGCCCCTCCGGCACCGTGACCACCCTGCGCGACTCCACCGAGCTCGCCGCGCTGTCCGGCCGGGCCGCGGTCGCCCGCGACCGCCTCCAGCTGCTCTACGACGCCGGCGTGCGCATCGGGACCACCCTGGACGTGGTGCGCACCGCCGAGGAGCTCTCCGAGGTCGCGGTCCCGCGGTTCGCGGACTTCGTCACCGTCGAGCTGCTGGAGCCGGTGCTGCGCGGCGAGGAGCCCGGCGGCGGGGTGCACACCGAGATGCGCCGGGCCGCCATCAGCGGGATCCGTGTGGATTCCCCGCTCCAGCCGGTGGGAGACGTGATCCGCTTCGTGGTGCCGACCGCGCCGATGTCGGCGGCCCTGGACGCCGGGCGGGCGGTCCTCGCGGCCGATCTGAACTGCGCCTTCGGCTGGCGGGCCCAGGACCACGACGGCACCCGGGTGGCCCTGGACTACGGGCTGCATTCGCTGATCTCCGTACCGCTCCAGGCCCGCGGGGTGGTGCTCGGCATGGCCAACTTCTGGCGGGCCGACACTCCGGAGCCCTTCGACGAGGAGGACCTGTCCTTCGCGGAGGAGCTGGCGGCGCGGGCCGCGGTCTCCATCGACAACGCCCGCCGCTTCACGCGCGAGCACGCGGTGGCCGTGACCCTCCAGCGCAGTCTGCTGCCGCGGGTGCTGCCCGATCTGAGCGCCGTGGACGTCGCCTTCCGGTACCTGCCCGCGAAGGCGGGGGTGGGCGGGGACTGGTTCGACGTGATCCCGCTCGCCGGGGCCCGGGTCGCGCTGGTCGTCGGCGACGTGGTGGGGCACGGGGTGCACGCCGCCGCCACCATGGGCCGGCTGCGGACCGCCGTGCACAACTTCTCCACGCTCGACATGCCGCCCGACGAGCTGCTGGGCCACCTGGACGAGCTGATCGACCGGATCGACCAGGACGAGTCCTCGGCCGAAGAGGGCTCCGGGGAGAGGGAATCCTCCGGGGTCACCGGCGCCACCTGCCTCTACGCGGTGTACGACCCGGTGTCGGGCCACTGCGCCATGGCCAGCGCCGGCCACCCCGGCCCGGCGCTGGTCGGGCCCGACGGCCGGGTCGCGTACCCCGAGCTGCCGATCGGGCTGCCGCTGGGCGTCGGCGGGATGCCCTTCGAGGCCGTGGAGCTGCGGCTGCCCGAGGCGAGCCGGCTCGTGCTGTTCACCGACGGGCTGCTGGAGGACCGCGACCGGGACTTCGACACCGGCCTCGCCCTGCTGACCGAGGCCCTGTCCCGGCCGGACCGCAGCCCCGACCAGGCCTGCTCCGATGTGCTGGCCTCGCTGCTGTTCCCGGCGCCGAGCGATGACATCGCCCTGCTCATCGCCGACACCCGGCGGCTCCCGGCCGAGCAGATCGCGGAGTGGGAGGTGCGCCCGGACCCCTCGGACGTGTCCCGGGTCCGCCGCGCGGGCTCCGCGCAGCTGACCGCGTGGGGCCTGGGGGACGTCACCTTCACCGCCGAGCTCATCCTCAGCGAGCTGATCACCAACGCCATCCGGTACGGGACCCCGCCGATCCGGGTCCGGCTGCTCCGCGACCGCACCCTGATCTGCGAGATCTCCGACGGCAGCAGCACCTCGCCGCACCTGCGCTACGCGGCCACGACGGACGAGGGCGGGCGCGGCCTCTTCCTCGTCGCCCAGTACGCGGAGCGCTGGGGCACCCGCTACACGGACCGCGGCAAGGTGATCTGGGCGGAGCTCCCCCTGACGGGCGCGGCGGAGCCGGCGCCGCCGGCCGTGGTGGACCTGGACGCCCTGGAGGACCTGGCCTGGTAGCCGGAGGGTGCGCTGTCCCCCGCCCGGCTCAGAGCCGGGCGGCCAGCCGCGCCTTCGCCTCCGGCCATTCGGCCGCCAGCAGGGAGAAGTACACGCTGTCGCGCCAGGTGCCGTCCGGGCGGCGGCGGTGACGGCGCAGGACGCCTTCGCGCTGCGCTCCGAGGCGGGCGATGGCGGCCTGGGAGCGGGTGTTGAGGTGGTCCGTCTTGAGCTGGACCCGGCCCATGCCGAGGTCTTCGAAGGCGTGGGTGAGCAGGAGCAGCTTGGACTCGGTGTTGACGGCGCTGCGCCAGTACGCGCGCCCGTACCAGGTCCAGCCGATCTCCAGGCGTTCGTCGGCCGCGCTGATGTCCAGGTACGTGGTCCAGCCCACGGCCCGGCCGCTTCCGAGGTGGATGACGGCGAAGGGGACGTACTCGCCGCGCTCCGCCGCCTCCAGCACGGTGTCGAGCGTGGCGCCCAGCTCCTCCTGCGTCCGCGGCGCGGGGCCGCCCTGCCAGCGCCACACCTCCTCGTCCCCGCCGCCGGCCGCGTACAGGTCGGGGAGGTGACTGCGGGTGAGCGGCTCCAGGCGGACGTGGCGGCCGGTAAGCGTGACGGGGGACGGCGACTTGGCCGACGTGGACGTGGCAGACATGACGAAGACGCTAGCCGCTCTTTGCGCTAGAGACAACACATTATTGCACTAGTGCATTTACAGGGTCCGGGCCAGCAGCACCGCCACGTCGTCCTGCGGGGCCTCCGGGAGGAGGGCCGCCAGGATCGTGTCGCACAGTGCCTCCAAGGGCTCCCCCGCACCCCTCAGGGCCCCCGCCAGCCCCGCCATCCCCTCGTCCAGGTCCCGGTCCCGGGACTCGATGAGGCCGTCGGTGTAGAGCACGAGCAGGCTGCCCGGTTCGAGCCGGACCTCCTCCGTGCGGAACTCCCGTCCGCCCGTGCCGAGCGGGGTTCCCGGCGGGCCGTGCAGGAAGGTCACGGCCCCGGCGGCCGTGACCACGGCCGGCGGCGGGTGGCCGGCGCGGGCGATGACGCACGCTCCCGACACCGGGTCGTGGACGGCGTAGACGCACGTGGCCATCTCGTCCTCGCCGAGGTCCGCCACCACCGCGTCCAGCGAGCGGAGCATCTCCTCCGGGCTCACCTGATGCCGCGCCAGGGTCCGTACGGCGGTGCGCAGTTGGCCCATGACCGCGGCCGCGTGGATGCCGTGGCCCATCACGTCGCCGATCACCAGGCCGGTCCGGCCGTCCGGCAGCTCGATCACGTCGAACCAGTCCCCGCCGACGTCGTGGTCGCTGGCCGGCAGGTAGCGGCCGGTCAGCTCCAGGCCGGCGACCTCGGGCAGCGCGTTGTTGGTGAGGCTGCGCTGCAGGGTCAGGGCCGCCGCGCGCTGGGTGGTGTACATCCGGGCGTTGTCGATGTTCAGGGCCGCCCGGGCCACCACCTCGTCGATCAGTACGCAGTCCTCGTGGTCGAAGACCTCGCGCCCGCGCACCCGGGTCACCACGACCACCCCGAGCACCCGGCCGCGGGCCACCAGCGGGACCATGCGGGCGCAGCCGAGGGTGGCGAGGTAGGCGCGCAGCGCGCCCGCGCGCGGGTCCTTGATCAGGGCCGGGATGTCGGCGGTGAAGAGGTTCATCGCCACGCCCTCGGTGATGACCTGCTCGTAGGCGGTGCCCGCCGGGATCTGGAAGGTCTGCCCGGCGGTCAGCTTGGCGGTGGGCGCTGCCGGATCCGGGAAGAGGGAGGCCAGGCGGCGCAGCACGCCCCGCGTGGAGGCCCCGGCCTCGTCCGGGTCCAGTACGGCTTCCAGGAGCTGTACGTCGGCCGAGTCCGCGAGCTGCGGTACCAGCACCTCCACGATCTCCTGGGCCGTCTGCCCCAGGTCCAGCGTGGTGCCGATGCGGGTGCCGGCCTCGGAGAGCAGGGCGAAGCGGCTGCGCGCCCGCTCCGCCTCCGCCTGGGCGCGCTGTCCGTCGGTGATGTCGATGAGGGAGGCGATCAGGCCGAGCCGCCGCCCGGAGCCGTCCAGCAGCGGGGCGTAGGAGCAGGACCAGGTCCGGTCGTGGTCGGGGTCGGCGGGGGTGCGGCCGGTGCGGCGGACGTCCACGACGGCGGAGCCGCATTCCAGCACCTTGCGCATGAGCCGTTCGAGCGCGGCGGCGTTGACCCCGGGCACCACCTCGGTGAGCCGTTTGCCGACGTGCTCGGCGGCGGACACCCCGTTCATCCGGGCGAGGGCGTCGTTGACGCGCAGGAAGCGCAGGTCCGGGCCGAGGGTGCCGAGGCCGATCGGCGACTGGGTGAACAGGCTCTGCAGCGCGGCCAGCGAATCGCGCATCCCGAGGACCTCGGAGGTCTCCACGGCGATGAGCATGGAACCGGTGCGCCCCTGCGGATCGGGGGAGGGCAGGATCCACATCTCCATCGGGACCTGGTGGCCGTCGCGGTGGCGCACGGGCAGGGTGCCGACGACGGTCTCCCCGGCCTGGACCCTGCGGGTCAGCTGGTCGGCGAGTTCGTGGTTGGCGTCGGGGACGAGCACGGCGGAGCCCAGCCGGCCGAGGATGTCCTCGGGGCGGTGCCCGAGCAGGTCCTGGGCGGCCAGCGACCACTCGACGACGAGCCCGTCGGCGTCCTCCCGCCACAGGGCGATCGGCAGCAGCTCGCTCAGTACGCCCGCGTACCCGACAGCAGCCACCGGCTGGTCCGGTACCTCGCTCGTCTCCTGGTACGTGTCCAATGCGCCGACCTCACCCCAGGGGGCCTGATTCCTAACGATTCACACTATCCGAGCCTTCGCTGACCGGCGCTGTGTCGCGCCGGATTCCGGCTTCGGGTGGAGCCAGGGCAGGATCACGGTGACCCACATCAGGACGACGTAGAGGATCAGGGCTCCCCACCAGCCGCCCAGCGGGCCCCGCTGGAACTGGACCAGGCCGGCGAGGACCCCCGCGAACAGGGCGGCTCCCAGCACCGGCCCCCACCGCTCGGAGCCGGTGAAGAGCAGCGCGGCGGCCGCCAGCGCGAACAGCGCGCCGACCAGCAGGGTGCGCTCCCAGCCGTCGGCGCCGGGCGGGCCGGGCAGGTGGGCGCGGGGCAGCCACAGGCCGACGACGGGCAGGGCCGGCAGGGTGACGAGCATCAGGAGCACGCGCGGGGCTCCGCCCGGGACCCCGGAGCGGAGCAGGGCCGCCAGGGCGGCCATCGCGAAGAGACAGAGCGGGACGTGCCCGGGCAGCGAGGACCAGTGCCCGGTGCTGAAGCCGACGCCGGTCCACATCAGCGCGGCCGCCACCAGGGCGGGGACGGGGGCGAACGCGGCGATCACCGGCAGCAGGCAGAACAGCGGCTTCAGGGCGGACAGCACGGCGCGCGGCAGCCGGGCCGCGAACCGTCCGGAGGGCTGGAGCGCGGGCCAGGCGATGAGCGCCGTGCGCACGACCGCACGGCACGGATCGGGGGCCCTCAGGAGCCGGTCGACCCGTTCGGCGGCGACCTCGCCGAGCGCGTCGAGCCCCTTCTTCAGGGCGCCGGGGGCGTCGAGGTCGGGCTCCAGGAAGGACAGCGCCCGCGGGATGTCGCCCGGGCGGTTACCGGACGCGGGGCCTTCCCGGTGCAGGGCGGTCAGCAGCGGCAGTTCCTCGTCGAGGATCTCGCGCTGGCGGACGGCGGTCAGTACGTAGCGCACCCGGTCCCAGGGGCACATCCGCGGCCTGAGCCGCAGGGAGTCGGCCCACAGCGCGGCGAAGCGGGGGCAGGGGCCCAGCCGGGCGGCGAGCCGGTCCCTGAGGTCGGGGAGGCCGGTGAAGCCGCCGAAGGCGTGTTCGAGGCGTTCGTCGGTGGCGACGACGGAGACGAGCGAGGCGGCCGTGTCGAGGCGGCCCCAGATCCAGTCGGAGAGCCGCCAGCGGACGCTGAGGAAGGCGGCGAAGTTGCCGAGCTGGTTGCCGCTGAGCTTGCCGTGGACCGTGTCCTGCGGGGTGCGGTGAGGGCCCATGACCCGGTCGGCGGCCCAGCTGTCGTTGGCCGCGGAGACCGTGTGGAAGGAGATGTCGGTGGCCTCGGACTGCGGATCGGGGCGCAGCGGGCCGAGGATCACCTCGGCGTCGGTGAGCGCGGCGCGCATCTCGTCGGCGCCGAGGAGGGCGGCCTCGCCGAGGGCCTGGAAGCCGGCCGGGGCCGGTACCAGGGCCGTCCCGATGGTGCGGCCGAGGCGGGAGATCCGGTCCAGGAGCTCCTGGTAGGGGCCGGGGTCGGCGGCCTCCCCGCTCCCGGCTCCGGTGCCCGGCGCGGGCTGGGGTTCCTCGGTGATCCGGGCGGCCAGGTCCCGGGCCCAGCGGTACCAGGCCTCCGCGGGCTCCCCGTCGGCCGGCACCGCGGGCATCGCGGTGCGCAGCCGGGCG
Source organism: Streptomyces sp. NBC_00335 (assembly GCF_036127095.1). Classification (GTDB taxonomy): domain Bacteria; phylum Actinomycetota; class Actinomycetes; order Streptomycetales; family Streptomycetaceae; genus Streptomyces. Next base: position 1,446,354 of record NZ_CP108006.1, read on the forward strand.
GTGGCGGCGCCATGGGGTCCGAGGGGGCCCGGCGGGTCGCCGGGCACCCGGCCGCTTTCGAGTGCCTCGGCGTAGGCGGTGAGCAGCAGCCGGTCCCGGGCGGCGGTCAGGGTGGAGACGGCGAAGCGGTAGGCGTAGAGGAGTTCCCGGCACTCGGCGATGGCGGCGAGGTGTTCGTCCCGCGCGTCGTCGTTCTCGTAGGCCACCACCCAGTCCATGAGCAGCCGTACGGCGCGGGCCAGGGCCAGCGGTGAGGAGTACGGGGTGGGCGCGAGGGCCGGGGCCGCCTCCCGGAGCCGGGCGAAGAGCACCGGGGCCCGGCCGCCGGCCCGGTCCAGCCGCGCCAGCGGGCCGGGGCCGCAGGGCACCGGGAGCGGATCGGGGCCGGTCACCGCGGCCGGGTCCGACAGCAGCCGGACGAGCCGCTCGGCCCCGGCCAGGCCGACGGCCGGGGAGTACGAGGCCGCGCGCGCGAGCGCCGCCCTCTGCAGCGCGGCGCGGTCCGCGGGCAGCGCGCGGGTGACGGCGCGGGCCATCTGCGTGGCGGCCGCGGCTGCCCTCATCTCGACGGCGTCCTCGTACAGGGACTCCGAGCCGGACTTCACGGCCAGGGATTTCGCGGCGATCCGGACGAGGCGGGTGGCCCGTTTGCGGTTGCCCTTCTCGGGCTCGGGCGGGAAGGGCGGCACGGGCTGGAGGAACAGCAGCCACCGGTCGGCCCTTCCCGTCACCGGGATTCCGGCGACGGCCCGGACGGCCCAGGCGACGGGGATGTTGTCGAGGAGCCCGCCGTCGATGAACTCGGCGCAGCCGTCCAGTTCGCCGTCGGGGTAGCCGCTCTCGCTGCTGATCCCGCGCATGTCCACCCGGGGCGCGGCCTCCTCCCGCTGCGGTGCGTCGTCGCCGACGAAGCAGCGGCCCGGCTCGAAGGCCACGGGGAAGGAGGAGGAGGAGGTGCGGGCCGCGTACGCGAGCCGGTCCAGGGCGTCCCCGCGGGCCTCGCCGTCGGGGAAGTCGGTGAGGCCGCCGCGGTGGCGGAAGTGGAAGTACGCGTTCGAGCGGCCGACCAGCAGCGGCTCCCCCAGGGTGGGCCGCACCCAGTCCGTACGGGGCCGCAGCCGGGTCGCCGTCAGGATCAGCCGCAGCGAGGAGGCGGGCCGCGAGGCGGTGCCGGGCGGCGGGACGAGCGCCTCCAGGGCCGCGCGGAGCCCGCCGTAGAAGACCTCGTCGCCGCGCATCAGCGCGTTGGGGACGTCGAAGAGAGCCGGGCGGCGCAGGAGGTCTTCGAGGTCGCCGAGGCGCAGCCAGACGTCGCGGACCCCGTGGTCGAAGGGCATGCCGTACACGAGGTGGCAGGCGAGCAGGACCCCGTTGAGGCCGCCGGCGCTGGTGCCCGAGAGGACGTCGATGTCGACGGTGCGGTAGCCGCCGGCGTCGAGCAGGGTCCGGTAGACGTCCGGGCAGCCGGGGCCTTTCGTCGGACTCCCGTCGTCGCCCGAGGGGCAGCCGGGCGTTTGACGACAGGCCCGGGCGCCGGGAGCGTCCGGGGCGGCTTCCCGCAGCTTCGACACCTCGCAGCACGCGCCGCCCATCCAGACGGCGAGGCTGACCCCGCCCCGCATGGCGAGGGCCAGCCGCAACTCCGTACCGCGGGGCCCCGGCCGGGTACCGGTCATACCTCCAGCTTGGCCCCGGACCGGGCGCCCCGCAGCCGGGCTCGGCTACTACTCCCAGTCGTCCCAGGGCGGGTCGATGTCCTCGTCCTCCGGGCCGAAGAGCGACTCCTCCGCCCGCGGGGCCGGATGGGGCTGGGCGGGTACGGCGGCCGGCGGGCGCGCGGCGGCCGGGGCGGTCCGGGTGGCCGCCGCGGGGGCGGACACGGCGGCCCGGGGGGCCGCCACCGGGGCGGCTGCGGACTCCGAAGGCTCGGCCCCCGCACCACCCGGTTCGGGCTGCGCTCCGCCCAGGGTCTTCAAGATGCCCTCGGCGTACTTGGCGAGCTTGGCCTCGCCGACTCCGCTGATGGTGCCCAGCTCCGCGACCGTCGTGGGCAGCCCCGTCGCGATCTCCCGCAGCGTCGCGTCGTGGAAGACGACGTACGCCGGGACGCCCTGCTCCCGCGCGGTCTCGGCGCGCCATGCGCGCAGGGACTCGAACACCGGCACGGCGGCCGCCGGCAGGTCGACCGGTACCCGGCCGCCCTTCCCGGAGCGCGATCCGCCGGACTCCCTGCGGGACGAACCGGCCGCCGGCGCCGTCTCCTTGCGCATCGGGACGCTCCGGCGGCCGCCCAGCACCTCGCCGCTGGCCTCGGTCAGCACCAGCGTGCCGTAGTCGCCCTCCACCGCCAGCAGTCCGAGCGCCAGCAACTGCCGGACGACCCCGCGCCATTCGTTCGTGCCGAGGTCCGCTCCGATGCCGAACACCGAGAGCCCGTCGTGGTCGAACTGGATGACCTTGGCGGTCTTCTTGCCCTGCAGGATGTCGATGATCTGGCCGGCGCCGAACTTCTGGCGGCGCTCCTTGGCCAGCCGCCACACCGTGGACAGCAGCTTCTGCGCCGCGACCGTACCGTCCCAGGACTCGGCCGGCGTCAGGCAGGTGTCGCAGTTCCCGCAGTCCGGCGCGCCGGTCTGCCCGAAGTACGCCAGCAGCCGCACCCGGCGGCAGCCGACCGTCTCGCACAGCGCGAGCATCGCCTCCAGGTGTCCGGCCAGCGCCCGGCGGTGCGCTTCGTCGCCCTCGGAGCCCTCGATCATCTTGCGCTGCTGCACCACGTCCTGGAGCCCGTACGCCAGCCAGGCCGTGGCGGGCTCCCCGTCGCGGCCGGCGCGGCCGGTCTCCTGGTAGTAGCCCTCGACCGATTTGGGCAGGTCCAGGTGGGCCACGAAGCGCACGTCCGGCTTGTCGATGCCCATGCCGAAGGCGATCGTGGCCACCACCACGACCCCGTCCTCCCGCAGGAACTTCGACTGGTTCGCCGCGCGCGTCCGGGAGTCCATGCCCGCGTGGTAGGGCACGGCGTCGATGCCCTGCTCGACCAGGGCGGCCGCCGTCTTCTCCACCGAGGCCCGGGAGAGGCAGTAGACGACCCCCGCGTCGCCGGGGTGCTCGGTGCGGATCAGCTCCAGCAGCTGCTTGACCGGGTTGTTCTTCGCCACGATCCGGTACTGGATGTTGGGCCGGTCGAAGCCGGCCACGAAGTGGCGGGCCTCCTCCAGGCCGAGGCGCGCGGCGATCTCGGCGTGCGTGGCCTCGGTGGCCGTCGCGGTCAGCGCGATCCGCGGCACCTTGGGCCAGCGCTCGTGCAGCATGGACAGCGCGAGGTAGTCCGGCCGGAAATCGTGGCCCCACTGGGCGACGCAGTGCGCCTCGTCGATGGCGAAGAGCGAGACCGTGCCCCGGTCGAGGAGCCGCTGCGTCCCTTCGGTGCGCAGCCGCTCGGGCGCCAGGTAGAGCAGGTCGAGCTCACCGGCGACGAAGGCCTGCTCGACCGCGCGCCGGTCGTCGGACAGCTGCGTCGAATTGAGGAACCCTGCCCGCACCCCGAGCGCGTTGAGCGCGTCCACCTGGTCCTGCATGAGCGCGATCAGCGGGGAGATCACCACTCCGGTGCCCGCTCTGACCAGCGCCGGGATCTGGTAGCAGAGCGATTTGCCGCCGCCGGTGGGCATCAGCACCAGCGCGTCGCCGCCGCCGGCCACGTGCTCGATGATCTGCTGCTGCTCGCCGCGGAACGAGTCGTACCCGAAGACGCGGTGGAGCACCTGCTGGGCGTCGGGGATCTCGACGGCTGCTTCGGAAGGGGTCATCCCAGAAGCCTAGCGACCTCCTCGGACACATCCGCCCGGATCCCCCCGACCCTGTGGATATCCCGGAAGGACCCACGGCTCGTCACGCGGCGGCGCGGCCGGGCGCCCGGGCGGCCCGACCGGTGACACAGTGGAAGATCTCCCGTATCTCCAGGCCTCCGAGAGGAACACGCGATGTGGCAGCCCGACGGGTGGGACGTGCGCGTCCGCCTCGGCGTCCTCACCCCGCACGCCGATGTCGGCCCCGAGTCGGAGCTGCGCGCCATGGCTCCGGCCGACGTGGGCCTGCACGCCGCCCGGGTGCCGTTCCGCGCGATGGGGCGCGGCGGCGCGATGGACCCCACCATTCCGCTCGCCCCCGTACGGGCCTTCGCCGAGTCCCCGCACGTGGACGAGGCCGCCGAGCTGCTGGCCGCCGCCCCGGTGTCGGTGATCGCCTATGCCTTCACCAGCTCCGCCTACGTCATCGGCCCGCGCGGGGAGGGGTACATGCTGGACCGGCTGCGCGAGCGCACCCACGGGCTGCCCGTGGTCGCCACCTGCGCCGCCACCGCCCTGGCGCTGCGGGCGCTGGGGGCCGGCCGGATCGCTCTGGTGGACCCGCCGTGGTTCGACGAGACGCTGAGCGATCTGGGCCGGGGCTACTACGAGGACACCGGCTTCGAGGTCCCGTACGCCGCCCCTTGCGGCCTGCCCAGCGGGCAGACCCTCATCGGGCCGCGGGCCCTGCACGACTGGGTGGCGGAGCACGTCCCCGACACCGCGGACGCGGTCGTCATCGGCGGCAACGGCTTCCGCGCCGTCGGGGCGATCGAGACCCTGGAGGCCACCTTGGGCCGCCCGGTCCTGACCGCGAACCAGACCCTCCTCTGGGCGGCCCTGCGCGCCGCGGCCACCCCGACCACCCCCATCACCGCCTACGGCCGGCTGTTCTCGACGGCCTGAGGCGCCGCGGCACCTCCCCGGCCACCTGCGCGCCGTGCGCCGAGCCGAAATATGATGGGCCCGGGTCTTTCGCGCAGCGGAAGCAGAGGCACATGGACACATCCCGGAGCGGTCCGTGACCCCGCGCCGGCCCGCCCGGCCCGCCAGCGCGGACCTGCTGAGCATGCTGGGCCGGCTCACCGCCCAGGCGCGGGAGGGCGCGGAGCTGCAGCGGGCCCGGGTGGAGCTGGCCGAGGCCCTGCAGCGCGAGTTGCTGCCCGCCTCCCTGCCCGTGCTGCCGGGGCTGAGGACCGCGGCCCGGTACGCGCCCGCCCGGCTCGGCCTGGACATCGGCGGCGACTGGTACGACGGCTTCCGGGTGGCGGGCGGAGCCCTCGCCTTCTCCATCGGCGACGTACAGGGGCACGATGTGGCGGCCACCGCCTTCATGGGGCAGGTCCGGGTGTGCCTGCGCGCCGTGGCCGCCGTCGTCCTCGATCCCGGCGAGGTGCTGAGCCAGGCCAATGACGTGCTGCTCTCGATGGACAGCGAGCTGTTCGCGACCTGCAGCCTGCTCCGCTTCGATCCCCGCACGTGGGAGCTCCAGACGGCCCGGGCCGGCCATGTCCCCACCGTCTGGGCCACCGTCGACGGCCGGTACGGCATCGCCGAGGACGCCGGCGGTCCGCCGCTGGGCACGGTCGCCGGAGCCCGGTACCCGGTGACCCGCCGCAGGCTGACGGAGGCGGGCTCCATCGTGCTGGTCACCGACGGGGTGGTCGAAGGGCCGTCGTTCCCCATCGAGGCGGGGCTGGAGCGCGTGGCCCGGATCGTCGCGGAGGAGGCGGGGGCCGATCCCGACGAGCTGGCCGCCGAGGTGATGAAGGTGGCCGATTTCACCGGCCACGCCGACGACGCCGCTGTGCTCGTCCTCAGCCACGACGCGGCCGGACCACGCTGACCCTCCCCCGGGCCGGCCCGGCCCTCTCCAGGACAGGCTGGCCCTCCCCGGACAAGCTGGCCCTCCCCGGACCAGGCGAGATCCGAAAGAGACGGCCCAGCCGCCCGGTCGCGCGTGTCACGCCCCGCCGGGGCGCCGGGCCGTTGTCTGATGCAGTGGTGCGCACCGTGGAATGGCGACGTCCGGCCGAAGCCCTCCTCCGGATCCTCGGGGTCGCCGTCGCCTACTACGCGACCGGTCGGCTCGGCCTGCTGCTGCACGTGAGCGTCGAGGGGGCGGTCGTCACGCCCCTGTGGCTGCCCACCGGGATCGCCGTCGCCTGCCTGTTGTGGTGCGGTCCCCGGATCTGGCCGGGCATCGCGCTCGGGACCTACCTCGCCATCGAGCGGATCAGCGCGTTCGACCCCGTCGACCTCGGCATCGTCGCGGGCAACACCCTCGCTCCGCTGTGCGCCTACGCGCTGCTGCGCCGGGCGGGCTTCCGCCCGGAACTGGACCGGCTGCGGGACGGGCTGGCGCTGGTCTTCCTCGGTGGCCTGCTGCCGATGCTGATCAGCTCCACCACCGGGACCTGGACGCTGGTGCTCACCGGTGACCTGCCGCTGCCGAGCTTCTGGCCGGTGTGGTCGGCCTGGTGGGCCGGCGACACGATGGGCGTCCTCCTGGTGACCCCGCTGCTGCTGGTCCTGCGCCGGGCCCGGCTGCCCCGGGACCCCTACCGGGTGGCCGAGGCGGCGGCTCTGGCGGTGACGGTCAGCGCCGTCACCCTCACGGCCACCCGCAGCTCCCTGTCCCTGCTCTTCCTCGTCTTCCCGCTGCTCATCTGGGCCGCGGTGCGCTTCCGGCTCCCCGGCAGCGCACCGTGCGCCCTGCTCGTGTCGGTCCTGGCGATCACGGCGGCGACCGACCGCGCCGGGCCCTTCGCCGGCCACACCCTCTTCGAGATCATGGTCAACCTCCAGGCGCTCAACGGAGCGGCCGCCCTGACCGCGCTGCTGCTGGCGGCCCTCGTCACCGAGCAGGACAACGTCCGCCTGAAGATCGAGGAGCTCTGTGAGGACCTGGCCGACGTGGTGGCCCGCCTGGCCCCGCCGAAGGAATGACGGACGGCCGAAGAAACCCTTGACTCAGGCGAAATAGGGAGGAAACTCATCAATACACCGGAATACCGGATAGAGCCGCACCTCCTTCTGGAGACGTCCAGAAGCCCGCGTGACCCTTTTCCAGGCTCTGGCCAGGCCCCCGGCAGCAGATGTCGACCATGGGAGCCATCGGCGACGGCGGATGGCTCATGGAATCGACGAACTGCCGGGGACTGTCATGTCCGGACAGCCGGACAACACGGCTAGTGCTGTGGCCGGAAAGGTTTGCCGGGTCGCGGCGTTCGGTGCGGTGCATCGCAAGGCGGAGGACCGCGCCTCGTACTGGACGTACCGGCGTGGTCCGACAACGCGGCGAGGTGCCGTGCCGGGCGTCGCGACCCGGTGAACCTTTCCGGTCACAGCACTAGGCCGGCAGGATCACCCGCGGCGCGTCGGCCGTGTCGAGCACCGCCGCGATCCCCTGCGCGAGGCGGGGAATGCGGTTCGCCGGGATTCCCGCGATGTTGATCCGCCCCGAGGTGGTGCCGTAGACGGCGTGCTGCCGGCGCAGCCGGAGCATCTGGTGCGGCGTGAGCGGCAGCATGGAGAACATCCCCTTCTGCCGTGCCAGCGACCGCGCCTGTTCCGCACGGCCCAGCGCGGTCAAGTGGGCGGCCAGATCAGCCCGGTTGGCCATGATCCGGCCCCGCATGACGTCCAGTTCCGCCCGCCAGACGGCCCGTAGGCCCTCGTCCTCCAGGATCGTGGTCACGACGGCCGCGCCGTGCTCGGGCGGCATCGAGTAGAGCGTCCGGGCCGCGTTCTGCAAGGCCGTCTCGGCGTGCCGCACGGCCTGCCCGGAGGCGCCGAGGACGATCGCGCAGCCGACGCGGTCGCTGTAGAGGCCGAAGTTCTTGGAGCAGCTGACGGCGATCAGCATTTCCGGCACGCGCGACGCCAGCATTCGCGTGGCCAGCAGGTCGGCCTCCAGGCCGTCGCCGAGCCCGTGATAGGCGAGGTCGACGAAGGGGACCCAGCCGATTCGGACGGCCGATTCGGCCAGCGCCTCCCAGTCGTCGAGGAGGGGGTCCACACCCGTGGGGTTGTGGCAGCAGCCCTGGAGCAGGACCACGTCGTCCCGCCGGGCGTCGCGCAACTCCCGCAGCACGCCTGCCGCGTCGAAGCCGCCCTCGGCGTCGCGCCAGCCGTACGGACGGACCTTCAGCCCGGCGGCCTCCAGGATGGGCCGGTGGTTGACGTAGGCCGGATCGCTGACCCACACCGTGGTGCCCGGGCGGGTCCGCCAGATCAGATCGGCCAGCAGCCGCAGTGCTCCGGAGCCCGCGACGGTCTGCACGGCCGCGGCCCGGTCGGCCGGTCCGCCCGAACCGGGGCCCAGGACCAGGTCCAGCAGGGAGCGGTTGAAGGCGGCGTTGCCGGAGAGCCCGCGGTACTCCTTGGACTCCGAGCGCTCCGCCAGGCGCACTTCGGCCTCGCGTACGGCGGCCATGACGGGCGTGGTTCCCGTCTCGTCCCGGTAGACGCCGAGGACGAGGTTCAGGCGTTCGGGCCGGTCGTCCGCGCCGAACTCGTAGGTCAGGTCCCACAGCGGGTCGGTGGGCGGCGGCGGGAGGAGCTCAAGCATCTGCGGGAACCTCGGGTCGGGGGCGGCGGTTGGCGAGGACGACGCCGGCGGTGATGAGGGGTACGCCGATGAGCACGGCGAGGGTCGGGGACTCACCGAGCAGCGGGACGGCGAGCAGGACGACGGCGACGGGGCTGAGGCTGCCGACCACGGAGCTGCGTTCGGCGCCCAGCCTGCGGATGGCGAAGGCGTACAGCAGGCCCGCGCACAGCCCCACCCCGAGCCCTTGCACCACCAGGAACAGCACGATGTCGCTGCCCGCGGCGTGCGCGATGCCCGTCGGGAGCACCCCGGTCAGGACCAGGACTCCGATCACCGCGAAGGAGGGCAGGCACAGCAGTCCGATCGATCCGACGGGATCGAGGTCCACCTCGCGCAGGCCCACCGTGTAGAGGGCCCACAGCCCGCTGGCCACCAGGAGCGTGCCGGCGCCCAGGAGCACGTCCGTGTCCACGGGAACGACGTAGCGCCAGACGAGGGCGACCACACCGGACGCGATCAGGGCGAGCCCGACCGCCTGTGTTCCCCGGGGGGCGCCGTGACCGCGGCCGACCATGATGGCGGAGACGAACAGCGGGACCATCCCGGGGACGATCGAGCCGACGAAGGCCGCGGAGGTCAGCGCGCCGCCGTGCATGGCCGCCAGGAAGAAGGGCACCCCCGCACCGCAGATGATCTTGAGCGCGACGCCCGGCCGCACCGCGGCGATGCGGCGGCGGCGCCGCCACAGGGCCGGGAGCAGGACGAGGAGGGGGACGCCGAACCGCAGCAGGGCCGCGTCGGCGGGGAGCAGCGAGGAGGCGCTCAGGGCGCGGGCGCTGAGCGCGAAGGCCGCCCAGATCGCCACGGTCAGGAGGAGGGCCAGCATGCCCTCGGCTTGCGGGGAGAGCCCGAACCGGCCGGGGTGTCCGGCCTTCGGGCCCGCCGCGTCGGGAGGCGCGGTCGCCGGGGTGGTGTTCGTCGCGACCAAGGAAATTGCTCCAGCCTCTGAGAGCGGACCGGTCCGGCCCGTTCCAGGGCAACGCTAGGGCTTCGGGCGGGGCAGTCGATTGCCAGTTCTGCCTCTCGGACATACGTTTGGGGCAGAATCTGCCAAGGAGTGGCCATGGACGCAGTCGATCTGCAGATCATCAGGGAATTGCAGGCCGACGGACGCCTGTCCAACCAGGATCTCGCCGACCGCGTACGGCTCTCTCCGTCGCCGTGTCTGCGCCGGGTCCGGCGCCTGGAGGAAGCCGGTCTGATCCGCGGCTACACCGCCATGGTCGACCAGGTCGCCTTCGGACTCCCGGTCACCGTGTTCGTCCGGATCCGCCTCGAACGCCACACGGCGGAAGCGGTGCGGCTGTTCGAAGAGCACGTCGCGGTCATCGAGCACATCCAGGACTGCTACCTGATGGCGGGAAGCAGCGACTACCTGCTCCGGGTCGTCATCGAGGACCTCGAAGCCTACGAAGCCCTGGTGCGCCACCGGATCCACGCCATTCCCGGTATCGCCTCGATCGAGTCGAGCTTCGCGTACGGCAGCGTCAAGCAGACGAGGACGTACCCGCGGCCCAGCCCGGGCGCATCGAGGCGATCAGCGTCCTCCTGAGCCCGGTCACGGCGGTCAGGGTCAGGTGGTCTCGGGGCCCGGCCGGCCCGGCCGCTCATCCGCCGATCGGAGCGGAGGCGGCGGCGAGGTGGCGGGCGACCTGCGAGGGGTGGGTGAGCTGGGGGTAGTGCCCGGCCCCTTCGATCACGGCCACCGGGTGGCCGACGGCTTCGACCAGCGGGTCGGCCGAACCCACGACGATCCGGACCGGGACGCTCACCCGGTCCAGCAGTGCGCGCGACCGTCCGCGCTCGGCGACGTCCGTGCGCACGGCCGTGACCACGCGGCGCGCCACGCCTCGACGGCGCAGGTCCGCCGCGGCGCTCTCCACCTCCGGCCCCTCGGGGACACCGAGCGTCCGGGCCAGCCGGGCGGCGGACATGCGGCGCATCATCGGTGCGGCCAGGCCCGAGCGGGCGAGCCGGGGAGCGGGTGCCTGCAGGAACGCCGGGGAGATGAGCACGAGGCCGCTGATGCGGTCCGGGTGGTCGGCGGCGAAGCGCAGCGCGGGTCCGCAGGCCAGGGAGTGCGCGACCAGGGTGGGGCGGGTCCGCACCGGGCCCAGCAGATCGGCCAGCCAGGCGTCCACCGACCGGGTCGTCGCCGCCGAGCGGCCCAGGCCCGGCAGGTCGGGGGCCAGGACCGGGCCGGGGAGATGGCCGGCCAGCGGTGCCCAGAGGTCGGCGTTCATCGGGAGCCCGTGCAGCAGCACGTGGTCGGGGCTGCGCCGCTCACCGCTCACCCAGGTGCGACTGCCCGCCACGGCGTGGAAGCCGTACGGGCTCAGCCAGGGCGACGCGGCACCGAAGCGGGCGGCCACCAGGTCGTCGGCCCACCCGCGCAGGACGTCGGCGACCGGGGGCATCTCCAGACCGGCGCTCGCGGCGAAGGCGCGGGCGGAGGCCGTCGGGTAGCGGTCGGACGACAGGAACGCCAGCGTCTCGGGATCGGCGCCGGTCAGCTTGCGCGGCAGGCGCCGCAGCAGACCGGCGGGAACGGTCCGGCGAGGTGCCCGTACGCCCGCGTGGCCGGCGATCGTGGCGATCAGCTCGGGCAGGAGCGGAGTGCTGTCGTCGAGCACCCAGTAGTGCTCGCCCGCGGGCGATGCGGGGACCTCCGCGAGGAACCGTACGAAGTAGTCGATCGTGGTGATCGGCAGGAAGGTGTCGCGGCCGCCGGGCAGCGCGGGAAGCCGGCCGTTCCACAGGTCCTCGACGAGGGCGGCCAGGCCGATGTACTGGCCCGGCCCGATCACGGTGCTGGGGTTCGCGATGGTCAGCGGGACCTCCAACGCGCGGGCTCGGGCGCGCACCGCGAGATCGCCCTCGCACTTCGACGCCTCGTACGCTCCCAGCGCGGCGTAGTCGGGGTGGCCCTCGGAGGCACTCACCCGGTACCCGCTGATGTGCACCAGCCGCCGCAGCCCGGGGAGTTCGGCCGCCCACTCGACCACGTTGAGCGCCCCGGTGACGTTGACCGCCCGGGCCTCCCGCACGCCGAGGCCGAAGGCGAAGCGACCGGCCGCGTTGTAGACGTCGCGCACCTCGGGCAGTCCTGACAGCGGTCGCGTGATGTCGGCGGCGACTATGTCCAGCCCGCCGGTGTCGACGCCCTGGGAGGTCAGCCAGGGGGTGAGCGTGTCGTTGCGTACGGCTGCCGCCACCCGCTGCCCCCGGGTGAGCAGCTCGGCGACGAGCGAGCGGCCGATGAAGCCGGTCGCGCCGAAGACGATCGCGTCCATCGCGTCCATGAAAGCTCCCAAAATAGATCGGTCTACATATTTTTAGAGCGAAAAAGAAGCCCGCCGGTCACGGCGGGCCGAGTCAGCCCAGCAGGGTGCCGATCTGACGGGAGACGCTGTCCAGCGGCCCCCTGCTGCGGTGCGCCCGGGCCAGCAGGAGCGCCCCTTCCACCAGGGCCAGGATCGTGACGGCGAGGTCGTCGGCGTCCGGGCGGCCCGCCAGCCGTGCGCGCAGGGCCTCCTGCCAGGAGGCGTAGACCTCCGAGCAGGCCTCGTGCAGCGGGTCGCTGGTGGCGGCCATCTCCAGCGCCACGGTGGCCACCGGACAGCCCTTGCGCCAGCCCGACTCCTCCAGCCGGTCGCCCAGGTGCCGCAGCACCCCGCCGACGAACTCCGCCGCGGACGGGCTGGAGTCGGCCAGGCCCTCCAGGGCGTCACCGATCATCCCCCCGGCCCGCCGAACGGACTCGCCGACCAGCTGGTCCTTGCCGCCGGGGAAGTGGAAGTAGAGCGAGCCCCGGGGTGCGCCGCTGGCCGCGATCACCTGGTTCAGCCCGGCACTGAAATAGCCCCCGGTCTCGACCAGCTCCTGCGTCGCGTCCAGCAGTCGGTCCCGCGTCTCGGCGCCCTTCTGTCCCATGGGGCCAGACTAGACCGGTCTACATATTCTTTCAACCGCCCTGTCGAACCGGCCCGGCCTGGCCCGGCCGGGCCGCCGGTCCCGGTCAGGCGTCCACGGCCGCCGCGAAGGCTTCGTAGGCACGCTCGTCGAACAGCACGAACCGCACCTCCTCCACCTCGGTCCGCGCGGACCGCACGGTCTCCACCGCGATCCGCGCCCCGTCGTCCATGGGCCATCCGTAGATGCCGGTGGAGATCGCGGGGAAGGCGACGCTACGGGCTCCCAGTTCGTCGGCGACCCGCAGCGACTCCCGGTAGCAGGAGGCCAGCAGCGCGGAGCGGTCCTCGTCCCGCGACCAGACCGGGCCGACCGTGTGGATCACGTGTTCCGCCGGAAGCCGGCCGGCCGTGGTGGCGACGGCCCGGCCCGTCGGGAGGCCCTTGCCGTAGTGGGAGCGGCGCAGGTCCTCGCAGGCGGCCAGGATCTCCGGGCCGCCGCGCCGGTGGATCGCTCCGTCGACCCCGCCGCCGCCGAGCAGCGAGGAGTTCGCGGCGTTGACCACGGCGTCGGCCTTCTCGGCGGTGATGTCGCCCTGGACGAGGGTGATGCGCGGCATCGGGGTTCCTTCCTGCACGGGTGCGTGCACGCTATCGGGGGTCCCTGGGGCCGGGCCGCCGATTTACCCCCTCAGGCGCCCTTCCCGCGCAGGTGGCGCCAGACGGCCTTGGCCGCGTTGTGTCCCGACATGCCGTGCACGCCGGGGCCGGGCGGGGTGGCCGAGGAGCACAGGAACACGGCCGGATGCGCCGTGTTGTACGGGGACAGGGTGAGCTTGGGGCGCAGCAGGAGCTGGAGACCGGAGGCGGCTCCGCAGGCGATGTCGCCGCCCACGTAGTTGGGGTTGCGGGCGGCGAGCTGTGGCGGGCCCGCCGTGGCGCGGGCGAGCACCAGGTCGCGGAACCCCGGTGCGAAGCGCTCCAGTTGGCGCTCGACGGCTTCGGTGAGGTCGCCGTCCCAGCCCGCCGGGACGTGCCCGTACACCCAGAAGGTGTGCTTGCCCTCGGGCGCCCGGCCGGGGTCGACCAGGCTGGGCTGGGCGGCGATGAGGAAGGGGGTGCGCGGGACCCGCCCGCCGGAGGCCAGTTGCAGGGCCGCGTCGATGTCGCGGGTGCGCGGACCGATCTGTACGGTGCCGGCCCGGCGCGGCTCCTCGGCGGTCCAGGGGACGGGGCCGTCCAGGGCGTAGTCCAGCTTGAACACGGAGGCGCCGTAGCGGTAGCCGTCGTAGACCCGGCCCAGGCGGGCGATGCGGGCCAGCGCCGTCGGAGAGGTGTCGAAGACGTACGCCCGGGCCGGCGGCAGCTCGTCGAGCCGCTTGACCTCGAAGCCGGTGTGGACGGTCCCGCCGAGGTCGCGCAGGTACCCGGCGAGGGCGTCGGAGATCGACTGCGAGCCGCCGCGCGGCATCGGCCAGCCGTTCGCGTGCGCGGCGAGGGCGAAGACCAGGCCGACGGCGCTGGTGCCGATCCCGCCGAGCGGGGCGATGACGTGCGCGACGAGCCCGGCGAACAGGGCGCGGGCACGGTCGTCGCGGAAGCGGCTCAGCAGCCAGGTGGAGGGGGGCAGCCCGGCCAGCCCGAAGCGGGCGAGGGTGAGCGGGTCGCGGGGCAGCGCGGTGTCCGGCAGCGACATGAAGTCCCGGGCGAGGGTGTCCCATTTGCCGAGGAACGGCTCGACCAGCCGCCGGTACGTGCCCGCGTCGCGGGCCCCGAAGGACGCGGCCGTCTCCGCGACGGAGCGGGAGAGCACGGCCGCCGTGCCGTCGTCGAAGGGGTGCGCCATGGGCAGCGGGGCGTGCAGCCACTCCAGCCCGTACTGCTTCAGGGGCATGGTGGAGAAGACCGGCGAACCGGCGCCGAGCGGGTGCACCGCGGAGCAGGGGTCGTGCCGGAAGCCGGGGAGGGTGAGCTCCTCGGTCCGGGCCCCGCCGCCGACGGTGTCCGCGGCTTCGAAGACGGCCACCGAGTAGCCGCGCCGGGCCAGTTCAACGGCGGCCGTCAGCCCGTTGGGCCCGGCCCCCACCACGACCGCATCGAGGATCGACGGCACTTGCGACTCCTTCGTCCGGCGGCGCCACGGCCCCCAGGGTATTGCGCCTGTCCATAGGCGGATCCGCGATCCGCGCCGACTCCGTTCGCCCTGGGCTCAGCGGCGGCCTCGGCCCTGCCCCGGCCGCGGGGTCATGCCCCCCGCAGCAGCTCCCGGATCCGTACGGCGGTGGCCTCGTCCCGGCCGACCGCGAACGGCAGGGCGTTGTCCCGGTCCACCCGGAAGGGGACCCCGTCGACGGTGCTCTGGGAACCGCCCGCCTCGGCGACCAGGAGCAGCCCGGCCGCGTGGTCCCAGGCCGAGGGCCAGTTGAAGGCCAGGCCGTCCATCTCCCCCCGGGCCACCTTCAGGTATTCCAGGCCCGCCGAACCGCACGCGCGGGAGGCCACACCGGGGACGTCGAGGCGCGCCAGGATCCGGCGCTCCTCCTCGGTGGTGTAGAGCGGGTGGGCGGTCGCGACCCGCAGCTCGGCGCCGGGCTCGGGCGAACCGCTCAGGATCCGCTCGCCGTTGACGTACGCGCCCTGTCCGCGCACGGCGGTGGCCATCTCCTCCAGCGCCGGGGCGAAGGTCCAGGAGGCGAGGAGCTCCCCGCGGTGCGCGAGCGCGACCAGGGTGCAGAACTCCGACTCGCCGTTCACGAACTGCCGGGTCCCGTCGACGGGGTCCACGATCCACACCGGGGCGTCGGCGCGCAGCGCCCCGTAGACCCCGGGGTCGGCGTGCACCGCTTCCTCGCCCACCACCGCCGAGCCGGGCAGCAGCCGGGTCAGGGCGACCGTGAGGTACTCCTCGGCCTTGCGGTCGGCGTCGGTCACCAGGTCGTGCGGGCCGCTCTTCTGGTCCACCTCGTGGTCGGCGAGCTGGCGGAACCTCGGCATGATCTCGATCGCCGCCGCTTTGCGAACGGCTTCGTCGACGTCGGACAGGTTCCGGGCGAGGAATTCATCGATCATGCCTCCAGCAAAGCACGCCCGGCTGACAATCCCCACCGCCGGACAGGGCGGGCTGCCGGACCCGGGGTGGACCGCGGGTGAACGCGCCGCCGGGCGGGCGGGGCCCGGTGGGCACGGGGAGTTACGGCGCGCTACGGGAAGCCACGGGGAGCTACCGGGGGCTACGGGGCGGGAGGCCCCGTAGCCCCGTCCGGCTAGTTGGTGGCGAGGTCGCCTACGACGAGGGTCCGCGGGGCGAGGTGCTCGTACGCCCCGTCCGCCAGGTGCTGCGGGGAAAGGTGCTCGTACTCCCCGTCCGTCATGTGCTGCGGGCTCAGGTGCTCGAAGTCGCCCTCCGTCAGGAACTTCGGGCCCTGGTCGCCGAACGTGCCGAGCTGCGGCGCCGTGTGCTCGAAGGCGCCGTCCTGACCCTGCGGCGCGACGCTGATGTGGTTGTCCGCGAAGGCCGGGCCCGTGCCCGGCCCGGCCAGGGCGAAGGCGGCGGTGGCGGTGGCGGCTATGGCGGCGGCTCTGATGTTCATGCTGGTCCCCCGGTCCGGCCGGCCCCTGGTCGGGCCGGCTCGGAAAACAGGCTGTCAGGCACGGCCGGAGTCCTGCAACAGCATCGGGGGGATCCGCTCAGCGCGCCCCCGCGCCGAGTTCCTCCAGGAGCGAGCGCCCCGCCGTGCGGTGCTCGGCGGCCGCGGCCGGGTCCGTGTCGTCGAGCAGGGCGGCGATGCCCTCGTGGGCCAGCGCCTCCTCGTGCCGGTAGCCGAGGCCCGGGGCCAGCTCCAGCGTCTGCCGGTGCAGGCGCAGGGCCTCCTCGGGCAGTCCGGCGAGCTGGCAGGTCTCGGCGTAGCCGCCCAGGAAGCGGACCTTCCAGTGTTCCTCGAACAGCTCGTCCAGCAGCGCGAACGCCTCCCGGTGGCTGGCCAGGGCCTCCTCGTACCGGCCCATCCGGCGCAGCCCGACGCCCAGGCAGTTGAGGGACCACGCCTCGTTGTTCACGTGCCCGTCCTCGCGGGCCAGCGCCAGCGCCCGGTGCAGGTGCTCCGACGCCTCTTCGGGCGACTCCGCGGCGATGGCCATGCCCAGGGTGATGCGGGCCGTCAGGGTGGGCGGCCACGCGGGGTCCGGGTGGGAGACGGCCAGCACCTCCCGGGCCCGCCGCGCCGCCTCCTGCCGGTCCCCCAGCTGGAGCAGGGCCCAGGCCTCCGAGGCGGCCGCGTGGGCCGCGCCCGCGGGGAGGCCCGCTTCCCCGTACAGCTTCCCGGCCAGGCGGAACAGTTCCAACGACTCCTCGGCGCTCCCCCGTCCCCCCTGATCCCAGCTCAGATAGCCCCGGCGCAGGGTCAGTTCGGCTTCCGAGCGGCTGTCCCCCGTCTGCGCCACCCGGAGTCCGGCCGCCTCGTACGCGGCTGCGGCCTCGGCCATCCGGCCCGCGTTGTAGCGGGCGAAGCCCAGGTCGCTGTAGGCCTCCGCCAGGCGCAGCGGATCCCCCAGGCGCTCGGCGGCGGCCAGCGAGCGTTCGAAGAGGTGGTTGAGGTGGCTCGTGCCGCAGCGCCGTGCGAAGTACGCGCGCAGGAAGCGCGGCAGCTCGCACACGTGCGCGTCCGCACCGACGGCGACCGCCGTCTCGAAGGCGGCGATCATCGTCTCGTACTCCGAAGTCAGCCAGGAGCAGGCCGCGTTCTTGTCGGCGAACCGCGGCAGTGCGGCCGGGGGCCGGCCCGCGGTGGGCGGCCGTCCCGGCGAGAGCACCGGCATCGCGGCGTCGGCGGCGGCCGCCGCGTGCACGAAGTAGTCGAGGAAGCGGCCCAGCGCACGCTCCCGATCGGCCGGGGAGTCCTGCTGCGCGCAGGCGCCCCGCGCGTGCTGGTGCACCAGGTCGTGCAGCCGGTAGCGGCCGGCCGTCGGCTGCTGGACGAGGTGTGCGTCGACCAGGTCCTCCAGCATCTCCCGGGCGCCGTGCAGCGGTACGTCCGCCAGGGCCGCGGCCGCGTACGCGTCGAAGGAGCCGCCCGGCAGCATGCCCAGCATGCGGAACAACCGGGCCTGGGACCGGTCCAGTTGCCGTACGGACATGGCGAACGCGGTGTCGAACTCGCTCGCCCCCTCCGCCAGCCGCTCCACGAGGATGCCCACCGTCCAGCCCGGCCGGTGCCGCAGCCGGGCCGCGGCCAGCCGCAGGGCCAGCGGCAGGTGGCCGCACAGCCGCAGCACCTCGGCGGCGGACTCCGGCTCGCGGGCGAGGCGGCCTTCGGGGCCGCCCGGGTCTCCGCTGGCCCGGGCCAGCAGCTCCGCGCTCTCCCGCGGGCTGAGCACGTCCAGCGACACCGGGGGCACCTCGTCCAGGCCCAGCAGCCGGTTGCGGCTCGTGATCAGGACGACGGAGTCGCCGGCGCCGGGCAGCAGCGGGCGGACCTGGTCGGCGTCGGCCGCGTTGTCGACGACCACGACGGCCCGCCGGCCCGCCAGTTCCGCGCGCCAACAGGCCGCGAGCTGTTCGAGGCCCTCCTGCGGGACCCGCTCGGACGGCACGTCGAGCGCCCCGAGCAGCATCCGCAGCGCGGAGTCCGGATCGAGGGGGTCCCGGCCTTCGGTGAATCCGTGCAGGTCCACGTAGAGCTGGGCATCCGGGTAGTCGGCGGCGAGCCGGTGTGCGGCGTGCACCGCCAGGCAGGTCTTGCCGACGCCCGCCATGCCGTCGACGGCGACGCCCCGGTGGCTGTCCACCGCGGCCAGCACGGCGGCCAGTTGGGCTTCGCGTCCGGTGAAGTCGGTTACGTCGCGCGGCAGATCGTTACGGGGCCTCGGCTGGACCTGGCGGCTGGCCTTCGGGGGCGCCGGCAGCTGGTGGGAGGACCCGAGTTCCCAGAGGGGGCGCAGCGGGCGCGGATCGCGTTTGACCAGTCGGCACAGCGCCACCACCGCGGGCCAGGGCGGCACGGTCTGGCCGCTGAGGTAGCGCGAGAGCGAGGAGGAGCTCAGTCCCGCATCCCTCGCGAGGGCCCGTACCCCGAGCCCGGACAGTTCCTGGAGCAGCCGCAGCCGTGCGGCCAGCTCGTCCTGCGGGTCGGCCTCGGCCGTCCGCCGTTCCATGTCCACGGTTCCCCCCGTATCCCTGTCCCGCCGCGCCCGAATTATCCGGGGCCGCATCTGCGCTGGTCAAGGATGTTCCGCCTGTCCCGGGGTGTCCCACCGCCATCGCCGCGGCGGGCCGCTGCGGCTGTTATGGAGTCACACCCCGAGGGGGGAACCGGAAACCCCGGAAGGCCGGAAGCCCGGCAGTCCGGAAACCCAGTAGAGGAGCACACCGAGATGCAGTCCCGCATGCAGAACCCCGCCGTCGTCCTGTCCGGTGCGATGCAGCCCATCCAGGAGATCTTCAAGGCAGTGCACTCCGGTGGGGTGGACGGGCAGATCCTGGAGCTGGTGCACCTGCGGGTGAGCCAGATCAACGGGTGCAGCGCCTGTGTGGACGGCGGCGCGAAGTCGGCCCGCAAGGCCGGGGTGAGCGACGAGCGGCTGGCCACGGTCGCCGCCTGGCGCGAGGCCCCGTACTTCACCGAGGAGGAGCGGGCCGCCCTGCTGCTCGCCGAGGCCGCGACCCGGCTGGCCGACCGTCCCGACGCGGTGAACGACGAGGTCTGGGACACGGCCGCCACCTACTTCGACGAGAAGCAGCTGGCCGCGCTCGTCCTGATGATCGGCGTCACCAACCTGTTCAACCGCCTCAACGCCACGACCCGCCAGATCGCCGGCGCGTGGGGCTGACGGGCGCGAACCGCCCCGCTTCCTAGTATGACGATCCATCCCATCACGCCCACTACCGGGAGGAAACCCGCGATGACGAACACCCAGAAGCCCGCCAAGACCGCGACCCCCGCCAAGACCGCGGCCGAGCCGTCCGCGAGGTTCACGGAGGAGGAGCGGGCCGCGATGAAGGATCACGCCAAGGAGCTGAAGGCGGCGGCCCGCCGCGGATCGCGCGCCGACAAGGCTGCGGCGGAAGAGGCCGACGTGGTCGAGAAGATCGCCGAAATGCAGGACGCCGACCGGGTCATGGCGGAGCGGATCCACGCGATCGTCAAGGAGACCGCACCCGACCTCGCGCCGAAGCTCTGGTACGGGATGCCCGCGTACGCCCGGGACGGCAAGGTCGTCTGCTTCTTCCAGAGCGCGGAGAAGTTCAAGGCGCGCTACGCGACGCTCGGCTTCAGCGACCAGGCGCACCTCGACGAGGGCTCCATGTGGGCGACCTCCTACGCCCTGACGCGGCTGACGGCCGCCGACGAGGTGAGGATCGCCGCACTCGTGAAGAACGCGGCACACTGATACCCAGCCCTGCCGATGCCGATGCGGATGTCGGCGCCGGCGCAGGACCGAGGAGAAGGATCGATCGTGCTGAAGCCCCGTGTCCTCACGATCGGTTCGGATTCCCCGCCCGCCGCGCAGGCGTCGCCGGCCGCGTCGCCGGCCGTGTGGCTGGTCGACACCGACGAGGCGGCCGGCGCGGCGGCCCGGCTGGCCCCGGAGGTCTTGGACCCGGCCGAACACCGGCGGGCGGCGGCCTTCGTGCGCGAGGAGGACCGGCGCCGCTACGTGGCCGCCCACGTGGCACTGCGGGTGCTGCTCGGCTCCCGGCTCGGCCTCGCCCCGGGACGCGTACGGATCACCCGCGCACCTTGCCCCTCGTGCGCCGGCCCCCACGGACGGCCGTTGTCCGAGGACGGGCCCGTCCACTTCTCCCTGTCGCACAGCGACCGGCTCGCACTGATCGCGCTGGGCGCGGTGCCGGTGGGAGCCGATGTGGAGGCGCTGCCCCCGGCATCGGCCGTACGCGAGCTGGCCGGGCAGCTGCACCCTCGGGAGGCCGCGGAGCTGGCGGCCCTGGACCCGGAGGAGCGCCCCGCGGCCTTCGGCCGCGTCTGGGTCCGCAAGGAGGCGTACCTCAAGGGCCTGGGCATCGGGCTCTCCCGGGGCCTGGCCCTCGATTACGTGGGCAGCGGCGACACCCCGGCGAGCGGTTTGCCGGGCTGGTCCCTGAGGGACGTGGCCGTCCCCCCGGGCTTCAGCGCCGCCGTGGCCGTATCGGGAGCGGGGAATCCCTGAACCATGTCGACGTCGCTGTCGGTGTCGGTGTCGCTGTCGTCCGGCTGCCGCTCGCCCGGCCCGGTGTCACACCGCGGGCCGTCGCGCTTACGGTCCTGCGTCCGGTCGCTTCATGGTGTTCGGCTGGGGAACCGGAGGATCCGCGGGGACGGCATGGGGCTTCATGGGACGATCAGGCTGCGCTTGCTTCTCGCTGTCCCCGCCCTCGCGGCCCTTCCCCGTCCGGCCCGAGGACTCGGATTCCGAAGGAACCGGACCCGGTCACACCTCCTCGGCGGCCGGATCGACCGTCGAGGGACGGAGCGCGGTGTTCAGAGAGGAAACCATGAATCATCTCGATGTCTTCCGGCTGCTCGACGTGGTCGCCCCCGGGCGACCGGGGAGCGACGGATACGGGCAGGTCGTGCCCGAGGACTTCGAACTGCTGCTCAACGCCCTCCCGAAGGGCCTGATCGCGGCTTCCGTCAAGCTCACTCGCTCCGAACTCCCCGTGCGTTCCCTGGCGGAGTTCACCGCGAGTGCGGCGCTGCGTCTGGAGGACATGCGGTACTACCTGCGCTCCCGCGAGCAAAAGCTGCCGCAGTCCCTCTTCCCCGAGCCCGGCGGACTGGTCCCGTGGGGCCGCACCGCGGACGACGGTGTGCTGCTCTGGGACACCGCCGCCCCCGATACCGCGGACTGGACGACCGTCCTCGCGGATTCCGATTTCCAGCTCTGGCCGGAACTCCCTTTCCCCACGTCGGAATTCATCGCGCGGGAGATCACGGGGCGCGCCGACGGGACTCCCGCGTTCGAGACGGACGCGGAGTACAGGGCCGGCTCGTGGCACCGGCTCGCGGACGCCAAGCGGGAGACGGCCAAGGCACTGGCGGACCGGGACATCACCGCGCTGGACGAGATCCTCGTCAAGCTGCGGAGCCTCGGCGTCCCGGGCGTCCGGCAGTACGCGCGCGAACTGGTGGAACAGGCTCGGCACGAGTGGCCCACCGCCCTCCCGGAGGACTACCTGGCGATCATGCGGGAGTTCCCCGGCGGGATCATCGCGGGCGCGCGGGTGTTCCCCGTCGCGGGGGCCACCTGGCTGGACGAGGACCGGCAGTTCCTGCAGTGGGGTGAGGTGGAGGGCAGGCTCATCGGCTGGCTCACCATGAAGAGCGACCCCCAGGACTGGCGGATCGCCTCCATCGAACCGGACGGCAGCTCCCTGACCCACCTCGAGGACCACACCTTCGCCACTTTCCTGCGACGCCGGCTGCACGGCAACAACTCCCTGTTCTGACGGGGCTCACGCAGAGGTCCGCCGGGGCCGGCCGCGGGGTCGGCCCCGGTGCGGCGCCCTCTCCCGGCGCGGCCGCCCCATCGAGGTCCGGACCCCTTGTCATGATCGACGTCAGGGGGATAGCGTCGTGGGCGGGCCGAGGCCCGAGGACCGTGCCCGGCCGGACCAACCCTGCGGGGGCATCCGCATGACGCCTCGTCATCGCTGCGCAGCCTCGAGGGGATCGATCGGCAGCCCGGGTTGCCGGTCCTGGTGACCGGCGCTCCACGTGTCGCCGACCAGGAATGGAAACCACAGGTTGAGTACCTCGCGCCATGCCATCCCGTTCAGCCTGATCGACCCTGCGTTACACCCCGATCCCGACGCCTGTGAGGCGTGGAGGACGCTACGGACGGAGCACCCGGTCGCCTGGTGCGAGGCCGAGGGAGACAGCCCCGGCTTCTGGGTGATCACGCGGTACCAGGACATCGCCGCCGTCTACCGCGATACGGCCCGCCTCAGCTCCGAACAGGGCAACATGCTCGGCACGTTGCTCACGGGCGGCGACTCCGCCGGCGGCAGCATGCTCGTGGTCACCGACCCGCCCCGGCACACCGCTGTACGGCGCCTCCTGCAGGGCGGATTCTCCGCCAGAGCCATGGAGCACGTCGTGGACGGCGTCCGGACGGCGACGAAGGGACTCGTCGCGGCCATCGCCGAGAAGGGAGCGGGCGACTTCGTCTCCGATGTCGCCTCGCAGATTCCGCTCATCGCCATCTGCGAGCTGCTCGACGTGCCGGCGGCGGACCGCTCGCGCATGCTCGATCTGACCATGGCGGCGATGGGCGCGGACGGCTCGGCGGAGTCCATGGAGGAAGCCGCCGAAGCCCAGCAGGACATCCTCTACTACTACGCCGGGCTCCTTCCCGCACGGCGCACGTCTCCGGGCGCGGACATCGTCAGTCTGCTGGCGGGCGAACAGGTCGACGGGAAGCCCCTCAGCGATGCCGAGGTGCTTCTGAACTGCTACAACATCATCATCGGTGGTGACGAGACGACGCGCCTGTCCGCGGCGGGTGCCGCGCTCGCCCTGATCGAGCATCCCGAGCAGTGGCAGCGGCTCCAGCAGGACGAGGGCCTGCTCGACTCTGCGGTGGAGGAAGTGCTGCGCTGGACCACTCCGGCGACGCACATCGGGCGGACCGCCACGACGGACTTCACGCTCCGCGGGTCCGAGATCAGGCAGGGCGACATCGTCACGCTCTGGAACACATCGGCCAACCGTGACGAGGACGTCTTCGCGAACCCCTACAGGTTCGACATCTCCCGCACGCCGAACAGGCACCTCACCCTCGGCCACGGACCGCACTTCTGCCTGGGCGGCCCGCTCGCCAGGGTCGAACTGCGCGTTCTGCTGGAGGAGTTGCGCTCCCAGATATCCCATATGGAGCTGGACGGAACCGTCGAGCGCGTCACATCCAGCTTCCTGTCCGGCGTCTGCCGACTGCCGGTGCGCTGCTCGGCCGGCGCTTGATCCCCAACGGCCCGGTCGGGCACGCCCGGAAGGCGGTCGAGACCGCCCCCGGCCTCCCCCTGAGGGAGGCCGGGGGCGGTCCGGCGCGGGCGTCAGCGGCCGCTGATCCAGCGGTCCTCTGCGGCGTAGTCGAAGGAGAGCGGGCCGATCGCGCGGTTCAGCAGGGGGAACGCCTCCTGCCAGGGCTGGTCGCCGGCCTCTCGAAGCAGCCACTCGACCGTCTCCGGCAGGGACTCGGCATAGCCCGTCACCGGGACGTAGCCGAGCTCCCGTTCGGCCGCCGACATGTCGAGGACCACCGGCCGTGGCGTGCACCAGGGAGAGCCGCCGAGACCGTCCTCCGGGAGGCCGTCCATGAGGACGTCCTCGGCCTCGTGGCCCATGACGGCGTCCACCGCCGCCGCGATCTCCCGGACCGTGAGAGCCTGCGGGTCGGCCGCGTTCAGGACGCGGGTACCGGGCCGGGAGGCCGCGAGCCGGATCACCTCGGCGATGTTGGCGGAGGACGAGGTGTGGAAGCGGCCCTCGCCGCGGTAGGGCATCAGGCGGATGCGGCGCTTGTCCAGGGCGCGCTTCACGAAGAACCACTCGCGCGGAAGCGGTGAGCCCGGTCCGTGGATCGCTCCCGGACGGACCAAAGTCACCGGGAGGGAGCCGCCGGAGTGGAGCAGGGTGTGCTCCAGAGCGGCCTTGCGGGTGGGGTTGGAGGTGTCGCCGGGCGCGATGACCGGCTGGTCCTCGCGGATCGGCACCGGGTATTCGGGGAAATGCGCGTCCTGGGTGTCGAATCCCCGGCCGGCGCCGTCCGCGTAGACGTTGACGGAGGAGATCACCACCGCCGAACCGATCCGGTCACCGAGTCCGAGCAACTGCCGGGCGTGACCCTCGCCGTACGCGACCATGTCCACCAGTACGTCGCACCCGTCGCCGAGCGCGGACTCCAGGGCTCCGTCCACGTCCCGGTCCAGGTGGACCGTACGGACGCCGTGGCCGGGCGGCCCGCCGGATGCCGGGGTCCGGCTGATCGCCGTCACGTCCCAGCCGTCCTCGGCCAGCCGTCGGACGACCACCCGTCCGATCTGGCCCGTCGCGCCCACCACCACTGCTGTCTTCGTCATGCAGGTGATCCTGCCCTCGTCGTCGTCGAGCCCCGGGGGCGAGAGCCGCCGGGGCGTGGGCCGGTCCAGGACCGTTCGACACTGTCCAGACAGGACGCGCGGTCGGCCGGGCCGTAGGCGACCGACCAGCCGTCGGGCACGGGTATCGCGGCGGGCCACAGCGAGTGCTGCCCCTCCCCGTTGACCAGGGCGAGGTAGCTGCCGTCGTGGTCGTCGAACGGGCCGTTCACGCGAACTCCTGACAGGTCGTCGATAGCGGACTGGCCACTTAGTCTCCCCCAGGCCGGGGCAGCGCGCCGAGGCGCTCGCCGAGGACGCGGGCGATCTCGGCCAGCGGCTCCGGGCTCAGCATGTCGCCGTGCGCGCTGTCGATCGGGTGGCTCTCGATCCGCCCGCCCGTGTACGGCGCCCAGTCGGCCGGGCGCTCGCCGTCCGGGCCCTTCCCGGCCGTCGCCTCGAAGAAGAGCACGTCCCCGTCGAAGACCTGGGAGACGTGACGCCGCTGCGCGTTGACGTTGTTGGTGAAGATCCGTGCCACCGAGGCCAGTTGGCGGTCGGTGAGCGTCGCCAGGGGGCTCCCGCGGTCCAGCAGGATCGCACGGGCCGACTCGGGTACGAGCGGGTCATGGCCCTCCGGCTGCTGCAGGCCGAGCGAGTGGAGCACTTCGGCCAGCGCCTGCGGCTCGTCGTGGTCCACCGTCCGGGCGTCGGGCCTGCGGGGATAGGCGTCCAGAAGGGCCAGTAGCGCCACCTGTTCGCCCTCGGCGCACAGCATCCGCGCCATCTCGTGTGCGACGACGCCGCCCATCGACC
The DNA here is from genome assembly GCF_036127095.1 of Streptomyces sp. NBC_00335. Classification (GTDB taxonomy): domain Bacteria; phylum Actinomycetota; class Actinomycetes; order Streptomycetales; family Streptomycetaceae; genus Streptomyces. The sequence continues at coordinate 1,471,617 of NZ_CP108006.1, forward strand.
AGCCCAGCAGGTGGTACGGGCCGTGCGGTTGGACGGTGCGCAGGCGCGCCACGTACTCCCTGGCCATCTCCCCCAGGTCCGCGGCGGGGGGCGCGTCGCCGTCGAGCCCGCGGGACTGGAGGCCGTAGACCGGACGATCGCTCTCCAGATGCCGCAGCAGCCCGGAGTAGACCCAGCTGATGCCGACGCCGGGGTGCACGCAGAACAGCGGTTCGCGGCTGCCCTGCGGGCGGAGCGGTACGAGGACGTCCAGCGCGGCAGCCGGATCGCCCGAGTCCCGTTGCTCGGCGAGCAGTTCGGCGATCCCCGCAACGGTCGGTGTACGGAAGAGCGTGCTGATGCCGAGCTCCGCGCCGTAGAGGGAGTTCAGTCTGGCGATCAGGCGGAAGGCGAGCAGGGAGTGGCCGCCGCGTTCGAAGAAGCTGTCGTCGATCCACAGTCGCTCGGTGCCGGACTGGTCGGCACCGAGAACCTCGGCGAACAGGGCGAGCAGCTCCTCTTCCACGGGGGTACGCGGAGCCCTGCGCTCGCGGGTCGGGGCGTCGGCGCCGAGTTCCGGCGCCGGCAGCGCACGCCGGTCGAGCTTGCCGTTGGTGGTGAGCGGGAAGGCGGTGAGCGGGACCACGACCGGCACCATGTGCCGCGGCAGCAGGCGGGCCGCGTGCAGGCGCAGCGCCGAGGCGTCGGCCGTCGCACCCGGGGCGGTGACGACGTAGGCGACCAGCCGCTGTTCCCCGGGGCGGTCCTCGCGTACGACGACCGTGACCCGGGCGACCTCCGGATGCCGGGCGAGTACGGCCTCCACCTCCCCCAGCTCGATCCGGAAGCCGCGGATCTTGACCTGGTGATCGAGCCGGCCGAGGTACTCCAGGTCACCGTCGGGGCGACGGCGCACCAGGTCCCCGGTGCGGTACATCCGGGAGCCGGGTTCGCCGTACGGGTCGGCGACGAAGCGCTCGGCGGTCAGTGCGGGGCGGCCGAGGTAGCCGGTGGCCAGGCCGGGACCGCCGAGGTGGAGCTCGCCGGGAACACCGGGCGGCACGGGGCGCAGTCCGTGGTCGAGCACGTAGGCGCGGGTGTTCCAGGACGGCCGGCCGATCGGCGGCGCCTGGTCGAACGGGCCCTCGCCGAGCCAGCCCGTGGCGTACACCGGGGCCTCGGTGGGACCGTACACATTGGCGATCCTGGCGCCCGGGAAGGCCGTCGTGATCTCGTTCGCCACCAGGGCGCCGAGTGCTTCACCGGCCAGTACGACGGTGCCGGCCGTCACCCGCGGGTCCAGGCTCGGGATGAGGCCGGAGAAGACGGAGGGCACGCCGCTGACCACGGACGGTGCGGATATCGGGCCGTCCGCGAGTGTCTGTGGTTCGCCCAGGGCCAGAAGGTCGCGATGGATCCGCACGGTTCCGCCCGAGGAGAGCGGCCCGAAGATCTCGTAGACGGAGACGTCGAAGCTGATCGAGGTCGTGGCCTGCACCTGAGCCAGGCCGTCCGGAGCGAGGAACCCGGCGATCCAGGCCAGCAGGTCGGTGAGGTTGGCGTGGGAGACGATCACGCCCTTGGGGCGCCCCGTCGAGCCCGAGGTGTAGATGATGTACGCCGGATCGGCCGGTCGCGGGGCCCTCGGGCGTTCGGCATCGGTGAGGTCCCCGCCGGCATGGTCCGCGAGCCGCGGCTCGGTTTCCGGACCGTCCAGTACGAGCAGTGGGGTATCGGTGGGCGGCAGGGTGCCCGCCGTCTCGACGGTGGTCACGAGGAGTGTCGGCTCGGCGTCCCGGAGGAGCAGGGTGATCCGCTCCGCCGGGTAGTCCGGGTCGACCGGCAGATATGCCGCGCCGGTCTTCAGTACGGCGACCATGGCCACCACCAGCTCGGCCGTCCGGGGCGCGGCCAGTGCGACGATGCGCCCCGGGCCCACTCCCCGGGTGACGAGTTCGCGGGCCAGCCGGTTGGCCCGGGCGTTCAGCTGCGCGTAGTCGAGGACGGTTCGGCCGCAGACGACGGCGGGGGCGTCCGGGCGGGCCTTCGCCGTCGATTCGAAGAGCAGGTGGAAGGGTCGGCCCTCTTCGCGGGGACGGGTTTCGCCGTGCCACTGGTCGAGTTGGCGCAGCTCCGCGGTGGAGAGCAGGTCGGTCTGGTCGTAGCGGTCCTGCGGGGAGGTGGCCAGAGCGGTGAGCGCGCGGCGGTAGTAGCCGCCGATCAGATGCACCTGTTCCTCGGTGAACTGGGCGGCGTCGTAGCGGAGATGGAGGGCCACCGAGGCCGACGCGAGGTCCTGGGAGAACTCGGCCCCGAACGGGATGCTGGTGTTGGTGATCCGCCGTTCGTCGAGCACGTCGAGCTCCGCCGCCTGGTCCAGTACGGACTGGTAGACGTGGAAGCGGGTGAAGTTGAAGAAGCTCTCGAACAGTTCGCGGCCGCCGAGGTCGCGCCGGATCTCTCCCATGGGGTAGCGCCGGTATCGCTGGACTTCTATGTCGGTCCGGTTGACGGCTGCCACCAGGTCGTCCCAGCTGCCGCCGCTCAGAAGGGTGCGGAACGGGAGGGTGTTGAGGAACATGCCGAGGACGCGCTCGCCGTCCCGGTCCTCGGTGCGGCCGTTGTAGACGACACCGCTGACGACGTCCGGGGTGCCGGACAGCAGGCCGATCACCCGCAGGTGGACGGCGAGCAGGGCGGTGCGCACGGGTACGGCGAGGCGCTGGGCGCAGCGTTCCAGCCCGGCGGACACCTCGCCGGGGAGGTCCACGGGCAGGATGCGCATGTCGGGCCGCTCGGCGGGCTGGATCAGCCGCGGCAGGCTGTTGAGGTCGCTGTCCGCCAGAGCATCGACCCAGAAGGCCCGGTGCTCGGCGCTGGCGATGGCCGCCTGTTCCTGCTGGATGAACGCCCCGAAGCGGGCCTGAGGGGGGTCCGTCGCAGGGGGCCGCGAGTCCGTCAGGCCTGCGCGGTAGCGGGCGAACAGCTCGGTGATCAGGGAGCGTTCGCTCCAGCCGTCCAGGATCGCGTGGTGTTCGGTGACCCACAGCTCGAAGGTCCGGTCGGTCAGGCGCTGCACGTGCAGGCGGATGAGCGGGGCTTCCTGCCAGGAGAACGCGCGTCGCTTCTCCTCCTCGAAGCGCTGTTCCAGGGCGGCCCGGCGATCCGGGTCGGAGAGCTGGCGCAGGTCTTCGAAGGTGATCGGCGGCGCGATCCGGCGGTGCACCAACTGGAGCGGCTCGCTGAAGGACTCCAGGTCGAAGGAGACGCGCAGGATCTCGTGCTCGGCGACCATGCCGTCCAGCGCCGAACGCCAGGCCTCCTCGGACCAGTCGGCCCTCAGGTGATACCCCGTCACATTGTGATAGATCCGCTCGGCCGCGCTGAGACCGCTGTGGTACAGCATTCCCGCCTGGAGCCGGGACAGCGGGAAGGCGTCCTCGACGTGGGCCGGGAGCAGCGCGCGGTCCTCGTCGGAGACGAGCGACAGCGGCTGGTATCGCGGACGGGACGCGCCCGGGACGCCGAAGGTGGTGTGCGGAGCGAGGGCCTGGATGGTCTGGTGGCGCAGCAGGTCCTGGAGCTCGAAGTTCAGGCCGAGTTCGCGCGCGCGGCTGACGATGGCGATGGTGCGGATCGAGTCTCCGCCGAGCAGGAAGTAGTTCTCGTCGGTGCCGACCCGCTCGTGCCCGAGCACGTCGCTCCAGACCTGGACGAGGATCTCCTCGGCCCGGTTGGCCGTCGGACCGGCCGTCGAGCCGGCGGTACGGTCGAGGGCGGACAGGCGCCGCCGGTCCACCTTGCCGTTGGCGGTCAGGGGAAAGCGGTCGACCACGACGAAGGCGGCGGGGATCATGTGCGAGGGCAGAACGCCCTCCAGATGGGCCCGCAGTTCGGCCGCGCCCAGTGCGGGACGGTCCGAGACGGCGTACGCCACCAGCTGCCGGTCCGCGTTGCGGTTCTGCTCCGCGGTCACCAGAGCCTCCCGGACGTCGGGGTGGCCGGCCAGCGCGGCCTCGATCTCGCCCGGCTCGATCCGGAACCCCCGGATCTTCACCTGCTCGTCGATCCGGCCGCAGTACTCCAGTTCGCCGTCGGGCAGCCGCCGGGCCAGGTCCCCGGTGCGGTAGGCGCGCCCGGCCGCAAGGGTGACGAAGCGGCTGGCGTCGAGTTCGGGCCGCCCGAGGTAGCCGCGGGCCAGCCCGGCTCCCCGTACGTACAGTTCGCCGGGGACTCCGGTGGGTACCGGCCTGCCCCGCCGGTCGAGCAGGTCCAGGTCCAGGTCGGGGATGGGCTCCCCGATGACACTGCGGCCCTCGCCCTCGCAGTCCCGCCGGTCGATCGGACGGTAGGTGACGTGGACGGTGGTCTCGGTGATGCCGTACATGTTCACGAGCCGTGGGCCGTCCGGGTGCCGCTCGAACCACGGTTGCAGTGACCGCGGGTCCAGCGCCTCGCCGCCGAAGATGACGAAGCGCAGCGCCAGGGGGCGCTGCCGGCTGCCTGGGGACGCGTAGCCCTTGGCGTGCGCCTCCTCCGCCCGCATGAGCAGGGCGAAGGCCGACGGGGTCTGGTTGAGGACGGTCACGCCCTCTGTTCGCAGCAGCCGCAGGAAGTCCTCGGGGGCCCGGCTGATCTCGTGGGGGACGACGACGAGGCGGCCCCCGTGGGCCAGGGCGCCCCACAGTTCCCAGACCGAGAAGTCGAAGGCGTAGGAGTGGAACAGCGTCCAGACGTCGTCCGGGCCGAATCCGAACCAGTGCCCGGTGGCGGTGAACAGCCGGGTCACATTGGCGTGCGGGATCAGGGTGCCCTTCGGCTCGCCCGTGGAGCCCGAGGTGTAGATGACGTACGCCAGGCCGTCGGGCGCGACGCGGTTCGCCGTCGGCTCGGCCGGGCGCGCGGCGATGGCCTCGGCGTCGGCGTCGAGGGAGACCAGGGTGCCGGTGAAACCGTCCAGCCACTCGCCCGGCGGGCCCTGGACCACTACGTGGGTGAGTGCGGCGTCACGCACGACGTAGGCCAGCCGGGCGTCCGGGTAGGCCGGATCCAGCGGTACGTACGCCCCTCCCGCCTTCTGGATGCCCAGGATCGCGACGACCAGGTCCAGGGAGCGCTCGGCGCAGAGTCCGACGAGGACCTCGGGCCCGACTCCGAGCGACTGCAGATGCCGGGCGAGCCGGTTGGACCGCTGGTCGAGCTCGCGGTAGGTGAGGTGCTCGGCACCGAGACTGACGGCGATGGCGCCCGGGCGGGCGGCGGCGTGGCGGGCGAATTGGTCGAGGACGGTTTCCTCGGCCTCCGGCCGGCTGCCTGCGGCTCGTACGGGCGCGGAAGGGTCGGGGTCGCCCGGCGAGCGCAACTCCAGTTCGTGCACCGACAGGCCCGGGTCGCGCACGGCTTCGGTGAGCAACCGCACGTAGTGGTGGGCGAACTGCTCCGTCAGCCACTCCGGCCACGCGGCTTCGATCCGGGCCTCCCGGTCGTCCGTCACGACGAGGCGTACGGCATGACCGTGGGGTGCGGGCACCTCGTGCCGGGTGACGGTGACACCGCCCGGGATCTCGCGGACGGCGGTCGGCGTCTCCCGCCGGACGAAGGCCACCGGGAGCGGGGACGGCTCCGCGTCGTGCCAGCCGTCGTCCTCGGTGGGCTCGCCCGCGGTGCCGGGTGGGGCCAGCCTCCGGAGCCGGCCGATCACGGAAGCCAGGCCGTCTCCGTCTCCGTCGGAGAGGTCCGCGTGGACCGCTTGGGCACGGGTGAACGGACCTACGGTCCGACGGAATTCGTCGCCGCGGTCGTCGGAGTCCGAGGTCGCGATCAGGATGTCGTCGCAGTCGCTGTACCGGTTGAGCAGGATCGCGAAGGCCGCGAGCAGGCCGTCGCCGATCGAGGCTCCGGAGGCCTCGCACAGCGTGCCGAGCGCGGCCATGGTCTCGGCGGGAAGAGCCACCTCATGGGCCTGACCGGCCGAGTGTCCGGTCAGCAGGGGCAGTTGCAGCGCCGGGAACTCCCCCGGGAGTTCCGGGGCATCCGGGGCGAGGTCCATCGCCCGGCTGCCGGCGGCGCGGGCGAAGTCGGTGAACTGGCTCTTCGGAGGTTCGGGTGGGAGGACGCCCGGGGAGAGTCGGGCGTGGTAGGCGGCGAGCAGGTCCTCCAGCAGGATCTCCGCGGAGCGCTCGTCGGCGATGATCCGGTGGAGCGTCAGGCTGAGGAGCAGACCGGTGTCGCCGACGGGCTGAAGACAGGCGCGCACCAGGGGCCCCTGCTCCAGGTCGAACGGGCGGGAGAGATCATCCGCGCCGTGGCAGTGGCCGCTGCCGCTGCCGTGGTCCTCCGCCGTTTGCCAGAGTGGCGGCAGATGGTCCTCAACGGTCTGCACCAAGGTCGTGCCCTCGAACGTGAAACGAGTGCGCAGCGCGTCGTGGTGTTGCACCACCTCTTCCAGCGCTGCCCGCAGCGTGCTCGCGTCGCTCGTACCGTCGAAGGTGAGGCGCAGCGCCAGATGATGGGGGGCGTGCTCCTCGGTCAGCTCGTAGGCCAGGTACAGCTGTTGCTGGAGCGGTGTCGCCGCAGCCATGCCGACGAGCCGTGCGTAGTGCGGTGCCGTTTCCCGGCCCGTCTCATGGGTGCCCACTGATCGTCGACCCTTCTGTCGCCGGTGTCGCTAAGGAGATTGCTCGGTCCGCCTGCGCCATCCGCCCAGGGCTCTGCTCCTCGCGGCGGCGCGCGCAGCGGGCCGGGAGGGCCCCGGATGCACGGGGCCTGCGTCCTCGTCCACGGCGTCGAGATGGCGGGCCAGAGCGCGGACCGTCGTATGACGGAAGAGGTCGGCCGCGTGGAGCTGCGGGTACTGCCGCCGCAGGAGCGCGAGCACCCGCAGGATGCCGCTGGACGTGCCACCGAGGTCGAAGAACCCGGTGTCCAGCCCTGCTACGGGAGCGCCGAGGACGTGTTCCCAGGTGTCCCGGACCAGTTCGGCGGCGGCCGGGGGCTCCCCCGCTGCCGGGACCGCCGGCGGGAGGGAGACCGGTGCGGCCTCGGCCGCCCAGTCGGCCACGGTGGCCCGGTCCAGCTTGCCGTTGGGAAGTTGGGGCAGCTCTGCGGCGAGCAGCCAGCGGGCGGGGATCATCGCCGCGACGAGCGAGGTCGCGGCGTGGCGGCGCATCTCGTCGACGAACGCCGCCGGTGCGGGCACCGCCTGCTTCGAGGAGCCCGGTTCGGTGGGGACCAGGCAGGCGGTGATGGCCGTACCGTCGGCCGTGACCGTGGCCACGGCGTCCCGGACGGTGGGGTGCGCGCGCAGGACGGACTCGATTTCGGCCAGTTCGATCCGCTGGCCGAGCACCTTGACCTGGGTGTCGGCCCGGCCGAGGAAGCGGACTCCGTGCTCGGGGTCGAGGACCGCCAGATCGCCGGTTTCGTAGCAGAGGCGGCCCTCGTGCTCGCGGAACTTCGCGGAGGTCAGCTCCGGCTGCTCCCAGTAGCCGGAGCTCACGCCTTCCCCGAGGATCAGCAGTCGGCCGGGGACGCCCGGTGGCATCCGACGGCCATGGACATCGACCACCCTGCACTCCTGGCCGGTCAGCGGGTGACCGATGTGTACCGGAACTCCGGGCACCACTCGCCACACGGTGGACCAGATGGTGGTCTCGGTCGGGCCGTAGCAGTTGAGGACGGGGCCGGGGACCAGATCGGTCAGCCGGTCGGCCAGGTCGCGGGGCAAGGGCTCGCCGCCGACCAGCAGGGCACCCAGCCCGCCCAGCAGCCGGCGGCCCGCCGGGTCGTCGGCCAGGATCCGGGCCATGGTGGGGGTGCACTGGTAGAGGGCGCCGTGGGGTACCCGGGCGTCGGCGACCTCGCGGTGGCTGGTCAGCAGTACGGTGCGACCGGCGGCGAGGGGCCAGTGCATTTCGAGCCCGCTGATGTCGAAGGAGATGCTGGTGCCGGCGACGGTCACCCGGGGAGTCGAGGGCAGCTGTTCCTCGAAGGCCGCGAAGAGCGCGGACAGATTCTCGTGCCGGACGACCACGCCCTTGGGCCTGCCGGTCGTGCCGGAGGTGTGGATGACGTAGGCCTGGTCCTGCGGGCGCACCACCGGCCACTGTCCCGGCATGGTGGCGGCCACCGCGTCCGGGGCGAGTACGGGGATCTCCACGCCCTGCGGGACCAGGCCCGGGACCGCGTCCCCGATCACCGCGGCCGGCCGGGTGTCCTCGATCATCAGGCGCAGTCGACCGACGGGGTACTGGGGGTCCAGCGGAACGTAGGCCCCGCCCACCCGCCAGACGGCGAGCAGGGCGACGACCAGGGACGCCGTCCTCGGCAGACAGACGCCGACCCGGTCGCCGGGCCGCACGCCCGCCTCCATCAGCACGGCGGCAAGGCCCCGGACGCGGCGGTCGAGCTCGGCGTAGTCGAGCTGCTCCCGGTCGGTCACGAGCGCGACGGCCGCGGGCCGGCGCAGGGCGTGCTCGCCGACGCGGTCCGCCACCGTCGCCCAGGGGCTGCGCGTGACGGCCCGCCGGGGCGGTACGTCCGGGTCGGACAAGGCCAGCTCGGTGAGGGGAACGGCCGGTGTGGCCCCGAACGCCGAGAGCGCCCGGATCAGGTGCTCCGCGAACAACCGGGCCGCGGGCCCGGCCAGTGCGTCGAGTTGGTGCTCGACCGTCAGAGCGAGCGCGCCGGAGGGGTCCTGGTGGAGCGTGACGGCGAGTTCGTACTCGGCCTCCGTGGGGACGGGAGGAAGGAGCTGCCAGCGCAGGGGGCCGACGTCGAGCGCGGCCGGAGCGGTGGACTGGGTGCAGATGATCTGGGTCAGCGGTTTGCGCCCCGGGCTGCGCGCCGCTCCGACCAGCCGGAGGATGTCCTCGATGGGCAGATCGGCGTGATCGACGGCGTCGAAGAGTGCGTCGACCGCCCGGTCGAGCACCGAAGTGGTGTCGGCCCCAGCCAGCTCCAGGCGGACCGGGAGGGTGTTCTGCAGGCAGCCGATCACTTCGCTGTCCTGTGGGGTGCGGTTGGCCGCGACCGTGGCGAGCACGATGTCCTCGGTCCCGCCGTACCAGCCGATGACGGCGGCGACGGCGGCCAGCACTTGGGCGAAGGGCGTTGCGCCGCTTTCCCTCGCACGCCGGCGCAGCGTCGCGGCCGACTCGGAGGTGAGCGGCACGGACACGATGCCGTGCCCGCCCGGCCCCGTGGACGCGATCCGCGGAAGGGCCACGTCTTGGGGGCAGCCGTCGAGCCGGCCGGACCAGAACGCGTCCAGGATCGCGGCACGTTCGGGGCTCGGGAGCCTCGGGCGGTGGGTGGCGTGGGGCAGGGCCTGTGGCCCTTCCTCGTACGCACGGGCGAGCTGCCGCATCAGGACGCCGGTGGAATCCTCGTCGAACACCGCGTGGTGGACGCCCACCAAGCAGTGGGTGGTGTCCGGCGTGGTGACGATCCGGATCCTGCACAGCGGCCCCGCGCCGTGTTCGAAAGGGGCCCGGGTCTCGGCGATCCGGTCGGCGAGATCACTCCCGCGGGCCGCCCGCTCGGCCGTGATGTCCACGTCGGACGCGGGGTGGGCGTACTGCACCAGGCCTTCCGGAGTCAGGTGCAGCGAGGTCCGCAGGGCCGGCTGCGCCTCGCAGACCGCCCGTGCGGCCGCGAGCAGCCGGTCCGGATCGACGGGGCCGTGCACGCTGATGTGGTGGAGCAGTGTCGCCCTGCCACCTTGCTGGTCGAGCAGGAAGAACCTCAACTGCCCGGGATCGGCAGACCTGCCCGCAGTCCCATCCCATTCGCTTCCCGACATGGGACAGCTCCCCCGAGTGGAAATTTCGGCCGAATTTCTGCCGGTCACACTAGGAAGATCATTTTTGCCTGTCAAGCGAGTTTCACCGAAAATACACAGAGGCTGTGATTCGCAGGCGAAATTCAGCCGGATGGAATGGTTCAAGACACTGTGAGCGGGGTCACATTGATTCGATTGACCTGCGCTCTGTAACGTCGCCAAGGCTGTTCGCCCTGCTCATCGACCGACAATCGGCAGTAAGTTGACTTAGCGTCGGCTACGTGTCGATATCGCGCCCAAACGGTCGCGGATGCAGTGCGAAATCGAGACCGTCGGCCTACGGGGGCTTTTCCATGGAATTCGACACTGACTCTTCTCCAATCCTTCCCGGCAATGCAAATAATTCCGCGGAGGTTGCCGAGGGACTCTGGAGAGAAATCCTCGGCCCCGAGGCGAATATCGGTACGGGGTTCCTGGAGAACGGCGGCGACTCGTTCCGTGCGGTCCTCCTGGTCGGCAGGATCTACGAGCTGACCGGTCGGGAGATCGACTACCTCGACGTCCTGCAGGCGACCGAGGCCGACGCGATCGCCCGCCTGATCGCGATCGACAACGCGGGGAGCTGACCATGCGCCGGGAACTGGCCCCCAACCAGGTCGACCTCTACACCGCCGACCGGGCCGCGGAAGACCCCGCCACCTACAACGTCACCGCGGTCTACCGGATCACCGGGAAGCTCGACCCGGTGCGGCTCGCCGAGCGGTTCGAGCTCCTGCTCGACACCCATCCCGTACTCGCCGCGCGCGTCCTGGAGGACGGCGGGACCTGGTACCTGGAGACGGCGCCGAACCGACCGCGTCTGCACCGCGTCGACCTTCCGGTCGAACGCGACGGCGCGGAAGCCCGCCTGCGGGTGCACAGCGAGCTGACGCACCCGCTGGACCTCGCCACCGGACCGCTGCTGAGGGCGACCCTCCTCACCTACCCGGCAGGAACCGCCGACCTCGTACTCGTCGCGCACCACCTCGTGGTCGACGCACCGTCCCTGGAGCTGATCGCACGCCGGCTCCTGGTGGGCGAGGAGACGAAACCCGTCCACACCTTTGCCGACTGGTCGGCCGCGGCTCGCGACCGGCTGCCCGGGCGGGCCGGACGAGCGGCCGAGATCCGGGCCGAACTGGCGGCCGCCGACACCCTCCCCTCCCTGGACTGGGCGGGCGAGCCCGGCGGCACGGGAGCCGCCGGAGGCGGCACCGCCGAGGCGGACGTCCCCGCCCACCTGCACGACGGCGTCCGGAAGCTGGCCTCGGAACTCGGGATCGCCGCCCATTCGGTCTTCCTCGCCGCCGCCGGCTTCGTTCTCGGCCGGAACTCCGCCTGCGCCCGACCGGTCGTCGGCACCACCGTCTCCCGGCGTTCGCCGGCGCACGCCGCCACCATCGGGTACTTCAACAACACCGCGGCCATCCCGGTGCACCTTGACGAGGACTCCCTCGTCACCGACTTCCTGCGGGCCGTGCACGGCCGCAGCGTGCAGGCCTACCGCGACGCCGACTTGCCACTGTCCAGCGTCCTGCCGGAGTCGGGTCTCGCCGCACCCCAGCTGGTCGTCTCGGCCATCGCCGCTCCGCCGGAGCTGCGGGACGGGGACCTGCTCGCCGTTCCGCACCGGGACGAGGGGCTCGGGACGGCCCATTTCCCGTTGACCCTCGGCCTGTACCAGGAGCCCGACCGCCCGGCCGGCATCAGGATGCTGCTCCGTCATCAGCGGAGCCTGGTCACCGAGACGGCAGCCGCCCTGTTCTGCCGTCAGGTGGTGTCCGTACTCGCCGCCTTCACCGAGAACCCCGGGCAGCGGCTCGACGCGGTGGACACCTTGCCGGCCGCCGAACTCGCCCGTCTGCTGGCGACCGGCCGGGGCGAGGCGCTCGGTGAGCCCGCGGCCGCGCTGACCGAGCTGTTCCAGCGGCAGAGCCGTGATGCCGCCGGGCGCACCGCCGTGGTCTGCGGGAACGACCGGCTCAGCTACCGCGAACTCGACGACCGATCCAGGTCGCTGGCCGCCGCGCTGATCGAGGCGGGTGTCCGGGTGGGCGACCGGGTCGGTGTCTGCCTGGACCGCGGGGTGGGCCAGGTGCTCGCCGTGCTCGCGGTGCTGCGTGCGGGCGCCGCCTACGTCCCCCTCGACCCGGACTACCCCGCGCAGCGCCTCGCCTTCATCGTCGAGGACACCGCGATGCGCACCGTCGTCACCCAGCCCGGGATGCTGGCCGACATCGAAGGCCTGCGCAGCATCCCGGTGACCGCGGAACCCGAAGACGGCTCCCGGCCGTTGCCGGCCGTGGGCCCCGACACCACCGCGTACGTCATCTACACCTCCGGATCCACCGGCCGTCCCAAGGGCGTCCTGGTCAGCCATCGCAACGTGGCCGCCCTGCTGGCCGCGACGCGCGGGGAGTACGCGCCGGGCAAGGACGACGTGTGGTCGTACTTCCACTCGCTCGCCTTCGACTTCTCCGTGTGGGAGATCTGGGGCTGCCTGCTGAGCGGCGGTCGCCTGGTCGTCGTCCCGTACGACGTCTCGCGCGACGCGGAGGCCTTCCACGGCCTGCTGCGGACCGAGGGCGTGACGGTCCTCAACCAGACGCCGTCCGCGTTCGCCCAGCTGCTGAACACCGAGGCGTTCCAGGGCGGAGGCCTCGCCGTGCGCCTGCTCGTCTTCGGTGGCGAGGCCCTCGACCGGGGCATGCTGCTGCCCTGGCTGGACCGGTACCCGGCGGACGTCTGCCGGCCCGTCAACATGTACGGGATCACCGAGACCACCGTCTTCTGCACGTGGCACACCGTCGACCTCGCCGAGGCGCGGCGCGGCAGCCGTTCGATCGGGCGGCCGCTGCCCGGGTGGGACATGTACGTCCTGGACGGTCGCGGGCGCCCCGCTCCTCCCGGCGTACCCGGCGAGATCCACGTCGGCGGGGCCGGTGTGACGCAGGGCTATCTGAACCGGCCCGAGCTGAACGCCGACCGGTTCTCCGAGGACCATCTGAAGGGTTGGCCCGACCGGCGCCTGCTCTACCGCAGCGGCGACCTCGGACGCTTCCTCGCCGACGGCTCGCTGGAGTACCTGGGCCGGCTCGACGACCAGGTGAAGATCCGCGGACACCGCATCGAACTCGGCGAGATCCGGCACGCCCTGCTGGAGGACCGCAGGGTCCAGGCCGCCGCGGCGCTGGTCCGCACGCCCGGCGGGTCCTCGACCGCCAGGGTGGACGCGTACGTGGTCACCGAGGCTCAAGGGGACCTCGCCGACATCCGGCAGCTGCTCGCCGAGCGGCTCCCCGGGTACCTGCTGCCCGCCACCCTCACCGCGGTGCCCGAGCTGCCGCTCACCGCGAACGGCAAGCTCGACGCCGCCCGGCTCCCGGATCCGCAACCGGCACGGAGCGACGCGGCCGCGGTTGCGGTGCGGGCCGAACGCTCGGGCCCCGAGGCCGCCATGGCCGGCGTCTGGCAGGACGTCCTTCGCGTCCCCGTCGACCCGGACGACAACTTCTTCGACCTCGGAGGCACCTCCGTGCAGGCGGTGCTGCTGGCCGCTGCCCTGCGGGAGCAGGGCTTCCCCGACATCAAGGTGCGCGACGTGTTCCGCAACTCGACCCCCCGTCGGCTGGCGGCCGTCCTCGGTTCACGCCAGGACGACGCGCAGACCGTACGCACAGCAAGGAGCGGGGCATGACAGAGCCGGACAATGCCGTTGCCGTGATCGGGATGGCGCTTCGGGCCCCGGGGGCGTCGAACCCTGAGGCCTTCTGGTCGAACCTCGTCCGCGGCGAGGTATCGCTGCCGGCGGCCCGGGCCACGTCCACGGCCTCCGCGGATACGGACGCGGATACGGACGCGGACTCGGACGGCGGTGGACTGCCCGCCGGGCAGATCGACCGTTTCGCCGAGTTCGACACCGAGCTGTTCGCCATGCCCCCCGCTCACGCCGCCCTCACCGACCCCCAGCACCGGGTGCTCTGCGAACTGGTCTGGGAAGCGCTGGAGGACGCGGGCCTGGACACCGAGCGTTCCACCGACCGGGTCGGCGTCTTCGTCGGCAGCGGTCCCGACTCCTACCTGCACGGCAACGTCCTTCCCGCCCGGCGGACCGTGCGGGCCCATGGCTTCGAGCAGATCCAGTTCGGCAACTCCCGCGACTACCTGGCCACCTCGCTCTCCTACCGGCTCGGCTTCACCGGTCCCAGCATCACGGTGCAGACGGCCTGCTCGACCTCCCTCGTCGCCGTTCACCAGGCGGTGCGCAGCCTGCTCACCTACGAGTGCGACGTGGCCATCGCGGGCGGGGTGACCGTCTTCCCGGTCGAGCAGCCCCGGTACGACTGGTCCGAGGGCGGCATCCATTCGCCGGACGGGCGCTGCCGCAGCTTCACCCAGGGCAGCCTGGGTACGGTCCCGTCGAGCGGGGCGGGGGTCGTGGTGCTGCGCCGGTCGGCCGACATCGCCGCCGGCCCCGGGCCCGCCCGGGCCCACATCGTCGCCAGCGCCGTCAACAACGACGGCGCCGACCGGATGGCGATGTCCGCGCCCAGCCCGCGCGGCCAGGCCGAGGTGATCCGTGAAGCCCTCGAAATCGCCGGGCTCAGCGCCGGTGACATCGGCCACATCGAGGCCCACGGCACCGGAACGGTCCTCGGCGACCAAGTCGAACTGGCCGCGCTCGCCGAGGTCTACGGGACCGGCGCCGCCGGTCCCCGCTGCGCGATCGGCACGGTGAAGCCGAACATCGGCCACACCGACACCGCGGCCGGTGTGCTGGGCCTGATCAAGACGGTGCTGGCGCTCCAGCACGACGTGCTCCCCCCGGTGCCGGCCCAGCCGGGCGACGGTCCGGACGCCGAGCTCGGCGACGCCCGCTTCTTCATCCCCCGTCAGGCTCAGCCTTGGGGCGGCCGGCTGCCGAGGGGGGCCGCCGTCAGCTCCTTCGGCCTCGGCGGTACCAACGCGCACATGATCCTCGCCCCTGCCGACGCGACACCGGGCCCCACCGAAGCCGCGGCCGGATCCGCCGGTCACCGTGTGGCGGTGCTCTCGGCCGCCGGCCCGCAGGCACTGAGGGACAAGGCCGCGCACCTGGCCGACTGGCTCGGCGGAGCCGGTGCGGACACCGAGCTCCCCGCGCTGCTCGGCACCCTCTGGTACGGGCGCCGCCGGCTCGCCCACCGCGCGGCCGTCGCCCTGCCCGCGGAGCCGGCGGCCGCTCGCGAACGCCTGCAGGAGTTCCTGCGGGAGACCGCAAAGGACGCCGGGCCCCGGCCGGCGGTATCCGAGCCGGCGGTGGCCGTGCTGTTGCCGGGACAGGGCGTGAGTCTGGCGGGGATCGGCGCTCAGTCGGCCGAGGAGGACCCCGCCTTCGCGGCCGATCTCGCGCGGCTGCACGACCTCGTGCTGCGCGTCGGCGGTCCGGATCTGCGCGGCAGCGCCGCCTGGCCGGGCGAGGACCCGCGGCTCCTGGACACCGCCGTGGTGCAGCCGTTGCTCTTCAGCCTCGGTCTGGCGTCCCTGTGGCGGCTGGAACGCCGCGGGGTGCGCCCGGGCACGCTGCTCGGGCACAGCGTCGGCGAACTGACCGCGGCCGCGTACGCGGGCGTGTTCAGCGTCGAGGATGCCGCTGCGGCCGTCGTACGGCGCGGGGCGCTGATGGGTGAAGCACCCGCCGGGGCGATGCTCGCCGTCCCGCTGGGCGAGCGGGCCGCCCGGGATCTCGCGGCCGGGCTGCCCATCGACGTCTGCGGCGTCAACGGCCCCGACGCGACGGTGCTCGGCGGCGGACTCGACGCGGTGACCGAGCTGGAGCGGCGGTGCGCCGAGCGCGGGCTCGTGACGATCAGGCTCGGCACCGCCCACGCCTTCCATTCCGAGGCGATGCAGCTGGCCGCGGACCGGTTCGGGGAGTTCCTCGGCGCTACGAGCCTGTCGGCTCCCCGGCTCACGGTCATCTCCAATCTCACCGGATCCGCGTTGACCGACGCCCAGGCGACCGACGCGTCTTACTGGGCCGCGCAGTTGCGCGGAACCGTGCGTCTGGCGGACGGGGTCCGGACCCTGCTGGCCGGACGTCCCGATGTGGTCGTCGGCCTCCACCAGGGCCGGGCGCTCACCAACCCGGTGCGCAGGGCGGCCCGGGTCCAGGGCGGGGAGCCGGCGCCGAGGGTCATCGAGATGCTCGGCCGGTCCGGCCAGGATGAGGTACTGGCCTGGGAGGACGCGCTGGCCCGGTTGTGGGCGGCCGGTTGCGCGGTGGACTTCGAGCCGCCCAGGCCCCTCCGGCCCACGGCCCTCCCCGGCTACCCCTTCGCGGCCACCCGGCACTGGATCGACGCCCCGCTCCCCGCGCCTTCTCCCGCCCCGGCGGGCGACTCCGTACAGGCCCGGGATCAGGGTGTCGAAGGCCTGCCCCGGCCGGAGGAGCCGGCAGAGGACGGCGGGGAGATCGCCACCGTGATCACCGGCATCTGGCAGGAGGCGTTCGGCGGCGACCCGCTCGGCCCGTCGGACAACTTCTTCGCCCTCGGCGGCACTTCGCTGCAGGCCGCCCAGCTCATCTCCGTGGTCAACGACGCCCTGCTGCTCGGCGCGGGCCTCGGAGACCTCTACGAGCACTCCGACCTCTCCGCGTTCGTCGCCCGCGCCGAGGAGCTCGCCGCCGGGCGCGATGACGCCGAACTCCTCCGCCTGCTCGACGAGATGGAGGACACCCAGTGAACGACCTGTCCCGGCGGCTGGCCGCCCTGACGCCCGAACAGCGGCGCCTGATCGGCCAGGAGATGCGCCGGAGCACCAGCCGTACCGCTGCCACGGACACCGGCGCCGGGGCTTCGGGCGCGCCGGCCCGGCAGAGCCTGTACCTCTTCGCCAGCGCCGACGCCGTCCCCGCGCCGGAGTACTACCGCTTCGTCCTGGACTCGACGGCCCTGGCGGACACGGCGGGACTGCACGCCGTCTGGCTGCCGGAGCGGCACTTCGTGGACTTCGGCGGCCATTCGCCGAACCCGGCGGTGCTGGCGGCCGCCATCGCCGTGCGCACCGAGAAGCTGCACATCCGGGCCGGCAGCGTGGCCGCGCCACTGCACCACGCGGCGCGGGTCGCCGAGGAATGGTCGATGGTCGACAACCTGTCGGGCGGGCGCACCGGCATCTCGTTCGCCAGCGGCTGGCACCCGGACGACTTCGTGCTCTCCCGCACGGACTACGCGCAACGCCGCGAGAGCACCGGGCAGATCATCGAGCAGGTACGGGCGCACTGGCGGGGCGAGGCGGTGAGCCACCCCACCACCGCGGGCGGCCGGGCCGCCGTCCGCACCGGCCCCCGACCCGTACAGCCCGAGCTGCCGGTGTGGCTCACATCGGCCGGCAATCCGGAGACGTTCGCCGCCGCCGGACGTGCGGGGTACGGGGTGATGACGGCGCTGCTCGGCCAGACGCTGCCCGTGCTGCGGGAGAACATCGCCCGCTACCGCGAGGCATGGCGCCTCGCCGGTCACGCGGGAGAAGGCGATGTGGTGACGATGGTGCACGCCTACGTCAGCGACCGGCCCGACCTGGAGGACTTCCTGCGGCCCGCCATGCACGGCTATCTGAGGGCGTACCGCAACCAGACCACGGCCGTTCCCGGCGAGGACGAGGAACTGCTCCTGGAGAGCGCCTACCTCAACTTCCTGTCGGGCCCCTCGCTGCTCGGCCCACCGGAGAAGGCCGCCGCGGTGCTGGGCCAGTTGAAGGCGGCGGGCGTCGACGAAGTGGGATTCCTGGTGGACTTCGGCCTGCCCACCGCCGAAGTGCTGGCGGCCCTGCCCGCCCTGTTCGCCTGTGTACCCGCGGAGCGTGCCCGATGAGCTCCGACAAGGCCGCGCTCGCGGCCCGCCTCGCCGGGCTCGATCCGCGGCAGCGGGCCGCTCTGGCGGCCCGGCTGTCCCAGAACCGCTCGGGCCGCAGTCCCCTGCGGCCCAGGCCCGGCCCGCGCGACACCTTCCCCGTCGGCATGGACCAGGAACGGCTCTGGATCCTCGACCAGCTCTACCCCGGCACCACCACCTACACCCTGGGGTTCGGGCTGCGCTTCCTCGGCGAGTTCGACCGGCAGGCCTTCACCACCGCGGTGGACACCGTGGTGCGCCGGCACGAGCTGCTGCGCTGTTCCATCGAGGTGGACGGCGTACAGCCACGCCTGCGGCTGCACCCGGACCGCGGGGCCGACCTCGAATTCACGGATCTGGCGCACGGGCCCGAGGACGAGCGGGAGCAGCGCCGGGCCGCGTACGTCCGGCAGCAGGTCCGAAAGCCCTTCGACCTCTCGCGCGATCCGGTGCTGCGGATCGGGGTGGCGCACCTGGGCGGTGGCGACCACCAGATCGTCCAGACCATGCCGCACTCGTTCACCGACCAGTGGTCCTACGTCCGGCTGAACCAGGAGCTGATAGAGGCGTACCGGTCCGTCAAGGAGGGCAGGGAAGCGCAACTGCCGGAACTCCCGGTCCAGTTCGGCGACTACGCGCAGTGGCAGCGGGACTACTTCGCGAGCGAGAACGGCGAGCGGCACCGCGCCTTCTGGCGCGAGTACCTTGCCGACCTCCCCGACAAGCCGCTCCTGCCGTACGACCACTCCACCGAGACCGAGGACCGGACCGGCCGCCAGTACAACTTCGTACTGGACAAGGAGACGGCGGCCGCCTTCATCGCCCGTGCCAAGCAGGCGCGCAGCACCGTCGCCAACGCGATGACCGCCGCGTACGCCGCTCTGCTCTTCGAGGAGAGCGGCGTACGGGACATCGTCATCGGGGTGCCGAGCGTGACCCGCAGCCAGGCGGCGGTCAAGGACATGGTCGGCTTCCTGCTCACCAATGTGCCGATCCGGATCCGGATCCCCGAGGAGGCGACCCCGAACGCCATCCTGGCCGCCACCCAGGCGGCGGGCGCCGCCGTCGCGGAACACCACGAGACGCCGTTCGGCGAGATCGTGCGGGCCGCCGCGCCCGAACGGTCCGTCCACAGCTATCCGCTCCTGAAGACCATGCTCGTCCACCTCGATCTCGCCGAGACGGTCGCCTACGAGGTGCCCGGCGCCGTCGTCTACGCGAACGCGGTGCCCGAGGGCATTTCGTCGATGGATGCGACGGTCGCCTGGTGGCATCTGGGCGACCTCGTCTACGGGCGGTTCGAGTACCGTACGGCGCTCTTCGAGCCGGAGACCGTGGAGCGCCTGGCCCGACGGCTGCTGCAGTTGGTGGAGCTCTTCGCGACCGCCCCCGACACACCGCTCACCAGCCCGCGCGACGAGGCCGGGGCGATCGTCACCGCCGCATGGTGTGAGGCGCTCGCCGTGCCCTCGACCGCCGCGCACGAGGGTTTCGCCGCGAGCGGCGGCACTCCGCTGCTGGCCGTACGCCTGGCCCGGCTGCTGAAGGCCCGGGGGTTCACCGTCGGTCCCCGGGACATCGACTCCCGGACCACTCCCGGCGCCCTCGCCGAACTGCTGCTGTCGCGAGGGAACCCCGTCCTGGCCGACGGCGCCTCCGCCACCGAGATACCCGGCCGGGCCGGGGTCTCGGAGCAGTACCTCGAAGACCTCTTCGCCGCCACCCGCGGTGTGCACAAGGAGAACCGATGACCCCGGCCCCCCCGTCCGAAGCCGCAGTGGTGCGCCGTCGCCGGCCTCTGGTGATCCTGCTGATCGCCCACTACCTGTCCTCGTTCGGCAACGCGGTGACGTTGGTGACGGTGCCGCTGTACGTCCTCGGAGTGACCGGCAGCTCGTTCTCCACCGGCCTGGCCGGCTTCGCCAACACCCTGCCGCTGATCTTCGCCGGAGCGGTCGGCGGGGTCTGGATCGACCGCGTCGGCGGGAAGTGGGTGAGCGTGTTCTGCGATCTCCTCGCCGGCGTGTTCATCGGCCTGATCCCGCTCCTCAACGACACCGTGGGACTCTCGCTGCCGGTCCTGATGGGACTGCTCTTCGTCCGCAGCCTCGGCTCGACGCCGAGCGGCGCCGCCCGGCAGAGCACGATCAAGCCGCTCGCCGAACTGGCCGGAGTACGGCTGGAGAGCGCCAACTCATGGCTCCAGGCCGGTCCCAGGCTCGGTCTCCTGATCGGCGCGCCGCTGGCCGGCCTGCTCGCCGTCGCCGCCGGTCCGGTGCTCGGCATGTACATCGACTCCGCGACCTTCCTGCTCTCCGCGCTCCTGATCGCCCTGGCCCTGCCGGCCGGGAAGATCGCGCCCGGCTCCCGGCAGCAGGGCTTCCTGCGCCAGCTCACCGAGGGCGTGGCGCTGGTCAAGCAGATCCCCGTGATCGGCGCGATGACGGCGTTCGTCTTCGTCACCAACCTCCTCGACGACGCCTTCGCCCCGGTCATCCTGCCGGTCTACTCCGACCAGGTGCTCGGCGGCGGCCAGTACCTCGGCTGGCTGCTGGCCGCCTCCGGTTGCGGCGCCGTGGCCGGCACCTTCCTCTACGGTCCCGCCAGCAAGCGCCTGCTCACCAGCCGCCGCTGGACCCTGCTGGGATGCTTCGCGGTCATCGGTGTGCTGCGGCTGGCCTTCGGCGCCGAGCTCGGCCCGGTCCTGAGCATCGCGGTCTCCTTCCTCCTCGGACTGGCTGCCGGACCGCTCAATCCGGCGCTCTCCACCGTGATGCTGGAGAAGGTTCCCGAGGCCATGCGCGGACGGGTCTTCGCGCTGACCGGAGCGGTCGCGATGAGCGCCGCCCCGGTGGGCATCCTGGCGGCCGGCTGGGCCATCGACGGCATCGGCCTGCGCTGGACCCTGTTCGTCTTCGGTACCAGTTACCTCGTCCTGGTCCTCGTCTCGCTGCGCCGGCGTGCACTGCACGACATGGACACCCCGCCCCTGCCCGAGGAGCCGGACCCGGGAGCCGGGACGCCGACCACGGCGGACGCGGCAGACGCGGCAGACGCAGCGGACACGGCGACCACGGTGGACACGGCGGCAGGGGGCCCGCAGGGGACGTCCCGCGGGACGGTCAAGGAACAGGCCCGTGACTGACCGCTCCGAGGGGCGGGTGCGGCCCGCCTCCGCGCTGGAACGGCAGTTCTGGCTCGGTGAGCGGATCGCCCCGTCGAGCCCCGCCAACTGGGTTCTCGCCCACGTCCGCGCCGACGGGCCGGTCGACCTCCCGTCGCTCGACGCCGCGCTGGCCGCGGTGGCGCACCGCCAGGAGGCCCTGCGTACCGGCTTCCGCATCGAGGACGGCGAGGTGGTGCGCGTACTCCTCGCGGAGTCGGTCGCCGAGCCGGCGCTCCGCCTCGCTCCCGGCACGGGCTTCGACGAGGCCGCCGCCGCGCTGCTGGGGCCCGGAACCTTCGACATCACCGCCGGGCGGGTGCACCGCGCAGCCGTCGCACCCGATGCGCAGGGCGCCACGGTCTTCCTGGCGGTCCACCACATCGCCTTCGACGGCCTGTCCCAGGAGATCTTCGCCTCCGACCTGGCTCAGGCCTATGCCCGGGCCGTGGACGGCGGTGACCCTCACCTGCCCGTACGGGAGCGGCAGGCCGTGCCCTCTCTCGATCCCGGGCGGCGCGCGACGCTCGCGGCGCACTGGCGCGCCCTGCTGACCGGTGCGGACGACCTGCCCGGCCCCATCGGCGGCACGGCGGCCGCAACCGGCCCGAGCCAGCGGGAGCTGGCGGCGGCCGGCATGGCCGAGGTGCGCACCGCCTACCCGGCGGCCGGGTGGCAAGCGGTACGCGAGCAGGCCCGGCGCAGCGCCTGCTCCCCGTACGCGGTGCTGCTCGCCGCCTACGGCAGGGCGCTCGCCGAACTGACCGGCGGGGCCGGCTTCTGCATCGGAACCCCGGTGGCCGCCCGGGAGCCCGACCAGCTGGACGAACTGGGCTGCCTGATCAACACCCTGCCGGTCCGGATGCCCGAGCTGTCCGCACCCGGTGTGGTCCAGCGGGTGTGGGCCGCCGTGGGCGACGGCATTGTGGGCGCCGAGCTGCCCTGCGACGAGATCATCCGGGCCGTACGGACCACCGCGAGCCGCCGGATGCCCGTCTACCAGGCCCTGTTCGCCTTCGAGAGCTGGCGGCGTGCCGAGCACCCGGCAGGCCCGGTACGGATGCGCGCCCTGCCGGTGAGGCCGATCGGCGGGCAGGCCGAGATCCAGCTCCAAGTCGGCGAGATGCCCGACGGGACCCTGGAGTGCATCGCCCAGGCCTCGCTGAACGGGCCCTGGCCGCAGCATCTGCCCGGGCTCCTGAACGCCTTTCACGATCACCTCGGCCGTCTGGCCGCCTCCTGCGACTCACCACGCACCCTCACCACGGAAGGCCCCGCATGACCATCAGGCTGATGTGCCTGCCGTACGCGGGTGCGGGAGCCGGGGTCTTCCGCCCCTGGCTGCACCGGGATTCCGCGGTCCTACGGGCCGTTCCCATCCAAGTCCCGGGCCGGGAGGAGGAGTTCACGGAGCCCTTCTACGCGACCATGGCCGAGGCCGCGGCCGGCACCGCGGAACGCATCCGGGCGGCTGCCGGGACGGAGCCGTTCGTCGTCTTCGGGCACAGCTTCGGCGCGACACTGGCCTACGAGGCCACGCACCATCTGATGGCCACCGGCGGCCCGGTCCCCGATCACCTCGTCGTCAGCGGCGCCGTCAGCCCGCGCCACCGCCAGGCCGAAGCGCTCGACGGCGACGACGAGGAGGTGGCGGCCCAGGCGGCGGCCATCGCCGGCCGGCCCATCGCGGCCTTCGCCGACCCCGCTCTGCGCGCGATCCTGCTGCCGGCGATGCGCGCCGACGTCAACCTGCTGGCCGGCTACGCGCCGTCCACCCTCTCCCCTTTGCCCATGCCCCTCACGGCCGTCCGGGGCGAAGCGGACCACCTCGCGCCCGCCGCCGAGTGGCTGGACTGGTCGACGTTCACCTCCGGCGCGTTCCGGACGGTCCAATTCGGCGGCGGTCACATGTACTTGACGGAGCAGTGGTCCGAGCTGTGGAAGACGCTTGAGGAGCTGGTGTGAGCACGCCCGCCGCCATCGTGGCGGATCCGACCTTCACCCCGGCCACCCAGCGTGACCTGCTGCTGCGCGGAGCCGAGGCCCTGACCGCGGCAGACCCGGAGCTGGCCGGCCTGCTGGACGCCGAGGCCGCCGGCCAGCAGGCGACCCTGGCCATGGTGGCTTCCGCGAGCGTCGCCGCCCCCTCCGTGCTCGCCGCCGCCGGCGCGGCCATCGCCAACGTGACCGCGGAGGGCTATCCGGGCGCCCGCTACCATTCCGGCGCGGTCCGCTTCGACGCGGTCGAACGGCTGGCCGTCACCCGGGCCAAGGCCGCCTTCGGCGCCCTCTACGCCAACGTCCAGCCGCACTCGTGCTCGTCGGCGAATCTCGCCGTGCTGAACGCGCTCGTCCCGCCCGGGGGAACCCTGCTCAGCCTGGACCTGGACTCCGGCGGCCATCTGACGCACGGCTCCCGGGCCTCGATGACCGGCAACCACTTCCACGCCGTCCACTACGGGCTGGACCGCGACGGCCGCATCGACTACGCCCAGGTCGCCGCGCTCGCGCGCCTGCACCGCCCCAAGGTGCTGATCGCCGGCGCCAGCGCCTACCCCCGCACCATGGACTTCGCCCGGTTCCGCGCCATCGCGGACTCCGTCGGGGCCTATCTCGTCGCGGACATCTCCCACATCGCCGGACTGGTCGCCACCGGCGAACACCCCAGCCCGATCGACCACGCCCACGTCACCACCACCAGCACCTACAAGCAACTGGGCGGCCCGCGCGGTGGATTGATCCTGATCGGCCGGGACCACGACGCTCCCGCCCCGGGCGGCCGCGGCACGCTCGCCGGCCTCATGCAGCGCGCGGTCTTCCCGCAGTCCCAGGGCACGCCGAACCCCGCGGCGATCGCCGCCAAGGCCCGCGCGCTGAGCCTGGTCGCCACCCCCGACTTCCAGCGGACCGCCCGCCTGATCATCGAGGACGCCCAGGCCGTGGCCGCCGCCCTGGAGGCCCGCGGGCACCGGGTGCTCACCGGTGGCACCGACAACCACATGGTGCTGCTGGACCTCCGCGGCCAGGGCCTGACCGGGGTGATCGCCGAGGGCGCCGCGGAGGACTGCGGCATCCTCACCAACCGCAACCGGATCCCCGGCGACACCAGGCCGCCGCTGGTCACCAGCGGCCTGCGGCTGGGCAGCAACGTCATGGCCCAGCGCGGCATGGGCCCGGCGGAGGCAGCCGAGTGCGCCCGTCTCCTGCACACCGTCCTGACCGCGACCACGGCTCTCGGGGACACCTCGTACCGCCTCGACCCGGAGGTACGAGAACACGTACGGGGTGAAGTGGCCCGCCTGTGCGCGCGACACCCACTGCCGGGCTACGGCCGCTGAACGCCTCCGCCACCAAGAGGGAACCATGACATCGAACGAGACCATCGGCAGGCCGCAGGACGGCGCCGGACCCCGGCTCCCCCTTCCGCCGGACCACCCGCACCGCTCCGCGACGCCTCGCCGCACGGCCGTGCGGCACATCCTTCTCGATCCCGCGTACGAGAAGACACTGACCGCCGTCGGGGTGCCCGAGGACGTCCTCGTCGCCACCCTCGGCGCGCTGCTCCATCGCCTGACCGCGCAGACCGCGATGAACCTGCCGGTCGACTGGCAGGAGGCCGGGACGGTCGGTGTGGGGCTGTCGTTCGTCGGCGACCCGACCGTGGGCGAGTTGACCGAGGCGGTCACGGCCCGAAGGGGCACGGTCGCCGTACCCGCCGCCGTCCGAGTCGAGTTGGGCGAGGCCGGACCGGACGGCGCTCCGGCGGGACTCCAGATGGCCCTCCTGCCCCTCGGCGAGGACGGTCGCCGCCTCGAACTCCACTACGATGCGGGGCTGTTCGCCGCCGAGACCGCCGACCGCCTCCTCGGGCACTTCCACACCCTGCTCGATGCCGCGCTCGCCGAGCCGGACCGCCCGGTGTCACAGCTGCGGCTGCTCACGGCCGACGAGCTGCACCGGATCCTGGTGACGTGGAACAGCACGCAGACCCCTCTCGCCCATCGGGACTGCCTGCACCAGGAGTTCGAGGACCGGACGGCCGGCGCACCCGACGCCACCGCGGTGATCAGCGGCGCCGACCGGTGGACCTACCGGCAGGTGAACGAGTCGGCCAACCGCCTCGCCCACCACCTGCGCGGACTCGGTGTCGGCCCCGGCACCTGCGTCGGCATCTGTCTGGACCGTTCGCCCGAGCTGCTGATCGCCCTCCTCGGCGTACTGAAGGCGGGCGGCGCCTACGTGCCCCTGGACCCCGACTATCCCGCACAGCGCCTCGCGACAATGGTGTCCGGCTCCTCCTGCGCCGCACTGATCAGCCGCAGCGACCTCGCCGGCAACCTTCCGTCTCCGGCGGACGGCCACCGGGCCGAGCTACTGCTGCTCGACCGTGACCGGGCAGTGCTGCAAGCCGGCCCCGAGCACGACGTCGAGAGCGGCGCGGGCCCCGACGACCTCTGCTACGTCATCTACACCTCGGGATCGACCGGTGAACCCAAGCCGATCGCGCTGCGTCACCGCGGTGTCCTCAACAACCTCACCGACCTCAACACCCGCTTCGAGCTGGGCCCGCAGGACCGCGTGCTGGGACTCTCCTCGCCCAGCTTCGACATGTCCGTCTACGAGTTCCTCGGCATCACGGCCGCGGGCGGCACCGTAGTCCTGCCCGACCCCGGCCGGGCCAAGGACCCCGCGCACTGGGCGCACCTGCTGGACGAGCACCACGTGACGGTCTGGAACTCCGCTCCGGCCCTGCTGGAACTCATGACGGAGCACCTGGAGACCACGGATTGCGCCCGGCCGCTGCCCCGGCTACGGCTGGCCATGCTCGGCGGCGACTGGATCCCGCTCACGCTGGCCGACCGAATCCGAGCCCTGGCTCCCGCCCTTCGGTTCATCTCCCTCGGCGGCGCCACCGAGGCCTCCATCCACTCGACGATCTTCGAGGTGGAGGCGGTCGATCCCCGGTGGACGAGCATCCCCTACGGCCACCCGATGGCCAACCAGCGCACGTACATCCTCGATGAGGCCCGGCGGCCCGTGCCCCCCGGCGTCCCGGGCATGCTCCACCTGGCGGGCACGGGCCTGGCCCGCGGATACCTGGAACAGCCCGAACGGACGGCGGAGCGATTCTTCGACTGGTCGTACGGAGAGGTGTCAGGGGAACGCCTCTACCACACGGGCGACATCGCCCGGTACGGGGCCGACGGCCTGATCGAACTGCTCGGCCGCTCGGACTTCCAGGTCAAGGTCAACGGCCTGCGGGTGGAGCTGGGTGACATCGAAGCCGCGCTGCGCACCCATGAGGGCGTCAAGGAAGCCGTCGTCGTCGCGAAGCCGGGTGCGCAGGGCTCGCCCCGGCTGATCGGCTACGTGGCGGCCCGCTCCGGGCACCACCTGGACCCGGCCGCCCTGCGCGGGCATCTCGCCCGCACCCTGCCCGACTACCTGGTTCCCCGCGCCGTCGTGGTCGTGGCCGCCATGCCGCTCAGCCCGAACGGCAAGCTCGACCGCAAGGCACTGCCCGACCCCGCCCCCGTACCGGTCCACCTCGGGGAGAACCGCCCCGACGGTCCCTGGGAGGAGCGCATCGCCGCGGTGTGGCAGGAACTGCTCGGCGTGGACGAGGTGCTTCGCGACGACAACTTCTTCGCGCTGGGCGGCGATTCGATGGGAGCGCTGCGCAGCCTGACCAGGATCGATCCGGCCCTGCGCTGGGCCGACCTCTTCCAGCACCCCACGGTGCGGGCGCTGGCGGAGCACCTGCGCGCCACCGTGGGCACGGCCCCCACCGTGCCCGGCACCTGAACGTGCCGGGCAGGACCGCCGTACACAGGAACTTCTCGGATTCCGATGAACAGGACGTGCGCCATGGCTCCTGCCACCCTTTTCGAACTCTTCGCCGCCAGCGCCGAGCGGCATCCCGAGCGGATCGCGCTGGAGGTCCAGGGCGAGGTCCTGACCTACTCCGAACTGGATGACCTGGTGGCCGGGTTGGCGACGTCCATGGCGGAACGCGGCGACGGCCGGCCGAAGACGGTCGGCCTGCTCGCCTCCCGCAGCCTGGTCGCCTACGCCGGCTACCTGGCGGCGCTGCGCCTCGGTGCGGCCGTCGTACCGCTCAACCCGTCCTTCCCCTCCGCCCGGATCCGGACCATCGCGGCGACGACGAAGCTGGACCTGATCGTCGCCGATCAGGCTGCCGCCCAACAGGCCGAGCTGCTCTTCGCTCCGGAAGCGGAGCCGGCCGAGGAGCTCGGTCCGGCCCTGCTGACCGTCACCGACCCCGAGCTGACCCGGCTCAGGACGGGTGCGCCCGAGAACGGTCGGCTCGCTCCGGTCCATCCGGCGTCGCGGGAGGACGTCGCGTACATCCTCTACACCTCCGGCTCGACCGGGCGGCCTCGCGGCGTCCCGATACGGCATGCCAGGGTGCTGCCCGCGCTCTGGTGGCTGATCGGCAATCACGACTTCGGCCCCGAGGACCGCATCTCGCAGAACGTCGAGCTGTCCTTCGACGTGGCGGTGTACGAACTCTTCGCCACCTGGGCGGTCGGCGCGGCCCTCGTGGTGCCCCGGCCGAACGACGTGTTCCGCCCGTCGGCGTTCGTGAACGCCAAGCGGATCACGCACTGGTTCTGCGTCCCCTCGGTCGGGAGCATCGCGGCCCGCACGGGCGCGCTCGCGCCGGGATCGATGCCGACGCTCGCCGGCGTGATGTTCGGCGGGGAGCGCCTGCTCGCCGAGCAGGCCAGACAGTGGGCCGAGGCAGCCCCCAACTCCCGCTTGTGGAACGGCTACGGTCCGACCGAGGTCGCGATCTGCTGCGTCGAGCAGCCGCTCGGATCCCTGGATTCACTCAAGGCGCCCGGTTCCAACGGAACCCTTCCGATCGGCCGGCTTCCGGCTCACGTGGAGCACGTGATCCTCGACGAGTCGGGCGAGCCCTCGCAGACGGGTGAGCTCTGCGTCCGTGGCGACCAGCGCTTCGACGGCTACCTGGATCCCGCCGACGACACCGGCCGCTTCCTCCTCTGGAGCCCCGGCGGCCGCGCCGTGGTCCACGACGGGACCACCCCTCTGACGAAGGACCACTGGTATCGGACGGGCGACCGCGTACAAGTGGAGGGAGATTCCCTGGTGTTCCTCGGCCGGCTGGACCACCAGGTGAAGGTCCGGGGCCAACGCATCGAGCTGGGCGAGGTCGACACCGCCCTGGCACGGCACCCCGCCGTACGCGACGCCGTGGCCGTGGTCCACGAGACGGAACTCGAATCGGTACTGGTCGCCTACTACGCCGGCGAGGAGACGCCACAGGCCGAACTCACCGCGTTCCTCCGCGAACTGCTACCGCTGTACATGGTTCCGGGCCGCATCACGCACCTCCCGGAGCTGCCGCTCAACGCCAACGGCAAGGTCGACCGCACGGCGATCACCGCACGGGCCGCCCATGGAGCCGGAACCGGATCGTGAGGACCCCGGACGGGTGCCGGTCGAGCGGAACCCTGATGACACGGGCAACCGGTGGCCCGTGTCACGGGAAACGGATACCGTGATCGCCCGCGGCCTCCGTGGCCGTCGTGTGCGCCTGCCGTCCGGACCGGGGGGAAGATGGAAGAGCTCACAGGCCAGGATCCGCGGGTTCTCGGCGGCTACAGACTCCTGAGCCGGCTGGGGCAGGGCGGGATGGGGCGGGTGTATCTGGCCTCGGACGGTGGCGACGGCCTGTTGGCGGTCAAGGTCATCCATCCCGAATACGCGGGGAACGAGGAGTTCCGGCGCCGTTTCCAGCGTGAAGTGCGTGCCGCCGCACGGGTCAAGGCGGTGGGGGTGGCGCGAGTGATCGCGGCCGATCCGCACGCGGAACTGCCGTGGCTGGCCACGGAGTACATTCCCGGCCTGTCCCTGGCAGAGGCTATCGATGCCCATGGCGCTCTGCCGGCCGGCTCCTGCCACCACCTGGCGGCGCAACTCGCGCAGGCGCTGAGCGCCGTCCACACCGAAGGCCTGGTCCACCGGGACCTGAAGCCGTCCAACGTGATCCTGGGGGCGTCCGGCGCCCATCTGATCGACTTCGGGATCGCCCGCGCGGCCGATGACAGCGTCATCACCCATACCGGACAGACTCCCGGCACCCCTGGATTCATCGCTCCCGAGGTGCTGCGGGGCAAGGACTCGGACGCCCGTGCGGACGTGTTCGCACTCGGCGCGGTCCTCGCGTTCGCCGCCCAGGGCCGGCACCCCTACGGAACCGGAGCACCGATCGTCGTCATGGCCCGGCCCCTGGCGATGGATCCGGACCTGTCCGGAGTCTCCGATCCCGTCCTCGCCGACCTCTTACCCCGGTGCCTGGCCACCGACCCGGCGGCGCGCCCCGATCTGGGAACGATCATCCGCGCAGTCACCGACGGCTACACGCCCACCCGGTTCTGGGTACCGGCGACCGTCCTGGACGCCATCGGACAGCGCAGCCTGACCGCCCGGCACCTGACCGCACCACCGTTCCCTCGGCGCCCTTCCGGCCCTCCCGGCCATCTCGGCCCTCCCGGCGGGACCGCTCAGCCGGCCGGCGCGTCCCCGCCCTTGCACCACGCCGAGACCGTGACGCACGCCGGCGATCCGTCAGCCCGTACGCAGCCCGCCCCCGATGCCGCGAGGGCTCGCGCCACCTCACCGGACCCGGCCTCACCCCTGAGCACCATCCGGCCCAGCCGCCGGACCCTGGTGCGCGGGACGCTGGCTGCGGCAGTGATCGCGGCGGGCGCTGCCGGCGGCATCTCGCTGATCGACTCCTACACGAAGGACCGGGAGAAGGACCGTAAGGCGGATCAGCGGGCGAAGGACACCGACGCCAAGAACAAGGACAAGGCCAAGGAAGCACAACGGGCCCACGAGGCCGAGGTCCGTGCTGCCGCCGTGCCGTTGCAGGAGCGGACGATCTGGAGCCGGCCACTGGACGGATGGGTCCGCGCGACCCCGTGCTTGTCGGGGTCCACGCTGTACGTGACGGACAACGGCGACACGCTGCGGTCCGTGAGCCTGAAGGACGGATCCGTCCGGTGGACCCACGGCGTGGACGGATTCGGTACGGGCGATTCGCCCGTGGCCGTCGGTGGCGTGGTGGCCGCCCTCCACACCTCCGGCCTCGACGTCCTGGACGCCGGCAGCGGCAAACGCCTGTGGACCGCCGATGGGCCCATGGGACAGCTCTCCCAGCACCGCGGCCGACTCGTCTTCGACGACGGATACTTCATCTCCTGCTTCACCACCAGCGGTTCACGCGTGTGGAACCGCCGGTACAACACCGTTCAGAAGAAGTCCGGGCCCCTGGTCACGGCGGACGACACTCTGACGATCGTCAGTGGGGACGGGAAGCTGGTCGCCATCAACCTCGCGGATGGCCGGACACTCTGGGAACACCAGGTGGATACGGGCGGCGAAGCCGTGACCGCGGTGTCCGACGGATCGGTCGTCGTCTTCGGGTCGGCCGGAGTCAGCTCGTTCGAGCTGAGGACGGGCACCGAGCAATGGAACGTCAAGGTGCCCGGACTCGGAGGAGGCGTCGAGCTGGTGATCCACACGGACACCGTGTACGTCGGCGCCGGCAGCCACGGATTGTTCGCCTACGAGCTCTCCTCCGGCAAGGAGCGCTGGCACGCGTCCGACGGTCCGCATTCGGGCCTTCGCCCCGCATCCGACATGATCTACGGTTACGGCACCACGATCGTCGCCGTGAACAAGGCCGACGGCTCGACGGTCTGGAGCACCGTCGTGGACAACGATCCCGATCCGGACCTCGTCCTCGGCGCCGAAGGCATCTACATCCACGGCGATGGCGACAAGACGCTGTGCTGCCTGGACCACCGCACCGGACGCTTCCGCTGGACGATCCCCGGCATCCAACTCACCGACGGCTCCCCCGTCCCGACCCCGGACAAGCTCCTGGTCGGGATCGACGGAACCCTCCACGCCCTCAAGGTGTAGTCGGTCACCACGGTTGCAGATCGCCCGGGTCGAGCGCAGGAGAGCGCTCTCCCCCGGCGGGAACCTAACGCGCGTTCCCTGCCGAGGTCAAGGATCCGGGCGATCAACTCACTGACCGGGAAGCCGACTTTCCCCGCGCCACCGGGCGGCCGGGGACCATCGCCCGGGACCGGATCCCCCGATGTTGCGCCAAGGCGTTCCCTCGGCGGGGAGGCCTGGGCTAACTTCTGACCTCAACTCCCCCACCCCCCGCACTCACCCCACCATTCCGAGCTCCGGACGGACCGTCATGAGTCGTTCCATCGTGTTGCGCGATGTCAGCAAGAGGTACGGGCGCAACTCCCTCGCCGTCGAGCGCGTCTCCCTCACCGTAGAGCCGGGCGAGTTCCTGGTGCTGCTGGGGCCTTCGGGCTGCGGCAAGTCCACTGTCCTGCGGATGATCGCGGGCCTGGAGGACATCACCGAGGGCGCGCTGTTCCTCGACGGCGAGTACGCCAACCACATGCCGCCGAGCGAGCGGGACATCGCGATGGTGTTCCAGAGCTTCGCGCTGTATCCGAACATGACGGGGCGCGCCAACATCGGCTTCCCGCTGAAGCTGCGCGACCCCCGTGGTGATCACGAGCCGCAGGTGGAGGCGACGGCCCGGATGCTGGGCATCGAGGATCTCCTCGATCGCTTCCCCGGACAGCTCTCCGGCGGCGAGCGCCAGCGGGTCGCGATGGGCCGGGCCATCTCCCGCAAGCCGTCGGTGTTCCTGATGGACGAGCCGCTTTCGAGTCTGGACTCGAAGCTGCGCAGCCACCTGCGGGCCGAGATCGCCCGGCTGACTGCCGAACTGGGCGTCACCACCGTCTATGTGACGCATGATCAGTCCGAGGCCATGTCCCTCGGCCATCGCGTGGCCGTCATGCGCGGCGGCGTCCTGCAACAGGTCAGCTCACCGCGCGACACTTACGCCCTCCCCGCGAACGTGTTCGTCGCCGCGTTCATCGGCACGCCCCGCATCAGCCTCCTCCAGGCCGTCGTCCACGCCCCGCTGGGCGCCGGAATGTGGGTCGATCTGGGCCGGCACCGGCTCACCCTGCCCGAACCCCTGAGCACCGATCACCAGCTGCTCCGGATCCAGCAAGGGCGCCCGATCATCGTCGGCCTGCGGTCGGAGGCGGTGAGGATCGCCCCGCCGAGCCAGGCGCGGCCGGGTGAGGTGGCGATCACGGGCATCGTCGAGCACGTCGAATACCAGGGACACGAGGCGCTGGTCCACGTGGACACGGGCTCACGACCCGCGGTGGTCACGGATCTGGAGGCGCCCCGTCAGACGGTCGCGACCCGGCGCGCCCGCAAGCAGCGGCAGAGCGGCCTCGGCCGGTTCAGGGACCGGGCCGTGGAACGGCTGTCCGGGTCGGTGGCCGTCCTCGACCCGCCGCCGGAATCCATCCAGGGGCCGGACGCCGGTGCCGCACCGGAACGGTTGGGCGCGGTGCGCAGCGACCTCGTGGTGCGCACGGGACCCCATGTCCGAGTGCGGGTGGGGGCCCAGATCCCCCTGCTGGTCGATCTGGGGCAGCTGTACGTCTTCGACCACACGGGGCGTCGGGTGTCTCCGGCCGGGGACGGGTTCACACCACTGGAGAGGTAGTTCCCTCGCGCCCGTCGGCCCACCACGCAGGCTGCGGGGTGGGCCGGGGGGTCAGTGCGCCGCCCGCTCCTGCAGCGTGGTGCGCCAGGCCGGAAGCGGCTCCTCGCGTTCGGGTTGCGTGCGGTGGCCGCCGTGGGCGAAGAAGTCGGCGAGGGGCAGGATTCCCGCGCCGACCGTGACGGCGTCGGGGCCGAAGGTTCCGAGGTCGATGCGGACGTTGGCGGCCGGGTAGGACAGGGCGTAGGAGGTGGCGTAGGAGCGTACGGAGTCCAGGAAGCGGGTGCCGAGCTGCAGGCCGGCCCAGCCGCCGACGAGGATGCGTTCGGGCTGGAAGAGGTTGATCAGGTCGGAGAATCCCGCGCCGAGGTACTCGGCGGTCTCCTCCAGGACGGCCAGTGCCGTCGTGTCGGCCCCGGGGGTGGTGCCGTCGGTGTCCGGTGCCGGGTAGGCGGCGGCGAGCATCGCGGTCAGGGCGGTCTCCTCGTCCGTGTCGGCCGGCGGGCGCCCCCCGGCCTCGACCCAGCGTTCCAGGAGGGCCTCGGCCCCCGCGTACGCCTCCAGGCAGCCCTGGGCGCCGCAGCGGCAGCGGCGCCCGCGGACACGGACGGTCAGGTGGCCCCACTCGATGGCGCGGCCGGTTCGGGTGTCCTCGCTGACCACACAGGCGCCGACGCCCGAGCCGAAGAGCACGACGACGGCGTTGCGCGCTCCGCGGCCGGCGCCGAACCACATTTCGGCCTGGCCGAGGGTCTTGGCCCCGTTGTCGATGTAGTACGGGACGGTTTCGGGCAGCAGGTGCGAGTCGCGCAGCATCCGCTCCAGCGGGACGGCGTCCCAGCCGATGGTCTGGCCGTGGACGACGGCGCCGTCCGCGGTTCTGGCGACGATGCCGGGAACACCGATGCCGACGCCGAGGAGCCGCTCGGGGGCGATGCCGGCCCTGTGCAGGACCTCGGCGATGCCCTCGCGGAGGTGTCGCACGACGACGGCGACGTCGTAGCGGTCGATCCGGCGGGGCCCGGCAGCCTCCAGGGGGCGCTCGACGCGTGCGAGCTCGGTCAGGGTCAGGTCGAAGAGCTCGATGCGGATCCGGGTCTCACCGACGTCGACACCGATCATGTAGCCGCTGGCCGGGCTGACCCGGAGCAGGGTCCTGGGTCGCCCGCCGGCCGACTCCACGCTCCCGGCTTCCTCCACCAGGCCGTCGCTGACCAGCTCCGCGACCACGTTGCTGATGGATCCGGAGCTCAATCCCGTGGCGGGCCCCAGCGAGAAGCGGCTCAGAGGGCCGTCGAAATACAACCGTTGCAAAACAGCGGTTCGGTTCTCCCGCCGCAGGTCACGCACTGTTCGGCCGCTACGCACGCGCACTCTGTCCCCTGTCTTCGATACCCATAACTGCAAGATACCTGCGTGAACGCTCTTGACGAGTCCTTCGCTTGAGGTTTAACTCACATCCTAAATTAAGCCATGTGGTTTTGGGGGCGAACCGCGGAACGTCCGCCCCCCACCCCGCAGTCGGCATCCCCGTTCCTTCCTGAAAGGCCCATGGAGCCATGCGCAGAATCAGAGTCGCAGCGGTCGGCGCAGTCACCCTCTCCCTCGTCCTCGGAGCGGCCGCCTGTGGCGGCGGCTCCACCGACGGGAGCGGGTCCAACGAGCAGCCGAAGACGCTGACCTACTGGGCCTCCAACCAGGGATCGAGCCTGGAGGTGGACAAGCAGGTCCTCCAGCCGGAGCTCGACAAGTTCGAGAAGCAGACGGGCATCAAGGTCAAGCTCGAAGTCGTGCCGTGGGGCGACCTGCTCAACCGCATCCTGACCGCGACCACCTCCGGCCAGGGCCCCGACGTCCTGAACATCGGCAACACCTGGAGCGCCTCGCTGCAGGCCAGTGGCGCTCTGCTGCCGTGGGACGCCAAGAACTTCGAGAAGATCGGCGGCAGGGACAAGTTCGTCGAGTCGGCGCTCGGCTCCACCGGCGTCCAGGGCCAGGACCCGGCGGCCGTACCGCTGTACTCCATGGCCTACGCGCTCTACTACAACAAGAAGGCGTTCGCCGACGCGGGCGTCGCCAAGCCGCCGACCACCTGGGA
Source organism: Streptomyces sp. NBC_00335 (assembly GCF_036127095.1). GTDB lineage: Bacteria > Actinomycetota > Actinomycetes > Streptomycetales > Streptomycetaceae > Streptomyces. Next base: position 1,506,174 of record NZ_CP108006.1, read on the forward strand.
CGAGGTGATCGCCACCGGCAAGCAGCTGACCAAGGACGGCAAGGCCGGGCTCGGTGTCGAGGGCTCCAACCTGTCGAACAACATCCACCAGGTCTTCGTCCTGGGCAAGCAGCACGGCGCGGACTTCTTCACCGCGGACGGCAAGGCCGACTTCACCTCCGACGGCGCGGTCAAGGCCGTGAAGCAGTACGTCGACCTGATGGCGGACGCGCAGATCGTCGCCAAGGGCAACGCCGAGTACTCCCAGAACCAGTCACTGAGCGACTTCGCCAAGGGCAAGACCGCCATGGTGCTGTGGCAGACCGCGTCGGCGACCTTCGCGGCGCAGGGCATGAAGGAGGACGAGTGGGGCGTGGTCCCCGCGCCCGTGCAGTCCGGTGCGCCGGGGACGGGCACGTCCACCAACTCCATGGTCGCCGGCATCAACATGGCCGTCTTCAAGAACACCAAGAACATCGACGGCGCCACGAAGTTCGTGAACTTCATGACCGGTGACGAGGAGCAGAAGGTCCTCAACAAGGCCTACGGCTCCATCCCGCCGGTCAAGTCCGCGCAGACGGACCCCGCCTTCAACACCCCCGGTCTGGCCGTCCTGCGCGACACGCTCGCCAAGAGCGCCTCCGCCCTCCCGCAGGTCCCCGAGGAGTCGCAGTTCGAGACGGTGGTGGGCACCGCGGTCAAGGAGCTCTTCGCCGACGCGGCGGCCGGCCGTCCGGTGACGCTGGAGTCGGTGAAGGCCAAGCTCGAGAAGGCCCAGCAGCAGATGCCCAAGAAGTAGGCACGGACACCTCATGACGACCACCGCACCCCCTCGTACGGGCAAGCGGACGGTACGGAAGGACCACCCCGGAGCGGCGCCCCGCACGCGCCGCCCCGGGCGGCTCCGCCGCATCTCCCTGCCGTACCTGCTCCTGCTCCCCGCACTCGTCCTCGAGCTCCTGGTCCACCTGATCCCGATGGTCATCGGCATCGTCGTCAGCTTCAAGGAGCTCACCCAGTTCTACCTCCGCGACTGGAGCAACGCGCCCTGGTCCGGCCTGGACAACTACTCCCTGACCGTCGACTTCGACGCACCGGTCGGCGAGGCACTGCTCAGCTCCTTCTTCACCACGTGCCTGTTCACCTTCTTCTCCGTGGGTCTGTGCTGGCTGATCGGCACGGCGGCCGCGATCTTCATGCAGGAGACGTTCAGGGGCCGGGGCATCCTGCGCACCATCTTCCTGGTGCCGTACGCGCTGCCCGTCTACGCCGCCGTCATCACCTGGGCCTTCATGTTCCAGCGCGACAACGGCCTGGTGAACCACGTCATCCACGACCAGCTCGGGCTCACCGACAGCCCGCCCTTCTGGCTCATCGGCGACAACGCCTTCATCACCCTGCTGGTCGTCTCCGTCTGGAAGGGCTGGCCCTTCGCCTTCCTCATCATGATGGCCGGCCTGCAGAACATCCCCCGCGAGATCTACGAGGCCGCGGCCCTGGACGGGGCGGGCGTCTGGCAGCAGATCCGCCGCATCACGCTCCCGTCGCTGCGCCCGGTCAACCAGGTCCTGATCCTGGTGCTGTTCCTGTGGACGTTCAACGACTTCAACACGCCGTTCGTCCTGTTCGGCAAATCGGCGCCGGCCTCGGCCGACCTCATCTCCATCCACATCTACCAGTCCTCGTTCCAGACCTGGAACTTCGGCACCGGCTCCGCGATGTCCGTCCTGCTGCTGCTGTTCCTGCTCGTGGTGACCGGCCTCTACCTCCTGTTCACCTCCCGAGGAAGGAGCGCCACCGATGCCTAAGCACAGTCAGGTGGTGCAGTCCCGGTCGCCCATGGCGCCCCCCAAGTCGTTCCTCGTGAGCCGGCTGGTGTTCCTGACGCTCCTGACCGGGTTCGTCCTGCTGCCGGTGTACGTCATGATCTCCAGCTCGCTGAAGCCGCTGCAGGACGTGTCGGGGAAGTTCCAGTGGATCCCCTCGGGCCTGACCATCCAGCCGTACTTCGACATCTGGAAGACCGTCCCCCTCGGCGACTACTTCATGAACTCGCTGATCGTGGCCGGTGCGGCGACCGTCTTCTCCGTCGTCATCGCGATCTTCGCGGCCTACGCCGTCAGCCGCTACTCCTTCCGCGGCAAGCGCCTCTTCACCGTCACGGTGCTGTCGACGCAGATGTTCCCCGGCATCCTCTTCCTGCTGCCGCTGTTCCTCATCTACGTCAACATCGGCAACGCCACCGGGATCGCGCTCTTCGGCTCGCGCGCCGGGCTGATCCTCACCTACCTGACGTTCTCGCTGCCGTTCTCGATCTGGATGCTGATCGGATACTTCGACTCGGTCCCCCGGGACCTCGACGAGGCCGCGAAGGTCGACGGCTGCGGTCCGCTCGGCGCCCTCTTCCGCGTCATCGTGCCCGCCGCGATCCCCGGCATCGTCGCCGTCGCCGTCTACGCCTTCATGACGGCCTGGGGCGAAGTGCTGTTCGCCTCGGTCATGACCAACGACGCCACCCGCACCCTCGCGGTGGGCCTGCAGGGCTACTCGACCCAGAACGACGTGTACTGGAACCAGGTCATGGCCGCCTCGCTCGTCGTGAGCCTGCCCGTCGTCGGCGGCTTCCTCCTCCTCCAGCGCTACCTCGTCACCGGGCTGACCGCCGGCGCCGTCAAGTAGCCCCCTCCTCCCATTGATCTTCGAAAGGTTCGCTGTGTCGGATTCCATTGACCTCGGCGCCTTCCCTCAGGACTTCGCCTGGGGCACGGCCACTTCCGCGTACCAGATAGAGGGAGCCGTCAAGGAGGACGGCCGCGGCCCCTCCATCTGGGACACGTTCTCCCACACCCCCGGCAAGGTCGACAACGGCGACACCGGTGACGAGGCCTGCGACCACTACCACCGGTGGCCCGAGGACATCTCCCTCATGAAGCGGTTGGGCACCAACGCCTACCGCATGTCGATCGCCTGGCCGCGCATCGTCCCGGACGGCTCCGGGCCGGTCAACGCCCGGGGCCTCGACTTCTACGACAAGGTGATCGACGGGCTCCTGGAAGCCGGCATCACCCCCTCGGTGACGCTCTACCACTGGGACCTCCCCCAGGCCCTGCAGGACCGCGGCGGCTGGACCGTCCGCGAGACCGCCGAACACCTCGCCACCTACACCACCGCCGTCGCGGAGCGCCTGGGCGACCGCGTCACCCAGTGGGCCACCCTCAACGAACCCCTCTGCTCCGGCTGGATCGGCCACCTCGAAGGCCGCATGGCCCCCGGCCTGACCGACCTCACCGCCGCCGTCCGCGCCTCCTACCACCTCCTGCTGGGCCACGGCCTGGCCACCCAGGCCCTCCGTGCCGCAGCACCCGGCGCGCAGATCGGCATCGTCACCAACCACTCCACGGTGGTCCCCGCCACGGACCACCCCGAGGATGTCGCCGCCGCCGTCCGCATGGACGGACACACCAACCGCTGGTGGCTCGACCCCGTATACGGACGCGGCTTCCCCACCGACATGCGCGAGCTGTACGGGGTGGAGCTGCCCGAGCGCCCCGGCGACCTGGACACCATCGCCGCGCCCCTCGACTGGCACGGACTCAACTACTACTTCCCCGCCACCGTCGCCAACGACGCCACGGGCCCGGTCCCCTTCGCCCGCGAGGTCCGCCTCCCGGACGTACCGCGCACCGGCCTGGACTGGCAGATCGACGCCGACGGCATCGAGTCCCTGCTGCTGCGCCTCACCCACGACTACGGCGTGCAGAAGCTCTACGTCACCGAGAACGGCTCCGCGTTCCCCGACACCGTCGGCCCCGACGGGGCGGTCGACGACCCCGAGCGCACCGCCTACCTCGAAGGACACCTGGCCGCCTGTGCCCGCGCCGTCCGCCAGGGCGCTCCACTGGCCGGCTACTACGCCTGGTCCCTGCTGGACAACTTCGAGTGGGCCTACGGCTACGACAAGCGCTTCGGCCTCGTCCACGTCGACTACGCGACCCAGCAGCGCACCGTGAAGACCAGCGGCCGCCGCTACGCGGACATCGTCCGCAGCCACGGCCGGCTCCACGCGTAGTCCGGCGGCCGGACCGGTCCCGACCGGCTTCGCTCCCCGGGGCACGGTCGGCCGTCCTCACCCACGCAGAACGCCCGGCTGGGACACCCAGCCGGGCGTCTGGCTGTTCCGGGGCGCCGCGGGCCGGCCCCGTGGATCCGTTCAGGGGCGCCACTTCGGGTCGTTGCGCGCCGACTCGTGGCGGCTGTAGTCCGGGTGCTCGAAGCGGTGGTACTCGAAGATCTGGTCAGCCCATACCGGGTCGAAGGGGAGGTGGGCGCGGAGGGCGTTCACCTTTCCGACGGTTCCCTGCTTCGCCGCACGGTTGAAATCGGCGATCGCGGCGAGTTCTCCGGTCTCCTCGACGATGGACAGGATGTCGTCGAAGTAGCTCGTGACGCGTGGCAACAGGTGATCGTCGTCCGCGTCGCGGAACAGTGCCAGGGCCGACGTGGTCGAGGAGTAGTAGTCCAGGTCGAAGGAGACGAACCCCAACGGGTTCTTCGCCAGGTGGTCCGCGTGGGTGCGCAGGAACTCGGGTACGGTCTCGGACACGTCACCGAGCACGAGCCCGGCCGAACCGGCGAGCCCGGAGAGCGGCTCGCCTCGCCGCGGCGGGTACTGCCCCCGGGCCCACATGTAGGGCACGTCCCGGTGGTCGGCGGGTTCGGGCAGTCCCTCACCGGAGTCGAACCCGAAGACGTGGACGTCGATCCCGCTGCTTCGTGAGTACCTGCGCGCATGCCGGCTCAAGGCCTCCAGGCCTCCGCCGCCCCCCACTCCGAACTCCACGACGGTGATTCCGCCGCGCCCCAGCGAGCGAGCCAGTTCCACGGCCTTGCGCACACCGTAGGCGTACATGGGGCGGTCCACGAGGCCGAAGGAGTAGCGAAACGCTTCCGAGAACACCGGCATGCGCTCCGCAAAGCGAATCATCGACTGCAGCCGATATCCCGGCATGGACCAGTCCCGCAGGGCGTGGCTGAGATCGGGCATTATCACTCCATTTTCACAGTCGCCGAATCCGAGGTGGACGTCACAGGGTCGGAGCGAATCACAAAGCCCGACACACCAGAAATGCGCCTTTTCACATGGCGCCGCTGCAAACGTAGATCATCGCGGCTGGAAACCTACAGTGAATTTCGAGCCGCCCACCCGGGGGCGTTATATCCGGATCTGAAGCCCCATGGATGACGGAGCGCCGACGACTGGACCGCCACAGACGACACCCGGGCGACGCCCCGCGGAACAGTCTTCGCAGCTCAGGAAGGTGCGAGGCGGAGGACTCTTCCCTCACGAATTAATTGAAGCCATGCAGGACAGGAGGTGGCCGATTCCCACCCCACCGACAGGGCCACAACCTCCCTACAGGCGGCCTGCTCAAACCGCCTCAGCACCATAGGCACCTCAACCCCAGGGGCAACATTCAGCCAATCACCTTGAGGTATGGCTTTTATTAATACATGAAGGAAGAGAGTTCGCCTCCCTGCGCCCTGAGCTGCGAGGAGCCGCCCGCACCGCGCCGGGCGCACCGCGCGAGCCGGCCCGCACCACCGTTCGCAGCGGCCGCCAATTCATACCTGAACCATGACATCCCCCCACCAATCGATGAGGCGAGAAACATGCTGCCTCTTCCGGCCATCGCGATCTACGTTTGTAGTCGTGAATACCTCGTGGCAGCTCCGTTCGGGATCTCGCGAAGACGAGCAAATACCTCGAACGACAACACCGCGGGGTGCACCAAACCGTGAAGGAGGAAGAATGTCTCTGCCGCCGACCACGCGAGATCCCTGGGCAGACGTGGTGAGCGTCCGGGGTTTTCAGTGCGACGAACTGATATCCGCCCTGCAGAAATACATCCGCAGGGGAAACTTGGAGGAAGCCCTCCTCGTCGCCCGGGAGATGTACGAGACGAGCCCTGAGCTCGAAGCACACTTGTGGACCCGACTCCTGGTGATCTCCATTTCTGACTGCAACGACGGAACGTTCACACAGACCCTCGTCGTCGAGTCACTGAACCGCGTGGGCACACGCATGCAACGGGGCACCGGCGAGCGCTGGGGCTTCCTCGTCCAAGCCGTCCGCTACCTGGTGGCGCTCCCCAAGGACGAGACCACGGACGAGATCTGCATGTGGTCGCGGCACACGATGAACAAGGGCCTGCGCGGCCCGGTCATCCCGGACTACGCACTCGACATCCATACCGAGGCGGGCCGCAAGATGGGCCGCGGGATGGCCCATTTCCTCGGAGACGGCACCGTCGTCGCCCATCCCTACTCGGGTGCCGACCCGACCTTCGGCGAGCGGGTCCGGGAGATCGTGGCCCGCGGGGAGTGGGGCTAGACGTGGGCTCGACGGCACTCCCCTCTCCCTCGAGCGCGAGGAAGCGATGGACCGCATGCGCATAGTCGTCACCGGAACCGGTGGTGCCTCCGGCTATGCGGTGGCGTTGCAAGCCGAGCAGCTCGGGTACGACGTCCTGTGGGCCGACGCGGATCCCCTCTGCCCCGCCCTCCTGGCCAACTCCCACCGAGCGAGCCTGCTCCCTCCCGCCTCGGAAGGCCGCACCTACCTCGAAGCCCTCGCGAAGGTGGCGACGGAGTTCGGAGCCCGCCACGTCAGCTTCAACACGGACGCCGAGGTCCGCTACGCCGCCGGCGAAGTGGACGCCTTGAACGAGCTGGGCCTGGCCCAGTGGATGCCTTCGGCCGAAACGGTCCGGGTCTGCTCGGACAAGGCGGAGTTCGCGAGCCGGCTGAGCCGGGACGCCCGATTCCGTACACCGGTCTCCTTCCCGGCCGACGGCCTGCGGGCCGGCCCGCTTCCGGCCGCCGGCGTGTTCGTCAAGAAACGCGCGGGCAGCGGCGGGGCGGACTCCATGGTCTGCTCCAGTCGGCCGGAACTCGATGCCTGGCTCGCCCGGAACCCCGGCGGACTGGTCCAGGAAGTGCTGACGGGGCAGGAGTTCTCCGCCGACTGCCTGTACACGGGCTCGGGGCTGCCGCTCGTCGTCGCCCGACGGAGGCTGAGAACCCGCTCCGGCATGTCCACCGTCACCGAGACCTTCCACGACCCGGAACTCGAACAGCTCATTGCCGAACTGCTGCAGGAGCTGCACGTCGTAGGACCCTCCTGCGTTCAGGGATTCCTTCAGCCCGACGGCATCGTCTTCACGGAGATCAACGTTCGGTTCGGAGGCGGGTGCGCGGCCGCCTTCTGGGGCACGACGCACCTCGTGGAGCAGTACCTGGTGCTCCTGACCACAGGAGACAGGTCGCTGCCCGAGGGTCTGCACGAAGCACGCGCGTTCCGCACGACCAGGCTCGTGCGCGTTCCCGGCTACCAAACCCTCAGAGCCGGGCAGGAGCCCGCGGCGGAGGAGCGCACCGCATCCATGGAGACGCGAACGGGGGAGAAATGAGAACGAAGCGGGGGAGCGTGCTCGTGATCGCACCGCATCCCGATGACGAGACGTTCGGCTGTGGAGGCACCATCGCCACGCTCGCGGCCTCCGGCATGCAGGTCTTCGTACAGCTCATCGTCCAGCACGGGATCAACACGGGCGGCCCGGCGACGGCCCGGGTCGCCGCCGACAGGGGCACGGAGTTCGCGCAGGCCTGCAACAAGCTGGGCGTCAGCGACTTTCACGTGATGATCGAAGACGGGGATCACCACGACACACTGCACACGCAATCGGCGCGGCTCATCGCCTCCATGGAGTCCGGCTCGCCGATCTCCATCGACCGCGTAAGGCCCCAACTGGTGCTGCTGCCGACCCGCGGAGCCTTCCACCAGGACCACCAGGTGGTCCACCAAGCCGCATTCGCGGCATGCCGCAACCGAGGGGCCGGGCACCACACACCGTCCGTGATCCTCGGCTACCAGTGTCCCGAGGACTCCTGGAGCTCTCAACTCGAGCAGGCCACGGCCGTCCTCGACATCACCGAACACTACGGACAGAAGCAGGCCGCGATCGCGTGCTACCAGCACCAGACCAAGCCAGACCCGCACCCGCGGTCCACGAGCGGCATCGAGACGGCCGACGCCCTCCAAGGGGCGGCCATCGGAGTCCCGTACGCGGAATCGTTCGTGACCTACCGGACGGATCTGAAGTTCATCGCCGAGGCGACACGAGCCCAGGAGCCGACGTGCGGGAGCACCTAGAGGACTGGGAGTGGGCCCAGACCATCGTCAGGTTCACCGACCAACGGCCACCGGACGAAGTGGTCCAGAGCGTTCGGGCCATCCCCCTTGCCGAGCACGGCGTCGTGGTCTGTCGGCTCGCCGACGGCACGGCCTTCCTCCCCGGTGGAACCAGGGAAGAAGGCGAGTCGGTCGACGCGTGCATGAGCCGCGAGCTACTCGAAGAAGCGGGATTCCTCATGAAGGGGCGACCCCACTGGTTCGCCGCACACAGCGGCGTCTCCTACCACCGCGTCCCCTACAGGCCCCACGCCCCCTTCCCTTTGAAGGCCTGGCTGTGGGGAGTGGTCGAAGGGAAGCTCACCGGTCCCCCCACGAACCCCGTCGGAGCCGAACAGGTCACCTCCGTCAGCGTGCTACGACCGCAGGACGCCGTAGCCCTCCTCGAAAACGAAGGCCGGGGCTATGCGCAAGCGCTCCGGCACTGGATGAGCTCGGGAGCCCCCGTTGAGTTCTGAGCAGGACACCGAACGCGATCTGATCGTCGACACCGACACGCTGGGAATCAACGACGACGCCCTCGCGCTCCACTACCTCTTCGCCCTGCCACGCGTCCCTCGCCTGATCACCACGGTGTTCGGAAACACCACCGCCGCCATCTCCACGGGACACGCGCGCACGCTGACCCGCGATCACCTGCTCGACGTCGACGTCGACGTCGACGTCGTCCGCGGATGCGAAAAGCCCCTGTGGTGGCACACCCCCGTCCGGGAGGAGGTGCGCGGGATCGTGTCGGCTCTGCCCGCGCACACCTACCTGGCGTCGCTCCGTCCGGACAACGACGGCTTCTGGGACGCCGACGTCGCGGACGGATCGGCTCCCGACGTGCTCGCCGCGGCCCTGACCCGGTCCGAGGGCTCCGACGTGCTCGGCATCGGCCCCCTCACGAACATCGCCCGGGCCCTGCGCGCACTGGGGTCCTCGGGAGTGGCGCGGCACCGTCTGTGGATCGCCGGTGGATCCATCAGGAGCGGAAACGTCACGGAGCGCGCCGAGTTCAATGCGTTCGCCGACCCCGAAGCCCTGCAGGAGTGTCTGTCGGCGGGGTGGGAGGCCGTGGTGATGGTGCCGCTCGAAGTTCTGCAGGCCCCGCGGCTGAGACCGGTGGTGGTCGAACGGATCAGGCGTACCGGCACTCCGCTGGGAGCCGCTCTGGACAAGCTGGAGCGCGAGTCACCGCGCGGTGAGAGCACGGACCGCGAACCCATCTGGGACGTTGTGGCGGCCTTGATCATGGCGGACGGCGCCATGCCGTACGAGGCCGAGGCGGGAACGATCTGCGTTGACACGGATCCGGTGAACCGCGGGGCCATTCGATTCGAGCCGGGGCCAGGGACGCACCGCCGGGTGACGGACATCGATCCCGACACCCTGGTCAGCCGGTTCGAAGCAGCGGTGAGCCGGCCGAGGAGGTCTCCTTGAGCACCGGCGCAGACCTGACGGTCATCATCCCCGTTCGCGACGATCCCCTGGTCTATCGGTGCTTGGCCTCCATCGACGTTCCCTGCCCCGTCATCATCTCCACCAACGGTTCCCCGGACTGGTTCCTCGACGGGTTGAGGACCTATGCGAAAGCCGCATCGCACGTGACCGTCCTGAGCACCCCGGAGAGCGGCATCGGACTGGCTTACAACCGGGCGATCACGGAGGCGGTCACGCCCCTGGTCCTGCTCATGGACTCCGACTGCGTGTTCGAGCCCGGAGCCATCGCCTCGATGCGGGCCGAAGCGTCCCACGGTCTGGTCAAGGGGCGTGTCCGGTTCGAGTCCGAAGGCCGCGGCAGCCGACTGGTGGCCTCGGCGCGACGGCTGACGGAAGACCCTCTGGTCACGAAGAAGGTCAACGCCTACAGCCCGCCGCTGCTCTACCGCACGGACATCGTGCGGAAGATGGGCGGCTACCACTTCAGCACCGCCATGAAATGGCGCGAGGACCGAGATTTCGAGTTGCGCCGGCGAAGGTCGAACATACCCGTCCGGCTCGTCCCCGAAGCGGTCATCTGGCATAAACCCCTCAGCGTGCGGGACGACTTGAGAAGCGTCCGGGCCTACGGGGCGGGCCAGGCCCACGGCGAGTTCCTGAAGGTGCTGCCCATCATGTCGCTGCGCCACGAGCTGAGGAAGGCGCGCAGGGTGGCGTGGCGAGGCGTACGGAGCGGCGATCCCGGCGCGGGGTTCTACGCGGCCTTCAGGAACCTCGTGGTGTTGGTGAGCCGCGGAACCGCGATACGGCGTCAACGGGGGACGAATTGATCAGGGCCGTCTTCTGTGATCTCGACGGGACTCTCGTGCGTCCGGACGGTCTCGTCCTCGACGAGGACATCGACCTGCTGCGACAGGTCTCGGCGGGCGGGGCCCGTCTCGTTTTCGTGACGGGGCGCCCCTCGCGCTGTCTTTCCGACCTGCCGGCAGCCCTCAAGGAACTCTCCCTTCGGATCGTCACCTCGAACGGGGCGTCGGAAGTCGTGGACGGTCGGACGCTGATCCTCGCTCCGCTCGACGGGCAACGGGTGCGGGACTTCTGCGAGGCGCTGCGCCGGGTCGATCCGCACGTCAGCTTCGCGACGGAGTTCGAGTCCGCGTTCGGCTATGAGCCGGGATACGCCTGGTGGCCGGCCACCGATACGGGCGCGGACGGGTTCTGTGCGGACATCACGGAGCTCACCAGCAGTGTTCTGCCCATCACGAAGCTGCTCTGCCGCAGCGGGGACCTGAATGCCGGGGACTTGACCCGCAAGGCCCAGGCCCTGGGGTTCGAGGTCACCATCACCTACTCCTGCACACCGCAGGAGGGCGGACCGGTCGAGGTGCTGTCGCCCCTCGCCTCCAAAGGACACGCGGTGCGCAGGATTCTTGAGGAGGCGGGCGTGACACCGGCCGAGGCGGTCGCCTTCGGCGACCGGGCCAACGACATTCCGATGCTCGAATGCGTCGGTGAGGCGGTCGTGATCGGAGCCCCCGTCGAGCCTCGCCTCGCGGCCTTCCCGTGCGCGGATTCGGTCGGGACATGGCTGGCGGCCCACGACGACCGCTGGCGTACGCACCACCTGGACACCGGGGGAACAACGTGAAGCCCGCTCGTTCCACCACCGGCGAAACCGGGAAGGACGCCCCCGGCGGACGCCGGTCCAGCGGGACGACGGCGTCCCTGGGAATCGCCGCAGGATGCTACGCCCTCGCCATGTCGGTGTTCGGCACCACGCTCAGCCTGTTCCTCGCGGATGCCGTGGGTGCGGGGCCGGGGCTCATCGGCTTGTACTTCATGGGCTGCGCCGTCGCGGGCATCGGCATCAATCTGGCCATGGGTTGGCTCTCCGACCGGCTGCCCGACAGAAGGATCGCCCTCTCCTCGACCGCGCTGGCAGGGGTGGCCGGTGCGCTGGTCTTCGCCGGCGCCCGTGACTACGCCGTGGTGTTCGCCGCCGGAGCCGTCCTCCTCGGTCTCAACGAGGCCTACATCTCGCAGATGTTCGCGTACGTGAAGGAGTTCGCCGATCACACCGGCAGAGAGGTGACCCCGTTCAGCTCCTCGGTGCGGTCCGTCTTCTCCGCCGGATGGGTGATCGGTCCGCCGGTCGGCCTCTTCCTGTTGGTCCACGCCGGGTTCGGGCGCATGTACGCGGGCGCCGCGGGCCTGCTCCTCCTGACCGCGATCCTCGGGCGCTGGTTCCTTCCCGCCCTGCCCCCACCTCCCCGGCCGGAGCCCAGGGACAAGGCGGAGGGGCGTGGTTCGGCCCTCCGCCGCCTCGCCGCCACCGTGCCGTCCCGCTCCTGGCTCCTGCTCGGCGCGGTGACGGCGGTCAACGTCGCCAACGGGATGTACATCATCTCCATCGCCCTGTACGTGACCAAGGACCTGCACTTGTCGCCCTCCTTGGTCGGGTTGATGGCCGGAGTCTGCGCGGCGCTGGAGATCCCCCTGATGATCACGATCGGTCGGCTGGCCGATCGCATCGGGAAGATGCGGGTCGTGGCCGCCGCCGTGGTCCTCGCCGTCGTCTTCTTCAGCCTGCTGCCGATGGCGGGCTCGGCGCCCGTGCTGATCGCCCTTCAGCTGCCGAACGCCTTGTGGATCGCGGTGATCACGAGCATCCCGATGGTGGTGGTGCAGCAAGAGGTCCCCGGCGGGACGGGCACCGTGTCCGCGCTCTACTCCTCCACCTTTCCGATCGCCCAGTTGTTGGCCGGCGCCATCACCGGAGTGGTCGCGGCGCAGGCCGGCTACCGCAGCGTCTTCTGGATCTGCGCCGGTCTGTGCGCACTCGCCGCCGTACTCCTGCTCGTGCGGAGGGCTTCGCGCGGCGCCGGGGGCGACCAGCGTTCCGGCTCGCCCGGGACGGCGGCTCAGCACTCAACGAACACGGGAGAGATCTGACGTGACGATTCGATTCGTATCCGTTGTCGGAGCCGACACCGGCCTGCTGGACTCCGCGATCACCCACTACCGGAGCATGGGTGTCGAGTCCTTCCACATCGCCCGGCACATCGAGTCCTTCGACGATCCGGACTTCCGGCGCTCCCAGGACGTGGTCGCGCGCCACGGCATCTCCTTCGCCGCGGTGCACCAGGGCCCCTGGGACGAGGACCTCAACGGGTACTTGATCTGGGCGCAGATGAGGCGCCATCCCGACGACTGGTGGGTGATCGCGGACCTCGACGAGTTCCACGTCTACGACCGACCGCTGTCCGACGTCATCGCCGCGTGCGAAGCCGGCGGCTACGACCACGTCAAGGGTGCCCTGCTGGACCGGGTGGCCGCCGACGGGAGTCTGGCAGCACTGGACCCGAACGCATCCATCTGGACGCAGTACCCGCTCGCCGGATTCGTGACCCTGCGTCTGCCGGGAGGCGGATCGTCCAAGGTGACCCTGGCGCGCGGTGACGTACGGCTGCACCTCGGCCAGCACGGGGCCGTGGCGGGCAAGCTCATGCCCGCCGAGGAGGCTTTCCCGCAGGTCCACCATTTCAAATGGGACGACTCGGTGCTGGCCCGGCTCGTCCAGCGCGAACGGGCGTACGCGTCCGGCGACTGGCACCTGACCTACCCCGACACCGTGGACGAGTCACGCCGGATGCTCCAGCACCTGCGGGCCAACGGCGGACGCATCGACGTCACGGCCCGGGAGCTTTCACTGAGCCGTTGCGGCAGCGACTACGCGGATTACGCGGCGTGGCCGGAGCTCGTCTCCCAGCTCAAGGACATCAGGTAGGCGGACGCAGGTCGTGGGGGCCTGCCCGTTGCGCACGCCGGGCGTGCGGCACCGGGCGGGCCCCTTGCTTCGCCCAGCGGAACGGTTCAGGCTGAATCGCGTACGACCAGTTCGGCGTCGAAGACGATCGAAGCGGGTTCCGTGCGGGTGCCCTGGATGTGTTCCGCCAAGAGGCGTGCCATCTCAGCGGCCATCTTCTCGACGGGCTGGCGGACCGTGGTCAGCGCGGGGCGGCACGTCGCGGCGACGCTCGAGTCGTCGAAGCCGATGACGGCGACGTCCTCGGGCACCCGCTTGCCCTGTTCGCGCAGGACCTGGCAAGCACCCTGGGCCATCAGGTCGTTCGCGGCGAACACCCCGTCCACGTCCGGATGGCCGATCAGCAACCGGGTCATGGCCGCCGCGCCGCTGTCCACCGTGAAGTTCCCCTCGGCCACCGGAACCTCGGAGATCCCCGCCGAGGTCAGCGCCGCACGGAACCCGTCGAGCCGGTCCTTGGCCGCCGGGATCGACTGGGGAGCGGAGATCGTCGCGATCCGCCGGCGGCCGCGGGCCAGGAGGTGTTCGGCGGCCAGCCGGCTTCCGTCGGCGTGGGCGAGATCGACGTAGCTGACCGCCTGCGCGGGTTCCGGACGGGCGAAGAGCACCACGGGGATCCGTGCGGCGACGAGCATCGCGGGCAGGGGATCGCCGGCCTGGATCGACACCACCAGCGCGCCGTCGGCAGCGCCCTGGCCCAGGTAGTCCACCACCTGTTCCCTGGCGGCCCCGGACTCGGCGACCAGGATGACCGGGTGCATCGCGTGCGCCCGCAGGTACCCCATGGCCCCGCTGACCACCCGTCCGAAGAACGGGTCGGCGAAGACGCGCGAGGCGAAGGTGTCCCCGGCGCCGGAGATGATCAGCGCAACCGTTTCCGTGCGCTGGGTCACCAGGGACCGGGCTGCCCGGTTGGGCCTGTACCCCGTCCGCTCGACCGCGTGACGGACGAGTTCCTGGATGTCGGGATCCACGTTGCGGGTCCCGTTGACCACCCGCGACACCGTTGCCCGGGACACCCCGGCCCTGCGGGACGCCACGGCCGGTCCGGCCGGCCTCGCGAGCACGGGCTCGGCGGCCCCCCGCAGGGGAGCCCGGCCTTCCCTCCGAAGGCATGGCGACCGCGGAAGTCTCCATCCGTAAAGCCATGGTGACGGGGCGTGAGACGGCCTGCCGGACGATCCGCCCCGCACGCCCCACACGTCCACCCCCTCTCACCTCGGAACTTAATGAAAGACTAAAGAAAAGAGTGGCAAGGGCCTTGACCGGTCGATTGCGTTACGGGCAAGGTCTGGAGAGCGCTCTCCCGTTTCAGGTTCGTTAAGGAGCACCAATGCCTACTGGCATACCTGTTGACGCATCGCCACGCAGACGACGTCCTCTCGCAACCCGGAGGGGGATCGCCGGGGCCGTCACCACCGCCCTCTTCGGCACCCTGCTCGCGCTCGCACCCCCGGCCCCCGCCGCACCGGCCGAGCCGGCACTGCTCTCCCAGGGCAAGGCGGTCACGGCCTCCAGCCAGGAGCACTACGGCACCCCGGCCACCTACGCCGTCGACGGCGACAACGGCTCCCGGTGGGCCAGTGCCTCCTCCGACGCCCAGTGGCTGCAGGTCGACCTCGGAGCCGCCGTCGAACTCGGCAAGGTCGTTCTGCGCTGGGAGGCCGCCTACGCCAAGGCCTACCGGATCGAGCTGTCGACCGACGGCACCCACTGGACCACGGCCTACTCCACGACCACCGGAGCCGGCGGCACCGAGACCGTGAACGTCACGGGCAGCGCCCGCTACGTCCGGATGCAGGGTGTGACCCGTGCCACCGGATACGGCTACTCGCTTTGGGAGTTCCAGGTGTTCGGCACGGGCGGAGGAGGCACCGGCCCGGTCCTGCCGGGCGGCGGCGACCTCGGCCCGAACGTGCACGTCGTGGATCCGTCGACCCCCGGCATCCAGGCCGAGCTGGACCGGGTCTTCCAGGAGCAGGAGTCGGCGCAGTTCGGCAGCGGCCGGCACGCCTTCCTCTTCAAGCCCGGCACGTACAACAACCTCAACGCGCAGGTCGGCTTCTACACCCAGATCGCCGGTCTCGGCCTGCGCCCGGGCGACACCACCATCAACGGTGACGTGACGGTCGATGCGGGCTGGTTCAACGGCAACGCCACTCAGAACTTCTGGCGCGGTGTGGAGGGTCTGACCGTCAACCCGGTCAGCGGCACCAACCGTTGGGCGGTCTCGCAGGCGTCCTCCTTCCGCCGCATGCACGTCAAGGGCTCGCTCAACCTGGCGCCGAACGGCTACGGCTGGGCCAGCGGTGGCTACATCGCCGACTCCAAGGTCGACGGCCAGGTCGGCAACTACTCGCAGCAGCAGTGGTACACCCGCGACAGCACCATCGGCGGCTGGTCCAACAGCGTGTGGAACCAGACCTTCTCCGGCGTCGAGGGCGCTCCGGCCAACGCATTCCCCGAGCCGCGTTACACCACCCTCGACACCACGCCCGTCTCCCGCGAGAAGCCCTACCTCTACGTCGACGGCAACGAGTACAAGGTGTTCGCGCCGGCCAAGCGCACCAACGCCCGCGGAACCAGCTGGGCCAACGGCACCCCGCAGGGCGATTCCGTCCCGCTCAGCCAGTTCTACGTGGTCAAGCCCGGCACCACCGCCGCCACGATCAACCAGGCGCTGGCCCAGGGCCTGAACCTCTTGTTCACGCCCGGCGTCTACCACGTCGACCAGACCATCAACGTGAACCGCGCGAACACCATCGTGCTCGGCCTGGGCCTCGCCACGATCATCCCGGACAACGGGGTGACCGCGATGAAGGTCGCCGACGTCGACGGCGTCCGTCTCGCCGGATTCCTGATCGATGCCGGACCGGTCAACTCGCCGACCCTGCTGGAGCTCGGTCCGCAGAACTCCTCCGCCGACCACGCCGCCAACCCCACCACCGTGCAGGACGTCTACATCCGCGTCGGTGGCGCCGGCGCGGGCAAGGCGACCACCAGCGTGGTCGTGAACAGCGACGACGCCATCGTCGACCACACCTGGGTGTGGCGGGCCGACCACGGCGAGGGCGTCGGCTGGGAGACCAACCGCGCCGACTACGGGGTGCGGGTGAACGGTGACGACGTCCTGGCCACGGGCCTGTTCGTCGAGCACTTCAACAAGTACGACGTGGAGTGGTTCGGCGAGCGCGGAAAGACGGTCTTCTACCAGAACGAGAAGGCGTACGACGCGCCCAACCAGGCCGCCATCCAGAACGGCAGCACCCGCGGATACGCCGCCTACCGGGTGGACGACTCCGTCACCACCCACGAAGCCTGGGGCCTGGGCTCCTACAGCAACTACAACGTCGATCCGACGATCATCCAGGACCACGGCTTCAAGGCCCCCGTCAAGCCGGGGGTCAAGTTCCACAGCCTCCTGACGGTGTCGCTCGGCGGCAACGGCCACTACGCGCACGTCATCAACGACACCGGGGCGTCCACGGTCCCGGCCGGCACCTCGACGGTTCCCTCGACGGTCGTCTCCTTCCCCTGAGACGCCGTCCCTCCCCACCGGCTCCGGTGACCCACCGGAGCCGGGCCGACTCCCCGGGCCCGGTTTCCGCCCTGCCGCCGCGGCCCGGGGGTTCCACCGCCCGACCGGCCTCCGCTGACCCGACGGAGCCGGGCTCTACTCCCCTGGGCTGGGTGAACCGGTCTCCCCGCCCCGGCCCAGGGGCCCTGAGCACACCGACCAGCCCGGCATTCCCGGCCGGAGCGAGGCCCGAGCACCTGGCAGGGCCGTGCCCGACGACACAGAGAGCGCTGTCGCGCGGGCGAGGCGCCCCCACGGGAGAGCTGGTCAGTCCCCACCGCCATTGACACCAGGAGCCGCAATGTTCCCCCATCCCCCCTCCACCAGCACCCCACCCCGCCGCCGCACGCGCGGCGCGGCCGCCCTCGTCACGCTCGGAGCGCTCTTCGCGTCCTCGCTGGCCCTTGCCTCCGCTCCCACCGCGGTGGCCGCGGAGACCCTCCTCTCCCAGGGCAAGACGGCCACCGCCTCCTCGAGCGAGGGCGAGGCCTATTCCGCGGCCGCCGCGTTCGACGGAAACCTCACCGGCACCCGCTGGGCCAGCCAGTGGCGCGATGCCGAGTGGATCCAGGTGGACCTGGGTGCGAGCCGCAGCCTCAGCCGCGTCGTCCTCACCTGGGAGGGTGCGTTCGGCAAGAACTACGAGATCCAGGTCTCGGACGACGGAACGAACTGGCGCACCGCCAAGTCCGTCACCGGCAGCGACGGCGGCATCGACGAGATCGCCATCTCCGGCAGCGGCCGCTACGTGCGGATGAACGGCCTGGTCCGCTCCGGCGGCTACGGCTACTCCCTCTGGGAGTTCCAGGTCTACGGCACCACCTCGGTGGAACCCCCGGCCCAGGGCGCCGTGCGCGTGGCCGGATCGCAGGGCAACTGGCAGCTGACCGTCGGCGGGCAGCCGTACACGGTCAAGGGCCTCACCTGGGGCCCGTCCTTCGCCGACGCCCCGAAGTACATGCCCGACGTGAAGTCCATGGGCGTCAACACCATCCGCACCTGGGGCACGGACGCGTCGAGCAAGCCCCTGCTCGACACGGCCGCCGCCAACGGCGTCCGGGTCATCAACGGATTCTGGCTGCAGCCCGGCGGCGGCCCCGGCTCCGGCGGCTGCGTCAACTACGTGACCGACGCCGCGTACAAGAGCAACATGCTCACCGAGTTCGCCAAGTGGGTCGACACCTACAAGTCGCACCCGGCCACGCTCATGTGGAACGTCGGCAACGAATCCGTCCTCGGCCTTCAGAACTGCTACAGCGGCACCGAGCTGGAGGCGCAGCGCAACGCCTACACCACGTTCGTGAACGACGTCGCCAAGAAGATCCACACCATCGACCCGGACCACCCGGTCACCTCGACCGACGCCTGGACGGGCGCGTGGCCGTACTACAAGCGCAACGCCCCGGACCTCGACCTGTACTCGATGAACTCCTACGGAGACATCTGCGGGGTCAAGCAGGACTGGGTGGACGGCGGCTACAACAAGCCCTACATCATCACCGAGACCGGACCGGCCGGCGAGTGGGAGGTGCCGAACGACGCCAACGGCATCCCCGACCAGAAGACCGACGTCCAGACCGCCGAGGGATACACCACCGCCTGGAACTGCATCACCGGTCACCAGGGCGTCGCCCTGGGCGCCACGATGTTCCACTACGGCATCGAGCACGACTTCGGCGGCATCTGGTTCAACCTGCTGCCCGACGGGCTCAAGAGGCTGTCGTACTACGCGGTGAAGAAGGCGTACACCGGGTCGACCGCGGGCGACAACACGCCGCCGGTCATCAGCAACATGGTCGTCGACAAGGCCTCCAACGCGCCGGCCGGCGGTGAGTTCACCGTCCGCGCCAACATCAGTGACCCCCAGAACGACCCCCTGACGTACAAGGTCTTCCTCAGCGGCAACTACGCGAACGGCGACAAGCGTCTGGTCGAGGCCCAGTGGCGCTCCACGGGCAACGGGACCTTCGCGGTCACCGCTCCCGAGAAGCTCGGCGTCTGGAAGGTCTACATCCAGGCCGAGGACGGCCGCGGCAACCTGGGCATCGAGACCAAGTCCGTGAAGGTCGTCGCCCCGCCCGTCAGCGGCACCAACATCGCCCTGAACAAGCCCGCCACCGCTTCCTCTTCGCAGGCCTCCTACGGCGACTGCCCCTGCCCCGCCGGCAACGCCACCGACGGCAACACCACCACCCGCTGGGCCAGCGACTGGAGCGACCCCCAGTGGATCTCGGTGGACCTCGGTGCTTCCAAGGCGATCCGCACCCTGCAGCTGGTGTGGGACCCCGCCTACGCCAAGTCCTACGAGGTACAGCTCTCCGACGACGGC
Source organism: Streptomyces sp. NBC_00335 (assembly GCF_036127095.1). Taxonomy (GTDB): domain Bacteria; phylum Actinomycetota; class Actinomycetes; order Streptomycetales; family Streptomycetaceae; genus Streptomyces. The sequence continues at coordinate 1,525,558 of NZ_CP108006.1, forward strand.
ACCAACTGGCGCACCGTCCACTCCACCACGACCGGCAACGGTGACATCGACACGATCAACGTGTCGGCCAACGCCCGCCACGTACGACTGAACCTGACCGCGCGCGGCACCGGCTGGGGCTACTCCCTGCACGAGTTCGGCATCTACAGCTGAACGCGTGACGGCGCGGCCCTGACGGGTCCGTCCGCCCTCGCGGGGCTGCCGCCCCCATGACTCTCCGGCCGCCCGGCGGCGGCCGGAGAACGGGTGGCGGGAAACGAGCCGCTTCCCGCCACCCGCCCAAGAGCAGCCCACACCACCCCCACAAGAACGGCAGGAGAGTTCCATGACAGCACGTCCGAAACGGCTTTCCGCGCTCCTCGTCGGCACCGCCCTCGTCGCCAGCCTCCTGGGCGTCGGCGCGATCGCCAACGCGGCGGATCCCGGCAGCTCGGCCCCCTCTACGTCCGCCGCGTCACACAGCGGACACACGATGGCCGTCTCCCTCCAGGCGTCGGGCGACGACGCCGACGGGGACGGCTACATCCCGGCGGTTCCGCAGGTCACCGGTGTGACACCATCCACGGCCACCCCGCCGCCGGCCTACCACCACGAGTTCCAGGCCGGCTGCGCCGTCACCCACACCGCGCCGGACGACCCGATCGTCTACCCGGGCCAGTTCGGCAGGTCGCACGACCACACGTTCATGGGCAACACCTCCACCAACGCCGCCAGCACCACCGGCTCGCTCTACGGAGGCAACACCACCTGCAAGGCGCCTGCGGACGCCTCCGCGTACTGGATGCCCTCGCTGTACAAGGGCGACCAGAAGATCCTGCCCACCGGGCCGCAGGTCATCTACTACAAGGCGGGCGTGACCGACTACACCAGTGTGCGGCCCTTCCCCAAGGGTCTGCGGTTCGTCGTCGGCAACCCGATGCAGAGCGCCCAGGAGTTCCGCGACCACAAGGGCTTCGTCGAGGGCTGGGAATGCGGTGAAAGCTTCTTCAACACCGACTTCCCGGCGAGCTGTCCGAACCGGCCCGACGTCCAGCTCAACCTCCGCTTCCAGGCACCCAGTTGCTGGGACGGCAAGTACCTCGACACCCCCGACCACAAGAGCCACATGTCGTACACGGTCGTCAAGCCCGGCACCAACGACAACATGTGCCCGGCCTCCCACCCCGTCGCCCTGCCGATGATCGAGTTCAAGATGGCGTGGCCGGTCAACGGCGACATGTCCCAGGTCCGCCTCGCCAGCGGCCGCGGCTACTCCTTCCACTACGACTTCTTCAACGCGTGGGAGGAGCGCACCCTCAAGGCCCTCGTCGACCACTGCATCGTCGGCGGCCTGCAGTGCGACCCGCGCGGCTTCGACCTGTACCGCCCCGAACGCGGGACGGTACTGAACTCGGAGTACCGGCTGCCCTGACCCGGTCGGCCCTCCGTAGCGGCCCGGCCCGCCCCGTCTCCGCGACGGGGCGGGCGGGGCCTTCTCTCTTTGCCGAAGATTCGCCCTCAAAGGGGGCTTGACGCCGGGTCAGCACACACCAAAGCTTGGGAGAGCGCTCTCCCATAAGTGGGGAGCGGAAGACGTGGATGGGGTGGGGATGGGCGAGGACGTGCTCGATCGACTGCTGGAGAAGCTCGATCTCGTACAGAAGGTGCGGCTGCTGTCCGGGGCCACGACGTGGCGGACGGCCGGTGAACAGGCCGTCGGCTTGCGCGAGATGGTGACCTCCGACGGACCCGCAGGGGTGCGGGGAGAGGCCTGGGACGAGCGGCTCACCTCCGCACTGCTGCCCTCGGCGTCCACGATCGGCGCACTGTGGGACGAGGACCTGGTCGAGGAGCTGGGAGGCCTGCTCGCTTCGGAAGCGGCTCGCAAGGGCGTGGACGTCGTCCTGGCGCCCACGCTCAACCTGCACCGCACTCCCCTGGGCGGCCGGCACTTCGAGTGCTTCTCGGAGGACCCCGTACTGACGGGCCGTACGGGCGCGGCGCTGATCCGGGGCATCCAGGCGGCCGGGGTGGCGGCCACGGCCAAGCACTACGTGGCCAACGACTCGGAGACGGGGCGAATGCACGTGGACGTGCGGGCTTCCGAGCGGGTGCTGCGAGAGGTCTACCTGGCGCCGTTCGAGGCCGCTGTCGAGGCGGGCGTGTGGCTGGTGATGGCCGGCTACAACGGCGTGAACGGCGCGACCATGACCGCCAATCCACTGCTCGCCGAACCGCTCAAAGGCGATTGGGGCTTCGACGGGGTGGTGGTCTCCGACTGGGGCGCCCTGCGTTCGGCCCGCGAACCGGCGCTCGCCGCACTGGACTTGGCGATGCCGGGACCGCAGGGCCCGTGGCAGGAGTCCCTCGTCGAGGCCGTCGAAGACGGCCACGTCCCCGAGGAAGCCATCGACGAGAAGGTGCGGCGCCTGCTCCGGCTGGCCGGACGCGTGGGGGCACTCGGATCGAACCGGGGCCCGCGGAAACCGGCGTTCGGTGCGGACGAGACGCGGACGCTGCTGCGCCGCACCGTGGCCGCGGGATCCGTACTGCTGAGCAACCACGAGCTGCTCCCGCTCGCCCCGTCCTCCTTGTCGAAGGTCGCCGTCATCGGCGTGCACGCCGACTCCCCGCGGGTACAGGGCGGCGGCAGCGCGGGCGTCTTCCCCCCGCACGCGGTCACTCCCCTCGAAGGGATTCGCGCCCGGCTCGACGGCCTGGCCCGGGTCGTGCACGTACCGGGTCCGGGACTGGGCGTTCCCCCCGCGCCTCTCGGCACCCGCTGGTGCAGCGACCCGCGGTCGGGGGAGCCGGGTGTGCTGCTGCGCCTGCTGGACGAGGCGGGCGAGGAGCTCCACGCGGAGCACCGGCTGTCGGGTACCCAGCTCGAGCCGCCCGTGGGTCCCTCCGCACGGACCGTGGAGATCAGCGCGCTCATCCGGCCTCCGACGACGGGGGAATGGACCTTCGGCATCGCCGGCTTCGGCCTCATGAGCATCACTCTCGGCGGCCGGACCGTACTGGACGGCGAGTTCCCGTGCACCACCGACGACCCGGCCGTCGTCCATGTGAACCCGCCCCTCCACACGGTGCGGGCCACCGTGGACACGACGGAGCCCGTTCTCCTGACGGCTCGGCGCGAACTGGTCCCGGGGGCCGGGCGCGCCACGATCGTGGCGGCGGCGCCGCCGGAGCCCGAGGCGGCGGCCGCGCTCGCGGAAGCGGTACGGGCGGCACGTGACGCGGACGCCGTGATCGTGGTCGTCGGCACCACCGAGCACACCGAGACCGAGGGCCACGACCGCGGCGACCTCTCCCTGGGCGGCCACCAGGACGCGCTGGTCCGCGCCGTTGCAGCCGTCAACCGGCGCACGATCGCCGTGGTCAACAGCGGCGGCCCGGTCGAACTGCCCTGGCGCGACGAGGTGGGTGCGCTGCTGCTCACCTGGTTCCCCGGCCAGGAAGCCGGAGCCGGGCTCGCCGACGTCCTGTTCGGAGACGCCGAGCCCGGCGGCCGCCTCCCCACCACCTGGGCAGCCGCCTTGGCCGACGCACCCGTCACCCACGCACGGCCGGTCGGCGGCCGGCTCGCCTACGACGACGGCATCCACATCGGACACCGGGGCTGGCTCCTCGCCGGCAAGGAACCCGCCTATTGGTTCGGCCACGGCCTCGGCTACACCAGCTGGGAGTACGAGGCGGTTCAGGCCCCCGACGAAGCGGTGGAAGGCGCACCGTTCACGGTCCGCGTACAGGTACGCAACACGGGAGGCCGGCCCGGCCGTGAGGTCGTGCAGGTATACCTCGCCCGTCCGGAATCCACCGTCGAGCGTCCCGTCCGCTGGTTCGCCGGCTACGCCGCGGTGCACGCGGAACCCGGTGCTTCGGTGACCGCCGTCGTGGAGGTCCCGGCGCATGCGCTGCGGTACTGGTCCGAAACCGGGAAGGCCTGGATCACGGAGCCCGGGACCTACCAGATCATGGTGGGCCGGTCGGCCGACGACCTGGTGTGGAGAGGGGCTCTGCCCCTTCGGGGACCGAGCGGCACGAGGGTCGGGAAGACGGGTGGCAGCCGACAGATCCTGTCCGTCCGGTAAGCGCACGGCAGCTACTCGCGGCGTCCGGCCGCACCCGCGACACCGTCGGCGCCGCCCGGCGGCGGGGCCGGCCTCCCGGTCGGCCCCGTCCCCCGTGTGACCGTCAGCCCAACGACGGGATGATGTCGGAGCCGTACGCGTCGATCGTCGCTTCCCGGGCGTCGTGCATGGCGTACACGGCGAACTGGTCGACGCCGAGGGCCTGCAGGGCGCGGAGCTTCTCGATGTGGGCCTCGGCCGGGCCGAGCAGGCAGAACCGGTCGACGATCTCGTCGGGAACGAAGTCGGCGGACGGGTTCCCGGCGCGGCCGTGGTGGCTGTAGTCGTAGCCCTGGCGGGACTTGACGTACTCGGTGAGCTCGTCCGGGACCATCGAGGAGTGCTCGCCGTAGCGGGAGACCAGGTCGGCGACGTGGTTGCCGACCATGCCGCCGAACCAACGGCACTGGTCGCGGGCGTGGGCCAGGTCCTCGCTCACGTACGCCGGGGCCGCAACGCAGATGGTGATCGAATCGGGGTCACGGCCGGCCTCCACGGCAGCCTGGCGGACCGCCTTGATCATCCACTCCGTGAGGTAGAGGTCCGCGAGCTGGAGGATGAACCCGTCCGCCTTCTGACCGGCCAGGGCCAGCGCCTTCGGCCCGTACGCCGCCATCCAGACCGGGAGCTTTCCGTCCGTGATCCAGGGGATCCGGATGGCGTTGCCCTCGACCTCGGCCTCCCGGCCCTCCGCCAAGTCCCGGATGACGTCGATCGCCTGACCCAGGCGGGCCAGGGTGTTGGGCGCGCGCCCGGCGACCCGCATCGCCGAGTCCCCGCGGCCGATCCCGCAGACCGTGCGGTTGCCGAACATGTCGTTCAGCGTCGCGAAGGTGGAGGCGGTCACCTCCCACGTCCGCGTCCCCGGGTTGGTGACCATCGGACCGACGTGCATGCGTTGGGTGTTGGCCAGGATCTGGCTGTAGATGACGAACGGCTCCTGCCACAGGACCGCCGAGTCGAAGGTCCAGCCGTAGCGGAACCCGTTGCGCTCGCCGCGCTTCATGAGGCTGACGACCTGGGAGGCCGGCGGGTCGGTCTGCAGGACGAGGCCGAAGTCCATGCATGGCTCCTTGCTGCTGCGTGCGGGCTTGCGGCTTACAGGTACTGACAGGTGGAGCGGGGGATGAACGCCCCGTGACCGGCGCGACCGGTGAACTCGCGCCGGTCGATGACCAGTTCGCCCCGGGACAGGACCGTGTCGACGCGTCCGGTGATCCGCTTGCCCTCGTACGCCGAGTAGTCCACGTTCATGTGGTGCGTCTCGGCGGAGATGACCTGCTCGGCGTGCGGATCGTAGAGAACGATGTCGGCATCGGAACCCGGTGCGATCGTGCCCTTCTGCGGGTAGAGGCCGAACATCCGGGCCGGGGCCGCACAGGCGATCTCGATCCAGCGACGGCGGCTGATGTGCCCGTCCAGGACGGCCTGGTGGAGGAGGTCCATGCGGTTCTCCACCCCCGGCAGCCCGTTCGGGATCTTCGAGAAGTCCCCCCGGCCCAGCTCCTTCTGGCCCCGGAAGCAGAACGGGCAGTGGTCGGTGGACACCACCTGGAGGTCGTTCGTGCGCAACCCCCGCCACAGCGCCGCCTGGTGCTCGCGCGGGCGCAGCGGGGTGGAGCAGACGTACTTGGCGCCCTGGAAGTCGGGCTCCTCCAGGTTGTCGGTGGACAGGAAGAGGTACTGCGGGCAGGTCTCGCCGAAGACCGGCAGCCCCTTGTCCCGGGCCGCCGCCAGCTCCGCGACCGCCTCCTCCGCGGAAACGTGCACCACGTACAGCGGGGATCCGGCCACCCGCGCGAGCTGGATCGCCCGGTGGGTGGCCTCCGCTTCGAGGAGCACTTTGCGGACCTCGCCGTGGTGGCGCGGGTCCGTCTCTCCACGGGCGAGGGCCTGCTCCACGAGCACGTCGATCGCGATGCCGTTCTCGGCGTGCATCATGATCAGCCCGCCGTTGCCCGACGCCCGCTGCATCGCGCGCAGGATCTGCCCGTCGTCGCTGTAGAAGACCCCGGGGTAGGCCATGAACAGCTTGAAGGAGGTGACCCCCTCCCCCACCAGGTGGTCCATCTCCTTCAGGGTCCGCTCGTTGACGTCCGAGAGGATCATGTGGAAGGCGTAGTCGACGGCGCACTTGCCGTCGGCCTTGTCGTACCAGGTGTCGAGGCCCTCGCGCAGGGCGTGGCCCGGGGTCTGGACGGCGAAGTCCACGATGGTGGTGGTGCCGCCCCAGGCGGCGGCCCGGGTGCCGGTCTCGAACGTGTCGGAGGCCGCCGTGCCGCCGAAGGGCAGCTCCATGTGGGTGTGGGCGTCGACCCCGCCGGGGATGACGTACTTCCCGCTCGCGTCGATCGTCCGGTCGGCCGTCCAGGTGTCGGCGGCCGCCGTGCCGTGTGCCGCGAGGGCGGCGACCCGGCCGTCCTCGATCAGCACGTCGGCGTGGAGCTCGTCGGATGCGGTGATGACGAGCCCGCCGCGGATGAGGGTGCGGATGCTCATGTACGTCTCCCCCGGTGTTAGTTGAGGCTTCTGAGGGCCTCGGCGAGGATCTCGGCGCCCTCTTCCGCCTCGGCGACGGTGAGGGAGAGCGGCGGCGCGATGCGCAGCACGCTGGTGTTGTACCCGCCGCCCTTGCCGAGCAGCAGGCCGCCCGCCCGGGCGGCCTCCAGTACGGCGGCGGCCGCGTCCGGGTCGGCCTGGTCGGTGCCGGGTTTCGTCAGCTCCAGGCCGGCCATCAGGCCCCGGCCGCGCACTTCCCGTACGGCGGGCACGGTCGCGGCGATGGCCCGCAGCCGCTCCAGCAGCAGGCCGCCGACGCGGCGGGCGTTGCCCTGGAGGTCGTGTTCGAGGAGGTAGGCGAGGTTGGCGACGCCGGCGGCCATGGTGACCGGGGAACCGCCGAAGGTGGAGATGGAGTTGGAGTCGAGGCAGTTCATCACCTCGGCGCGGGCCACGACCCCGCCGATGGACATGCCGTTGCCGATGCCCTTGGCGAAGGTGATGATGTCCGGCGGGCCGTTCTGGGCGTGGGCCTGCCAGCCCCAGAAGTGGTCGCCGGTACGGCCCCAGCCGGTCTGCACCTCGTCGCTGATCCAGAGGATGCCGTGCCGGTCGAGGACCTTGCGGAAGGAGCCGTAGAGCCCGTCGGGAGGCGAGGTGAACCCGCCCACGCCCTGCACCGGTTCGGCGATGAGCGCGGCGACTCCGCCGCGCGCCTGGCCGAGCACGTCTTCCAGGTCGGCGACGGCCGCGGCGGTGAAGGCGGTGTCGTCGAGGTGGGCGAAGGGGCCCCGGGTGCGGACCGCGCCGTGGACGTAGTACGTCTGGAGCGGCGAGAGGCTGGTCGGGGACCAGCCGCGGTTGCCGGTGATCGAGACGGTGGAGAAGGACCGGCCGTGGTAGCTGTTGCGCATCGCCAGGATCTGGTTGGAGCGGCGGTACGTCGTCGCGAGCAGCAGGGCGGTGTCGTTGGCCTCGGTGCCGGAGGTGGTGAAGAAGACCCGGGCGTCGGGGATGCCGGACAACGCCGAGACGCGCTCGGCCAGTTCGATCATCGGGCGGTTGAGATAGAGGGTGGAGGAGTGGATGATCCGCCCGGCCTGTTCGGAGACGGCCTTGGTGACCTCGGGCAGGGCGTGGGCGGTCATCGTGGTGAGGATGCCGCCGAAGAAGTCCAGGTAGCGGTTGCCGTCCGCGTCCCAGACGTGGCGGCCCTCTCCGTGGGTGAGTTCGAGGGGACGGTCGTAGTAGAGCGCGAGCCAGTCGGGCAGGACGGAGCGGTGCCGGCTGTGCAGGGGGATCGGGTTGGTCACGGCTGTACGAGTCCTCCGTAGGCGTCGGGGCGGCGGTCGCGGTAGAAGGCCCACTGGTCGCGAACCTCCTTGATGAGGTCGAAGTCGAGGTCGCGGACGAGGAGTTCCTCTTCCTTGTCGCTGGCGACCTCCCCGACGAACCGGCCGCGCGGGTCGACGAAGTAGCTGGTGCCGTAGAAGTCGTTGTCGCCGTACTCCTCCTGGCCGACGCGGTTGATGGCGGCGACGAAGTACTCGTTGGCGACGGCGGAGGCGGGCTGCTCCAGCTGCCACAGGTACCCGGAGAGCCCACGGGAGGTGGCGGAGGGGTTGTAGACCAACTGGGCGCCGTTGAGGCCTAGTTCGCGCCAGCCCTCCGGGAAGTGCCGGTCGTAGCAGATGTAGACGCCGATCCGGCCGACGGCGGTGTCGAAGACGGGGAAGCCGAGGTTGCCCGGGCGGAAGTAGTACTTCTCCCAGAAGCCCCGGACCTGCGGGATGTGGTGCTTGCGGTACTTGCCGAGGTAGCTGCCGTCGGCGTCGATGACCGCGGCGGTGTTGTAGTAGAAGCCCTCGGACTCCAGCTCGAAGACCGGTACGACGATCACCATGCCGGTCTCGCGGGCGAGGGCCTGCATCCGCCGGACGGTGGGGCCGTCGGGGACGGCCTCTGCCCAGCGGTAGTGCTCGGGCTCCTGGACCTGGCAGAAGTAGGGGGCGTTGAAGACTTCCTGGAAGCCGATGATCTTCGCGCCCTGCGCGGCGGCCCGCCGGGCGTGCTCCTCGTGTTTGGCGATCATCGACTCGGTGTCTCCGGTCCAGGTGGCCTGGACGATTGCGGCGCGGACGACTTGGGCCATGAGCTGCTCCTCGCGACGGGTACGCCGGCTTCTACGCACGTAGAGGGTGTACGACGGCTGCGCGTAGGGAGTTGAAGGTAGGCCTCGGCCAGGCCCGGGGCAAGACCGCCTTGCGCGGTTGGAGTAGTCGATCAGCAAACGCAGGAGTTACGTCGCCACGTGGTCGATTCCGGTCAGGCGACGGGCAGATTCGCGACTCGAAGGGCGTGCAACAGGTCACGGTGATGAGCCCCCGAGAGGGCTTCGGCCGCGCGGAGCAGCCGGGGCGCGAACCACCGGGGGTCCCGGCGCGCGAGCCGGGCCGACTCCTCCGCGGTGCGGACCCGGACGAAGGCGGCGAGCAGCGCGTCCGCCTCCTGGGCGTGCCCGGCCTCCGCGAGCACGAGGGCGGCCTCGGCGATCTCGGCGGCCGGGCGGGCCGCGCCCTGGCGCAGCAGGGCGTCGCGGTCGGCCGGCCCGAGCGCGGCGGCGGCCGCGGCGAACCGGGCGGGCGGCAGCGAGGCCGCCTCCCAGAGCAGGGTGGCCCAGTCCGCCGCCAGGCCCGCCCGTCGCAGCTCCTCCCCCAGTCCGAGCAGCCGCTCGGCGGGCCCGGCGGCCGCCTCGCAGAGCAGCACGTGCGCCTCACCGCTCCGCCCCTGCCCCCGCAAGGCCACGAGCCCCGCCACGAAGCCGCCACCGGGAGCCCCGGCCCACGGGGCGGGCACGCCGTGCGGGTCGCCTCCGGCGGTGGAGCCGGGGGCGGAGGCGGGGCCAGAACCGGGGGCGGAGCCGGGTGCGGAGCCGGGTGCGGAGCCGGGCCACTGGGCGGAGTCCGCGGGCGCTCCGCCGGCGCGGGCCCGGTCCTGCCACGGGGTGGGCTCGCCCTGCGGGTGGGGCCGCGACCCCGGGTCGGCGGCGGGGGCGTATCCCGCGCTCCAGGCCGGGGTGCCGGGCGGGCGTCCGCCCTGGCCCGACGAGCCGGAGTCACCGCCCGGCCGACCGGAAGCCGGGCTCCAGGCGGCCTCGGCCGACGCCCCGGACCCGAGAGGCCGGGCTGCGGGCCCGGCTGCGGGATACCCGCCCGTACGCCCGGATCCGAGGTGCCCATCGGCGGGCCCGGCCCCGGGATGGCCGCCCGCGAGCCCGGCCCCGGGATGGCCGTCTGCGGTCCCGGCCCCGGGATGACCGCCCGCGAGCCCGGCCCCGGGATGGCCGTCTGCGGTCCCGGACCCGGGATGGCCGTCTACGGTCCCGGCCCCGGGATGACCGCCCATCCGCCCGGACCCGGCGTAGCCGCCCTGGCCCGAAGCCGCGGACGCCTGCCCGGGGCCCGGCCCTTCGGAGCCCGGGCGGGCGGGCTCGTACCGGGTTCCCGGGGTCGGGCTCCCCTGCCCGGCCACGCCTGCCGAAGCGTCCTGTTCCGGCACCGGCTCCCCCGCCGGGTCGGGTTCGGCCGCCGCCGGGCGGGAGGGCAGCCCGAAGCGGGCGCCGCGCAGGGGCGTGACGGAGGACGGCTGCCCCGGGGGCGTGGTGACCGCCGGGGCTTCGGGCGCGGCCGCACCCGCGTAGCGGGCTCCGCCGCTGCGCCGCGTGCCGCGCAGCCACCGCCCCTCGGCCCGCCCGACCGGGGCCGCCGCCCCTTCCGGCACCGGGCCCGCCATCGCGTCCGGGGTCGTGTCCGAAGCCGTGCCCGAGGTCGCCCCCCGGGCCTCCGCGGGCGCCTCGCCCCACGCCGCGTCGCGGGACTCCGCCTGCGCGTCCTCCCGCATCCCGTCCCGCGGCCCCGGCCACACCGCGCCCGGCGAGGTCGCGGTGCGCTGTGCGGGCACCCCGTTCAGGGGCTCCGGCCGTGCCGGCGACGGGTACCCGGGCCGGCCGGAAGCCCGGGTCGACGCCGGAGTCGGGGCCACCGCCTCCAGGCGGGTCGTCAGGTCCTCGTGGCGGGCGGTCGCGCGGGCGTCGTCGTCCCGGGTCCAGGAGAGTTCCCGGGACAGGGCCTCCGCCTCCGCCCGGTCCGTCGTTTCCGCCAGCCGCGCCGACAGCGCGCGCAGGGCCGCCCGGGCCCGGGCCCGCTGCTCGGCGGCCGAAGCGAGCAGCGTGCGCAATTCCTCGACCCCGCCGGGCAGCCGGTCCCAGACGCCTACGGCCGCGGCCCGCAGCCCGGCCGCGTACCGGGTCTCCCGCGCGAGCGCCACCGGACCCGTCGACACCGCCAAGTCCCCGAGCAGGGACTCCAGTACGTCCCACGGGGGCATCGCGGCTCCGTCCAGACAGGCCCGCATCCCCTCCGGGTCCCGCCGCAGGAACTCCCCGTACCAGCCTGTCCCTGGATCCAGTCGCTGCGTCAATCCCCGCATGTATCCGGAGAGTTGGCCGATCACCTGCGAAGTCGCGGTCTCCATCCCCGCATTGGATCCCACCCGTGTTACGGGCGGGCTACAGGAGTCTCAAAGCTAGACGGCGGGCGGGGCAAGCGTGACCGCGATCGCGGTGTGAGGGCGCTCGCGCCGGACCAGGGCGGCCGGCACGTCCAGCATCCAGAACTGCCACTTGTACTTGCGCGTCATCAGCTTCCGCACCCGCTTCAGCCCCGCCTCGTCGAGCAGCCGCGCCTCGCCCTCGACCGCGACGGCCCCGTCGGCGACCCGTCCGCGTACGTCACAGGGCACGACGGTGACCCGCCCGTTGTTGCGGATCCGCTTCACCTTCCACGCGTCGTTGCGCGTCCACACGTACAGCTCGCCGCCGTCCACCACGGCCCACACGGGCGTGGCCACCGCGGTGCCGTCCTTGCGGAAGGTGGTGAGACTGACGTACCTCGCTCGGCCCAGTTCCTCGATCGTCATGCCCCCGACCCTACGCGGCCCGCCAGCGGCACCGGCCCGTCAGCGGCATCGCCCGGCACGATCCGAAAGGGGCGTGCTAGCTCTCCCCGTGGGTGAGGGTCTCCCACGCCACGAACAGGTCGTCCGTCCCGGCCGGCCGCGTCTTCTCGACCAGCTCGCGGGTGTACGGGAGTTTCGCGCCCGTCCGCACCGCGTAGTGCTGGAGCGCCACTTCCAGGTCGGGGCCCATCGTGCGCTCCAGCTTGCCGCCGCACAGCCACCCGGGGGCCTCTTCCCCCAGCTGGTACTTCGCGTGGAACTCCAGTGCCGCCCGGAGCCGCTCGCCCTGCTCCCCGTACAGGTCGATGCCCTGGTGCCAGGCCGTCTCCGCGATGTGCGCGGACGCCGCGAGGGCGTAGCCGACGTGCATGAGGTTGCGGCAGGTCTCCTGGGCGATGCCGTCGGCGTACGTCCCCTGGCCGAACCAGTACGACGCGACCTTGTCCGGCGAGTCGATGCCGGTGCGCGGCGGGGCGAGCGGGTGCGCGCCGTCCCGCTCGAGGTAGAAGTACGCGGGGACGCGCTCGCGGAACCGCTCCAGGGACTCCCGGAAGACGGCCTGGTCCTCCAGGAAGACGGAGATGCCGAGGGCGGCGTCGGTCATGGCGAGCTCCCAGTTGCCGTTGTACGCCGGCACCTGCGCGCGGACGGCCGGGAGGTAGGCCGTGCGCAGCATCTCCTTGAAGCGGGCGACCCGCTCGTCCCCCCAGCTCGGGTAGTCGGCGTGGATGATCTCGGCGGTGCGCGCCCAGGTGGAGCCGGACCAGGCGGCCTGGAGGCCGGCGTTGTCCTCGGCGTGGCGCTTCATCACGGCCGACCATCCGTCCATGATCTGCACGGCCTTGCGCGCGTGGGAGGCCTTGCCGTTCACCGACCACAGCAGGGCGTGGGTGTACGCGGCGATCGCGTCCTGCCGTTCGTCGAGGCAGGACTGCGGCCCCGAGTCGAAGGGGCAGGGCACCACGCCGGCCGGGTGCGGCTGGTAGTCGAGGGAGGCGTAGCGGCTCGCGAGGAGCGCCCGGTACGCCGAGCTCCACGGCTCCTTGCCGGCGGCGACCATCTGCTTCGCGTGCTGGAGCCGGGTGTGGCTGACGACGACGCCCGGGTGGCGGAAGACCACGTCGCCCGGGTCCTTGGCGTGGGCCCGGCCCTCGGGGGCGGCGCACGCCGCGAGCAGCAGGCCGCCCGCGAGGAGGGCGCCCACGAGTCCGAGGCCGAGTCGCTTGGATGCGGATGCGTTCATGTCTGACACGCCTTCACGCTTGCCCCGCGCCCCGGCCCTCCCACCGCCGATTGGGCCGTTCGGCCGCCGGGCCCGCCCTAACGGCACGCCGGATGGCGGGCCCGGCGGCCGAACGGCCGCGGCCCACTCGCGGACCCGGACTTCACACGGGCACGAGGGCGCAGCGCCGCATCACTTCGTCCAGGGACAGCCCCAGGGCCCCGGCGAGGGCGGCGACGGTGAAGAAGGCCGGGGTCGGGGCCCGGCCGGTCTCGATCTTGCGGAGGGTCTCGGCGGAGAGCCCGGCACTGGCCGCGACCTCGACCATGCTGCGGCCACCGCGGGCCGTGCGCAACAGGGCGCCCAGCCGCTCGCCGCGCTCGCGCTCTTCGGGGGTGAGGGGGGTACGGACCATGACCTCATCCTACCCCGGAAACCAATAAGTATCCCGTTACAGTTATACCGGTATAGTTATTGGCATGATGGAACTGAAGACAGACCGATCGATCGACCGGATGCGCGCCGCCGGCCGAGTCGTCGCGCAGGCCCTCGCCGCCGTCCGGGACCGGGCCGCCGTGGGGGTGTCCCTGCTGGAGCTCGACCTGGTCGCGCGCGAGGTGCTCCGTGAGGCCGGTGCGAGCTCGCCCTTCCTCGGCTACCGGCCGCGGTTCGCGCCGGTCCCCTTCCCGGCCGTCATCTGCGCCTCCGTCAACGACGCGATCGTGCACGGCATCCCGAACGACTACCGGCTGGGCGACGGCGATCTGGTCAGCATCGACTGCGGCGCGAAGCTGGACGGCTGGGTCGGCGACGCGGCCGTCAGCTTCACCGTGGGCCGGGCCCGCCCCGCCGACCTGCACCTCATCGCGACCTCCGAGGCGGCCCTCGCGGCGGGCATCGCCGCCGCCCGGCCCGGCAACCGCGTCGGCGACATCGCCCATGCCATCGGCAGCGTCTGCCGCGCCGCCGGGTACGGAATCCCCGACGGCTTCGGCGGCCACGGCGTCGGACGCTCCATGCACGAGGAGCCGGGCGTGCCCAACGAGGGCCCGGCCGGGCAGGGTACGAAGCTGCGCGCCGGCATGGTGATCGCGATCGAGCCGATGCTGATCGCGGGCGGCACCGACGACTACGCCTGCGACGCCGACGGCTGGACCCTGCGGACCGTCGACGGCAGCCGCGCATCGCACTCCGAGCACACGGTCGCGATCACCGCCGCCGGCCCGAGGATCCTCACCGCCCTGTAAGGGCTACCGCTCCCCCCTCGGGTGCACCACCATCGCCGAGCCGCCGCCCCGCCGGGTCGTCTCGGCCGCGGCCAGCCACCGCCCGTCGGGCAGCCGCTGGACCCCGGTGGCCGCGCCGATCTCAGGGTTCTGCCGGAAGCCCTGCCCCAGGGCCTCCAGCTCGGCGCGGACCGGGCTGTTCCACAGGCCCGGCTCCAGTTCGGTGGTGGTCTGGTTGCGCTGGCTGGCCCGCGGCGCGGCGATGGCCTCCACCAGCGGCAGTCCGCGGTCCAGGTGCCCGGTCAGGGTCTGGAGCACCGTGGTGATGATGGTCGCCCCGCCCGGGGAGCCCAGCGCCAGCACCGGGCGCCCGTGCTCCAGCACGATGGTCGGGGACATCGAGGAGCGCGGCCGCTTGCCGGGGCCCGGCAGGTTGGGGTCGGGGACTCCGGCTGCGGCCGGGGCGAAGGAGAAGTCCGTCAGCTCGTTGTTGAGCAGGAAGCCGCGTCCCGGGACGGTGATGGCGCTGCCGCCGGTCGACTCGATGGTCAGCGTGTAGGAGACCACGTTGCCCCAGCGGTCGGCGACGGTCAGGTGCGTGGTGTTCTCCCCCTCGTAGGTGGTCGGGGCGGCCTGCCCGGAGCCGCCGCACGCGACCGGGTTACGGGGATCGCCGGGAGCCAGCGGGCTGGTCAGCGCCTTGGCCGGGTCGATGAGGCAGCCGCGCGTGTCCGCGTACCGCTGCGAGAGCAGCTCCTTCGTGGGCACGTCCTCGGCGGCCGGGTCGCCGACCCAGCGGCCCCGGTCGGCGAAGGAGATCCGGGAGGCCTCGATGAACCGGTGCAGGTACTGGGCTTCGGTGAGCGAACCGAGGTCGCTGCGCTCCAGGATGTTCAGCGCCTCCCCGACGGTGGTGCCGCCGGAGGAGGACGGGGCCATGCTGTACACGTCCAGGCCGCGGTAGCCGACCCGGGTCGGGTCCTGCCG
Source organism: Streptomyces sp. NBC_00335 (assembly GCF_036127095.1). GTDB lineage: Bacteria > Actinomycetota > Actinomycetes > Streptomycetales > Streptomycetaceae > Streptomyces. The sequence goes on from NZ_CP108006.1 coordinate 1,540,623, forward strand.
CTTGGTCGCGTACGCGCGCAGGTCTGCGGTGGTCAGATCGCCGGAGCGGACCACGCGGGTGGCGGCCGGGTCCACCGGGGGCGTGCGCACGGCCCGGACGATGTCCTCGGCCAGCCGGCCCCGGTAGAGCGCGCCCGCGCCCTTGCGGCCGAGCTCGGCGTAAGTGGCGGCCAGGTCCGGGTTCTTGAAGGTGGAACCGACCACCGGGAGGGCCCCACCGGGCAGGAAGAGCTCCCTCGTGTCGGGGAAGTCCCGGAACCGGGCCTCGTTGAGCGCGGTCTGGGCCCGGAAGGTGGAGTCCACGGCGAAGCCCTCGCGGGCCAGCTTCTCGGCGGGCCCCAGGAGTTGGCCGAGCGGGCGGGTGCCCCAGGACTCCAGCGCGCTCTGCCAGGTCGCCGGGGTGCCGGGGACTCCGACGCCGAGGCCGCTGGTCTGGCCCTCGGCGAAGGGGATGGGCAGGCCGTTCTCCTGGAACAGCGCGGCGGTGGCGCTCGCCGGGGCGGTCTCGCGGCCGTCGATGGTGCGCACCCGGCCGGAGCGGGCGTCGTAGTACACGAAGTAGCCGCCCCCGCCGATGCCGGCGGAGTACGGCTCGGTGACCCCGAGCGCGGCGGCCGTGGCGACGGCGGCGTCCACGGCGTTGCCTCCGGAGCGCAGGACGGCGATGCCGGCCGCGCTGGCGTCGGCGTCGACGCTGGCGACGGCCCCGCCGTAACCGGTGGCGACCGGCACCTTCTCCGGAGCCCCCGGCGCGGACGGCGGGGCGGCGGCGCCGGTGGAGACGAGCGCACCGGTGAGTGCGAGGAGCGCTAACTGACGTGCTGCGGCGGGACGACGCATCCGTACCTCCAGTCGACGGCCTGTCGGCCCCCCTGGCCCAGGCCTGAGTCCGGCACTGTAACTTCACCGCACCCCCCGCGTCAGGACGGCGCAACCCCGGCTACCATCCGCGCCATGAACGACGACGTGCGCAATCTCGTACTGGGGGTGGCGGCCACTGCCATCAGCGGCGGTTTCGGCTGGTTCGCCCGGACCTACTTGTGGCGCCGCACGCTCCGCCGCAAGCAGGCCTTCTTCGGGCTGCCGACCGGTTCCGACTGTCTGTTCGTGGTCAACCGGCAGATGGGCGGCACCGATTCCTCCCTGCACCGCAACGACGCCTTCGCCCTGCTGGAGATATCCGCCCTGATCAAGGACTGCGGGGCGAACGTCCAGATCGTCACCCACGACGGAGCCCGGCAGGGCTTCGGCGAGCGGGCCGAGTTCTGCGTGGGCGGGCCGTCCTCCAACTCCCGGACGACGGCGCACCTGGGCTCCATGCTCCCCGGGGTGCAGATCATCGTCTCCAGCGATCCCGTACCGGACCGCGGGGCGATCACCGTCGGCGGCGAGACGTACCGCTGGGAGAAGGGGCTCGTCGAGCACGTGCTGCTCGCCCGGCTGACCGCCGGACCGGGCTCCCGGCCCGTGTTCCTGCTGTGCGGGCAGACCGCCGTCAGCAATCAGGCCGCGGCCCGCTACCTGGCCAGGAACCACCACAAGCTGGCCGGGAAGTACGGCCACGACTCCTTCTGCCTCCTGCTGAAGGTGATCAACTCCGACGCCTACGGCCCCGACGTGACGGAACTGATCGCCGATGTCACCCGGCCGGCCCGGACACCCGCAGCGGCAGCCGTGTGATCCCGTTGATGAAGTTCGACACCAACCGGCGCGGCTGGCCCGCGAGTTCCGGTGCGGGCATCACCGTGCGCCACTCCTCGTAGAGGACCCGCAGCTGGAGCCGGGCGAAGTGCGCGCCCAGGCACACGTGCGGGCCGTCCCCGAAGGAGACGTGCGGGTTGGGGGCGCGGCCGAGGTCGAGGCGGCCGGGGTCGGCGAAGACCCGCTCGTCGTGGTTGGCGGACGCGTGGAAGACCACCACCTTGTCGCCGGCCCGGATCGGCTGCCCGGCGAGCTCGGTGTCGGCGGCGGCGGTGCGCCTGAAGCTCAGCACCGGCGGGTGCACGCGCAGGAGTTCCTCCACCGCCCGGTCCAACGGGGCCCGGCCGTCCGCGAGTCCGGCGTAGGCGTCCGGGTCGCGGGCCAGGGCGAGCAGCCCGCCCGGTGCGGCGCTGCGCACGGTGTCGTTGCCCGCGACGGTGAGCAGGAAGAAGAACATCTCCAGCTCCGCGTCCTGAAGTCCGGCGAGCGCGAGGGCGGTCATCACGTCGTCGCCCGGGTGGGCCCTTTTGTGGGCGGCCAGTTCGCGGGCGTACGCGAACATCTCCCCCAGCAGCGCCGGTGAGCGCGGGTTGAGCGGCTTCCCGTCGGGGCCCGGCAGCGGAGCCGGGGCGTCCTCGGGATCCTGGTAGCCGATGATCCGTACGGTCCACTCCAGCAGCAGCCCCCGGTCCGCGGCCGGAACGCCCAGCAGGTCGGTGAGGTTCAGCAGCGCGTACTCGTCGGTGACGGTGCGCACCAGGTCGGCGGCCCCGTCCTCGGCGCCGTCGCGGGCGGCGCGCAGCAGCGTACGGGCGCGGCCGCGGACCCGGGCGGCGAAGGCGTCGACGCGGGCCGGGGTGAAGGCGCGTGCCACGGTCCGGCGCAGGGTCCCGTGCTCGGGGGGATCCTGGTTGAGCATGGTGCGCCGCAGGAAGGGCAGGTCGGCCGGGTCGGGGTCGCGGATCTGGGTGGCGCCCAGGTGCGAGGAGTACGTGCGGTGGTCGCGCAGCACCCGGACCACGTCGGCGTGCCGGGTGACGGCCCAGAAGCCGGGGCCGGCGGGCCAGCCGAGCACCTCCGGCTCGCGCTGCCAGGCCACCGGGTGGTGGTCGCGCAGCAGCCGGTAGCGCTCGTACGGGACGCCTTCGGCGTAGAGGCGCGGGTCGAAGACGTCGGGGGCCGGTCCTTGGTCCATGCGCCACACGGTGGCGGGGACGGGACCCTGCCCGCAAGGGGCCACACGGCGGCGGGGACCGGCCCCGGCCCGCAAGGGGCCGCGCGGGAGCGGGGGCCGGGCCTGCCGTCCCGCGCGCCCCGGCCGGGCTCAGTCCTCCGGCCTGACCTCGCACACGGCGTTCTGCTCCTTGCCGTCGGAGCCGATGAGGAGGATCTCGGGGGCCGGCCTGGTGGTCACCGCCGCCAGGGCCGTGCACGCCAGTTGGCGCCGGGCCGGGCCGGACAGCGGCTCGACCGGGACGGGCAGCACGACGCGCAGGGTCTTCCCGTCGCCGAAGGACTTGACGCCCGCCCGGGCGTAGTCCGGGCCGAACGGGTTCTTGGCGTCCGGCACCGGGATCTCGCTGGTCAGACCGGCCTCCCGCGCGGCCTCGTTCGGCCCCTCCAGCAGCTCCCCGATGGTGAAGCCGGCGTCCGACCGCTGCATCCGGTCGGAGACCGGGACCGGGACGAGCGCGCCGTCGGGCGCGATGAAGTACAGCAGGCCCGGATCCGGCGCGGTGGCCAGTTTCACGGTCCCGGCGCGGCCGCTCTCCACGACCCCGCTGGTGGCGATGCCGCAGCCGGTGGCGAGGAGCAGGGGGACGGTCAGCGCGGCCGCGGCCACGGCCTTGCGCACCCGGGTCATACGCGGGCCTCCAGCGGCATGTCGAGGGTGAAGAGGGCGCCGCCGCCGGGGGCGTTGGCTGCGTGCAGGGTGCCGCCGTGCAGGCGGACGTTCTCCAGGGTGATGGCCAGGCCCAGGCCGCTGCCCGTGGAGCGGGTGCGGGCGGCGTCGGCCTTGAAGAACCGGTCGAAGATGTGCGGCAGCACCTCGGGGGCGATGCCGGGCCCGCTGTCGGCGACCTCGACGAGCAGCCGCTCCCCCTCGGGCCCGCCCTCGGTGCGGACCGAGACGCGGACCGGGGTCCCGCCGTGTTTGAGGGCGTTGCCCACGAGGTTGGCGAGGACCACGTCGAAGCGGCGCGGGTCGAGCAGGGCGCGGACGTCCGGGGGCAGGTCGGTGCTGACCCGCCCGTCGGTCCAGTGGCGGCGTTCCAGGGTCTTGGTGACGGCCTCGGCCACGTCGACCTCGTCGAGGTTGAGCTCGGCGGCGCGGGCGTCGAAGCGGGAGATCTCCATGAGGTCCTCGACGAGCACCGCGAGCTTCTCCGTCTCGGCGCTGACCAGGCGCAGCGCCTTGGCGGTGTCGGCGTCGAGTTCCTCGGCGCCCTCGTCGAGGACCTCGGTGACGGCGAGCATCCCGGCGAGCGGGGTGCGCAGTTCGTGGGAGACGTCGGCGGCGAAGCGGCGGGCGCGGGCCTCGGCCTCCCGGAGTTCGCTGACCGACTGTTCGAGGGCGCGGGCCGTCTCGTTGAAGGTGCGGGCCAGTCCGGCGAGTTCGTCGGCTCCGCGCACCTCGATCCGGGTGTCGAGCCGGCCGCGGCCCAGCCGCTGGGCGGCCTTGCGCATGTCCCGTACGGGCCTCAGGACGCTGCGCGCCGCGAGCAGGGCGGGGATCAGGGCGATCGCCAGGCCCGGTACGGCGCCCCTTCTGGCGGCGGCGACCAGGGCCTCGACGGTGGTCTGCTCGGTGTCCAGGGGCACGACGGCGTAGAACACGGCGCCGGTGCTCTCGTAGGCCTCCTTGTACTTGAAGACGGCGGGCATGCCGACGACGAGGGAGAGGTTGCCGCTCCGGTCCTTCGTGCGCTGGAAGGCCCCGTGCGGATGGGCGGTCACCTGGCTGCGGAGCTGTTCGCTGACGGAGGGGGAGACGGTCTTGCCGCCCTGGTTCGAGCTGGCGCGGAGCTTTCCGTACTCCCCGTAGACGATCCAGGGGTGCGGCTGGCCGCGCTTGCCCAGTTCCCCGACGAGCCGCTGGAGTTCCGCCTGCCCCATGGGCAGTTGGGTGTACTGGGAGTCGACCAGGTCGCGCAGGGTGCTGACGGCGGTGTCCTGGCTCTGCTTGAGGATCGCGTTGCGGGCCTGCTGGTAGGTGAGCGCGGCCGTGCTCACCGCGCAGATGGCGGCGACCAGCAGGAAGGCGGCGATCAGCCGGGTGCGCAGGCCCAGCGGTGCGAAACGTCTCATGCTCGGCGCCTACAGCGGGCCGAAGCGGTAGCCGAAGCCGCGCACGGTCTGTATGTAGCGGGGGGCGCCGTCGGGGTCCTCGATCTTGTGGCGCAGGCGGCGTACGCAGGCGTCCACCAGCCGGGCGTCGGCGTGGTAGCTGTGGTCCCACACGTATTCGAGGAGCTGCTGGCGGGAGAAGACCTGCTCGGGCGAGGCCGACAGGTGCAGCAGGAGCTTGATCTCACTGGGGGCCAGGGGGAGGCGCTCGCCGTTCCTGGCGACGGTGAGCCCGGCGCGGTCGACGGCCAGCTCGCCGTGGAACTCCACGTCGGGGCGCCCGCCGGCGGGCTCGCTGAGGCGGCGCAGCACGGCCTTGATGCGGGCTTCGATGACCTCGGTGCGGGCGGGTTTGACGATGTAGTCGTCGGCTCCGGCCTCCAGGCCGACGACTATGTCGAAGTCGTCCCCGCGTGCGGTGAGCATGATGATCGGTACCTGGCTGTTCTCGCGGATCCGGCGGCAGACCTGGACCCCGTTGATGCCGGGCAGCATGAGGTCGAGCAGGACGAGCTCGGGGTGGAAGCTCGCCATGAGTTCGAGTCCGGCCTCGCCGGTCTCGGCGGCGCTCACGTCGTGGCCCCTGCGGCGCAGGCCGAGACCCACGCCCTCCCTGATGGAAGGGTCGTCCTCGATCAGCAGTACGCGTGGCATCGGGTCAGTATTCCAGGATCGTCGATCGGTCCCCTCCCGCTTTCGGCCGATATCGGCGGCCGCAGCGGGTCCGGCCGGGGACGGCCGGTCGCGGGCCTGTCCTATCGGCCGGTCTTGCGGCGTACGGAGTCCAGCAGGTCGGTGATCTCCGTGAGCCGCAGGGGGCGGGCGAGGAGTAGGACGACGAGAACGATCACCGCGGTTCCCGCCGCGACTCCGGCGAAGTTCCCGAGGGGCCCGGAGAGGTGCCCGAACCGGTCGACGGAGCGTGCGGCCGCGTACCCGGCGGCGGCCGCCGGGGTGCAGGCGGCGAGGAGCCGCAAGTGGGTCCGTACGGCGGTGTTCTTGCGCTGCGTACGGGTCCCCGTGCGCGGCCCGAGCCGCCGGGACAGGACGTACGCCGTGAGGGCCGCGCCCGCGGTGAAGGCGATCGAGCAGGCAGCGGCCATGCCGGTGACGGCCCAGCGCGGCGGCAGCACCAGGTACGCGGCGAGCGAGAGCCCGGCGTTGAGGGCGGCGATGGTGAGGTTGAGGAAGAAGGGGGTCCGGGTGTCGGAGAGGGCGTAGAAGCCGCGGGAGAGCACGTACTGCGCGGAGTAGGCGATCAGGCCGGGTGCGAAGGCCGCGAGCATGCCGGCCATGACGGCCACGTCGGCGGGGCCGGTGCGGCCGTACTCGAAGACGCTGCCGATCACCCAGGGGGCGAGGGCGGTGAAGAGCGCGGCGGCGGGGACGACCAAGGCCGCGCTGGAGCGCAGCGCGTAGGAGACGTCCCTGCGCACGGCCCCGAGGTCGCCGTCGGTGGCGGAGGAGCTCATCCGGGGCATGAGGGCGGTGACGAGGGAGACGGTGATGATGCCCTGCGGGACCATCCACAGCAGGTAGGCGTTGCTGTAGGCGGTGTAGCCGGCGCCGCCCGCGAGGCCCGCGTCGACGGCGCGCTGCCCGGTGGCGGTGGAGAGCCGGGTGACGACCCAGTACGCGATCTGGTTGGTCAGGACGAGCAGGACGAGCCAGCCCGCGTTGCGCAGCGGGCGGGCCAGCCCGCTGCCGCGCCAGTCGAAGCGGGGGCGCCAGCGGAAGCGGGCGGCGCGCAGCGAGGGGATCAGGCCGAGGGCCTGCACGACGATGCCGGCGGTGGTGCCGATGCCCAGCAGCCGGGTCTCGGAGGCGCTCAGGCCGTCCGTCGCGCCGTGGGAGACGTACAGGAAGAGCCCGAACACGGCGATGACGACGAGGTTGTTGAGGACCGGGGTCCACATCATGGCCCCGAACCGGCCGCGGGCGTTGAGCACTTGCCCGAGCAGGGTGAACAGCCCGTAGAAGAGGATCTGGGGGAGGCAGTAGCGGGCCAGGGCCACGGTGGTGGACTCCTGGCCGCCGCTGTAGCCGGTGTACGCCGAGACGATGAGCGGGGCGGCCAGTACGGCGGTGGCGGTCAGGACCAGCAGCGCGGCCGTGCAGACGGTGAGCAGCCGGTCGGTGTAGGCGGCGCCGCCGTCCTCGTGCTCCTTGGCGGCGCGGACCAGCTCGGGGACGAAGACCGCGTTGAGGGCGCCGCCGATGAGCAGGATGTACAGGATGTTCGGGACGGTGTTGGCGACCGCGTAGCCGTCGCCGAGCAGGGTGGTGCCCAGCGCGGCGACGATCACGGCGGAGCGGACGAAGCCGGTGGCGCGGGAGACGATCGAGCCGGCGGCCATGAGCGCGCCGCTGCGCAGCACCGAGGTCTTCTTCGGTGCTGCGCGGTCGGCGGCGGGCCCTGTCGCGGCCTCGGCGGCGGTGTCCTGCGGGGCCGGGGTGTCCTGCGCGGCGGGGGTGTCCTGCGCGGCGGGGGTGTCCTGCGCGGCCGGGGTGCCGGCCGCTCTGGGGTCTGCGAGGGTCACCGGCGGGCCATGTACGCCTGGAACGCCTTGTAGAGGGCCGTGTTGGCGTATCCGTCCATGGAGGTCTCCCACTCGCCGAGGGTTTCGACGACCTGTCCGCCGGTGCCGAGCTTCCAGCGCAGCAGCCCGAAGGAACGTTCGTCGGGGTCGAGGGTGGAGGGTACCCCGCGCATGTCGTATTCGTCCGCTCCGAGTGCATGTGCGTCACACATCATGCGCCACTGCAGGGCGTTGCTGGGGCGGACCTCGCGGCGGTGGTCGGCGGAAGCACCGGTCTGGTACCAGACCCGGCTGCCGGCCACGATCATGGTGTGCGCGGCGAGGATCTCGCCCTGGTGAACGCCCAGGTAGAGGCGCATGCGGCCGGGTTCCTCGGCGTTCAGGACCTCGTACTGCTGCTGGTAGTACGCCAGCGAGCGGCCGAGCCTGAAGCCGTCGCGCTCCTCGGTGATGCGCAGCAGCCGGTAGAACTCGGGCAGGTCCGCCGCGGTGCCGACGACGGTCTCGACACCCGCCTTGGTGGCCTTGCGCACATTGCGCCGCCACTCCTGGTTCAGGCCCGACCACAGTTCGTCGCGGGTGCGCCCGGCGAGCGGTACGCGAAAGACGTGGCGGGGCTGGGCGTCGCCGTCGTCCTCGCCTCCGCAGCGCTTCCAGCCGCGGGTGCGCAGCCGGTCGGCGAGCGCGGCGCCGACCGGGTCCACCTCGGTGGCGAGCACGTCGGAGATCTGCCGGCCCGGGCCGGTGCCCGCCTTGGCGGTGGCCGCGTCCCAGCGGCGGTAGGCGGGGGTGGGCCCGATGCGCACGGCGAAGGCGCCGGAGGCCTTGAGGTGGTTCTTGAGGGGGGTCAGCCAGCGGTCGATGTCGGGGTCGGCCCAGTCGGCGACGGGTCCCTCGGGGAGGTAGGCGAAGTATTTGCGGGTGCCCGGGAATTGACGGTAGAGAACGAGACCGGCTCCCTCTATTTCACCGCCGGGATAGTGCCATCCGACCCTTTCCGAGCGCCAAAGGTCCTTTACGCCACCCCAGGACGGGTACTGGAGAAAACTGGCCCGGCCGTTCCCGGAAAGGAATGCCTGGTATTCCGCTTCGGACAGCGAGCGCACGGTGAGCTCCCTGTCCCGGCTTCGGGTCTGGTGCGGCTGGGTGGGGGTCACGAGCAGTGCACACACGGCTGACCGGCCTTCCTGTACGTCCTGTACGCCCAAATCGGTGGATGCACAGGACTCTCACAGGTGACCGTGACGGCGGTGTCCGCCGATTGTGACCGGACGATGACCGTATCGCTGCGGTCCATGTCACATGGGAAATCCTGAAGTTTTCCTGATCTCCCGCAACCTAGAGTCGTTCCGTTCGCATCTTCTTTTGCGGACGATCATTACTTCGGAGGGGTTTTCGTTGAGCCGCACACGCCGGGTCTTCTCTGTACGCAGCCGTACCGCCATCGCGGCCGGTACCGCATTGCTGGCCGCCTCGCTCGCCGCCTGCGGGGGCGGCGGCGCCACCGCGGGTGGCGGAGCCAAGGCGGAGATGAAGGAGAAGCCGGCCATGGCGGTCTCGGTGAACCTCACCGGCGACCAGGTGAAGGCAGGGGCGCCGGTGACCGTGACGATCGCCGAGGGCAAGCTCGCGACGGTGAAGGTGACGGACGCCAAGGGCGGGGAGCTGGCCGGGCAGATATCCGCCGACGGGAAGACCTGGACCTCGCAGGGCAACGCCCTGCCCTCGGCCGAGTACAAGGTCGATGCGCAGAACACCGACAGCCAGAGCGCGACCACGACCTTCAAGACCTCGGCCCCCGACAAGGTGAACAAGGTCTCGATCAACATATCCAAGGGCAGCACCGTGGGTGTGGCCATGCCGGTCTCGATCGTCTTCGACAACCCGGTGAAGGACAAGGCGGCCGTCGAGAAGCAGCTGAAGGTCACCACCTCGAACAACACCGAGGGTTCCTGGGGCTGGATCACGGACTACTCGGGCAAGGACCGGGTGGACTGGCGGCCCAAGGAGTACTGGAAGTCCGGCACCGACGTGAAGGTCCAGATGAACCTGAACGGCGTCGACTCCGGCGCCGGCGGCGGGATGTTCGTCAAGGACTACAGCACCGAGTTCAAGATCGGCAAGGAGCGCCTGATCAAGGTGAACCTCGACACGAAGAAGATGTCGGTCACCGAGGACGGCCAGGCGGCCGGCACCATCCCGATCTCGGCCGGAACTCCCGGCGGCAAGAAGGCCTCCTGGGACGGCAAGATGGTGATGATGGCCAAGGAGGGCACCATCCGGATGGATTCCCAGACGGTGGGCCTGGGCGACTCCTACGACAAGATGGTCGACTACTCGATCCGGCTGACCTGGTCGGGCATGTACGTGCACGCCGCCCCGTGGAACACCGCCAACTTCGGCCGCGCCAACACCAGTTCCGGCTGTGTGGGGATGAGCGACGAGAACGCCAAGACGTTCTTCGGATCGGCCCAGGTCGGCGACCCCTTCGAGGTCGTGGGCCAGGGTTCCAAGGGCAACCCGGACGTCGGCAACGGCTACGGCGAGTGGAACCTGACCTGGGAGCAGTGGCAGGCCAAGAGCGCCGTGGCCGGCACCCCGCAGGTCGGCTGAAAGCCGCCGGGCCGAGACCGCCTCCCCCGCCGAGTTGACCATCGTTCAATCGTTACCGGCACGTAACTTACTCACGGGTTACTTCCGGTAAGCCCCTCCCGTTACCGTCGGGTCACTTTGACACCCCCGGCACACGCGAGGAGCGATCGATGGTCCGCACCGTCCGCACCACCAGCACCGCGACTGCCATGGCAGCCGTACTGGCAGCAGCCGCCCTGGGCCTGGCCCCCCATCAGGCCCAGGCGGCTCCCGCCCGTACGACCACCGCCGTCTCGGCGGCCTCTTCGGGGATCACCTTCCACGACATCCCCGGCTCCGGCGGCATCACCCTCAAGGGCAACGTCTTCACCCCGGCGGGCGCCGGGGCCGGGGCGAAATACCCGCTGATCGTGTTGCCGACCAGCTGGGGCATGCCGCAGATCGAATACATCGCCCAGGCCAAGAAGCTCGCCGACTCCGGTTACATCGTGGTCAGTTACACCTCCCGCGGCTTCTGGCTCTCCGGCGGCGAGATCGAGACCGCGGGCCCGAAGGACATCGCCGACGTCTCCGCCGTCATCGACTGGGCGCTCGCGAACACCCCGGCCGACGCCGCGCACATCGGCACGGGCGGGGTCTCCTACGGCGCGGGCATCAGCCTGCTGGCCTCCGCGAGCGATCCCCGCATCAAGGCCGTGGTCGCGCTCAGCGGCTGGGCCGATCTCATCGAGTCCATCTACTCCGGCCGCACCCAGCACCTCCAGGCCGCAGCCCTGCTCGGCGGCGCCGGATTCCTCACGGGGCGCCCCGGCCCCGAACTCCAGCAGATCCTCGGCGACTTCCTCGGCTCGAAGCTGGACCGGGAGCCGCAGATGATCGAGTGGGGCAAGAAGCGCTCCGCCGCCGAGAAGGTGGACGCGATCAACGCCAACGGCGCCGCGATCATGCTCGGCAACGCCTGGGGCGACACCATCTTCCCGCCCAACCAGTACGCGAAGTTCTTCGAGAAGCTGACCGGCCCCAAGCGCCTGGAGTTCCGCCCAGGCGATCACGCCACCGCCGAGGCCACCGGTCTCCTCGGACTGCCCAACGACACCTGGACCAACGCCCACCGCTGGTTCGACCGCTACCTCAAGGGCGCGGCCAACGGCGTCGACGCCGAGGCCCCCGTCCAGATCAAGCCCCGCAGTGACGGCGGTTACGAGGGCTACGCCGACTGGAAGTCGGTCGGCGACGGTGGCGCCCTGAAGCTGATGCTCTCCGACAGCGAGCACCTCTTCACCGGCATCGACTCCGGCGCCAACGGCGGGATCATCATGCTCTCCAGCCTGCTCGACCAGATCGCCCAGGCACCCCCCACCGCCTCCATCCCGCTGCTCCCCCGCGCCTTCGCCGCCGTCTGGCAGTCGCCGCGCTACGCAGAGGAGCGCCGCGTCCGGGGCACGGTCAAGCTGCACACCACCGTCACGCCCTCGAAGTCCGACGGCACCTTCGTCGCCTACCTCTACGACGTGGGCCCGCTCGGCATCGGAAAGCTGATCAGCAACGCCCCGTACACCTTCCACGGGAAGCCGGCCGGCCAGTCCTTCGGCGTGGACCTGGAACTCTTCTCCACCGCCTACGACGTCCCGGCCGGGCACCGTCTCGCGGTCGTCGTCGACACCGTCGACCCGCTGTACATCGAGCACAACCCGACCGGCGGGCAGCTGACCTTCTCCTCGCCGCGCACCGATCCCTCGTACGTCTCGGTGCCGCTGCGCGAGCAGTGATCCGCGGCTGCTGCCGGGCCGGGTGTGGCTCTGGGGGTACGCCCTCCGGGTCAGATCCGGCCCGGCAGCGCCGTTCCGGGGTCGGCCACGTCGATGTCGATGTCGACCGCCTTGGTCTTGGGGTTGCGCCGCTCGCGCCGGGCCACCCAGGTGGCGAACCAGGACAGGAGCATGCACATCCCGATGTAGATCGGGGAGATGATCATCACGACGGGGATGAAGGGCAGGTCGTAGTCGAGGTTGGAGGCGATCAGCTTGCCCGCGTGCAGGAACTCCTCGTAGGTGATCAGGTAGCCGAGCGAGGTGTCCTTCAGCGCGACCACGAGCTGACTGATGATCGTGGGCAGCATCGCCCGGACCCCCTGCGGGGCCAGGATGTAGGTCATCACCTGGGTCTTGCGCATGCCCAGGGCGTACGCGGCCTCGCGCTGGCCCTTCGCCACCGAGTTGATGCCCGTCCGGAAGACCTCGGCCAGCACCGAGCCGTTGTACAGGGTCAGTCCGGCGACCAGCGCGGGCAGCGGCTGGACCTTGAGCGCGACGAAGATGAAGAAGATCATCACCAGCACCGGCATGGCCCGGAAGAACTCCACGCACAGCGTGGACAGCCAGCGCACCGGCCGGTGGACCGAGAGCCGGCCCGTCGCGAGGACGGCGCCGAGCGCGAGCGAGAGCACCGAGGCGTAGGCGAAGGCCTTGAGGGTGTTCCAGAGCCCCTTGAGCAGCAGCTCCTGGATGCCCGTGTAGGCGAAGGGGCTCCACTTGGCGGCGGTGAACTGGTTCGTGTCGAAGAGCAGGTAGAGCAGCCAGCCGATCAGTCCGAGGATGACGGCCGTCGAGGCGATCCCGTAGAAGAAGTGGCGGCGCCGGGCGCGCGGACCCGGCAGGTCGTAGAGGGCGGTGGACTCCAGGTCACCGTGGAGCGCGTGCGCGGTCATCGGGCGACTCCGTAGCGCTTTTCGAGCACGTTGAACAGCGCGCTGATGGACAGGGTGATGATCAGGTAGCCCACCGCGATCCAGACGAAGGTCCAGATGATGCTGTAGCCCAGCTCGTTGAGGGTCTTGTACGTGCCCAGCAGCTCGGTGACGCTGAAGGCCCCGGCGATCGCCGAGTTCTTGGCGAGCGCGATGAGCGTGGAGCCGATGGGCGGGATGACGGACCGGAAGGCCTGCGGCAGTACGACCGTGCCCAGCGTCTGTCCGAAGGACATGCCGAGGCTGCGGGCCGCCTCGCCCTGGCCCTTGGGCACGGTGTTGATGCCGGAGCGCAGGACCTCGCAGATGAAGGCCGAGGTGTAGCAGCCCAGGGCCAGCACGGCGAAGAGCTGGAAGGGCAGGACCAGGCCGAAGCGGGGCAGGCCGAGCAGGACGGCGAAGAAGAGCAGGGTGAGCGGGGTGTTGCGCAGGATGGTCACCCAGACGGTGCCGAAGACCCGGAAGGAGCCGACGGGGGCGACGCGGAAGGAGGCCATCAGGAATCCGAGGACCAGGGCCAGGAGGGAGGCGTAGACCGTGAGTTCCACGGTGCCGAGGAAGCCCTTCCCGTAGAGCGAGAAGTTGTCGGTGAGTACGTCCATGGCGGTGCGCTCTCCCCTCAGCTCGCCGGGTAGCGGTCGATGGCGGGCGGCGAGGGCGCGGGCTGGCCGGAGAGGCCGAGCGTGGCCTCGTAGGCCTTCTTCCAGTTGCCGTTCTTCTCGTTCGCGGCGAGCGCGTCGTCGAGGGCGAAGCGCAGCGCGTTGTCGGAGCGCGGGACGCCGATGCCGTAGGGCTCCTCGGAGAAGGGCTTGCCGACCACCTTGAGCTCCTCGGGGACCTTGGCCGCGTAGCCGAGGAGGATGGAATCGTCGGTGGAGACGGCGTCGACCTGGTAGGTCAGCAGGTTGTCCACGCAGACCGAGTACGTGTCGTAGGCGACGAGGACGGCCCGCGGGAACTCCTTCTGGAGCCGCTGGTAGGGGGTGGAGCCGGCGGCCGAGCAGACCTTCTTGCCGTCGAGGTCCTCGGGACCCTTGATCTCGGTCTCCCCCTTGCGCACGAGCAGGGACTGGCCGGCCATGAAGTAGGGGCCGGCGAAGCCGACCTGCTTCTTGCGGTTGTCGTTGATCGTGTAGGTGCCGACGTAGTAGTCGATCTGGCCGTTCTGCAGGGCCGTCTCGCGGTTGGCGGAGGCGATGGTCTTGAACTCGATCGTCTTGGGGTCGAAGCCGAGCGAGGCGGACATCATCTTGGCGATCTCGATGTCGAAGCCGGAGTAGCGGCCGCTCGCGGGGTCCTTCTCCCCCATGTACGGCTGGTCCTCCTTGGCGCCGACCACGAGACGGCCGCGCTTCTTGGCCTTCTCCCAGGTCGGGGAGTCCGGCAGCTGGAAGCCGGCCCTGACCTGGTAGACGGGCAGGTCCTCGGGCTGCGGGCCCTTGACCGGCGGACTGCCGGACTTGCCGCAGCCTGCGAGGGCGCCCAGCAGGACGAGGGCGGCGGCGAGGGCGGGCAGGACCCGGGTGCGCGGGGCTTTCGCCCGGGCACCCGCGGCCTTCATCGGAAGCTGTCTCATCGGGCCGCCCCTCAGTGCTTGAGGATCTTGGAGAGGAAGTCCTTGGCCCGGTCGCTCTCGGGGGCGGTGAAGAAGGCCTCCGGGGTCCGGTCCTCGACGATCTTCCCGTCGGCCATGAACACGACGCGGTTGGCGGCGGAGCGGGCGAAGCCCATCTCGTGGGTGACCACGACCATGGTCATGCCCTCCGCGGCGAGCTGCTGCATGACCTCCAGCACCTCGTTGATCATCTCCGGGTCGAGCGCGGAGGTGGGCTCGTCGAAGAGGAGGGCCTTGGGGTTCATGGCGAGGGCGCGGGCGATGGCCACGCGCTGCTGCTGGCCGCCGGAGAGCTGGGCGGGGAACTTCTCGGCCTGGTCCGCGAGGCCCACCCGCTCCAGCAGCTCGCGGGAGCGCTTGTCGGCCTCCTCCTTCTTGCGCTTCCTGACCTTGATCTGGGCGAGGGAGACGTTGGCGAGGACCGTCTTGTGCGCGAAGAGGTTGAAGGACTGGAAAACCATCCCCACGTCCGCCCGGAGGGCGGCGAGCTCCTTACCCTCGGCCGGCAGCGGTTTCCCGTCGAGCGTGATCGTGCCCGACTCGATGGTTTCCAGCCGGTTGATCGCCCGGCACAGGGTCGATTTGCCGGAGCCGGAGGGGCCGATGACCACCACCACCTCCCCGCGGCCGACGGTGAGGTTGATGTCCTGGAGGACGTGCAGTTGTCCGAAGTGCTTGTTGACGTCCCGCAGCTCGATCAACGGATCGACGGCCATCCGCTGCCCTGCCCACTTGTCGGTGTGTCGAGGTCAGCGCAAACTATCCAGCCGCGGAAGGGCACTTCACCGCGACACGCCTAAAAGCCGCATAAAGGCCAGCGAGGTCAGCCTTACGTGGCAGCTCGGCCCTCTTACGTGACAGCTCGGCCCTCTTGCGCGGCAGCTCAGCCTTCCGAGGCCTCGGCGTAGGCCTGGCTGAGCTCGGGGGATCCCGTCATCGCCCAGGACACCCCCGACTCGACCACGTTCAGCTCGCGGCCCGAGGCCAGCCTGATCATCGGCTGGCCGTTGGGCCACACCTGCCAGGCGGCGCCCGGAACGGAGCGGACGATCACCGTTCCGAGGTAGAAGCCCGCGTCGTTGCCGAGCCACGGGGTGATCTCCGGATCCCGGCGCCAGCGCGGCATCAGCTGGTCGATGTCCTCCAACGAGCGCGGGCTCTCGTCGAGTTCGAGCCCGGCCGAGCGCGCCTGGGCGCGCAGCATCTCGCATTCCGCGAACATCTCGTTGATGCCCTCGGGGTCGTCCGCGAGGGCCGCGGCGAGTCCCGCACCCGGTTCCGTTTCGTGTCGATTGATCCAGTTGGCCAGGAAAGGGATGTTCATGGTGCCAGCCTGACACCCGGATCCGCGACGGGCCATAGGACGCGCCTGAAGGACCACAGGCCGTGGGCACAATCCGCGCGCGACGACGACGCACCCGCGGGGCCGGGAGCACGGCGCCGCCGCACCGCTGATCATCGGCGGTGTCCGCCGTACCCTGCCCGCCGTACCCGGTCCGCCGTACAGGGGCGGAAATACGCCGCCCGTTTCCCGGATCCGGCTGCTTTTCGACTCTGCCCACGGCCGGGGGTGCCGCACCATGGCGACACCCCGGAGGACAGCGGGGTGTGCGCAGGGCCAAGGCTTGGGGGAGCCATGACGCAAACGCGCGGCGAACAGAATCCGTTGATTCCAGCGAGCGCCACCGAGGCGCAGACCGGTCCGGAGCCGGCGCCGGAACCCGTCGCCGAGCCGGAACCGGCCGCGGCCGAGGCAGCCCCCACCGGGGACGCGGAACCGGCGGAGCCCGGGACCGAGGACGCAGCCGAAGCCGAGCCCGAGGGCGAGCCCGACTCGGAGCCCGGCACGGGAGCCGAGCCCGACGCCGAGCCGGAGCCCGAGGCCGAGCCCGAGCCCGAGGCCGAGCCGGAGCGGAGGTCGCTCGCCACCTGGTCGCGGGGACGGCTCGGGACGGTGCTGCTGGCCGCCGCCGGAGTAGTGCTCAGCGCCTTCGTCGCCGCGCTCGTGTCCGCGTACCTCGACATCTGGTCGGCGAGCGAACCACCGCCCGGCGCACCCAAGATCAGCGCCGGCACCGACATCTGGTGGGACCTGCCGAGCGAGCATCACCTGGTGCGCTCCGCGCCCGGGTCCACGTACGAGAAGAGCCCCTTCCTCTACAACGATCCCTCGGCCTCGCTCGACCGCATGGTCGACGAAGGCGGTGTCAACGCGGGCATGATGCGGGTCCGCTTGATCCTCACGAACTTCACCCGGGCACCCGCCACGATCACCTCCTTGCGCGCCCGGATCGAGCGCAAGCACCCCGCACCCGACGGCCCTCTCTACCACTGCGGTGGACCCGAGGGCGCCGCCGAGATCAGCCGGGTGCTCCTCGACCTGACCCACCCCGAGCAGCCCGCTGTCGAGCGGGATTCCGAAGACGGCCCGACCAGGCAGTACCCGGCCACCACCCCGGCCCAGGTCGCGGCCCAGGGCGAACCGGCCCACTTCGACATCGAGGTCAAGGCGGGCGACGTGACGGGCCCGGCCGTCACCTACGAGTTCGTGCTCGACGTCACCTACATGCAGGAGGGGAAAGCGGGGCCGCAGCACCTCATCGTGGACCACAACGGACGTCCGTTCGCCCTCGCCCAGGGGATCCCGACATGGCAAACGGGATTCCGCTGCAACTTGAACCTCCACGGGTGGGTGGCCGCTTCCCCCAAGACCGCGGAGGCCACGGGATGACGAGGGCCCGCTCCGCGGCCGCGGTGACCGCCTTCGTCCTCGTCCTCACGCTGTGCTCGGTCCTCACCGTCACCGTGCTGCGCGCACGGTTCCCCGTTCCTCCGGCCTCGGGTGTCCAGGCGACCGGTATGGCCCTGCTGAGGGATCCCTGGACCGCGACCCTGCCCAAGCCCGGCCGGCAGCCGCCGGCCGCGCTGGTGCGCGACGCGCTGGGCTGCCTCCCCCTGTTCCGGTGGGCCTCCGAATCGCGGGCCGTGCCCCGCGGGCAGGCCACGGTCGCCTACGTCGTCGGTGCTCCCTCCTCACACGCCGTGGTGGTGCGCGGGATCCGGGTGGTCAAGGGGCTGCGGCTGCCCGTCCCGCGCGGGGACGACGTCGGCTGCGCGGGCAACTACGGAGAACGGCTGCCGGGTCCGACCAAGTACGACCTCAAATCCGTGTCTCCGGTCCGCTTCTCGCTGGACGCCGGGGCCACCAGCCAGAGCACCACGCTCCCCGTCCGGGCCGGTGGTTCGGCCACCGGCTTGGTCAGCGTCACGACGGCCTCCTGCACCTGCGCCTGGTGGCTCGAACTGGACGTGGAGGAAGACGGCAGACAGGTCACCGTACGCGTGGACGACGACGGCCGGCCCTTCACCCTGGCACCACCGGTCACGACCCCGCTGGCCACACCCGCCGACGAGGAGCTCCATGGCCCGCGCCCGTTGTCCCGGGCCCTCGGCGACCCACGGCCGATGACGGCCGGGATCTCCGCGGCCGCCATGCTGCTGCCGAAACCCGAGAGCTGGGAGGCGGAGTCCGACACGCCGCAAGACCCGGCGCACACGTTCGGAACCGAGGCGGCCCTGCGTGGCGTGGGCTGCCGCCGAATGTACGCGTCCGTGCTGCAGGCCGGGGGCGTTCCGGCGGGCGACCACGAGCTCCGACTGGAAATCAGCGGCCCCGGCGGCATGGAGGGGGCCGTGCTGGACGCACGGGTGCGACTCGCATCGGTCCGGGAGGGCGCCGGGCAGCGCTACCGCTACTCTTGCGCGCCGGCCGGCGTGGACGCTCACGCGCCGTACGACTGGCCGGGCGTCCAACGGAAGCTGTACCCCGACACGCTGCACGCGCTCGGTCCGTTCCCCAGCGGCTCGCTGAGGTACGACCCGGACTGGACTCCCGAGCAAGGCGTCGGCGGGACGATGCCACTCGCCGTGGACGAGAAGTTCACCTTCCTGGAGGGACCCGTGGGCGGTGGCCCGGGCACATCCGGGATCTCCGCCGTCATCAGCCCCGAGCAGGCCACCTTCGGGTTCACGGTGGAGGTGACCGTCACCCTGCCGACGGGCGAGCGTGCCGAGTTGACCCTGTCCGACCACGGGAAGCCGTTCCTCCTCGGCCCGGGCACGGCCAAGCTGCAGCCCTCGCACCAGGAAGACCTCCACGAGCGCTAGTGCTGTGGCCGGAAAGGTTCACCGGGCCCCGGCCCGGGCCGACGGCCTAGACCTCCAGGTCGACGACGACCGGGGCGTGGTCGGAGGCACCCTTGCCCTTGCGCTCCTCGCGGTCCACGTAGGAGTCGGTGACCGCCTTGGCGAAGGCCTCGTTCCCGTAGACCAGGTCGATGCGCATGCCCCTGTTCTTCGGGAAGGCCAGCATCCGGTAGTCCCAGAAGGTGTACGGGCGGTCGTACTTGAGCGCGCGCGGGAAGACGTCGCTGAGCCCGGCCGCCCGCAGCTGCTCCAGGGCGGCCCGCTCGGCCGGGGTGACGTGGGTCAGGCCCTCGAAGACCGCCGGGTCGTAGACGTCCTCGTCGGTCGGGGCCACATTGAAGTCGCCGAGCACCGCGAACGGGCGCTCCCCCGCCGCGTCTTCGGCGATGGCGGCGGACAGGGCCCGGAACCAGTCCAGCTTGTAGCCGTAGTGGTCGTGCTCGACCTCGCGCCCGTTGGGCACGTACACCGACCAGACGCGCACGCCGCCGCAGGTGGCGGAGATGGCGCGGGGCTCCTGGACCCCCTCGTAGTCGGGCCCGCCGGGCAGCCCCACGACCACGTCCTCCAGACCCACCTTGGAGAGCAGGGCCACGCCGTTCCACCGGCCGGTGGCGTTGACGGCCGACTCGTAGCCCAGCGCGCGCAGCTCCTCGTACGGGAACTGCTCCGCGGAGCACTTGGTCTCCTGGATGCACACGACATCGGTGCCGGAGCTCTCCAGCCAGGCCAGCAGGCGCGGCAGCCGGGCGGTGATCGAGTTGACGTTGAACGTGGCGATACGCATGCCGTCCAACCTACCGCCCGGCACCGACAGTCACAGGTCGGCCGTGTCCCCGGCGGTGAGTCGGGTGTGCGGGGAGCCGCCGAGGGCGTTCAGGGCGGAGTCGTAGACCGGGCGGGCGATGTCCGCGAGGTAGGCGTCGTGGATGTCGATGGCCACGCGCGGCTTGACCGCGCGGACGTAGTCGACGACCTCGGCGATCTTGTTCCAGGGGGCGTGCACCGGGAGCATCAGCGTGTCGACGGGGGCGTCCGGCACGGTCAGCGCGTCGCCGGGGTGGAAGAGCGAGCCGTCGACCAGGTAGCCGACGTTGGTGACCCGCGGGATGTCCGGGTGGATCACGGCGTGCAGTTCTCCGTGCACCTGGACGTCGAAGCCGGCCGCGGTGAAGGTGTCCCCGTGGCCCACGGTGTGGACGCGGCCCGGATACGCGGGGGCGAGCTTCTCCGCGACGCTGCGCAGGGTCCACAGCCCCGCCGCCGGGTTCGCGTCGAGGGCGGCGCGCAGCCGGCCCTCCTCGAAGTGGTCGGGATGCTCGTGGGTGACGAGCAGGGCGTCGGCGCCGAGGCCGGCGTCCGCTTCGCTGAAGGCGCCCGGGTCGATGACGAGCACGAGCCCGTCCTTCTCCAGCTGGACGCAGGAGTGCAGCCGCTTGGTGAGCTTCATGATCGAAGGCTAGCGGGACGGTCGGCGGGAAGGCGGAGCCGACCGGATTCGAACCGGCGTCCTCGCGATTTTGGAGACCGCGCGCGACGACCTCTGCGCTACGGCTCCGCCCCCGGCCCCACCCTATCCGTGAGGGGGCGGGGCGCGCCCGGCGTCTACGGCACGGTCGTGGAGACCACGAACACCTTGGAGACGCGGGGGTCCGTGAGGTCGACCGTGATGTCCCGGGTGGGGCGCGGGTCGTCCGCTTCGAGGGTGGTGCCGAGCCACTTGATCTCGGGCGTCCAGGTCCAGCCGGCGACCGAGGCGTCGTGCGCGGAGATCGACGACCCGGGGGTGAGCGCCTCGCGGCTGGTGCCGACGGAGGCAAGGAAGGCGTCCAAGTCGCCCGGGACGACCGCGAACTGCGTGTACAGCCGGCTGGTGCGCCAGTTGTTGGTCTCCAGGAACCCGACGCGCCAGGCGTTCGGCGGGATCGGCACCTCGTAGATGCTGCGCTGCACCTTGGACGGCCAGCCGGGGCGCACCTTGGCGGCGCCGACCTTGGCGGCCTTGTCGCGGCCGCTCTGGCGGCTCTGCTGGGCGGAGACGGCGAGGTAGCCCGCAGGGACACCGACCAGCAGCAGGATGATGATCGCGGTGATCCAGCGGCGCCGCACCACGTGTCTGCGGTCTTCGGTGGGGGCCGGCTCGCCGGGCCGCTCGTCCGGGGACGGGGCCTGGCGGGGCAGGGAGGGCGGGGTCACTGCTGTTCCTGGTCCTCGGGGCCGGTGGTGGTGTCGCGCCGGCCGAACTGCGCGTAGCGCTCGTACCGCTCGACGCGCCGGCGGGTGGCGCGGCGGAAGCGGCGGGCGACGAGCCGGGAGAGGTCGGCGGCGCCGACCATGCCGGCCTCGGGGCCGAGCTGGGCCTTGGCGATGCGGGCCTCGGGGCGGTAGCCGCGGCCGGTGAGGTGGCGGCGGAAGGCGTCGCGGGCGGGGCCGATGAGCAGGTCGTCGGCGGCGCTGACGCCGCCGCCGATGACGAAGCAGGAGGGGTCGAGGGCGGCCGCGAGGTTGGCGATGCCGACGCCGAGCCACTGGCCGATGTCCTGGAGCAGCTCGACGCACATGGCGTCGCCCTCGCGGGCCAGCTCGGTGATGAGCGGCCCGGTGATCTCGGAGACGTTGCCGCCGACCCGGGCGATGAGGTTGTGCGCGACCGGGGAGTCGGCGGCGGCCAGCTCGCGGGCCTCGCGGACCAGGGCGTTGCCGGAGCTGTACTGCTCCCAGCAGCCGCGGTTGCCGCAGGGGCAGCGGTGGCCCCCGGGGACCACCTGCATGTGGCCGAACTCGCCGGCGACCCCGTAGCGGCCGCGCTTGACCTGGCCGCCTTCGAGGATGGCCCCGCCGATCCCGGTGCCCAGGGTGATCATGACGAGGTGGTCCTCGCCGCGGCCGGCGCCGAAGCGCCACTCGGCCCAGGCGGCGGTGTTGGCATCGTTGTCCACCATGACCGGGACCGCGAGCCGGGACTGGAGGGCGTCGCGCAGCGGTTCGTCGCGCCAGGCCAGGTGCGGGGCGAACAGGACGCGGGAGCGGTCGGCGTCGACCCATCCGGCGGCCCCGATGCCCACGGCGTGCACGTCGTGCCGGTCGGAGAGGTCCAGGACCAGCTCGACGATGGTGTCCTCGACCACCTTGGGGCTCTTGGACTTGTCCGGGGTCTCGGTCCGGATCTTCTCCAGGATGACCCCGTCGGCGTCGACGACCCCGGCCATCACCTTGGTGCCGCCGATGTCGATGCCGACGGTCGGAACGCGCGGTGCGGTCAGGTGCGAGCGGCGCTCACGGGTCCCGATGGTCCGCAGGACGGTGCCTCGCGCCGCCCCCCGGTGGGCGAGCGTGAAGTCCCGGTACGTGCTCATCGAGTCGTGTCGTCCCTCATGGTGCGGCGGGGCCCTTGGTGGGGCCGGATGCCTGATCGGATGGAGTGGCCGGTGGAGTGGCGGATGGTGTGGCGGATGCGCTGTCAGGACCTGATTCTGCCACTCGCTCCAGTTCGTGGCTCAGTTCGTCGAGCTCGGAGCCGCCCGCCATCTGCCGGGTGAGCTCGTCCAGGGTGATCGAGTCGCGGGTGTGGCTGCCCGCCATGGTGCCGCGTTTGAGCAGCACGAACCGGTCTCCGACCAGGTGGGCGTGGTGGGGATTGTGCGTGATCAGGACCACGCCGAGGCCCGCGTCACGGGCCGCGGCCACGTACTTGAGGACCACCCCGGACTGTTTGACGCCGAGGGCGGCCGTGGGCTCGTCGAGTACGAGGACCTTCGCGCCGAAGTGGACGGCGCGGGCGATGGCCACGCACTGGCGCTCGCCGCCGGACAGGGTGCCGATGGGCTGGTCCACGTCCCGCAGGTCGATGCCCATGCGCAGCAGCTCGGCGCGGGTGGTGGTGCGCATGAGCTCCACGTCGAGGCGGCGGAAGGGGCCGCGGCCCTTGGTGGGCTCGGAGCCGAGGAAGAAGTTGCGCCAGACGGGCATGAGCGGGACCACGGCGAGGTCCTGGTAGACGGTGGCGATGCCGTGGTCGAGGGCGGCGCGCGGGTTGGCGAGCACCGTCTCCTCGCCCTCGATCTCGAAGGTGCCGGCGTCGTGCCGGTGCAGCCCCGCGATGATCTTGATGAGGGTGGACTTGCCGGCGCCGTTGTCGCCGAGGACGCAGGTGATCTCGCCGGCCGAGACCTCCAGGGAGACGTCCTGGAGGGCGCGGATGTTGCCGTAGTACTTGCTGACCCCGGTCAGCTTCACCAGGGCGGGGGCGTCGGCCGGGGATGCTCCGGTCTCGGTGGTGTCGGTCATCGTCACTTCGCCTCCGCCCGCTTGCGGACCCATGCGTTGAGCAGCGTGGCCAGGAGCAGCATCGCGCCGAGGAAGAACTTGAACCAGTCCGGGTTCCACTGGGCGTACACGATGCCGTTGCTGGTCATGCCGAAGATGAAGGCGCCCACGGCGGAGCCGATGGCCGAGCCGTAGCCGCCGGTCATCAGGCAGCCGCCGATGACGGCCGCGATGATGTAGAGGAACTCGTTGCCGACGCCCTCGCCCGACTGGACCACGTCGAACGAGAAGAGGATGTGCTGCCCGGAGATCCAGGCGCACAGCGCGACGCCCATGTACAGGCCGATACGGGTCTTCACGACGGGCACGCCGGTCGCGCGGGCCGCGTCCGCCCCGCCGCCGACGGCGAAGATCCAGTTCCCGGCGCGGGTGCGCAGCAGGATCCAGGTGGCCACGGCGACCAGGACCAGCCACCACAGGATGGTGACCTTGAGGGTGACCGAGCCGAAGGTCCACTGCGAGGCGAAGAGCGCGCGGGCTGAGGGGAAGCCCTCCATGTCGGCGATGGTCTTGGTGGAGACCGAACCGCTGATCAGCTTGGTGAAGCCGAGGTTCAGGCCGGTCAGCATCAGGAAGGTGCCGAGCGTGATGATGAAGCTGGGCAGTTTCGTGCGGGTCAGCATGAACCCGTTGAAGAACCCGATCCCCAGGGTGACCAGCAGCGATACGAGGACGCCGACCCATACGTTGGCGGTCATCTGGTAGCTGAACATCGAGCTGAGCAGCGCCGACGAGGTGACCATGACCCCGGCCGACAGGTCGAACTCGCCGCCGATCATGAGCAGGGCCACGGGGACGGCCATGATGCCGATGGTGGAGGCCGAGTACAGGATCGTGCTGAGGCTGGAGGCCCGCAGGAAGCTGTCGGCGGCGAAGGAGAAGAAGACGAAGACGGCGGCCGCGCCGACCACCGCGCCGAGCTCGGGCCGGCCGAGCAGGCGGCGCAGCAGCGAGGTGGGTGCGAGCCGCTCGTCGCGCGGGCCCGCGGCGGGGGCCGGGGTCTTGGTGGCGGTGGTCATCGGCTGCCCCGGTTGATGAACTTCTCCAGGGTGGCGGCCTCGGTCCCCGTGACGATCTGCGGTCCGGTGAGCACCGGTCGGCCGCCGCCGAGCACGTCGGCGTTGTAGCGGTAGAGCCAGAGCAGGTCGACGGCCTCGTAGCCCTGGAGGTAGGGCTGCTGGTCGACGGCGAATCCGAGGGCGCCGGACTTCAGGTCGCGGGCGACGGAGGCGTTCAGGTCGAAGGTGTCGACCTCGGCCTTGCTGCCCGCCGCGTCCTTGGCCTTGACGGCCGTGGGGGCGAAGGGCGCGCCGAGGGTGAGGATCGCGTCGACGGAGGGGTCGGCCTGGAGCTTGGCCTGGAGGGCGGCCTGGACGGACGGCATGTTGGTGCCCTCGACGTACAGGTTCTCCATGGTCCCGCCGGACTCGCCGAAGGTCTTCTTGGCTCCGGCGCAGCGCTGCTCGTGACCCACGTTGCCCTGCTCGTGCAGGACGCAGACGGCCTTCTTGCGGCCGCGCTTGCCCAGCTCGGTGCCGACCGCCTCGCCGGCGATCTCCTCGTCCTGGCCGATGTGGGTGAGCGCCCCGTACTCGGCGGACTGGGCGGATCCGGAGTTGACCGTGATCACCGGGATGCCGGCCTTGACGGCCTTGGCGAGGACGTCCTTGAGCGCCTCGGGCTTGGCCAGGGAGACGATCAGCCCGTCGACCTTCTGGTCGATGGCGTTCTGGACGAACTGGGCCTGCTGCTGCGCCTGGTCGTCGTGGGCGTAGACGAAGTTGATGTTGTCCTTCGCCGCGGCCTCCTTGGCGCCCTTCTGCACGATGTCCCAGAAGGTGTCGCCGTCTCCCGCGTGGGTGACCATCGCGAAGGTCCAGCGCGGGGTGGAAACGGCGGGCCGGCCCGCCGCCTCGGCCTTCGCGCGGTCCTCGGCGCGCTTGCCGCCCGTACTGCTGCAGCCCACGAGGGAGGCACCCAGTACCGCCGCGAGCACCGCGCCCACGAGGCGTACCCCTGTCCGAACCCTAGCCACGTCTGCCCGTGCCTTTCGTTTGTCGCGCCGTACCGGCCGGCGCCGTCCCGGCGGCGCTGTCCCGCCGCGGCACCCGCTCGCCGGAGCGGTCTTTTCTTTCGAGTCGCAGCCGCCCAGTATCCGTCACAGTGCACCATGCAAGGTCATCGGGGCCATTGCGGACCGTGCCGGACACAGCGGGACAGATTGACAGCTCCCCCGGACGGGGTCACGTTGAGTGCATGCGCATCGGGCTCATCGGCACGGGCCGGATCGGTTCCTTCCACGCGTCGGCACTGGCCCGCCAGGCGGACGCGAGCTCGCTCCTGCTCGCCGACGCCGACCCCGCGCGGGCGGCGCGCCTCGCCGACCGGCTCGGGGCCACCGCCGCGCCCACCGTCGAGCAGATCTTCACCTGGGGCGTGGACGCCCTGGTGGTGTCCTGCGCCACCGAGGGGCACGCCGACCTCGTCGTACGGGCGGTCCGCGGCGGGCTGCCGGTGTTCTGCGAGAAGCCGGTCGCCCCTGACCTGGCCCGCACCCTGGCGGTGCTGCGCGAGGTGGCCTCGGCCGGCGGGGTGCTCCAGATCGGGTTCATGCGCCGCTTCGACGCGGGCTACACGACGGCGCGCGACCTGGTGCGCTCCGGAGCCCTGGGCCGGCTGCACACCGTACGGACCACGACCGCGGATCCCGCGCCGCCGAGCGCCGAGTACCTGCGGACCTCGGGCGGGCTGTACCGGGACTGCCTGGTGCACGACTTCGACATGGTCCGCTGGGTGACCGGGCGCGAGGTGCGCGAGGTGTACGCGACCGGGTCGGACGCGGGGCCGGCGCGGTTCCGGGAGGCGGGCGACGTCGACACCGCCTCCGCCGTCCTGACCCTGGACGACGGGACGCTGGTCTCCAGTACCGGTACGCGGTGCAACGGCGCCGGGTACGACGTACGGATGGAGCTGGCCGGGGAGCTGGACCAGGTCTCCACCGGGCTGGACGACCGTACGCCGATCGCCTCCACCGAACCGCAGGGACCGCCCCCGGCGACCAAGCCGTGGCCCGGGTTCCTGGAACGCTTCGCTCCCGCCTACGAGGCCGAGCTGGCGGCCTTCGTCCGGCTGGTGCGGGGCGAGGGCCCCAATCCGTGCGACGGCGTCGAGGCGCTCGCCGCGTTCCGGGTGGCGGAGGCCTGCGAGCTCTCGCGGCGGGAGCGGCGCCCGGTCGCGCTGGAGGAGCTCGCGGATCTCTGAGGCCCGCGCGCGGATGCCCGGGGTGCGTAAGCCGCCCGTCCCGTCCATGCCGGCTACCAGCTCACCGGGTGCCGGGTCGTCCCGCGGACCAGGGTCCCGGGCGCCCATTCGAGGACGGCCGGCTCCTCCCGGAGGTGGGGGAAGCGCTCCACGAGGGACCGGATCGCGATCCGGCCCTCCAGCCGGCCGAGCGGGGCGGCGACGCAGTGGTGGATGCCGTGTCCGAAGGCGATGTGGCCGCCGCGGCAGGTGCGGCGGATGTCGAAGACGTCGGGGCGGTCGAAGCGGGCGGGGTCCCGGTCCGCCGCGGCGAGGCAGACGAGTATGCCGGAGCCGGCCTCGATGAAGGTGTCGCCGATCTCCAGGTCCGTGGCGGCGAAGCGGAACGTGGCCGTTTCCACCGGACCGTCGTAGCGCAGGATCTCCTCGACGGCGCCGTCGATCAGTCCGCCCGGGTCGGCGCGCAGGGCGGCGAGCTGGTCGGGGTGGGTGAGGAGCGCCCGCATCCCGTTGGAGACCAGGTGCACGGTGGTCTCGTGCCCGCCGACCATCATCAGGACGGCCATGGCGACCAGTTCCTGCCGGGAGAGCCGGTCTCCCCCGTCCCCCCGGCTGGTCACCCAGTCGCTGAGCAGGTCCTCGCCCGGATCGGCGATCTTGGCGTCGACCAGCCCGGCCGTGTAGGCGGTCATGGCGCGCACGGCCGCGTTCTCGGACTCGACCCCGGTGGGCGAGACCATCTCGGTGATCCAGCCGTGGAAGGCGCCGCGGTCGGCCTCCGCGACGCCGAGGAGTTCGCAGATCACGGTCATGGGCAGTGGCTGGGCGAAGACTTCAATCAGGTCGGCGCGGCGCTCGGGGAGGGCCTCCATCCCGTCGAGCAGCCCGTCGACGATCTCCTGGATGCGCGGGCGCAGCGTCTCGATCCGGCCGGGGGCGAAGGAGCGGCCGACCAGCCGGCGCAGCCGGGTGTGGTCCGGCGGGTCGGCGCGCATCATGTTGGCGCTGGCCTCGGTCCGCTCCCGGTCGGCGTAGAGCCCGGAGGTCAGCCAGTTCTTGGACACCGCGGGGTGGGTGAGGACCTGGCGGGCCTCCTGGTGACCGACGATCAGCCAGACCTGCTGGCCGTCCGCCGCCTTCACGCGGTGAACGGGCCCCTCGGCGCGCAGGCGCGCGTAGTGGGGGTACGGGTTCTCGTTGAAGTCTTCGGCGATCGTACTGAGGTCCAGGACCGGCATGTGGCCACCCTAGAGCGGGAGTTGATCTACTCCGGAGCGAGTTTCGGCCATTCGCTCAGCCAGCCGCGCGCCGCCCCCAGGCGGTACCCGCGAGTACGAGCGCGACCCCCGCGAAGCCGGCCGCCCCGAGCCGCTCGCCGCCGATGGCGATGCCCGCGGCCGCGGCCCACAGGGGTTCGGTGCCGAGCAGCAGGCTGACGCGGGAGGGCGAGGTGCGCCGGACGGCCCACATCTGCACGAAGAAGGCGAACAGGGTGCAGAAGACGGACAGGAAGGCGAGCCCGGCCCACTCGGCCGCGCCGAAGTCGGCGGCGGCCGCCCAGGGGCTCGCGCCGGTGCCGGGCAGCAGGGCCAGTACGGCGAACACGGCGACCGCGGTCCCGAGCTGGACGGTGGTCAGGGAGAGCGAGTCCGCCTCCTGCACGGCCTTGATCCGGGCCATGAGCAGGACGTGCACCGTCCGCGCGAGCGCGGCGCCGAGGATGAGCAGGTCACCGAGGGTGGGGGTGGTGAACCCCGCCCCCTGGGTCAGCAGCACCACTCCGCAGACGGAGACGGCCGCGGCGCCGAGGAAGGCCGCCGAGGGGGCCTCGCGGCGGACGGCGGACTCGGCGAGCGGGGTGAAGATCATGGTCAGGCTGATGATGAGCCCGGCGTTGGTGGCGGAGGTGTGGACGACCCCGTAGGTCTCCAGCAGGAAGATGCCGCCGAGTACGAGTCCCAGCGCTCCGGCGCCGCGCAGTTGGGCGGGGGTGAGCGCGCGCAGCCGCCGGCGGCCGGCGACGGCGAGGACGGGCAGGACCAGCGCGAAGCGCAGGACGAGCACCGCGATCACGGTGTGCGTGGTGGTGACGCCCTTGGCGGCGAGGTAGCTGCCGCCCCAGACGACGGCGACGAGCAGGACCGGCAGATCGGCGAGCCAGGCCCTGCGGGGCGAGGCGACGGGAGCAGGGGTGGGGGCGGCGATGGTGGACACCGGTTCTCCAACGGCAGAAGGCAGGTGGAGACTTCGGCGGCTCGCACGGGGGAAGAGCCCAAGCTACCCGAGCGCGATCGGCCGGTCGAGCCTTTTGATCCCCGGGCGCCGCCGCCCGCCCGCGGGCCCGCAGATCCGTAGACCCGCAGGCCAGGGGCCCCGCGTCAGGCGAAGGTGCCGAACGCGGCGCGCCCCTTCGGCCGGTAGGTGTGGATGGCCGTGCCGGCCGAGGTGGTGCGGGAGTCCTTCAGCTCGAAGGCCGTCGGCAGCCCGCCCGTCGGGAACAGCCGCCGTCCGCCGCCCAGGAAGACCGGGAAGACCAGCAGGTTCAGCTCGTCCACCAGGTCCCGCGCCAGCAGCCACTGCGCGAGCGCGCCGCTGCCGTGCACCTGCAGCTCCCCCTCGGTCGCGTCCTTGACCCGTACGACCTCGCTCTGCAGCTGCTCCCCGTCGATCACGGTGACGGGGCCCCAGGCGGGCTCCTTGAGCGTGGTCGAAGCCACGTACTTGGGCAGCCGGTTGAGCCTGCTCGCGACCGGGTCGGCGTGGTCGTCGTGCAGCGGCCAGTACGAGGCGAAGATCTCGTAGGTCCGGCGCCCGAACAGGAAGGCCCCGGCCCGGTCGAAGACCTCGGTGACGAACTCCCCCATGCCCTCGTCGGCGAAGGGCACGAGCCAGCCGCCGTACGAGAACCCGCCGCTGGTGTCCTCCTCCGGCCCGCCGGGGGCCTGCATCACACCGTCGAGGGTCAGGAAGGTGGTGAGGGTCAGCTTTCCCATGGCTCTGCGCTCCTTGGCTCCGGTACGTCGTCTGTCACGGGTTCAGACTCCCGGGCCGGGCCGAACTCATCGATCCGGCGCGCGCGAACGCGATGTCCGTTTCCTGCCAGCACCGTTGACCTCCGGACGATTTCATTGAACTCGCAACCAACCGACGCGGGAGGAACGCCATGGACGGCAACGCAGTGGCCCTGGTGACAGGTGGCAGCAGGGGAATCGGCGCGGCGACGGCGCTGCGGCTCGCGCAGGACGGGGCCGACGTCGCGATCACCTACGTCAGCGACGTTGCAGCGGCCGCCGAGGTGGTCGGCAAGATCGAGGCGCTCGGCCGGCGAGGCCTGGCACTGCGCGCCGACTCGGGGAACGCCGAGCGGGCCGCCGGGGCGGTGGAGGAGACCGTACGGGGCCTGGGCCGGCTCGACGTCCTGGTGAACAACGCCGGGGTGGGCGTGCTCGGCCCCCTGGAGGAGCTCACCCCCGCGGACGTGGACCGGGTCCTCGCGGTCAACGTCCGGGGCACCTTCCTGGCCTCCCGGGCCGCGGCCGGCCGGATGGGCCGGGGCGGGCGGATCATCACCATCGGCAGCTGCATGACCCAGCGGGTGCCGGGCCCGGGCGGCACCCTGTACGCGATGAGCAAGGCGGCGCTGACCGGCTTGACCAAGGCCCTCTCGCGGGAGCTCGGCGAGCGCGGGATCACCGCGAACCTGGTCCACCCCGGCCCGGTGGACACCGGCATGAACCCTGCGGACGGCCCCTACGCCGCCCCGCAGGCGGCCATGACGGCGCTGGGCCGCTTCGCCACCCCGCAGGAGGTGGCCGCCATGGTGTCCTTCCTCGCGGGACCGGACTCCGCGTACGTCACGGGCGCCGAGTTCTCGGTGGACGGAGGCCACGCGGCGTAGGGCGTCAGGGCCGTCAGAGCGTCAGGACCCTCAGGCCGTCAGGACAGCCAGCGGCCGGCCTTCATCAGGTCGCGTCCGGCGATCTCGTTCACCTCGCGCCAGGCCTGGATCCACACCGGCGTGACCCGGAAGTACGGATAGGGCGTCTTGAGGCTGCTCGGGTCGAAGCCGGAGTGCGCCGCGAAGGCCTCGATCTCGCCGGGCGCGAGCTCCGCCGCCTCCAGCCGGGTCACGGTGCCCTCGACGAGGACCACGTCGCGGGTCGTGCCGAAGGCGAGGCGCACACGGCCGCTCGCCGCGAGGTTGCGTCCGGTGGGCAGGGTGCGACCGGTCGACAGCAGGAAGCCCTCGCCGTCCCACCGGAACGAGAGGGGCACGAGGCAGGCGACGCCCTCGGCGTCCGCGGTGGCGACCCAGACGTCGATGTCGCTCTCGAACCGTGCCAGCGCGTCCTCGCGCCGCTGCTCCGTCGTGCGTGGCGCGCTCTGCTCCATCGTGGCCCCCCTGGGTGTTCGCCGTAGCGGCAGGCTAGCGGGCCCGACCGGTCCGCACGTCCCGCGGGGCCACAAAGCCGGTGGGGCACGAAGCCCGCAGGGGCGCACCGTCAAACGGTGCGCCCCTGCGGGGTGTTCGAGCATGCCCCGGGGGTGTCGGCCCCCGGGGCGGTCACGAGGGTGGCGTCAGCCGCCCAGCTCCTGGTGACGGGCGGTGTGCGCGGCGGTGCCGGCCTCCGTCAGCGCGCCGAAGAGGCGCAGGCGGGAGAAGCCGCCGTCCGGGAAGATGTCGATGCGCACGTGCGTGCCGACCGCCGGGGCGTCGAGCACGAAGCGGTGGTTGGTGTCGGGCTGCAGGCGGGTGCGCGGCAGGAACTCCGTCCACTCGCCCTCCTCGCCGGTCTTGATCGACAGCGAGGCCCAGCCGGCCGAGTTGCCCTTGAGGTACGCGGTGTCGATCTCGACGGCGCGGATCTCGGACTCGGCGACGAGCTGGTAGCGGATCCAGTCGTTGCCGTTGTCACGGCGGCGGGCGGTCTCCCAGCCGTCGTCCATCTTGCGGGAGCGGCCCGGGTTGATGGTGTTGGTCGGCGGGGAGTAGAAGCGGTTGGAGGCGTCCTGGACGGAGCCGCCGTTCTCCAGGGCCACCACGTCGAAGGAGCCGAGCGCCGCGAGCCACTTGGGGTCGGGAACGACCTCGCCGTAGACGCGCAGGCGGGCGATGCCGCCGTCGGGGTGCTGGTTGACGCGCAGGTGCGTGAAGCGCTGCTCGGCGTCGATCTCGAAGCCGTTGGCCGCGTGGCCGCCGACGGTGGTGCGGGCGACGATGGTCGTCCACTTGATGTCGTCGCCCTGGAGCTCCGCCGGGGTCGGCGCGAGGGCGCCTTCCCAGTTGGTGGCCTCTACGGAGACGGCCTGCGGCATGTTGCCGCGGAAGTGGGCGGTGTCGACGACGATGCCGCGGATGACGCCGGGGGCGCCCAGGCGGACGAGCGCCCAGTCGTGGTCCTCGGGGGTCGGCCAGGGCTGGGTGGCGGAGATGCCGCGGCGGCGGCGGGTCTCCCAGCCGTCCATGACCTTGCCCTTGTGGCCGAAGTCCTCGGGGTCGAAGTGCGCGGCCTCGGAGATCAGCAGGTTCTCGCGCTGGGCGAAGAACTCGTCGTTGGCCTCGATGACACCGGCGCCGAGCTCACGGGCGGCGAGGTTCGCGTACTGGGTGAACGGGAAGTCCGCGCTGCGGTAGTCCGCGTACGGGTCGCCGCCTCCGTACGGGTTCGCGTTGCCGGTGAAGGATTCAATCGCCACTGTCAGTTCTGCCTTTCAAGGAGTCGGCCGGTGGGCTCGGACGGGGTGCCGTGGTCGGCGATCTGCGCGCCGCGCAGCCAGGTGGACTTCACGACGCCGTGCAGGGTCTTGCCCGCGTACGCCGTGACCTGGTTGCGGTGGTGCAGTTCCGCGGGGTCCACGGTGAAGGTCTCTTCGGGGGCCAGGACGGCGAAGTCGGCGTCGCGGCCGGCCTCGATCGCGCCCTTGCTCGCCAGACCGGCGAGGGCGGCCGGGGCTGCGGACATCCAGCGGACCACGTCCTCCAGGGCGTGGCCGCGCTTCTTCGCCTCGGTCCAGATGGCCGGCAGGCCCAGCTGGAGGGAGGAGATGCCGCCCCACGCGGTGGCGAAGTCGCCGGTCTTGAGGTCCGCGGTGGAGGGGGAGTGGTCGGAGACGATGCAGTCGATCGTGCCGTCGGCGAGCGCGTCCCACAGGACGTCCTGGTTGGCGGACTCGCGGATGGGCGGGCAGCACTTGAACTCGGTCGCGCCGTCCGGGACTTCCTCGGCCGTCAGGGTGAGGAAGTGCGGGCAGGACTCGACCGTGATCCGGACGCCCTCGGCCTTCGCGGCGGCGATGAGCGGCAGCGCGGAGGCGGAGGACAGGTGCAGGACGTGAACGCGCGCGTTCAGTCGCTTCGCCTGGTCGATCAGGTTCTGGATCGCGGTGTTCTCGGCGTCCTGGGGGCGGGAGGCCAGGAAGTCGGCGTACTTGGGGCCCGCGTTCTGCGGCGCGGACTCCAGGTGGTGCGGGTCCTCGGCGTGCACGATCAGCAGGCCGCCGAAGCCGGTGATCTCGGCGAGCGAGGCGGCCAGCTGCTCCTGGTCGAGGAGGGGGAACTCGTCGACGCCGGAGGGCGACAGGAAGCACTTGAAGCCGAAGACGCCGGCGTCGTGCAGCGGGCGCAGGTCCTTGACGTTGTCCGGCAGCGCACCGCCCCAGAAGCCGACGTCCACGTGCGCCTTGGTCCGGGCCACGTCCTGCTTGACCACCAGGTTGGCGGTGGTCGTGGTCGGCGGCAGGGAGTTGAGCGGCATGTCGAGGATGGTGGTGATGCCACCGGCCGCGGCGGCGCGGGTGGCCGTCCAGAAGCCTTCCCACTCGGTACGACCGGGGTCGTTCACGTGGACGTGGGTGTCGACCAGGCCGGGGAGGAGCACGTCGTCGCCGAAGTCCTCCAGCCGGGCACCGGCCGGTACGTCGGCCTCGTACGGCAGCACGGCCGCGATCTTCCCGCCGGCGACGGCCACCGAAGCGGCACGCGTCCCCTCGGGGGTGATGACGCGCGTCGAGCGCAGTACCAGTTCCACAGCCAGGTCGGACACCGGAACCTCCCCATCTACTTCCACAGAGCGAAATTCAACGTTCTGTTGACGGAGTCTTCACGTCGATCCGGAACCAGTCAAGAGCGCCCGGACGGACCACTGACGACCGCGTATCGCAATTGGATGTTTCCACAGGATGGAATTAAGATTTCGCTATGCAGAATGTAGCTACCGCCACCGGGAACCGGACGGGTAACTTCCCGAGGACGTCCGCCACCAGGACAAACCGCCTCTGACCGGCGGGGACGGCATCGACCCGGCCCTAGGGCCGACGCCGACCGACCGGTAGGCTGCTTGCTTGCCTGCCAGCACCGAAAGGACCGCGCCCGTGCCGACGTCCAGCGCCAGCACCACCGACGCCTCCACCAAGCCCACCGCCGCCAGCGGTGGCGTCCAGTCCCTTGAGCGCGCCTTCGATCTGCTCGAACGCATGGCCGATGCCGGGGGCGAAGTCGGCCTCAGTGAGCTCTCCGCCGCCAGCGGTCTGCCGCTGCCCACCATCCATCGCCTCATGCGCACCCTCGTGGCGTGCGGCTACGTCCGGCAGCAGCCCAACCGACGTTACTCCCTCGGACCCCGGCTGATCCGCCTCGGCGAGTCCGCGTCGCGGCTGCTGGGCACCTGGGCCCGCCCCTACCTGGCGCGTCTGGTCGAGGAGACCGGCGAGACCGCGAACATGGCCCTGCTCGACGGGGACGAGATCGTCTACGTCGCCCAGGTGCCGTCCAAGCACTCCATGCGCATGTTCACCGAGGTCGGCCGCCGGGTGCTGCCGCACTCCACCGGCGTGGGCAAGGCGCTGCTCGCCTACACCCCCGCGGACGAGGTACGGGCCCTGCTCGCCCGCACCGGGATGCCGGCCGCGACCGAGAAGACCATCACCACGCCCGAGGGCTTCCTGGACGCCCTGGAGGTCGTCCGCCGGGTGGGCTACGCGGTCGACGACAACGAGCAGGAAATAGGAGTCCGCTGCCTGGCGGTCTCCGTGCCGAACTCCCCGACCGCCGCCGCGATCTCCATCTCCGGCCCGGCCGGCCGGGTGACCGAGTCGGTGGCCGAGTCCTTCGTGCCGATCCTCCAGGGCGTCGCGGCCGAGCTGTCCGTGGCCCTGCAGAGCCAGAACCCTGCGTAGGCGACCCTCGTACGAGGAAGGCCCCGGTACCCCTTCGAGGGGGTACCGGGGCCTTCCTCGTACGCCCTACGGCGCCGGGACCGGCTCCACACCCTGAGTGAGGCGGCCGTCCGTCATCGTCGTGGTGCGGTCCATCCGCTCCAGGTGCGCGTGGTCGTGGGTGACCAGCACCGTGGCGGTGGAGCGCTCCCGGGTGAGGGTGACCAGCAGGTCCAGGATCGCGGCGCCGCGCTCGTGGTCCAGGGCGCTGGTGGGCTCGTCGACCAGCAGCACGGCCGGCTCGTTCATCAGGGCGCGGGCGATGTTGATCCGCTGGCGCTGCCCCCCGGAGAGCTGGTGCGGCCGCTTGTCGGCCTTGTCGGCCAATCCCACCGCGTCCAGCAGCTCCAGGGCCCGCCGGCGCAGGGCGCGCGCGGGCCGGCCGGAGAGGTGGGCCATGACCTGCAGCTGTTCGGCGGCGGTGAGCGAGGCCAGCAGGTTCGGCTGCTGGAAGACGATGCCGATCTTCTCCCGGCGCAGCGCCGACTTCTCGCCCGGGCCGAGCGTCGAGGTGTCCTGCCCGGCCACCACCACCCGTCCCGCGTCGGGCGTGACGAGGGTGGCGGCGACCGCCAGCAGGCTGGACTTCCCGGAACCGGAGGGGCCGACCACCGCCGTCAGGGTGCCGGCCGGCACCTCCAGGCCGACCGCGTCCAGCGCGGTGAGGCGGCCGTCGCCGTCCGGGTAGGTGAGCGTGACGTCGTGCACGAGCAGGGTCATCGGGCGCTCCCGAGAGCGGTCAGGGGGTCTACGGCGGTGATCCGCCGGATGGACAGGGCCGCGCCCAGCGCGCCGAGCGCGATCATGACGGCGGCCGGGACCAGCACGGTGGCGGCGTCGAGCACGAAGGGCACGTCCCCGCCGCTGATCAGGGCACCGAAGCCGGCCGCGAGCGCGGTGCCCGCACCGGTGCCGAGCGCCAGCATCACCACGGCCTGCCCAAGGGCGTCCTTGAGGAGGTACGGGGTGGAGGCACCCAGTGCCTTCAGCACGGCGATGTCCCCGCTGCGCTGGATGGTCCACACGGTGAAGAAGGCTCCTATGACCAGGGCCGAGATGGCGAAGAGGAACCCGCGCATCAGCTGGAGCGAGCCGTTCTCGGAGGTGTAGGAGCCGATCGCGCTCAGCGCCCCGTCGATGGTCTGCGCCTCGGTGCCGGTGGCCTCGTCCCCGGCCGCCCAGTCGACGCCGGAGCCGTCCAGGGCGACGACGGTGGCGAGGGTGTCGATGGAGGTGCCGGGGTTCCCGACGCGCTGCCAGTCGTTGAGGTCCATCCAGACGACCGGGGTGTGGCTGTAGGCGGCGGTGCCGGAGACCGCGGCCACGGTCAGCTCGACCTGGCCGATCCTGATCCTGCCTCCGGCGGTCAGCCCGCCGAGCTCCTTGGCGGCCTTCTCCGTGAGGACCACCTGTCCCTGGGCGAGCCCGCTCCCCCGGGGCGCCAGGGATCCCGCCGGATCCACGCCGAAGACGGACACGCCCGCCGTGCGCTCACCGGAGACGACGTTGGTGGTGCGGATGCCCAGCGGCTGCGCCGAGGTCACCCCCGGCTGCTCCCGCCAGGCCAGCCAGGCCTTCTCGGGCACCTGGGAGTTGGTGAAGGAGACCTTCTGGTCCCCGGCGGGCGCGGCGAACGCGAGGCGGGTGGTGGCGGGCAAGCCGGTGATGGCCGAGATGTTCTCCCGGGCCAGGCCGGCGGTGAGCCCGGACAACAGGCCGACCAGCAGCGTGATCAGCAGTACCACCGAGCCCATCAGGGCGAAGCGGCCCTTCGCGAACCGTAGATCTCTCCATGCGACGAACATGTTCCCCACCTTGGTCTTCCCCGTGGACACAAGGCATCGCGCCACAGTAGGGATCCTCGTATCGAAGGGCGCACCAAGACATCAATCCTTTGGTTGACCGGCGCCCCCGGACCCGGACTTACGCTGGTCAGGCCATGACCGCTCACCTCCCGCCCCCCACGCCCGGTGCCCCCGCCGACCCCGGCGCCCGCGCCCTCACCCCCGTCTCCCGCGTCCTGCGGCTGTGCCTGCACGCGCTGCTCTTCGGCCTGCTCGCCCTCGCCGCCGGGCGGGCCGTCGCCGACTCCGCGCCGCGCGCGGGCTGGGTGGTCGCGGCCTGCGCGCTGCTGGCCGCCGTGTACCTCGCGGGCGTACGGACCCCCGCGGTGCACAGCTCGGCGCGCGCCGGGGCGGTGTGGCTGGCCGCCCTGGGCGCGGCCTGGGCCGCGCTGCTCGTGGTCTCCCCCGACGGGCTGTGGATCGCCTTCCCGCTGTACTTCCTGGAGCTGCACCTGCTGCGGCTGCGCTGGGGCGTGACGGCCGTCACGGTCACCGCCTGTGCGGCGATCGCCGGCTTCCTCGCACACAGCGGCGCGGTGACCCCGGGAGCCTTCCTGGGGCCGCTGCTGGGCGGGGCCGTGGCGGTGGCGACCGTACTGGGCTACCAGGCGCTGTACCGGGAGAGCGAGCGGCGCCGCGAGCTGATCGAGGAGCTCATCACGACCCGGGCCGAGCTGGCCGCGGCCGAGCGGAGCGCCGGGATCCTGGCGGAGCGGGAGCGGCTGGCCAGGGAGATCCACGACACCCTGGCGCAGGGCCTGTCCTCCATCCAGCTCCTCCTGCGGGCCGCCGAGCGCGGTCTGCCCGAGGACTCGGCGGCCCTCGCGCACATCGGCCGGGCCCGGGAGGCCGCGCAGGAGAACCTCGCCGAGGCACGGCGCTTCGTACGGGCCCTCACGCCTCCGGACCTGGAGCACGGGTCGCTGCCGGCGGCGCTGGAACGCTTGTGCTCGGGGGCTCCGGGCCCCCGGGTCCGGTTCTCCCTGAGCGGCACCGCGCGCCCCCTCCCGACCCCCTACGAGGTGGCCCTGCTGCGGATCGCGCAGTCGGCGCTGGCCAATGTGGTGCGGCACGCCGGGGCCGGGCGCGCCGAGATCACCCTGACCTTCATGGACTCCTCCGTGACCCTGGACATCGTCGACGACGGCAAGGGCTTCGACCCCGGCGCGGCGTCCGCCGCCCCCTCGGACGGCGGCGGCTTCGGCCTGCCGGCGATGCGCTCGCGGGCCGAGAGCCTCAGCGGCCTGTTCACGGTGGAATCCGCCCCGGGCCAGGGCACCGCCGTGGCCGTCACCCTTCCCCTGCCCGCGGAGACCCTGTCATGACGATCCGGCTGCTCCTCGCCGACGACCACCCGGTGGTCCGGGCCGGGCTGCGCGCGGTACTGGACACGGAGCCGGACTTCGAGGTGGTGGCGGAGGCGGCGACGGCGGAACGCGCGGTGGAGCTGGCCCGCTCCGCCGGGGTCGACGTGGTCCTGATGGACCTCCAGTTCGGCCCCGGCGGCGGCATGCACGGCTCGGCGGCCACGGCCCTGATCACGGCCGGGTCCCCGTCCCCCCGGGTGCTGGTCCTGACCACGTACGACACGGACGCGGACATCCTGGCGGCGGTGGAGGCGGGCGCCTCGGGCTACCTCCTCAAAGACGCCCCGCCGGAGGAACTGGCGGCGGCGGTCCGCACCGCGGCGGCCGGCCAGTCCGCGCTGGCCCCGGCGGTGGCGCTGCGCCTGATGGACCGCATGCGGACCCCGGCGGAGGCCCTGACCAAGCGGGAACTGGAGGTCCTCCAACTGGTCGCAGACGGCCTGTCGAACCAGCAGATCTCCAAACAGCTCTTCCTCAGCCAGGCCACCGTCAAATCCCACCTGGTCCACATCTACGCAAAACTGGGCGTCGACTCCCGCACCTCGGCAGTAGCCGCGGCGGCCACCCGCCGCCTGATCCGCACGCCGTAGCAATTCCAGCGGTCCGGCGTTCGAGGACCGGCGTCCGGGGCGCAGCCCCGGGGGGTCCGGGGCACAGCCCCGGGGGGTCCGGGGCACAGCCCCGGGGGGTCCGGGGCACAGCCCCGGGGAACGGTGGAAGGGCGGGTAGGGGACTCCGCCCCGCAGGGCCCACCCACCCGCACCGGGGGCCGGGGCCCGCCGGCCCGGGGCGCGGGGCGCGGGGCCGCGGGCCCCGCTAAGCCACCCAGTACGGCCGCTCCACCGCCGAAGGCAGCGGCACGCCCCCGTGAAAGGCCTCCGCCAGTCTCCGTACGCCCTCGTCCAGCCGGTCCGCCGACAGGGTGTACGGGATCCGCAGCCGGTGCTCGAAGGTCCCGGGGTCCACCCCGAACCGCGCGCCCCGCCCGATGATGACCCCGGCCGCCGCCGCCCGGTCCGCCAGCGCGGAGCTGACCGGCTCCCCCAGGTCCACCCAGAGCGAGAGCCCGCCCGGCGGAACGTGCCAGGACCACTCCGGGGTGTGCCGCTCCAGCGAGGCGATCAGCGCCGCCCGCTGCCCGCGCAGCCGCTCCAGCCGGGCGGGCAGCGTCCGCTCCAGGCCCTCCAGCAGGGGCAGCGCCACCAGCTGGTCCAGGACCGAGCCGGTCATGTCGGCCGCCACCCGTACCGCCGTGAGCTCCGTGATCATCTTGGCGGTGGCCCGGATCCACCCGACCCGCAGCCCGCCCCAGTGGGTCTTGCTCAGCGAGCCGATGGTCATCACGTGATCGGCCCCGCCGGGCCCGCCCGGCGCCAGCGAGGCCAGCGGGGCGGGCGCCGGCACGTCGAGCGCGATGTCGGCGATGGTCTCGTCGACCACCAGCCAGGTCCCGGTCCGCCGGGTCGCCGCCAGCAGCCGCAGCCGCTGTTCCTCCGGCATCAGCGCGCCCGTCGGGTTGTGGAAGTCGGGGATCACGTACGCGAGCCTCGGCACGGTCTGGCGCAGCGCGGACTCGGCGATCTCCAGGTCCCAGCCCGCGTCGGAGACGGCGATCGACCCGGTGCGCAGCCGCGCGTGGCGCAGGGCGTCCAGGGCGTTGGCGTAGGTCGGGTTCTCGGTCATCACCCGGTCCCCGGGCCGGCACAGCAGACTCACCACCAGCGCGAACGCCTGCTGCGCGCCCGCCGTGACAAGGATCTGCTCGGGGCGGGTCGCCAGTCCCCGCCGGGTGAACCGCTCGGCTATGGCGGTCCGCAGGTCGGGCAGCCCGAAGGGGTGGTAGCCGGGGCTGCGGGCGAAGGCCGGGAGTCTGGGCGCGGCCCAGGCCACCGCGTCGGTGAGGCTGTCCTCGGGGGCGCCCATGGCGGCGATGGCGAGGTCGATGCCGGGATCTCCGTCGGCGCTGTAGCCGCCGGCGCCGACGATGGCGTGCGCGCCGACCGGGCGGTGGCCTTCGGGGAGCTCGGTCCAGGTCCCGGAACCGCGGCGGCTGCGGACGTAGCCGCTCTCGCGCAGGAGGTCGTAGGCGCCGGTGACGGTGGCCCGGCTGGCGCCGACCGCCTCGGCGAGCTCGCGTTCGGCGGGCAGGCGCACGTGCAGGGCGATCCGGCCGTCGAGGATCAGGGTGCGGACGGCGTCGGCCAGGGCCCGGTAGCCGGGGCGGGCCAGTACCTCCGCCGGGAGCAGGGCCGCGAGCTGGCGGCTGCCGATCATTCTGTCCGCCGTCTGGACCACTCGCCCGTTTGCCATGCCAACCTCCCCTGATTGGCTCTGCCGGCCAGGCCAATCCGGGTCCAGACTCGCTGCATTGGCCGCCGATTGGCAAGGAGATGCCGCCGATGTTGACCGACCGTGACGAACGGGCCCTGCTCACCGCCACCGAGAACCGGATCGCCGACCCCCTGCGCGTGGGGGCCGCGCTGGCCGCCGTACGGCGCCTCCTGCGGCGCGAGCGAGAATCGGTGACATGTCACCCCGCAACAGCACACCCGACCAGCAACGCAACCAGCAGTCCGCCGCGGCGGGCGCCGGCTCCGCTCCCCCGGTGATCGCCGGCCTGCTCCTCGCGGCCGGCGGCGGCCGTCGCCTGGGCGGCCACCCGAAGGCCCTGCTGACCTATCGGGGCCGCCCGCTGGTGGAGAACGCCGTACGGGTCCTGCGCGAGGCGGGCTGCGGCCCGCTGCACGTGGTGCTCGGCGCCTCCGCGGCCGAGGTGCGCGAGCGCGCCGACCTGAGCGGCTGCGTGGTGACCGACAACCCGGACTGGGCCGAGGGCATGGGCTCCTCCCTGCGGGTCGGCCTCGCCTCACTGGCCGGTACGGGCGCCGGGGCGGCCCTGGTCTCCCTGGTGGACCAGCCGGGCATCGGCCCGGAGGCGGTGGCCCGGGTCCGGGCCGCCTACCGCTCCCCGGCGAGCCTGGTGGCGGCGGCCTACGACGGCGAGCGCGGGCACCCGGTGCTCTTCGGGGCGGACCGCTGGCCGGACATCGTGGCGACGGCCACGGGCGACAAGGGCGCGCGGGTGCACCTCGCGGCGCACGCGGCGGA
Source organism: Streptomyces sp. NBC_00335 (assembly GCF_036127095.1). Classification (GTDB taxonomy): domain Bacteria; phylum Actinomycetota; class Actinomycetes; order Streptomycetales; family Streptomycetaceae; genus Streptomyces. Next base: position 1,581,491 of record NZ_CP108006.1, read on the forward strand.
GCTCACACTGGTCGAGTGCGGGGACATCGCGGAGGCCTTCGACATCGACACCCCTCCCGACCTGGCACGACTTGCCTGAGCGGGCTGTGACCGCGATGGCACTGAGGGCCACGAGGAAGGGGTCGAGAAGCGGAATCTGTCGACTCAGAGAATCTCGACATCAACAAACCATTGAACTTCCACCATGAGGAAATTACTATCCACTGGTCAGAAGCGCCCTGAACCCCAGACGGCGCCCGCGACCGTATCCCGGAACTCTCCACACCCGACGGCACTGCGTGCCGTCCAGCGCGAGCATTCCCCGCGGCCGCCAGGCACCGCCGCTGAAGGAGTGACAGATATGTCCGCACCAGCGCCGTCATCGCTGGCCATCGTCGACGCCGAGCCCCTGCCCCGGCAGGACGAGGTCCTCACCGAAGCGGCTCTCGCCTTCGTGGCCGAGCTCCACCGGCGGTTCGCCCCCCGTCGTGCCGAGCTCCTCGCCCGCCGCTCCGTGCGCCGCGCCGAGATCGCCCGCACTTCCACGCTCGACTTCCTCCCGGACACCGCACAGGTCCGCGAGGGCGACTGGAAGGTGGCGCCGGCCCCGGCCCCGCTGAACGACCGCCGTGTGGAGATCACCGGCCCCACGGACCGCAAGATGACCATCAACGCCCTGAACTCGGGCGCCAAGGTCTGGCTCGCCGACTTCGAGGACGCCTCGGCTCCCACCTGGGAGAACGTGGTCCTCGGCCAGCTCAACCTGATCGACGCCTACGAGCGCCGCATCGACTTCACCGACGCCCGCACCGGCAAGGCGTACGCCCTCAAGCCCGCCGAGGAGCTCGCCACCGTCGTGATGCGCCCCCGCGGCTGGCACCTGGAGGAGCGCCACCTGCAGTTCGAGGGCGGCCCGGCCTCCGGCTCGCTCGTGGATTTCGGCCTGTACTTCTTCCACAACGCCAAGCGCCTCATCGCGCTCGGCAAGGGCCCGTACTTCTACCTGCCGAAGACCGAGTCCCACCTGGAGGCGCGCCTCTGGAACGAGATCTTCGTCTTCGCCCAGGACTACGTCGGCATCCCGCAGGGCACCGTCCGCGCGACCGTCCTGATCGAGACGATCACGGCCGCGTACGAGATGGACGAGATCCTCTTCGAGCTGCGCGACCACGCGGCGGGCCTGAACGCCGGCCGCTGGGACTACCTCTTCTCCATCGTCAAGAACTTCCGTGACGGCGGCGAGAAGTTCGTCCTGCCGGACCGCAACGCGGTGACGATGACGGCGCCCTTCATGCGGGCGTACACCGAACTCCTCGTCAAGACCTGCCACAAGCGCGGCGCGCACGCCATCGGCGGCATGGCGGCCTTCATCCCGTCCCGCAAGGACGCCGAGGTCAACAAGGTCGCCTTCGAGAAGGTCAAGGCCGACAAGGACCGCGAGGCCGGCGACGGCTTCGACGGCTCCTGGGTCGCCCACCCCGACCTGGTCCCGATCGCGATGGCCTCCTTCGACGCCGTGCTGGGCGAGAAGCCCAACCAGAAGGACCGCCTCCGCGAGGACGTCTCCGTCGCGGCCGGCGAGCTCATCGCGATCGACTCCCTCGACGCGAAGCCCACGTACGACGGCCTGCGCAACGCCGTCCAGGTCGGCATCCGCTACATCGAGGCGTGGCTGCGCGGCCTCGGCGCCGTCGGCATCTTCGGCCTGATGGAGGACGCCGCCACCGCCGAGATCTCGCGCTCGCAGATCTGGCAGTGGATCAACGCCGGCGTGGTCTTCGAGAACGGCAAGCTCGCCACCGCCGACCTCGCCCGCGAGGTCGCGGCCGCCGAACTCGCCGCGATCCGCGCCGAGGTCGGCGAGGAGGCCTTCACCTCGGGCAAGTGGCAGCAGGCCCACGACCTCCTCCTCCAGGTCTCCCTGGACACGGACTACGCGGACTTCCTGACCCTCCCCGCGTACGACCAGCTCATCGGCTGACACCCCGTCTTCGGCTGAAACGCACAGCAGCCGAAACGTCCACGACAGCGCCCCCGAGGCCTTTTGGCTCCGGGGGCGCTGTCGTGCGTCCGGGCCGGCTCCGGCCGGTTCCGGCCCGTTCCAGCCGAACGACCGATCGGTTGTTACTTGTTCGTAACTTGCCTGTACCTAGCGGTAACAACGCGCGGGGTGGCACCTTTCCGATTGCCACCGGCCGGAGGTAACCCCCACTTACCCAGCCATGCGCCGGAGTTGTTCCTGGCTCCCGCATGGCCGACCGCAGGAGTTCCGCAGTGATCGGATTCCGCAACGACAGCATGGACCGGGCCCGTCGGGTGCGACGACTGGCCGGGATCGGGACGGCGGCGGCGCTCGGCGCCGGGGCCCTGGTCGCCGGAGGGGCCGGGACGGCCGTGGCCGGGCCGGGGAACGGACCCACCGCCGTGGTGTCCCTCGGCGACAGCTACATCTCCGGCGAGGCCGGACGCTGGAAGGGCAACAGCCTGACCAACAGCGGGAACCGGACCGGGACCGACCGGGCCTGGGTGAGCGGCAGCTCCTACGACCCCGGCAAGGTCTACGGGGCCACCGCCGGCGGCTGCCACCGGTCGGACTCCGCCGAGGTGAAGAGCGCCGGGCCCATCGCCGACGTCGCTATCAACCTGGCCTGCTCCGGGGCCGTCTCGCAGAACGTGTTCCGCGCCTCCAACGGTGGCGTCGCCTTCAAGGGCGAGGCCCCGCAGGCCGATCAGCTCGCCGCCGTGGCCGCGAGCCACGACGTCAAGGTCATCGCGCTGTCCATCGGCGGCAACGACCTCGGCTTCGCCGACATCATCAAGGAGTGCGCGTACGACTTCGTGCTCTGGAACTCCTACTGCTACGACGACCAGCAGGAGGGCGTGAACCAGAAGATCGACGGGGTCATGGCCAACGTCGGCAAGTCCGTCGACGAGGTACGGGCCGTCATGCGCGGCGCCGGGTACGCGGACTCCTCGTACCGGATCGTGCTGCAGTCCTACCCGTCACCGATCCCGCGCGGCGCGGAGAACCGGTACACCCAGAGCGACTGGAGCCGGCTCAACACCGGCGGGTGCCCCTTCTGGAACCGGGACTCCGACTGGGCGCGGGACTCGCTCGTGCCGCAGATCGCAGGACGGCTCAAGGCCGTCGCCGCGGCCAAGGGCGCGCAGTTCCTGGACCTGAAGGACATGATGCAGGGGCGCGAGGTGTGCGCGAAGGCGAGCAAGCAGGTGACCACCGCGGCGCCGGCCTCGGCGAAGACCAGCGAGTGGGCACGCTGGATCGACAGCAGCGAGACGCAGGGGCTGGTCCAGGAGTCCATGCACCCGAACCACTTCGGACAGCTCGCGGCCGGTCGCTGCCTGGCACTGGCCGTGGCCCAGCCGGCGAGCAGCGGCTTCGGCTGCAAGAACACCGCCGGGGCCGACCAGAGCGGGATGTACCTGACCCCCGCGCCGTAGCGCCGAAGGTGCGGCCCTCCCGTTAATTCGGGTGATCGCGGGCGGTGCCGGCTGGGATGCTCCGGGCATGACCTCAGTCGGCACCTCCCGCTCCGCCCGTCCGCCCCGGCCCAGCCTCTACATCTCCGTCGACATCGAGGCCGACGGGCCCATCCCCGGGCCGTACTCGATGATCAGCTTCGGGGCCGCCGTCGCGGGGCGGCAGGACGGCGCTTCGTATACGGCCGCCGATCCCGAACAGGACACCTTCTACCGGGAGTTGCGCCCGATCAGCGAGGCGTACGTACCGGAGGCGCTGGCCGTCAGCGGGCTGGACCGGGACCGGCTGCTCCGGGAGGGGGCCGAACCGGCGCTCGCCATGGCGGAGTTCCGGTCATGGGTGCGGAAGGTCTCGGCGGGGGCGCAGCCGGTGATGTGCGCCTACCCGGCCTCCTTCGACTGGACCTTCCTGTACTGGTACTTGATGAGCTTCGGCGGCGACAGCCCGTTCGGGCACTCCGGTTGCCTGGACATGAAGACCCTGTACGCGGCCAAGGCCCGGGTCCCGCTCCGCGCAGCCGTCAAGGGGCGGATGCCGAAGGAGCTCCTCTCGCGCCGCCCGCACACCCATCACGCGCTGGACGACGCGGTCGAGCAGGCCGAGCTGATGAGCAACCTGATGGCGTGGACGCCGCCCGCCCGCGCCCCTCTCGTCACGCACCTCTCCTGGGGCCGCATGGAGGTCGAGGGGCTCCCGGCAGGGAAGGACTTCGTGCTGTACCCGGGTGGTGGCCGCGCCTGGGACTGGGGCCGGCACGGCACCCGGCACGAGCCGGGAATCCAGCCCGGCGATGTGGCCGAACTCCTCGACCGGGGCTGCACGGTGGTCGTCCTCAGCCGCGGGATGGAGCTGCGGCTCCACACCGCGCCCGAGACGCTGCGGCTGCTGCGGGATGCCGGGGTGGAGGTCCACACCGAGGAGACGACCGCCGCGGTCGCGCTCTACAACCGGCTGGCCGCGACCGAGCGCGTGGGCGGGCTCTTCCACTCGACCTGCTGAGAGATGCCCCCTTGAACTCCGCGTCTCAGCCGGCCAGTTCCGGCAGCAGCTCGCGCAGTGGCGTCCGGGCGCCGGAGGTGTAGGCCGCGCGGAAGGCCTGGGGGGTGAGGCGGGTGCGGACCGTGTGCTGGGCGCGGGGGGCGCAGGCCGCGTGCGGGCGGGTGCGGGAGACCGCGCCGAGGAGGCGGGCGGCCTCTGCGTAGCGGCCCTGGTCCGCCTCCAGTTCGGCGAGGAGTTCCACCGACAGGGCCTGCCCGAGCGTGTCGTCCAGCGCGAACTGGGTCCGTAGCGCGCTCAGCAGTTCGCGGCGGGCCAGCGCCGGGCGGCCCTCGTGGCGCTGGACCAGGGCGTGGGCGTAGCTCACCCAGGAGCGGGCCCACAGGTCGGCCGGGAGGTCCGGCGCGCCGTCCGGCGGGCCGTCCTCGACCGGGACCGAGGCCGGGTCCGTGCGGGCGAGCGCCAGCGTGTGCGCGGCCCGCAGGGCTTCCCGGCCGGGGCCGAACTCGGGATCGGCCGGCAGGGCTTCCAGGGCGTCCCGGTACTCCGCCGCGGCGTCTTCGTGCCGCTCCTCCCACAGCGCGATCGTCCCGCGCAGGTGCGCGAGGTAGGCCAGGCAGGCGTCCTCCCCCTCGTGTACGGCCGCGGTCCACGCCTCCACCATCAGGGGATCGGCGCCGTCCGCCTCGCCGAAGGCGGCGACCAGCCAGGCCGCGAGCCACAGCGCCCGGGCGGGCCGGGGCGCGGGGTGCACGGCCAGGGCCCGTTCCACGTGTCTGCGCCCCTCCGCCGGCATCCCGCAGGCGGACCACAGGAACCACAGGGACACCACGATCTCCAGGGCCGCCCCCGGCCCTCCGGCGGCCAGCGGGTTCATCGCCGCGCGCAGCTCGGGGAGTTCCCGCAGGGCGAGGGCGCGCGCTTCCCGCTGCGCGCCGGCGCGCCACAGCTGCGCGGCCCGCTCCGCCACCACCCGGCAGCGCTCGCGGTGGCGCCGGGCCGTCGTCGCGCCGTCCCCGGCCGCTCCGTGCGCGAGCCGCCGGGCCGCGTACGCCCGTACGGACAGCGGCAGCCGGTAGCGGCCCGGCCCGGCGTCCGCGAGCAGGCCCGGGGCCAGCCGGAGCAGCGCATCGACGGCCGTGTCCGCCGTGAGCGCCCCGAAGCCGCACACCTCGGCGACGGCCGCCCTGTCGAAGGAGCCCGCGAAGACGGAGAGCCGCTCCCAGAGCAGCCGTTCGGCGGGGGTGGCCAGCCGCAGCGAGCGTTCGGCGTCGACCCGGGTGCTGCGGCCGGCGCCGCCGGCGAGGAAGCCCAGCGGATCGGAGCCGAGTCTGCGCAGCGCCTGCGCGGGCGCGTACTGGTGCGAGCGCCCCGCCGCGAGCTCCAGCGCGCCGGGGATCCCGTCGAGCGCCCGGCACAGCGCGGCCACGGCGCCCGCGTTGCGGTCGGTCAGCTCGAAGAAGGGGTCGGCTCCGCGCGCCCGTTCCTCGAAGAGCCGTACGGCCGCGTAACCGGCGACGTCGGCCACCGGGAACCGCCGGCTGGGGTCGGGCGCGGCCTGTCCCGGCAGGGCCGACAGCGCGGCGGGCAGCGGCTGGACGGAGGGCGCGGTAGGCACCGACAGCGGCGGTACGGCGAACACCACTTCCCCCGGGAGCCGCAGCCGCCGCTGCGAGGTGGCCAGAATCCGCAGCCCCGGCAGGCGCCGCAGCAGCTCGGCCGCGAGCCCCGCGCCGGCCTCCCCGAGCTGTTCGCAGCCGTCGAGCACCAGCAGCGCCTCACGCCCCGCGAGGCGCTCCGCGAGCTCCGCTCCGAGGCGGTCCCAGCACCGCTCGGGCAGGGCACCCAGCTCCGCCCAGACGGTGTCCAGCCCGTCCCTGTCGCCCAGGGTGCGGACGGTGCGCACCGCGAGCCGGGTCTTGCCGATGCCGGCCGGTCCGGTGAGCGTGACCAGGCGCTGCGTGGCGAGCAGGGAGGCGAGGGCCGTGAGCTCCCGCTCCCGCCCGATGAAGCTCGACAGTTCGGCGGGCACCGCCTGCCGCACGCCGGAACCGGCCTTCCCCACACGTCCTCCAGCCATGTCCGACCCGTGCGCGCCCGTCATGTGGTCAACAGTTGAACGCACAAAGAGAGATGATCGGCTCATAATCCCGTTGTCCCGTCACCGACCGGGAGAACCACCAAGGGGAGGGTATGAACTCGGCCATTTCCGCCATCGACGACACGGACCGGGCACTGGTCCACGCACTCCAGCTCGCACCCCGCGCGAGCTGGGAGCTGCTGGGTCCGGTCCTCGGCGCGCGCCCGGACACCCTGGCGCGCCGCTGGGAGCGGCTCACCGGGTCCGGCGAGGCGTGGCTGAGCGGACTCGGGCTGCGCACCGGCGTCACGAAGCCCTGCATGGCGTGGGTGGAGGTCACGTGCACCGCGGGCACCTCGCCCTCGGTGGGGGACGTCCTCGTGGCGGATCCGCACGCCCTGGGGGTCGAGCACACCACCGGGGGCCGGGACCTGCTCGTCTTCGTGGCCGTACCCGACCTGCCCACGCTGTACTCGTACCTGTCCGCCCGGGTGCAGCGGATCCCCGGCGTGATCGGCACCCGCAGCTCGATGGTGACGGCGGTGCACTACGCCCCCGACCGCTGGCGCCTGGACCAGCTGACCCCGGCCCAGATCGGCCTGCTGACCAGGCGGACCCGGCGGCCGGTGGCTTCCGCCGGCCCGGACCGGCCGGCGGTGGCGCCGCTCCAGGAGGAGGACCGGTCGCTGGTCCTGGCCCTGGCCTCGGACGCGCGGCGCAGCGTGGCCTCGCTGGCGCGGGAGTTCGAGATGAGCGAGTCGACGGTACGGCGCCGGCTGGCGCGGCTGGAGGGCGGTCTGAGCCTGCGCTACAGCTGCGCGCTGGCCTCCGGGCTGTCGGGCTGGCCGGTGTCGGCGACGCTGTGGGCGGAGGCGTCGGAGTTCGAGCTCGCCGACTGCGCGGCGGTCGCCGCGGGGCTGCGCGAGACCCGTACCTGCATGTCCGTCAGCGGCCCCTGGAACTTCATGATCAGCGCCAGGCTGCGCACGGTGGAGGACCTCTCCCGCTACACGGCGGAGCTCACCCGGCGCCTGCCGGGCCTGCGCATCACGGACTCGGCGGTGGCCCTGCAGGTCCGCAAGACGGAAGCCCAGGAACTGGACCGCCGCGGCCACCGCGTACGTACGGTCACCCCGGACATCTGGTCGGACCCGGTTTCCACGGACACTGCCTGAGCCCCTCGCCGGGGCTCGGGAGGGCAAATCCAGCCCCGCCGGCGTTTGAGGCGCGGGGTCCGGGGCGGAGCCCCGGGGACCTCGGCCGGAGCCGGCCCGCACGCCACCGCACCACCCCGTCCCGCCAACGCGTACGGCGGTGCGGACGCCAACCCCGCAGTGGGTGACGTACGCACCGCCGTATCCCGCGCACGGGCCGGGCAGAGCCCGCTCGCCGCGCGCCGACCGGGACCGGCCCGGTCAGTGCACCGACCGGGACCAGCCCGGTCAGTGCGCCGGCCGGGACCGGCCCGGTCAGTGCACCAGTACCGGATCCGGAGCGGCCGCGGCCGATCCCTTCCTGGCACCGAGGTGGTTGAAGGCGAGGTTCAGCGCGATGGCCACGACGCAGCCGGTGCTGATGCCGGAGTCGAGGACGACCAGCAGGTCCTCGGGGAAGGCGTGGTAGAAGTTGGGGGCCGCGATCGGGATCAGGCCGATGCCGAGCGAGGCGGCGACGATCAGGGCGTTCTCGCCCTTCTCCATGGCCGCGCCGGCCAGGGTCTGGATGCCGCTGGCGGCCACCGAGCCGAAGAGGACGATGCCCGCGCCGCCGAGGACCGGCAGCGGTACGACTCCGATGACGGAGGCGGCGATGGGACACAGGCCCAGCAGGATCAGGATGCCGCCGCCGGCCGCGACGACGAACCGGCTGCGGACCTTGGTCATGGCGACCAGCCCGATGTTCTGTGCGAAGGCACTGCACATGAACCCGTTGAACAGCGGACTGAGCGCACTGCCCAGGGTGTCGGCGCGCAGGCCGCCCTCGATGGTCTTCGCGTCCGCCGGACGGCCGACGATCTTGCCCAGGGCGAGGATGTCGGCGGTGGACTCGGTCATGCACACCAGCATGACGATGCACATGGAGATGATCGCGGCGACCTGGAACTGCGGCGCCCCGAAGTGGAACGGCGTCGGGAAGCCGACGAGGTCGGCGTTCCGTACGGCGTCGAAGTTCGTCATGCCCAGCGGCAGCGCTATGAGCGTTCCCACGACCAGGCCGAGGAGGATGGAGATCTGCTGGAGGAAGCCGCGCAGGAACTTGCGCATCAGCAGGACGATCGCGAGGGTGACGGCGGCCATGGCGATGTTCTTCATCGAGCCGTAGTCGGTGGCGGTGCTGTTCCCGCCCTGCGACCAGTTGAAGGCCACGGGGAGCAGTGAGACGCCGATCAGGGTGATGACCGTACCGGTGACGACCGGTGGGAAGAACCGGACCAGTTTTCCGAAGTACGGGGCGGCGAAGAAGCCGAGGATTCCGGCGACGATGATCGCGCCGAAGATGATCGGGATGGCGTTGTCGCCCTCTCCCTTCCCGATGGCGATCATCGGGGTCACACCGGCGAAGGAGACGCCGTTGACGAAGGGGAGCTTGGCGCCGATCTTCCAGAACCCGAGGGTCTGGAGGAGGGTGGCGAGCCCTGCGGTGAAGAGCGAGGCGCCCATCAGGAAGGCGGTCTCGGTGGCGGAAAGGCCTACGGCCGGGCCGACGATCATGGGCGGGGCCACTACACCCGCGTACATGGCGGCCACGTGCTGGAGACCGCTGGTGAACATTTTCAGCGGGGGCAAGGTCTCGTCGACCGGGTGCTTCACCCCTGCGTCGCCTTCGGCCTGCGGTACTGCGACTGCGTCTTTGCGAAACCTGGGCGCCTGGGCCACGGCTTCCTCCGAACTGTTTAACACGCCGGCAGGGACGTGATGTGTCTGGGAGGTGGTGCGAAAGCTGTGCGAGTCGAGCCTGTATGGAGTTGTGGGTGCTGCGAATGCTTGTCCCAAGGGGTGCGGAAACGATTCGCCCGAGGCGTTTCCACGCGGTGGCGTCCGAAGAGCCGCCGGTCAGGAAGTCGAAAGAGAGCTGGAGGTGCCGTAGCGGCGGCGCGGTACACGAGCTGCGGGGCACGTGGCACGAACTGCTGAGCGACCGGCACGATTCACCGCCCCCGGGGCGCCCTCGGAAAAACCTCGGGCGCTACCCGGGAACGGCTGCCGCGAACCCCGCTCGGGTCCGCGGCCGCCGGCCGGGGGCCGTCCCCCCCGGCCGGACTCCGTGGGATCAGGCCTGCGCGGAGATCCGCGCGAGGCGCTGGGCCTCTTCCCGAGTGGACACCGCGATGGCGTCCTCGTCGGCGAAGAGCAGACGGTTGTTCTCGACGATCTGCTTGCCGTTGACGAACGACGCGGTGACCGGGGCCGCCGCACCGAAGACCAGGGCGGTGACCGGGTCGGCGATCGAGGAGTGCAGGAGGGTGTTCAGGTTCCAGAGCACCAGGTCGGCGCACTTGCCGACCTCCAGCGAACCGATGTTCGAGGCGCGGCCGAGGACCTGGGCGCCACCGAAGGTACCGAGGCGCAGGGCCTGACGGGCGTTCAGGGCACGCTCGCGGTGGACCGGGTTCAGACGGTTGATCAGCAGCGCGTTGCGCAGCTCGGTGTGCAGCTCACCGGACTCGTTCGAGGCGGTGCCGTCCACGCCGAGGCCGACCGGGACACCGGCGGCGAGCATGTCCGGGACGCGGGCGATGCCGGCGGCCAGACGGGCGTTGGAGGACGGGCAGTGCGCGACGCCGGTCTTGGTACGGGCGAACGCGGCGATGTCGGAGTCGTTCATGTGGACGCTGTGCGCCATCCACACGTCCTCGCCGAGCCAGCCGGTCGACTCGAAGTAGTCGGTCGGGCCCATGCCGAACAGTTCCTTGCAGAACTGCTCTTCCTCGACGGTCTCCGAGCCGTGCGTGTGCATGCGCACACCCAGGCGGCGGGCCATCTCGGCGCCCTGCTTCAGCAGCTCGGTGGAGACCGAGAAGGGGGAGCAGGGGGCGACGGCGACCTGGGTCATCGCGTCGAAGGAGGAGTCGTGGTACTTCTTCACGGTCGCCTCGGTGTCCGCCAGGGCACCTTCGAGGGTCTCGACCGCGTGGTCCGGCGGCAGGCCGCCGTCCTTCTCGCTGCGGTCCATCGAACCGCGGGCGAGGGTGAAGCGGACGCCCATCTCGGACGCGGCGCGGATGATCGACCCGGAGAGGTCACCCGAACCCTTGGGGAAGACGTAGTGGTGGTCCATCGCGGTGGTGACGCCACCCTTGGCCATCGCGGCGAGGGAGCCCTGCGCGGCCGTGTACGTCATCTGCTCGTCGATGCGCGCCCACGTCGGGTACAGCGCGACCAGCCAGTTGAAGAGGTTGTGGTCGGTGGCCAGACCACGCGTGATCCACTGGTAGAAGTGGTGGTGCGTGTTGACCAGACCGGGGGTCACGAGGTGCCCGGTGCCGTCGATGCGGCGGACGACGTTCTCGAGGTTCTCGGGGGCCTTGCCCGCACCGACGAACTCGATCTTGTTACCGGCGAGCACCACGTGACCCGAGGCGTACTCGGTGTCGTTGGCGTCGACGGTCGCAATCGCACAGTTTTCGATGACGATGCGCTCTACGGCGCTGTCATTGGCTGCCGATGCTGCCATGGGACTTCCTCGTGCTTTCAGTGGCGGTGCGGGCACGGCAAAACCCAGGGGATTTGAGTGCCGGAGCCGGGGGCCTTGACAGCTGACAGTACTGCCGCCCCGTGTGGTGCGTCCGGGTGCCGATTCAGGAAGTTGAAAGTGTTGAGAGCGCTGACGGGTGTCGCGCCGCCCCGGGGCCACTGCGGAGCCCCGGGACGGGCGTGCCACATCAGAGGTTGGTCATGTCCACGGGGATACGGGCGTCTACGCCGTCGCGGAGGACCGTCGCCTCGATCAGACCGTACGGGCGGTCCGCGGCGAAGTAGACCTCGTTGTCGTTCTTGAGACCGAAGGGCTCGAGGTCGACGAGGAAGTGGTGCTTGTTCGGGAGCGAGAAGCGAACCTCGTCGATCTCCGAACGGTGGTTGATGATGCGCGAACCCATCTGGTACAGGGTCTGCTGCAGCGACAGGGAGTAGGTCTCCGCGAAGGCCTGCAGCATGTGCTTGCGGGTCTCGGCGTAGGACTTCTCCCAGTTGGGCATCCGCTGGTCGTCGTCCGACCAGTTGAAGCGCCAACGGGCCGACACCTGGGTGGCGAGGATGCGGTCGTACGCTTCCTTCAGGGTCGTGTACTTGTCCTTCACGTAACCCCAGAACTCGGAGTTCGTGGAGTTCATGACGACGAGGTCCTTGAGGCCGGAGATGACCTCCCAGTTCTTGCCGTCGTACGTGATCTGGGTGACCCGGGTCTCCATGCCCTCGCGGACGAAGGAGTGGTTCACCTCGTCGGAGCCGATGAACTTGGAGTTCGCGTCCGAGGTCGCGATCCGGGACCAGGAGTACTCCTCGATCCGGATGCGGGCCTTCTGGATCGGCTCCTGGCTGTTGACGAACCAACGCGCCAGGTGGATGCCGAACTGCTCGGCGGACTCGATGCCGTACTCCTTGGCGAACGCGTACACCGTGTTCTTGGTGGTGTCCGTCGGCAGGACGTTGGCGTTCGAGCCGGAGTAGTGGACGTCGTCCATGTCGCCCGAGAGGGCGACCGAGACGTTCAGGTCCTTGATGTGGTGGGTGTCGCCGTCCCGCGTGATCTTGACTACGCGGTTCTCTGCTTTGCCGTACTGGTTCTGGCCCAGAATGGTGGCCATGCTAGCTCCCTCGGTAAACGGAGTAGCCGAACGGGTTGAGCAGCAGCGGTACGTGATAGTGCTCGCCCGGGTTCACCGCGAAGGTGATGGTGACCTCGGGGAAGAACGCACCGCTGTCCCTTACGCGGGGGGCGTCCTGCTGTGCCTCGGCGGCTTGCTTCTTGGAGAAGTACGTCTCGGTCTCGAAGTCGAGGCGCACGTGGGTGGTGCCCTCCGGCAGGGCCGGCAGGTCCTTGCAGCGCCCGTCGGCATCGGTGGCGGATCCGCCCAGGGCCGCCCACTCGCCGTCGAGACCCGTACGGGCCGACAGGGAGATCGCGACGCCTTCGGCGGGCTTTCCGATGCTGGTGTCCAGGATGTGCGTGGACACCGACGCGGTGGTCTCAGTGCTCATGCTCGGTCTTACTCTCCTTCTACGGATTCCACGAGACGGGTCAGGCGGATCCGGTTGATCTTGACGAGCTCGCCACGAGCGATTTCCCGCTCCTGTTCCGGCGAGTTCTCGATCCGGACCTTGACCGCGTCCCGCATGAACTCACCGGTCGCACCGGTGGCGCAGATGAGGAAGACGTGGCCGAACTTGTCCTGGTAGGCCAGGTTCAGTTCGAGGAGCTCGGTCTTGAGCTCCTCCGAGGCACCGGCCATGCCGCGCTGCTCGCGGGCGGAGGTCGGGTCTCCCGGCTTCGGCCGGCCGATCGGCGCGTGGCCGCCCATCGCCTCGCCCAGGTCCTCCGCGGTGAGCTCGGCCATGGCGGCCTCGTTCGCGGAGAACAGGGTGTCGACGCTGGTGAAGGGGCGCTGGGCGAGCAGCTTGCCGCCCCATGCCGAGCTGGCGCACACCTCGTGCAGCTCGGCCGTGGCCTCGCTGTCGTCCAAGGCGTTGAACCGGGTGAGACCCGGGGTCGGACTCGAAGTCACGGTAGGCCTCCGTGGCCTGTTGTTGCTTTGACGGGCTGCGCATAGCTAACGCCCTCGACAACACGGCGTCAACACTTTGTTGAAACTTCCCGTACACAAAAGCCGCCGCCCGGGTGAATTGGGCGGCGGCTCGTCACGGTGGGTCAATCAGGATTCACTCTTGGTTGGTCCCGGCGGACCCTTTGGGGGTGCTTGAGTCCCGGTTCAGGTAGTTGTAGACCGTGAAGCGGCTTACGCCCAGGGCTCCCGCGACCGTTTCCACACCGTGCCGGACCGAGAAGGCGCCGCGCGCCTCCAGTATCCGTACGACGTCCTGCTTGGACTTCCGGTCGAGCTGGGACAACGGTACGCCGTGCCGGCGCTCCAGGGCCGCCAGGATGTGATCCAGCGAGTCGGAGAGCTGCGGCAGCCGCACGGCGAGCAGGTCCTGCCCCTCCCAGGCGAGCACGACGTCGTCGGGCTGGGCCAGGGACGGATCCATCAGCTCGCCGCCCATCGCGTCCACCAGCGGCTTGACCGCGGCGACGAAGGGGTGGTCCCGGGGCTCGGTCATGGCGTCTCCTCCCCGGCCCTGATCACGTTGACCTGGAGCGAGACGCGCGTGGCTCCGGCCTCCAGGGAGTTGCGCAGCAGCGCGGCGACCGCGGTCAGCACCGCTTCGGACTCCCCCTCGGCCGTGTTGCCGAACGGGCCGACATCCACCGCGTCCAGCTGGGCCGTCTGGATGACCTCGCGAGCGGCTACGGCATGGGCAGGGGCCTCTTCTAGATCGAAGGGCTCGGTCGTGAACTCCACTCTCAATCGCACGCCGCTCAAGCTACCTGGCAGTCCGGACTTTTCGGGAGGCGGCACTTGACAAGCGGGCCGCCCTGCTTGCAGTCTTCCATCAGGCAGAAACTAACTTCCGCAATACGGAAGGAGCGCACACCCCTCATGGGATACACGGACCAGCGCTTCGATGTAAATCTTTCGATCCTCTTCACGGAACTCCCGCTCCTGGAGCGTCCCGCGGCTGCCGCCGCAGCGGGCTTCACGGCGGTCGAGCTGTGGTGGCCCTGGATCGAGACCCCCACCCCCGCTCAGGAGGAGCTCGACGCCCTCAAGACCGCTCTTGAGGACGCCGGCACCCAGCTGGTGGGCCTGAACTTCTACGCCGGCCAGCTGCCGGGTCCGGACCGCGGTGCGGTCTCGGTTCCCGGTGAGGAGTCGGAGCGCTTCAACGCCAACATCAACGTGGCTGCGGACTTCGCCGCCTCGGTCGGCTGCAAGGCGCTGAACGCCCTCTACGGCAACCGCGTCGAAGGCGTGGACCCGGCCGTTCAGGACGAGCTCGCGCTGAAGAACCTGGTCGTGGCGGCTCAGGCCGCGGACCGCGTCGGCGCGATCCTCCTGATCGAGACCCTGAACAAGCCCGAGTCGCCGCTCTACCCCCTGGTGAGCGCCCCGGCCGGCATCGAGGTAGTGGACAAGGTGAACGAGGCCACCGGCCTCGGGAACGCCAAGTTCCTGCTCGACCTGTACCACCTGGCGATGAACGATGAGGACCTCTCCGAGGTCATCGAAAAGTACGCCGCCAAGACCGGACACGTCCAGATCGCGGACAAGCCCGGACGAGGTGCCCCCGGCACCGGCGAGCTGCCCCTCGAAGAGCTGCTCGACCAGCTCCAGAAGGCCGGCTACCAGGGCTTTGTCGGTCTCGAGTACAAGGCCGCCGACGCCGCCGCCTCCTTCGCATGGCTGCCGGCCGAGGCCCGCGCCGCGAAGTAAGCGGAAAAGTCCGGGCGAACAGCCAGGCACCTGACGAACTTTTCGTACGAAGCATTAAGAGAAGGACCCTCATCATGAGCAACCTCCCCAAGATCGCGTGGATCGGTCTCGGCATCATGGGCTCCCCCATGGCCGAGAACCTCCTGAAGGCCGGCTACTCGGTCACCGGCTTCACGCTGGAGCAGGACAAGCTGGACCGCCTCGCCGCGGCCGGTGGCGGCGCCGCCGGTTCGATCGCCGACGCGGTCAAGGACGCCGACGTGATCATCACGATGGTGCCCGCCTCCCCGCAGGTCGAGGCCATCTCCTACGGTGAGAACGGCATCCTCGAGAACGCCAAGTCCGGCGCGCTGATCATCGACATGTCGTCGATCACCCCGCAGACCTCGATCGACCTGGCGAAGAACGCCGCCGCCAAGGGCATCCGCGTCATCGACGCCCCGGTGTCCGGTGGCGAGGCCGGTGCCATCGAGGCCGTCCTGTCGATCATGGTGGGTGGCGAGCAGGCCGACTTCGACGAGGCCCTCCCGATCCTCGAGGCCCTCGGCAAGGTCATCGTCCTGTGCGGCCCGCACGGCTCCGGCCAGACGGTGAAGGCTGCCAACCAGCTCATCGTCGCGGTGAACATCCAGGCGTGCGCCGAGGCCGTCGTCTTCCTCGAGAAGTCGGGCGTGAACCTCGAAGCCGCTCTGGACGTGCTCAACGGCGGTCTGGCCGGCTCCACGGTCCTGACCCGCAAGAAGGCCAACTTCCTGAACCGCGACTTCAAGCCCGGTTTCCGGATCGACCTGCACCACAAGGACATGGGCATCGTCACCGACGCCGCCCGCAACGTCGGTGCGGCCCTCCCGGTCGGCGCGGTCGTCGCCCAGCTGGTCGCCTCGCTGCGCGCCCAGGGTGACGGTGGCCTGGACCACTCCGCGCTGCTGCGCGCGGTCGAGCGCCTCTCCGGCGCCCAGATCTGAGCTCCGCTCGGATAGGCGGCCCCCTCAGCGGGCCGCCACCCGCCCCGCTCGCGGGGCCCTGAGTTTCCGGATGGTGCCGGTGCTGACACCTGTCCTGTCGCGCCCAAGTGCCGGCACCGTCCGGATTACCTCTCCCTCCACTCTTTCTTTCAACAAACTGTTGACGTCGAGTTCATGCCGAAATTAGGCTGTTCCGCATGACGGAAGACGGATTCCGTCAGCAGTTCCCCGTACGGAAGGTCACCATGTCGAAGCGCACGCTGACGACCGAGTCTGGCGCCCCGGTCGCCGACAACCAGAACTCCGCTACCGCCGGCGTCGGTGGCCCCCTGCTGATCCAGGACCAGCAGCTCCTGGAGAAGCTCGCCCGCTTCA
The DNA here is from genome assembly GCF_036127095.1 of Streptomyces sp. NBC_00335. GTDB lineage: Bacteria > Actinomycetota > Actinomycetes > Streptomycetales > Streptomycetaceae > Streptomyces. The sequence goes on from NZ_CP108006.1 coordinate 1,597,879, forward strand.
ACCGCGAGCGCATCCCGGAGCGCGTGGTGCACGCCCGCGGTTCCGCCGCGTACGGCCACTTCGAGGTGACCGACGACGTCACCGCGTACACCAGCGCCGCGTTCCTGAACACGGTCGGCAAGAAGACCGAGACCTTCCTGCGGTTCTCCACCGTCGCCGACTCGCTGGGTGGCGCTGACGCCGTCCGCGACCCGCGCGGCTTCGCGCTGAAGTTCTACACCGAAGAGGGCAACTACGACCTCGTCGGCAACAACACCCCGGTGTTCTTCATCAAGGACCCGATCAAGTTCCCCGACTTCATCCACTCCCAGAAGCGCGACCCCTTCACGGGCAAGCAGGAAGCGGACAACGTCTGGGACTTCTGGGCGCACGCCCCCGAGGCGACGCACCAGATCACCTGGCTGATGGGTGACCGCGGTATCCCGGCGTCGTACCGTCACATGAACGGCTACGGCTCCCACACGTACCAGTGGACCAACGCCCAGGGCGAGGCCTTCTTCGTCAAGTACCACTTCAAGACGAACCAGGGCATCCGCTGCCTGTCGGGCGAGCAGGCCGCCGAGCTCGTCGGCTCCGACGCCAACTCGCACCAGACCGACCTGCTGCAGGCCATCGAGCGCGGTGTGAACCCGAGCTGGACCCTGTACGTCCAGGTCATGCCGGCCTCCGAGGCCGCGGACTACCGCTTCAACCCGTTCGACCTCACCAAGGTGTGGCCGCACAGCGACTACCCGCTGCAGCGCGTGGGCCGTCTGGTCCTCGACCGCAACCCGGACAACGTCTTCGCCGAGGTCGAGCAGGCCGCGTTCTCCCCGAACAACTTCGTCCCGGGCATCACCGCCTCGCCGGACAAGATGCTCCAGGGCCGCCTCTTCGCGTACGCCGACGCCCAGCGCTACCGCCTCGGTGTGAACCACACCCTGATCCCGGTCAACGCTCCGAAGGCGACGAAGGCCGACAACTACGGCCGCGACGGTGTCATGGCGCTGCGCAACGGCTCGCGCTACGACAAGAACTACGAGCCCAACTCGCACCAGGGTCCGGCCGAGACCGGTCTGGCGCTGGGCGCCCCGAAGGCCGTCTCCGGCTACACGGGCACCCACGAGGCTCCGGCCCACACCAAGGACGACGACTTCTTCCAGGCCGGTGAGCTCTACCGCCTGATGTCGGAGGCCGAGAAGCAGCGTCTGGTGGCGACCATCGCCGGCGGCCTGTCTCAGGTCACCCTCGAGGACGTCATCGAGAAGAACCTGGCTCACTTCCACGCCGCGGACGCCGACTACGGCAAGCGCGTCGAGGAGGCCGTCCGCGCCCTGCGCGACGCCTGAGCCCCAAAGCTGCGCCGGGATCCTGACGGGAGGTCAGGATCCGGGTGCTGAGCCCACACTGCGGACCCGGATGAGGGGTGGTACGCGGTGAGGGCAGGACGAGGACCGTGGCGAGCGTGCGAGCCAGTGCGGTGGTAATGGGTTCCGAGGCCCGTCTCTTGACCTGAGGGAGACGAAGCCGGAGTTCTCGTCGCCGCTCGCCGCGGTCCCAGCCAAATTCACTCCTCTCTATACAGGGGCCACGCACAGAGCCCCCTGTATGCGGAAGAGAACCTCCCCCACCCTCTCCGCCCGGCGGTGCGAACGTCCTGTCGCGCCAGCCTCGTACCGTCGGGCGGTAACAAGCAACACACACTCAAAGAGCCGAGTCACGGACGGTCCCGTGACTCGGCTCTTTGTCATGCGCTGGGTGAACGACGCCGTCAGTACGCGCCGAAGGACCAGAAGACCCCGACCTCGTCCCCGGACACGGCGATGAGGCCCAGCTCTTCGAACAGGTCGAGGCCGTTGATGTACTCGCCCGTGATGAACGTGTGGACCCTCGTCCCTGTGAGGCCGGCCTGGACGAAGTCCCTGGCCGGGTCCGAGGCCGCATCCAGGGCGTTCGTCCAGAACCGGGCGTCCGGACCGTAGCGGTCCAGCAGGAACCGTGCGTCGGCCAGCAGCGCGTCCCGATCCGGCCGGCTCCGGACGGATCGGTGGTCGACCCACTCCTCCGCCATGACGGCGAGCGCGGTGACGGCCCCCGCCGCCTCCAGCTCGTGCAGGCGCTCCCGGAACCCGGCGGCGGGCGGCGGCTCGAAGGGGTACGTCGGCACGAACTGGCGGGCGTTGTTGGTGAGGTCGCCGTCGATCCGCAGCCAGCCGCGCGGGTCCGGGACCTCGCGGCGCATCAGGGCGAGCACGTCCTCGGCCCAGTCCTCGTGCCGGCGCGGCCCGGTGGCGAGGAAGACGTACGGATCCTCCAGCAGGCGCAGGGCCGCCGCGTTCCAGGGGCTGCGGCGTCGCCGTAGCTCCATGAGGGTAGTGCCGACGCCGTGGGCGAACACCTCGGCCGGTGAGCGCGGGACGCCGGCCAGCTCTCCGTAGCCCCACCGCAGGAGTTCCGTGGCCGCACCGTCCGCAGCGGCCCCACTCAGCTCCCGCGGCGCCTCGGGGACGACGGCCCGGTTTCCCCTCTGCAGTTCGATGGCTGCCCGCCACACGTCTTCCAGGTGGGCGTCGAGGAGGTCGAGGGCGGTGCGGTCGAGGGCGGTGCGGTCCAGGGCGGTGCGGTCGTCGTCTGCGGTGCTCATGGGGCAAGCCTAGGAGGCCTGACGTCGCGTACCGCCTGGTGGGACGGCTCCGGGACCTGGGGCCCGTAGGGAACGCGGAACGGCCCCCGTTCCTCCTGGAGGAGGGACGGGGGCCGTTCGGTGGTGCTAGACCAGCCTGGTGGGACTAGGCGGGCAGGGTGTTGCGGAGCGCGGTCGGGGCGTGGCCCAGCTCGGTCGCGACCTCTTCGAACTCGGTGACGTCGCTCATGTCGACCGTCTTGCTCATCGAGATGTTGGTGATGCGCTCGAGGATGGCCTCGACGACGACCGGGACCTGGTGCTCCTGGGCCCACTTCTTGGCCGTCTCGAAGGCCTCGCCCAGCTTGTCCGGGTCGGTGACGCGGATCGCCTTGACGCCCAGGCCCTCGGCGACCTTGACGTGGTCGACGCCGTAGACACCCAGCTCGGGGGTGTTGATGTTCTCGAATTCGAGGTTGACCTCGAAGTTGATGCCCAGGCCGCCCTGCGCCTGACGGATCAGACCCAGGTAGGCGTTGTTCACGAGGACGTGAACGTAGGGGACCTTGTGCTGGGCGGCGACCGCCAGCTCCTCGATCATGAACTGGAAGTCGTAGTCGCCGGACAGCGCGACGATCGGGGTCTCCGGGTCCGCGGTGGCGGCACCGATCGCGGCCGGGATGGTCCAGCCGAGGGGGCCGGCCTGGCCACAGTTGATCCAGTTGCGCGGCTTGTAGACGTGCAGCATCTGCGCACCGGCGATCTGGGACAGACCGATGGTGGTGACGTAGCGGGTCTCGGGGCCGAACGCCTTGTTCATCTCCTCGTAGACGCGCTGCGGCTTCATGGGGATGTTGTCGAAGTGCGTGCGGCGCAGCAGCGTCGCCTTGCGCTCCTGGGCGGAAGCGGCCCAGGCGCTGAAGTCGGGCAGCTTGCCCTCGGCCTTGAGCTCCTTGGCGATCTCGACGAAGAGCTCCAGGGCCGCCTTGGCGTCCGAGGCGATGCCGAAGTCCGGGGCGAAGATCTTGCCGATCTGGGTCGGCTCGATGTCGACGTGGACGAACTTGCGGCCCTTGGTGTAGGCGTCGAGGTTGTAACCGGTGTGACGGTTGGCCCAGCGGTTGCCGATGCCGAAGACGAAGTCCGACTCCAGGAACGTGGCGTTGCCGTAGCGGTGCGAGGTCTGGACACCGACCATGCCGGCGGCCAGCTCGTGGTCGTCCGGGATGACGCCCCAGCCCATGAGGGTGGAGATGACCGGGACGTTCGTCAGCTCGGCGAACTCGACCAGCAGGTCGGAGGCGTCGGCGTTGATGATGCCGCCACCGGCGACGATCAGCGGACGCTCGGAGTCGAGCAGGAACTGCAGGGCCTTGCGGGCCTGGGCGCGGGTGGCGCTCGGCTTGTAGACCGGCAGCGGCGAGTAGGTCTCGGGGTCGAACTCGATCTCGGTCAGCTGGACGTCGATCGGGAGGTCGATCAGGACCGGGCCCGGACGGCCGGAGCGCATCAGGTGGAAGGCCTCCTGGAACACGCCCGGAACCTGGGCGGCCTCCAGAACGGTCGTCGCCTTCTTGGTGACCGGCTTGGCGATCGAGGCGATGTCGACGGCCTGGAAGTCCTCCTTGTGGAGCTTCGAGACCGGAGCCTGACCGGTGATGCACAGGATCGGGATGGAGTCCGCGATCGCCGAGTACAGGCCGGTGATCATGTCGGTGCCGGCCGGGCCCGAGGTACCGATGCAGACGCCGATGTTGCCGGCCTTGGCGCGGGTGTAACCCTCGGCCATGTGCGAGGCACCCTCGACGTGGCGGGCCAGCGTGTGCGCGATTCCGCCCACGTTCTTGAGCTCGCGGTAGAACGGGTTGATCGCAGCACCGGGAACGCCGAACGCTTGTTCGACACCCTCAAGCTTGAGGATCTCCACTGCAGCGGCGGCGGCTGTCATACGAGGCATCGAGTTCTCCTGCGGGTCTGGCGGGTCAGGCTTTTCCGTAATCCGGAAGTTTTGTTCTGCTATACGGAACAAGCTAAGCGGGGACTCCCCGCAACGTCAAGGCGGTACGGCACCCCGGAACCCACCAAAAGCCGCCGATGGGGCAGTGAGTTGTACGAAAATCCAGTGCCCGACCGAAAATCGGGGGTCTGCCCACCCCTCCGGTGGCAGGTGGTGGACCATGGGCCTACGCACAGCTACGGAGGGGGTCCGGTTCTGATGGCGGATGCGGTACCGGTGCGCTGCCCGGCGTGCCTGCGCGAGAACGGCTACGCCGTGCCGGTGTTCCCCTGCGCCTGCGGGAACCCGGTCACCCCTCCCCTGGACCTGACGTCACCGCCCCGGGAGCTGACCCACCGCACCTGGACGCAGAGCTGGGTCGCGGTGCGCTGCGAGGCCTGCGGCCGGGAGAGCGAGTGGCCGCATCCGGAGGTGGGGTGCACCTCGTGCGGGACGGTGGTGCTGGTTCCGGTGCATCCGCTGGCGCCGGTGGGCGGGGTTCCGCGGACTGCCGCGGCGGCTCAGCCACCCGGGTCCCAGCCGCCCGGGTCTCCCCTTACCGGGTCCGCGCCCCGCGCGGCGGAATCGCCCGGGTGGCCGGTGTCGCCGGCGGGGCCGGCCGCGGCGGGTCCGGGACCCGGCCCGGCACGCGACCCGTCGGACACCCCTGGCAGCCGGACCCCGGCCGACCCCGCGGTGCCCCGTCCCGACTTCCGGCCCGTGACCATCCGTACGGCCCGGGACGCGGTGGTCACCGCCGCGCTGTACCTGCGCTGGCTCGGCTTCCAGGACGTGCGCCAGCCCGACGGACGGCCGATCCCGTCGACGGCGGTGGACCTGCGGGCCCCGGGCCTGGTCGCCCAGGTGGACCCGACCACGGCCCCGGCCGGGCTGCGGGCGGTGGAGTGCGTCTGGCTGAACGGGCTCACGGCCTGCGCGACCAGCGTCTACTTCTCGCTCGCCGGATACACGGAAGACGCGCGCGCCCGCGCGGACGACCTCGGGATACCGCTCTTCGTCATGGACCTCACGGGCATGCCCCAGCCGGTCAACGACCCGGCGGAGGACCTCCTCGGCATGGGGGCCTAGGCTCGGGGGGTATGACGCGTGTCTGCCTGCCGAGGAGAGCTTGATGAGCCTGTACGACATCCCGCTGACCACCCTGTCCGACGAGCCCACCAGCCTCGCCGCGCACAAGGGCAAGGCGATCCTGCTCGTGAACACCGCCTCGCAGTGCGGTCTCACCCCTCAGTACTCGGGCCTGGCCCGTCTGCAGTTCAAGTACGAGGAGAAGGGCTTCACCGTCATCGGTGTGCCGTGCAACCAGTTCGGCGGGCAGGAGCCGGGCAACGCCGACGACATCCAGACGTTCTGCGCGGCCGGCTTCGGGGTCACCTTCCCGATGCTGGAGAAGTCCGAGGTCAACGGCGAGAACCGCCACCCGCTCTACAAGGAGCTGGTGAAGGTTCCGGACGCCGAGGGCGAGGCCGGTGACATCACCTGGAACTTCGAGAAGTTCCTGATCTCCCCCGCCGGCGAGGTCGTGGCCCGCTTCCGCCCGCGCACCGAGCCCGAGGCCGCCGAGGTCATCGCGGCGATCGAGGCCCTGCTGCCGGCGTAGCACCGCCCGCGAGTCGAGGGCCGAGGGCCGGTACGGGGCTGCGCGCGCAGCCCCGTACCGGCCCTCGCTCGTCCGCGGGGGTCAGTTCACCTGCCGCTCCAGGCCCGACCAGTACGGCTCGCGGAGCTTGAACTTCTGGATCTTGCCGGTGGCCGTACGCGGGATGCCGGCGCGGAACTCGACCGTCGTCGGGGCCTTGTACCCGGCCAGCCGCTGCTTGCAGTGGGCGATGATCTCCGCCTCCTGGACGGACTCGCCCTCGACGAGGACCACGAGCGCCTTGATCGTCTCGCCCCACTTCTCGTGCGGCACACCGATGACGGCGACCTCCGCGACCGCCGGATGGCTGAAGATCGCGTCCTCCACCTCGATCGAGGACACGTTCTCGCCGCCGGTGATGATCACGTCCTTCTTCCGGTCGGAGATCGTCAGGTGGCCGTCGGCCTCGTCGACCGTGCCGCCGTCGCCGGTGTGGAACCAGCCGTCCCGCAGGGCGGCCGTGGTCTCCTCCGGCTTGTCCCAGTACCCCTCCAAGACGACGTTCGACCGGGCCAGTACCTCCCCGTCCTCGGACACCCGCAGCTTGACCCCGAGCGCCGGCAGCCCCGCGCGCGACAGCCTGCGCGCCCGCTCCTCGGCCGGCAGCTCCGCGTCGGCGGGCAGGGTCCGGTTGAAGGTGAGCAGCGGCGAGGTCTCGGTCAGGCCGTAGATCTGAGTGAACTCCCAGCCCAGCTCCTCGCCCATGCGCTGGATCGTCCGGCTCGGCGGCGGGGCGCCCGCGCAGACGACGCGCACCCGGTCGCGGCCCGGGATCTCGCCCTCCCAGCTCGCCGCCGCGTCCAGCACCGTGTTCCACACGGCGGGCGCGCCGCACATCAGCGTGACGCCGTGTTCCTCGACCCGGCGCAGGATCTCGGCGCCGTCGACCTTGCGCAGCACGACCTGCTTGACGCCGAGCCCGGCCATCACGAAGGGCATGCCCCAGCCGTTGCAGTGGAACATCGGCAGGGTGTGCATGTAGACGTCCCGCTCCCAGACCCGGGTGTGCAGGCCGAAGGTGAGCCCGTTCACCCAGATGTTGCGGTGGGTCAGCTGCACCCCCTTGGGACGGGCGGTGGTCCCCGAGGTGTAGTTGATCGTCGCCGTCGCGTCCTCGTCCGGGTGCGACCAGGGGCGCGGCTCCACTCCGAAGCGCATCAGCTCGGCGTCGGTCTGCGGGCCGAGGACGAAGCGGTGGCGTGCCTTGACGCCCGACAGCGCCTCGTCCAGCTCCGGGTCGACGAGCAGGACCGAGGCCCCGCTCTGCCGGACCACGTAGTCGACCTCCTCCGGCTTCAGCCGGAAGTTGACCGGTACGCAGACGCGCCCGCTCATCGGCACCGCGAACAGCAGCTCCAGGAGCCGGGCGGAGTTGTGGCTGACCACCGCCACGCGCTCGCCCTCGCCGACCCCCAGCGCGTCGAATCCCGCCTGCCAGGCCCGTACGCGCTCGCCGAGCCTGCCGTAGGTCGAAACGGGGACCGGTGGACCGGGCTGATCCGGCTCGTCCACCACGCCCGGACTGGACGAGAACCCCAGCTCCGCCCGGTCGAGGAAGTCCGTGACGGTCATGGGAATCCGCATTGCTCTCTCCTAGGTCCCGAATCCCGAACAGCTGCCTGGACGACGCGCCGCGCTGCCCCCCAGGGCGAGCGGCCCGCCACGAACGAGAACGATCGCGGGTGATCTCGGTCGTGCCAGGCATCGTGCCGTGTCCGGTGTACGGGCCACCAGAGCGCGGCGGGGCCGGGTCGCCCGGGTCGCCCGCCCTCCCGGCCGGCTCGCCCGCCCGGCCGGCTCAGCCGCGGATGGGCCCGAAGCGAACGGAGCCGCTGGAAGGCCCCTGGCCCTGGCCCTCGCCCTCGCCCTGGCCCTCCCCTCCTCCCGCGCCGCCCCCATCCCCCATGGCGGCGAGAAGCGCCTCCCCCTCGGCCACGATCTCCGCCTTGCCGGCCTTGGAGACCTCGGCGAACAGCTGGACGGTGAGCGTCCCGCCGTCCAGCTTCCAGAGCCCGGCGAGGAAGCCGTCGAGGAGCAGCGTGCAGTGGGCCTGGTTCCCGGACCAGGTGCTCCCCTTCAGCTCGGGCGCGATCACCCGGGAGCGGTCGGCGTGGGAGAGGAGCAGGTTGTCGAACTCGGGAAGGAACCGGGGCGGCGCGGGCTGCTCCGCATCGGGTCGGGGCCCGTCGGGCAGATCGAAGAGCTCGACGCCGTTCTCGTCCTGGAACACCTCCAGGCCGGGCCTGAGCCGCTCGAAGGCCTCGCGCAGCCGGGTGAGCCCGGCCCACGTCTGCATGTCCTTGACGGAGGCGGGCCCGAAGGCCCCGAGATACCGCAGAACCACCTCATCGATCCCCGGCGTCTCCCCGCCCGGGCCTCGCCCCTCCTCTCGAACCCACTCGGTCAGGGTGGTGAGGCGGACCTGCCCGCTCTTGCCCCACACCCCGCGCGGGGTGACCTGGACGAGCGGAAGCCGGCAACGCGCGGCGACGGACAGCGACTGCGGGTCGGCTCCGGGCCACTCCTTGAGCAGCTCCTCCCGTATCTCCGCCATGGTCCGCGGCTCGGCCTCCACGAACGCCCGCGCGCGCTCGGCCAGCCTGTCCAGGTCCACTCCGACCAGGCCCTTGCGGAAGTAGTTGATCTCCCGGTCGCGGGCGGGCTGGACGAGCGGGCGCAGGGTGAGCGCGTCGTGGACGGTGTGGGTGTGGATGGTGGACCTCATGGTGACCATCCGGACCACCTGACGGGACTCCATCAGCCCGGCGAGCTCGGCCGGCCCGAATCCGGCGAGTCGGGCGTGCAGCTGGAAGTAGGGCGGCTTCACGTTCTGTGCCTGAAGTCCCAGCAGGTGCTGCGTGGCGTCCTGCGCGGACATCTCGGCGCGGGTCAGGAGCAGCTGGCGGGCGAGCGTGGCACGGTTCAGCGCACGGGTGTCGAGTACGGGACGCGTCGTCTTGGAGGCCATGACAGCAACGTAGCGGCCCATGCGGACACCTTCTGTCCGCAACTCCGAACCGGTCGCACCCGAGCGCACGGACCCGCGTGAACCTCCTCCACCCCGGGATCCATCCACCCGGATATCCTGCCCTTTGCCCGTAAACACCCGTTCGACCGGGAGCTGACCTGCGATGTCGGAGCGACCAGACCGCCGCCCCTCGCCCCCGTCCGCCTCCGCGCCCGCGAAGCGTGCGGGTTGGCGGCGCCCGGCCGCCCCTCCCGCCGCTCCCCCGGCCACACCCCCACGGGCCCCGAAGCCGGCCCCGCCGGCCCCCACCCCCGCCGACCACCGCAGCGTGATCGACTCCGCCGTCTACCGCGACGGCGTCCGGGTCGCCTCCCCCACCACCCTGGCCGACACCTTCCGCCGACTGCGCGAACAGCCCGACGGCATGGCCTGGATCGGCCTGCACCGCCCCACGGAACCCGAACTCCACTCCCTGGCGGATGAGTTCAACCTCCACCCGCTCTCCATCGAAGACGCCCTGGAAGCCCACCAGCGCCCCAAGCTGGAGCGCTACGGAGACACCCTCTTCGTGGTCCTGCGGGCCGCCCGCTACCTGGACGCACTGGAGGAGGTCGACTTCGGCGAACTCCACATCTTCGTCGGCCCCGACTTCCTGATCACGGTCCGCCACGGCGCGGCCCCGGACCTCTCAGCGGTCCGCCGCCGCATGGAGGAGTCCCCCGAACTCCTCTCCCTCGGCCCGGAAGCCGCCCTGTACGCCATCCTCGACGCGGTGGTCGACGGCTACGCCCCGGTCGTCGAGGGCGTCCAGATCGACATGGACGAGATCGAGACCGAGGTCTTCAGCGGCGACCCGGAAGTCTCCCGCCGCATCTACGAACTCTCCCGCGAAATGGTCGAGTTCCAACGCGCGACCCGCCCCCTGGTCGGCATGCTCCACAGCCTGATGGCCGGCTTCGCGAAGTACGGCACGGACGAGGAACTCCAGCGCTACCTCCGCGACGTAGCCGACCACGTCACCCACACCAGCGAACGCGTAGACGGCTTCCGCCAGGCCCTGACCGAAATCCTGACGGTCAACGCCACCCTGGTCTCCCAACAACAGAACGCCGAAATGCGAGCGTTGGCGGAGGCTGGCTTCGAACAGAACGAGGAGATCAAGAAGATCTCCTCGTGGGCCGCCATCCTCTTCGCCCCCACCCTGGTGGGCACGATCTACGGCATGAACTTCGAGGACATGCCGGAGCTGAAGTGGGCAGGCGGCTACCCCTTCGCAATCCTGCTGATGGCCGTGGTCTGCGTCAGCCTGTACGTCATCTTCAAGAAGCGCGACTGGCTGTAGACCGCACAGCAGCACCATCGATCAACTTAGCTCCTGCGAACGTCGAGAAGTGGCCCACAGGACCCCCTGGGGAGAATCTGGGGAGAATCCGCAGCCCGCCCATGCCGGGCGCTCCCCCGGACCTTGGGGCCAGCCTTCCCGCACCGCCGACCACCTTCGACGGCACGCGATTGCGGAGGGTAACGACAACGGGTGGCACAGCAGATACTGTGCCACCCGTTGTCGCGACCAGGCCTGTCCTGTCTCCCCCGACGACTGCAAGCCGGCAGTCGTCCAACGACCTTGCCCGTGGGGCGTCGATGTCCGACCCCCTGTCTAGCCTGTCTCCGTGAAGCCCACCGATGACCGCCAGTTCCCCGCCGCGCTCGCCACTGCGATGGCCGTTCGATTCGACTACGCGGACGGGAAGACCGGGGTCGACTTCGAACCCTTCCCGGCCTTCCTGTCCGCTGCCGAGACCACCGACTGGTTCCAGGCATGGACCGGGAACAGCGAACTGGACGGCAACGACTTCCGCGTGTTCGGACAAGACGGCACGGGCGGGTACGCGGCGATCTGGCTCATCCGCCCGAGCCGCCCTCTGGCCGAGCAGCCCATCGTCTTCCTCGGCTCCGAGGGCGAAACCGGTGTCGTAGCACGCGACCTGGGCGACTTCCTGTGGCTCCTGGCCGACGGCTTCGGCCCCTGGGAAGCCGCCACGTCCTACGAGCCGGACTGGAAGGCGAGCCCCAACCCGGAGTTGGCAGCCATCGCCGAAGGATTCGCACCGCACCAACGCCGGTCGGCGGCAGCCGTGATCGAGCTGGCGACCCGGGAGTTCCCCGACTTCGACGACACCATCATGGAACTCTGCCGCTGAACCCAGCGCCGTCCCCTGCACGACCAGCCGGAATCACGGAAATGACGGAACGCTCAAGTCACCGCGCCCCTCTGTCGCGTTCGAGCATCGCTGTAGCCTCTGGCCATGAAGCACGGGGAAGGCGGGGACGCGCTCGTTCTGGAGGCCCGCGCGATGCCGGCCGCGGGACAGGGCGAGGAGGAGACCAAGTGCTGGACGGCCGCGGCGAGCGGATCCGCACCCTGTTGTGGACTGCCGCCTGCGCCCGCGGAGGCTTTCCTGGCGGCATGATCCCCTGGTTTCGTACCGGGGAGCTCACCAAGATCTTCCTCCTCTTCGCGCAGACCCGGTTCCGGAACGGGCGGCGCTCACCTCCCGAGTTCCGGGCGGCCATGGTTACGGCCGGGGAACTTCTGGCGACCGCGCAGGCGACCTCCCGCCATGCCGACGGCCCCCCAGCACGTCGCCCCCTTCGCCGCGCTCGTCCGCGACGAAGGAGCGGCCCGCCTTTGGCAGGGCCAGTCCCTCTGCGCCGACACCCAGCAGGTCTTCGCCTACCTGGCCGGTATGGGCTACCGCGTCCCGGTCGGGACCAGTGTCGCCCTCATGCCGCTGCGGCATCCGCTGGACGCAGCGATCCAGGCCCGCTCCCTGTCCGTCCTCACCGGACACCGCACGACCCTCGGACTCGGTCCGGCGACCCCCGACGTCGTCGCCGGACTGCACGGAAAGCCGTACGACAGCCCACGCGACGCCTGTGTGGAATACCTGACCGAGGTGCGGCGCCTGATCGGGACCGAGGACGGGGTCGCCGGACCCGGCATCGGCGCCGCCATCGGCCTGCCGGGCCTGTCACATCCGGGGGTGAAGACCGGACTCGGTGTGCTCCGGCCGACGCTCGCGCGGGCCGCGGGCCGGGTGGCGGACGCGGCGATCAGCTGGATGACCCCGCCCGGCTACGTCCGCGACACCCTGCTGCCCGCCATGGCGAAGGGTGCGACCGAGTCGGGCCGCCCGGTGCCCCGCATGGTCACCGTCGTGCACGCCGCCGTCGACCGCCCCGGGCGCCACGCCTACCGGCTCGCCTTCGCGGCCGCCCATGTCCACCTGGCCGGGCCGCACTACTGCGACATGCTGCGCCGCGCCGGACTGCGCGTCCACCACAGCCGCCCAGGGCTCGGCGCCCGCGCCCTGGTCGATTCCGGAGTCTTCCTCTACGGCACGCCCGGGAGCATCGCCGCACAGCTGGCCGAATTCGATCGGGCGGGGGTGGACGAAGTTGTCGTCAACGTCGCGGGAGTGTATTTCGAGCATGGCCGACCGGACGCCGTACAGGACCTCCAGGAGATCCTCGTGGCCTGCCGGAAGGCGACGAACTGACCCAGGAACGGGTGCGGAAGGCCGGGGCATGCCCGCGTGTCGCCCTCCCGTACGCGGTGAGGAGAGGCAAGACGGTGCCCGACGACATCGCCCGATGGCTGAACGAGCACGCCAACCCCTTGAGCACCCTGACCCCCGGCGCGCCGGTGGAGGACCTGAAACCCCTGGGCGAGGCACTGCGGGGAACACGGATCGTCGGTCTGGGGGAATCCACCCACGGCACGGGCGAGTTCTTCCGGCTGAAGCACCGCATCGTGGAGTTCCTGGTCCGTGAGGAGGGGTTCACCACCCTCGCCATGGAGGCCAGCCAGTCCGCGGCCCGCGCGCTCGACGCGTACGTCCGGTACGGCACGGGCGCCCCCGAACGGCTCGTCGCCCGGCTGGGCTTCTGGACCTGGCGCACCCGCGAGATGGTCGACCTCGTCGAGTGGCTGCGCGCCCACAACCGCGACCTGCCCGAAGGGCGCCGGGTCCGCTTCGTGGGAACCGACCCCCAACTCTGCGCCGACTCGGTCGAGGCCGTCACCGCCTTCCTGCGCCGCGCTGCGCCCGAACAGGCCAGGCGCGTCAGCGCCCTGGACGTCCTGGCCCGGGCCCGCCCGGGCTCGCTTCCGGACCCGGACAAGGCCCTGATGCGACGCGCCGAGGAGATCGCCCGCCTCGTCGCGGACCACGCCGGGCGGCCGGGTTCCGGCGACGACGCCTGCGAGGCGCTGGAACACGCGCGGATCCTGGTCCGCGCCGCCGACCTGGTGACCCGGCCCTTCGCGGCCTCGGCCGGCGAGGACGGCGTGTTCGCCGCGCGTGACCGCTACATGGCCGAGGCCGTCGCACGGCTCGTGGACGACGACCCCGGTGCGCGCGTCATGGTCTGGGCACACAACGGGCACATCGCGAAGGGCACGTACGGGGACCAGGTGCCGGCGCTCGGCAGCAGGCTCCGCGAACGGTACGGCGACGCCTACTACGCGCTGGCCCTCCTCTTCGGCAAGGGGTCCTTCCTGGCCCGCCGCGGCAACGACCTCCAGCGCCCGCCGGTCCGCCACCGCATCGGCACCGGCCTCCGCTCACTGGAGGCCAGACTCACGCACGCCCTGCCCGGCGACTACTACGCGGACCTCCGCGCCGCGAGTTCCCCCACCCGCCCCGCGTCCTGGCTGCACGCCCCGCACGCGCAGCGCAGCTTCGGCGCCAACGTCCAACGGTTCCTCTACCGCTTGAACACCGCCCCGCTCGTCCCTGCCGAGGACTATGACGGCATCGCGTTCGTAGCCCGCTCGACCTGCTCCCACCTGCTGCCCCCGGCGGAGGACTGACGTTCCCTCACGGCCACAGGTCGAGCGCGGCGTTCAGAGTGAGCTGCCACATCGGTTCGGCACCGGTGCCGAATGCCGCGGCGAGCCCGTACCCCACGGACGTGTCGTACGGGTCCCTGGCGCGCTCGGACTCGCCCGTCGCCTCCCAGTCGGCCGACACGCGCCCGTCGCCGCTCGATGTGAAGACGCCGAGCAGCCGCTCGTCCCGCAGCAGCCGGCTGGTGCCGAGGGAGTCCGGAACCAGCAGATAGCTGCACTCCCGCGCCCCTGACACGGCCTCGACCCGGTACGAGCGTCGGGTCAGGAACCCCTTGGACGGCCGCAGGGTCTCCTCTGCACCGTCGACGAGCAGAGTGAGGTGCTCGGGGTCGCGCGTCCCGATCGGCACATGGCTCTCCGGCACGGTGTGCGGGGCCCGCCGGATCTCGACCGGCGGCAGACCGTCCCCGCTCACGCCCAGCGTCCCGCCCTCATGGTCGAGTTCGATCCGGACCGCGCCGAAGAGCGGATCGTCGTCGGGCACGTACGCGTACGGATTCATCGGGACCCTTGCCTCCTGTTCATCCTGGTGATCGTCTTCCCCCAGTCTCGTCCGGACGCGGTGGACCGGTTCCCTTTCCGGCCAGAGGCGGGCCCGTGGGCGACGGCCACCGGCTCCCGCCTCGCTGCCACTACATCGCGTAGCCGGTCACGCCAGGCGCTTCGCGGTCCCGACCAGCGGCGATCCGTCTTCAGAGGCAGCCGCGGCTGGGGAGAATCCGGGGAGAACGAAGCCTCGTTGGGGAGCGGCTGGGGAGAATCGGCCGTACAAACGGGCAGCACGGTGAAAGGGGCGGAAAGGCCGATCACCGCAGGTCGGACCGTCTGTTCGGGCGATTTCCGCAGGTCAGCGGGGTGAGGGTGACGACTTCAAGAAGATCTCTTCCTGGGCGGCCATCCTCTTTGCCCCCACCCTCGTCGGCACGATCTACGGCATGAACTTCGAGGACATGCCGGAACTGAAGTGGGCCGGCGGCTACCCCTTCGCGATCCTGCTGATGGCGGTCGTCCGCGTCAGCCTGTACGTCATCTTCAAGAAGCGCGACTGGCTGTAGACCGCACACCAGCACTGTTGATCAACTTAGCTGTTGCGAACGCCTGAAAGTGGCCTGCAGGGCCCTCTGGGGATTACACCTCCCCCTCCAGGTCGGCTTGCCGCTTGCATTCGACATCGACCACAGCCTGCGCGATCTCCCCCATGGTGACAGTGGGATCGGACACCTCTCTATGCCCAGCTCTCCCAGGTCGTCCAGAGGGTGCCTGCGGTCGTAGCGCTTGGTCTTCATGCATGACACCCACTTGCTGGCCGCACCGGCCACCTTCGCGTCATTGCGTGAGTCCTGGAAGATCCGGCCCGAGATAGCGGTGGGTTCGGGCGTCTGCGGCAGGGGGCAGAAGTGCCTGGCCTCTCCCCGGCACCCGCCGTCCGGGATCTCCTTCCCCCTCTACGTGCCACCCTCGACCTCTGCGCCAGCTCCGGTGAACACCGCCGACTCGGCCCCGGCAGCCGGCTCCCAATGAGGCGGTCCAGGGAGGTCGTTCGGAAGGTGGTATCCGTACTTCCTCGCCGCGTCGATGTCGGACATCGGCCCGGCTGGAAGCGACCAGGTCGGTCAGGAGGTCACCCAGGTGGTGCGCCTGTCCGGCAAGTTGTTCCGTACGACAACGCCTCGCAGCTTGAAAGTCGTGGAGTACTGGCCGCTCTCGACGGTGCCAGGGTTTCCGTCGTCGGCCGGGCCGCTAGGTTCTGGGCAGGGAAATCGCGAAGCCCAGGGCCTGACAGAGGAATTGCTTCAGGTCCCGCCGGACAGGCTGCAGGCCCCCGCCTGCTGCCGAGCGGGCGGGCGGGCGGGCGGGCGGGCGGGCGGCATCATGGGGTCGGGTGTTGAGGGAGGGCTGACGGTGATACTCAAGTGTGACCCCGTGTGCGACGTGGTGGAAGTCCAGGGATCGGCCGAAGAGCTGGACCGCCTGGCGTACATGGTGGCCGGGGGAAAGGGGAGTCTCCGCTGCGCGCCCGTGCTGGACGGCGAGACCCTGGCAGGGGTCGAGGTCCGAACGGGTTCCGGCCCCGGGGTTCTCATCCACCTCGATCACGAGCGGCAGGTCCTCGTGATCGACGGCGACGCCGAAGCAAGGACGCTGCTCGCGGACGAGCTGCGCGGCATGGCCGCCGCCGAAGACGGAGGCCACCTCCACATCGAGTACTACGCCGAGTACGGCTACCTCGCGGAAGGGTCCGTGTCGTTGGTGGTCAACAGCCCGCACGGAGGTATGCCCAGGCGGCGAGCCGGGCGGGCCAGGCAAGATCCGAAAGAGACGGCCTAGGCCCGTTCTTGTTCCAGAAGGTCAGCAGGGTGCTGGAGTTGGCGTTGCGGTAGTACTCCGACTTCACCTGGTAGCCGGTGCCGAGGTCCCGGAGGTTCAGGATGCTGTTCGAGGCTTCGGTCCACGTGGCAAGCTCAGCCCCGTACTTGGTCTCGAGAGCGAAGGCGGGTGAAGCGGCGGTGAGAGCCGAGGTCGCGACGAACCCGGCCGCTAAGCGCGCAGCGGTTTTGCCTTTCGCAGTTTTCCTCCTGCCAGTGGAGCCTGAAGGGGTGGTGTGGGACCAACCATTCGGGTCGATGAATGCAGGTTATATGCATTTAGCGATCTATCCGAGTAGGTAAACTCGCCATTCCCTGCCCCGCACCGTGGAGTCCCGATGCCCGAACGCCGCTTTGACGCCTCCGGGTTCCGTAGCGCACGTGTCTTGAGGGCCATGACTCAGGCGCAGGTGGCTGCCGCGCTCGGAATCAAGGACCAGTCCGTCGTCTCGCGCTACGAGAGCGGAGACGCATCCCCACCTGCGGAGAAGCTGCCTCGACTTGCGGCCCTGGTGGGCGAGCGCCTGGACGACCTGTTCCCGCGGCCCGGCCTGCCGACTCTCGCGGATCTCCGGTGCGACGCCGGCATGACGCAGAAGGACACCACGGCCGTCACGCAGACCGGCTCGCCCTCTCCCGTGCGGGCGGCTGAAGGAGGTCGGCGCAAACTCGCCCCCCACTACGTCGCTCCTTTGGCAGAGGCGTACGGAGTAAGCGTCGAAGAGCTCCTCGCCGCGGAGAGGCGTTCCTTCGGTGAGGACGTGCCGGCAGCGCCTCAGCATCCCCAGGTCCGGCAGCCCGTGGGGCCGCAGAGCATCGCGAGGAAGATCACCGCACTCCTCGAAGGAGCCTCGGAGCAGGAGCGCCCCACCGACACCGAACTCGCCGAGCTCGGCAACGCTCGGGCGGGGCGGACGATCCTGAGCGGGCCTCTGGTGACAAGCCTCCGTCTCGGCCGGAGGACGCACGCCGGCCCCGAAGTCCTGGACGCGCTGGCGGCTGCCCTTGACGTGCCCGCCATGTTCTTCGAAACCGGCGACGCGGAAGTCACGGCCGTCGTCACGAACTTGCGTGCGGCGCGTATCGGCCTTGCCGCCGTGGTGGCCCGCGGAGCCGAGGGCGAGTCCCAGAACGCCGAACTCATGCGCTGGGTCGCCGACATGTTCGCAGGAGGCAAGCACGGGGATGCCTCCCCGCCCCAGGCCACGAGCTGACTCCACCGGCGCCACATGCGGTGGCCGGGACGGGCGTTCGGCAAACCTCCGTCGAGTTCCCTCTCGCCGCGACGTTCGGAGAGATGTGCGCTCTCAAGGAATGACGAAGAAGGCGCGATCGCACCTGCGGATCGCTCCTGCCCTGCAGAACCGGCTCAAGCTCGGTGCATTTTCGGATATCAGCGCCCTATCGGAGCACGCCATGAGCGCTGCGTCGCGCCCCAGCGTGATCCCCGCGATCCTCCCGGGAAACGATCGTTTCATTGCGGATCTGACCGTTCCGTGATCTAGTGGCGGCGGGGATTGTCGGCACATCTTGACCACAGGTTCCCCTTCCAGCCGACCGGGAGGGTCTGTGAGCTACGGGTACGAGCAGCTCGCCAGGACCGTGAAAGAAGTCGAGGAGCTCCAGTCGGAGGCAGGACTCGACAGAGCATCAGTCTTCAATCTGCGAGACCTCACCTTCCATACGTCCATTCCAGAGGCAGACATCCTGCGACTGCTCGACGGTGAGCTCGTGGAGTCGCCGAGGACTGCGGGGGCCGAGCTGGCCCGCCGCATCGTGTTCCTCAGGAAAACCCGGCTGACGGTGGACAAGCACACAGGTAGCCCGCGTCAGTACACGACCGCCGAGATCGCTGCGGGCAGTGGGATGACCCCGCAATGGCATGGCAAGTTGCTGAACCACAGCACGCCCAACATCTGGCATGGCGCCGGCCTCGCCAAGTTCTTCGGCGTTCCCATGGAGTACTTCACCCAGACTCCGCCGGAGGCCGTGAAGCGGGTTCTGGACAGCAAGGTCATCCCGGACCTCACAGCGTTCCTCAAGAGTCCATCCGGGGCTGTGAGGAACCGTCACGCCATGCAGGTCCAGCTCCGCCTTGGCGACAAGGAGCTGTCCCCGAATCTGGAGACGGCTCTGATCGCCTTCGTGGACGCGATCACACGAGACGGCTCCGAACCCTAAGGTGGTCCGGACGCGACGGCTGACCTGACCTTCAGTCACCGGCAGCAGCAGGGCGGGCCACGGCTTCACCGCCCATCGGAGGGGAACTCAAAGTGGGGGCATTCGGATGAACGAGGGGAAGATGGCGGGCTTTCACAAGGGGGCACTCGCGACCCTCGGCAGGCTGCCATCCCATCACGGCGTACTGAGAGTGCCAAAGGCCCACCTGGCGCGGCGATCCGCCGCGCGCAGGATCGCGAAATTCTGCGACGCAGTGCTCACGGGTCTCGACAAGCCGATCCCTTCGGATCCGGACAGCCTGTTCGCCGTGTTGAGGGCCGACGTCGAGCGGCGCTGCAACGAGGACCGCGCTGCGCTCCCGTTCCGCCCGGTCTTCCTGTACTTCCGTGAGTTTCCCGAGGAGACGGCCAGTGGCCTCACGGCGATGTTCGACGACCGGATCGTCATCGTCGTCGAAAGTCAGACGACCACGCTGCACCAGTTCGTGATCTTCGCACACGAGATGTGGCACGCCTTGATGGGAGAGTGCCTGTCTCACGGGGCCCACAGCAACGTCGCCACGGCTGCCGCCAGGTCACTCGGTGGTGAACTGGCGGGCGACGACCTCGTCGCCCTGGCCGCGAGGAGCCACGCCGACACCCAAGAGGAAAGCGATGCGGAGGAGTTCGGGCTGCAGATGGGAGCCCGGCTGCGAGAGTGTCTGCGAGGGGGCGGCGCGGTGCCGACAACCGGTTTGGCGGGCCGGATCCAGTCCAGTATGGGTAGAGGCTACTGAGCATGACCGGGTCGGACTATTACATTCCCGCCGGCGTTCTGGCGATCGCTTTGATGGTGAAGGCTCCCTCGTTCTGGCGCAGCTGGCACTCGCCGATGTCGAATTCGATTTTCGTGATCCTCACGGCCTCGGCGGCAGGTTTCGTGTTCGGTGCTCCGCCGACGATCGAGCGGGTCAACCGGATCACCGGCGTCCCCAACATCTCGGCGCTCATCGTCTACTGCATCCTGTCGTGCCTGTCGTGCGGCTCGATCGTGCTCCTCATCCACTGGCGAGGGGGGCCCGAAGAGATCCTCCGGAAGCACACCAGGGTGTGGATCGCGGCCACCGCCGTGGTGATCGCGACGTTCTGTGCCCTGTTCTCTCTCAGCAGCGTGCCCATCGAGCAGCAGCGCGACTTCGACACCTTCTACGCGAACACCCCGTACGTGCGGGAGATGATCGTGCTCTATCTGACCGCGCACTTCGCCATGAGTCTCGTCGTGGCGACGAAATGCTGGCGGTGGGCCCGTGAGCTTCGAGATCTCCAGGCGGCGTGGACCCACTGGGGCCTGCTCATCCTCGTAGCCGCGTTCGGTATCGGCTT
Organism: Streptomyces sp. NBC_00335; assembly: GCF_036127095.1. Taxonomy (GTDB): domain Bacteria; phylum Actinomycetota; class Actinomycetes; order Streptomycetales; family Streptomycetaceae; genus Streptomyces. The sequence goes on from NZ_CP108006.1 coordinate 1,617,928, forward strand.
GTCGTTCGCCCTGTTCAAATTCCTGGCTGTCGGTGCCCGATGGGCCGGTACGGACAGATGGGACTCGCTCAGCACCGATGTCGCCCCTCCCCTGGCAGGACTGGGCGCAGGCCTGACGACGATCGGCTTCCTGGTGCCTGTCGTCGGGCCACGGCTGGGGTCGATGTGGGTGTCCTGGCGGGCCTACCGGGCAATGGAGCCCCTCTGGCGTGCGCTTGAGCCCTTCGCGGGACCCGGGAAGCCCACCTGGATTCGCCTTACCTCGTCACCGGAGATCCGGGCGATGGCCAGGTCCACCGACATTTCCGATCGCCTGCTCAACCTGGCACCCCACCTGAACGGCAGCCACCGCGAGGCAGCCGAGCGATACGCCTCTTCGCAAGGCTGCGAACCGGAGGTGGCTCTCATCTTCGCCGAAGCAGCGACGATCCACGCGGCCTTGGCCGCTGCGGAGGCCGCCGGGAGGCTGTCATCCGGGCCGATGGCCATCGCTGCCGAAACGGGCGCCACCATCGACACTCGTGTGTCAGGAACGAATGGTCTTGCCCGGCTGAGCATCCAGTTCTCCAAGATCCGCCGCTCCGACCTGCCCGTCGGCGACGCCGCCCACTCAGAGGGCAACTGATCATGCTCACTCTCCCCCACGGGGCTTGCGGGAGTCGTTGGTGAACGCGGGAACGGCGTACCTGTCCGTGGCCGTCGGCTTCTTCGTCGCTACCGCCGTCAAGGTCTGGGCGCTGCGGAAGAACCCTCGAGACCCGCTCCTGAGGGCCGTCGCCGCGACTCTTTTCGTCGCCGCATTTCTCTTCGTCACGGCCGCTCCCCCGAATCTCGCGGTCATCAACGAGATGGTCGGCATACCGAACATCGCGGCACCCATCGTGTACTCGATCCTGACCGCGTTCGACGGCATCAGCATCGTGTTGCTGATCCACTGGCGGGGAAACGAGGATTCGCGTGTCACCCTGCGGCAGACCCGGCTGTGCCTGACCACCTACGCCACAGTGATGATGGCCATATATGCCCTGTTCGCGCTGGGCGACGCACCAGTCGAACGACTCCGGGACCTGGACACCTACTACTCCAGCACGCCCTGGATCCGCGAGATGATCCTTCTCTACCTGGCGGCACACACCGTCGCGGCCGTCACCATGGTGCTCCTCTGCCTGCGTTGGTCGAGGCAGGTCCCCGGCACCTTGAAGGTCGGACTGCTGCTGATCGCCGCGGGGGCGGTGTGCATGTTCGGCTACGACCTTCTCAAGTTCACGGCGATCGTTGCCCGCTGGCTCGGCCACGATTGGGACTCCCTGAGCACCGACGTCGCCTTCTCACTGGCCGGTTTCAGCGCCTTGCTCGTTTCTGCCGGTTTCATGCTCCCGCCCATCGGACAAGGCGCGGGCTCCCGGTGGCGGGCTCTTCGCCGCTTTCGCCGGCTACAGCCTCTCTGGTTGGAAATCCGCCCGGAGGTACCTCCTACGAGCCCACCGCCGATGCCGTGGTGGCAGCCCGTGGAGCGTCGCCTCATGCAGCGCGAGAGGGACATTTTCGACGCGGTACTGCGGCTGACGCCCTGGTTCGACCGGTCGACCGGCACGGAGATCTACGCACTCGCCTTGGCCGAGTACTCCGAGATCCGCCGTGCCCGCGTCGAAGCCGATGCCTGCGTCATAGCCCGCGCGGTGATCCGGAAGGGGGACGCCGTGCCCGCCCTCACTCCCGAGCGTCGATGGACGGTCAGCTCCATCGAGGATGCCGAAGACCTCGTCGACATGTCCGCCGCCATGCTGCGCTCCCCGCGGGTTCAAGTGACGCGGCAGTCCCTCGCACTGGCAGACCACAGTGCATGACCGCAGCGAGCAGTCTGAAAAGCCCCTGCCCGTCCGCCGCACCGAGACCCCCCACAGAGAGACGACCATGGTCACCACACACCCGAAGCACGTCGAAGCCCTCATCATCGGCGGGGGGTACGCCGGCCTGCTGGCAGCATCTGTGGTCGCCCTGGCCGGCTACGACGTACTCGTTCTCGCGGCCGGCCAACCCGCCACCCACCAGGAGACGGGTTTCGAGCGCGCTCAGCATGGCGAGGTGCTCCACGTCGGCGGGATGTGGGATGTCAACGATCTGGCCTACGGCTCGGGTGCGATGCTGCAGCGCCGCGGTGCGCGGACGTTCCCCTTCCCAGCTGGGGACCACCTGTCCCGGACACGCCCACGAGCCTGGGGGACCCGTGAGTTGCTGACGTGCAGCCGCGACCTCTTGACCAGAGTGCTGCGTGAGGTCGTTGTCGCCAACCCCGCACGTGAGCGGGACACCACGATTCTGGATGGCGCGCAGGCCGTCGGGCTCATCGGCGACGAGTCCGCTGTGCTCGGCGCGCGCGTGCGGTTCGATGACGGGACCGAGCAGGATGTCACCGCGCAGCTCGTCGTCGACGCGAGCGGCGCCGATGCGTGTACGGCGATCTGGCTGAAGGATCTCGGCGTTGCCGCCGTACCGGTCACCACACGTGGCACGGCCGGGTTCTCCGCCAGCCGTCTCTACCAGGTACCGGAGGGGGAGGCGGACGTTCCCCTCACCGCTGTTGCGGACGGCGCCCGCAGTGCGGTGCTCGTCCCGATCGAGGACGGATTGTGGGCCGTCACCCAGACCGCCCCGGATCGTGAGCAGATAGCCGACGCGGATGCCTTCGCGGGCGCCGCACTGGCCCTATCGGACCCCAGCGTCGGCCGGCTCATCGCCGGGGCAGAGCCCGCAGGCGACGTGGTCGTCACACCCACTTCGGCCCTGCGCTGGCACCGGTACGAGCGAATCCGCGGGCCCCGCGGCATCGTCGTCATCGGGGATGCCCTGGCGACCTTCAGCCAGCTGGACGCACGAGGTCCGCTGGCGACCGAGGCCGCCGCCAGAGCCCTGCGCGTGGCACTCGGACGGGGCATCAGCCACCCGGCGGCGTCCCGCAGAGCCCAGCAGGCGATCGCCGAGGAGGTCGCGCACCTGTGGGCCGATCCCCAGACGGACCTGATGGGTGGGGGTCGGCCCAGGCCCGTCGGCCCGGGCCTCTCCGCACGCCTCTCACGCGTACGGGCGGCAGCAGGTCGGGTTCTGAAGCTGCGGGCCCGCTGAACTGAAAACCACGCTGCTCAGACTGAGCACGGACCGAGAACGGCACCGCACACGCGGGCCACAGCCGGACCTCACATAACGACATCCAGAGGGGAATCTTCTATGCACCTGTCCACACCTCTTGTACTGCAGAGCGGCGCCCGCATTGCCAACCGGATAGCCAAGGCCGCCATGGAGGAGAGCCTCGCCCGCCAGCCCGGCCAACTGCCCGGGCCGGAGATCGAGGAGCTCTACGCCAGCTGGGCACGTGGCGGAAGCGGACTGATCATCACCGGGAACGTGATGATCGACCGACGGGCCCTCACGTCTCCGGGAACGATCGTGCTCGACGCTGAAACCGACCTGGCCCCCTTCCGTCGCTGGGCCGCGGCCGCCGGCTCGGAGGGCGGCCAGGTGTGGATGCAGATCAACCACCCCGGCCGGCAAGTCAGATCGGACCTGCCCGGTATCGCATGGGCGCCGTCCGACATCGGCGTCAGCCTCGGGAAGCACACGAGCGTGTTCGCCCGCCCGACCGCGATGACCGAGGCAGATATCCAGGCCACGATCGGCCGGTTTGCCACCACAGCACGCCTCGCGGAGGAGAGCGGCTTCCACGGCGTCCAGATCCACGCGGCCCACGGATACCTCCTCAGCCAGTACCTCTCCCCCCTGGTCAACCACCGCACCGACCAGTGGGGAGGCAGCCTGGAGAACAGGTCGCGGATGCTTGTGGAGGTGGTGCGAGCCGTTCGCGCGGCCGTGTCCCCGGGCTTCACCGTAAGCATCAAGATCAACACTGCCGACTTCCAGCGCGGCGGCTTCGACGTCGACGAGGTGGAACAGGTACTCGCGTCTGTCGCAGACCTCGGCGTAGACCTGGTGGAACTCTCCGGCGGAAGCATGGAGAGCGCGGCGACCATGGGCCGCACAGCCGATGACAGGAAGCTCGACCGGGAGGCCTACTTCCTGGAGATCGCCCAGCGGCTCGTCGCATCCGCGCCCATGCCCCTCATGCTGACAGGCGGCATAGGTCGACGCTCCTCCGCGGAGAAGGTCCTGACCAGCGGATTCGCAATGGTCGGGCTGGCCACCGCCCTCGCTCTCCACCCCGACCTCCCCGCACGCTGGGCTGAGGGTGACGACATCGAGGTTGCCGCACTGCGCCTCAACTGGCGGGACAAGGACATCGCCAGCGCGGGCGTACTAGCCGTCGTGCGGGCGCACATGAGCCGCATCTCCCGCGGCCTGCCGCCTCGCGCCCGGACCTCTGCGTACCTCGCCCTCATCCGCGACACCCTGCGGAATCGAGGACTGACCCGGAACTACGGACGGTGGCTTTCCCAGAACCCGGCCCCAGAGGTAACCATGCCGCTCAGCGGCTGACGGGCCCGGAGAGCGCCACAGCCTCTTCGGCGCAGGTGGGGTGGACAAGGTCACCTGGGGCCGGGGCCGGGGCCGGGGGCCGGGGGCCGGGGGCCTTGTCGGCGACCGGCCCGAGGTTTCTCCGAAACCCCTGCCGCGATACGGATCCTCCTCAGCCTAATCTTGGACGTGCAGCCGAGTCCGAAGTCAGCGCATGTCCACGCTGGACCCACGGAAGAACACCGATCAACGCCGAACGGCATGGGATGCGCAGGTGAGGAGTCAGGGATGAGAATCGTGAGGAACCGCCGGCTGGAGCAAGAGATGGTACGGCTGTGCGATGAGCTGTACGCCGGCCTGGGTGAGCCCGCCCCCCGCGACATCACCGAGCTGATCGACCGAATAGCCGTGCAACTCACCGCCTACCGCGGCGATCCCGAACGACCTGTGCGCATCGTGCGCCGGGACTTCCCGCAGGGCCTTGGCATCGTTTCGGGGCTCTGGCTCGACCGGGAGACCGAAGACATCATCGTCGTCGCGAAGAGCACCAGTCCCTTCCACGCTCTGGTCATCCTGGGGCACGAGATCTGGCACATGATCAAAGGCCACTGCGGTACGTACGTCCTGGGTGCGCAGGTCGCCACTCGTCTGATCGGTGATGACGTCCTGACCCCGGCGGACCTGGACGAAGCCGTACGGCTCGTCGCCGCGCGGACGCACGCCGCGGGGGGCGACGAAGCCGAGGCCGAGCAGTACGGGCGCATGCTCGGCCGGCGGTTTCGCCACCTGCTCGAAGTCGACTCCACCCAGCAGGTGCTCCATGGTCCCGCTGCCCGCATCCAGGCCTCTCTCGGCAACGGCTGATGAACGGCTCGGACTACTACATCCCGGCGGCTGCCCTTGGCGTCGCCTTCCTCTCCAAGCTCCCCGGATTGATCCGACAGTGGAGCAACCCCATGGTCCGGGCCGTCGCGGGACTGCTCCTCATGGCCAGCGCCGGATTCGTTTTCGCCGCGCCCCCCACGATCACCGTGGTCAACCGATCAGTGGGGCTGCCGAACGTCTCCGCGCCGCTGGTCTACGTCATCCTCAGCGTGTTCAACACGTGTTGCATCGTGCTCCTCGCGTACTGGCGCGAGGGATTCGGCGTCGAGGTTCAACGCCGCGTGCGGTGGTGGTTCGCCGTATGCGGCGTGGTCGTCGCTCTGCTCGCCCTGTGCTTCGTCCTGGGTGACGCCCCTGTGGAGAAACTCCGGGACCTCGACACCCATTACGCGTCCACGCCCTGGATCCGCGAAATGATCGTCATCTACCTCTCCTGGCACATCGTTGTCGGCACGGTCGTACCAGTGATGTGCTGGCGGTGGTCGCGTGTAGTCGACGGGTGGCTACGGGCAGGCCTGTTGACCCTCGTGGCCGGCTTCGTCTTCAGCACCGGTTTCGGTCTGGCCAAGGCCGCGGCCGTCGTCGCCCGCTGGACGGGCGGCAACTGGGACTTCCTCAGCACGGACGTCGCCCCGCCCCTGGCCAGTGTCGGAGCCGTCCTGACCACCTCCGGCTTCCTGTTGCCCCAGGGCCGCCGCCTGGCCAAGGCCTGGGAAACATGGCAGACCTACCGGTGGATGGGGCCGTTGTGGCGCAGGCTCCGCCTCCTCATGGGCCTGCCGGTGTCCACCAGCTGGTGGACACCGATCGGATCCCGGCTCTTCGATCGCGAAACGGACATCTACGATGATCTACTCGCCCTGGCCCCGTACTGCGACCTTGAAATCATGACGGCGTATCACGACAAGGCACTCGACGACGGAGTCTGCCCCCATGAGGCATGTGCCGCGGCCGCGGCCGTAATGATCGCGTTCGCCATAGAGGCCAAGGAATCCTCTACGGAGAGCGGCGGGGACTGCCCGGAACAAGGCGCTGCCGCACTCAGCGCTGTGCTCGGCGCCGGCACCAGGGGCATCGCCCGCATCTCTCGCCAGTACGGGGCTCTTCGCCCCCACACCTCGGCCACCCCGCCAGGAAGACATTCCCCGTGAACGGCACCCGTCGCTCCTTGCCGCGCTCAGCCCCGCCTTCCATGCTGTCGGCCTTGTAATAATTTCCCAGCCTCTGTCGATACTCCCCATCGTCCGAGCCACCCGCGAAGCGGCAGTCCTAGAGAGCAACACACGATGACCCAGCAGCCCAACGGCGCTACCGGCACCACCCGCGCCGTCATCCTCGGCGGCAGCCTTGCCGGTACACTCGCGGCCGCCGCACTCGCACCCCATTTCGCGGACATCCTCATCCTCGAACGCGACAAGAAGCTGCCCAGTACCGCCGCGCCCCGGCCCAGACTTCCCCAGGCCGCCCACGCCCACATGCTGTGGTCGGGTGGCGCGGACGCAATCGAAGCCCTGCTTCCCGGCACGACCGACCGGTGGCTTTCGGCCGGGGCCCACCGCGTACCGATCCCCAACGGCATGGTCTCCTACTCGGCCGCAGGCTGGTTCCGGCGGTGGACCGAGACCCACTACCTCATAGGCGCCAGCCGTGACCTCATCGACTGGGGCATACGCACCGCCGCCCTGGCAATCCCCAACGTCAGCGTGCGTACGGGCATGACGGTCACATCGCTGGTGGGCAACGCGTCGAAGGTGTGCGGTGTACACGTGCGGAACGAGGACGGCGAGGAAAGCGTGATCGACGCCGACCTCGTGATCGACGCCACCGGTCGTGGCTCCAAGGTCCTGGAGTGGCTCGAGCAGATCGGCACCCCCACGGTGGATGAGACCGTTGTGGACGCCGGGGTACGGTACGCCAGCCGCCGCTACCGCGCCCCTCAAGGCGCCGAATCCGACTGGCCCGTCATCCACATCCAGGCCGACCCTCGGCAAGGCAAGCCCGGCCAGGTCGTCTCGATCATCCCCATCGAAGACGGTCAGTGGCACGTCAGTCTCTCCGGCACCCGCGGCGCTGAACCGAGCGCCGACGAGAACCTCTTCGAGGAGTTCGCCAGAGGCGTCCGCCACCCGCTGGCCGCCGAGTTCCTCGCCCGCGCGGAGCCGATCAGCGACGTCATCGTCTACAGCCGGACCGCCAACCGGCAGCGGCGCTTCGAAAAGGCCACGATGCCCGCCGGCTTCGTCGTCCTCGGCGACGCCGCCACCAGCCTCAACCCCGTCTACGGCCACGGAATGTCAGCCGCCGCCCTCGGCGCGCTCGCCCTACGCGAAACCGCGGCGAAAACGCCCGTGACCGCACCCAAGTTCGCCGCCCGGGCCCAGAAGGCGATGGCCCGCCCCGCTGCCGCGGCGTGGCTGCTCGCCGTCGGCCAGGACCGCTTCTATCCAGGTGCTGTCGGCAAGACGCCCAACCTGGCTGACAAGCTCGCAGCACGCTACGTCCACCGCCTCAGCCACACCGCCATCGGCAACTTCCTCGTCGTCAAGGCGCTCACGGACGTCATGACGATGCAGAAGCCCGCCTCCGTCCTCGGGACCCCCGACGTCCTGATCGCTGCGGCACGCGGCTTGCGCAAACCCCTGCTGGACGGTCCCGCACTCACCACGAGGGAGCAGAACATCCTCGACCGCGAGCCGCTTCGTCGAGCAAAAGAGATCAAGACCTCCGACTGTTGAGCCTCCCCCGTCACGGCCGGACGGGGTGGCCCGCCGACCGGACTTCGCCTCCGGACGAGTCGGCTGCTCGAACGGGGCGAAAGCTCCGCGCGTGAACTTCGAAAGCCCGCCCATGCCAGGCGCTCCCCCGCACCTTGGGGCTGGCCGTGCCACACCGCCGATCAACTTCGACGGCACGGGATTGCGGAGGGTAACGACAACGGGTGGCACAGCAGATGCTGTGCCACCCGTTGTGGCGACCAGGTCTGTCCTGTCTCCCCCGACGACTACGAACCGGCAGCAGTCCAACAACCTTGCCCGTAGAACGTCGATGTCCGGCCCCCTGCCTAGCCTGTCCCTGTGAAGCACACCGACCGCGACCTGGGCGACTTCCTGTGGCTACTGGCCGACGGCTTCGGCCCCTGGGAAGCCGCCACCTCGTACGAGCCCGGCTGGGAGGCGCAGCCCAATCCGGAGCTGGCAGCCATCGCCGAAGGATTCGCACCGCACCAGCGCCGGTCGGCGGCAGCCGTGATCGAGCTGGCGGCCCGGGAGTTCCCCGACTTCGACGACACCATCATGGAGCTCTGCCGCTGAACCCAGCGCCGTCCCCTGCACGACCAGCCGGAGTCACGGAAATGACGGAACGCTCAAGTCACTGCGCCCCTCTGTCGTGTTCGAGCATCGCTGTAGCCTCTGGCCATGAAGCACGGGGAAGGCGGGGACGCGCTCGTTCTGGAGGCCCGCGCGATGCTGGCCGCCGGGCAGGGCGAGGAGGAGGTCTTCGCCGAACTGGCCGCGCGCACCGGTGACTGGGACGCCTGCGCGTTGGCCCTATGTCTGGCCCTGGGAGTGCCCCGGCCGGACGCCGAAGCTCGAATCCACGAGGAACGGCCCCTCTTCGACGAGTTCGAGGCGGGAGAGGAAGACATCGTCGCCATGCTCCTCGCCTGTGGGCACACCAGTGTGGTGGTCAACGGTCCGGCCGGCGCCTCTCTGTCGAGGGGCGCCGGCCGGGCCGTATTCATGCCGTACCGCTTCATGCCGTACGAACGGCTGGACTCCTCGCTTTGTCCAGCACCTAGCGGACGGTGAAGCGGGTCTGGATCACCTTGCCGTTGGCCAGGACCTCGGAGGCCATGATCGAGGCGGTGGCCGGGTCCTTCACGGTGAAGTTCAGTGCGAACGTGCCGTCCAGCCCGATCATCCGGGTGACACAGGCGTCTGAGGTCTTCGACCCGTCCGCCTTCCGGCCCGTTACCGCGACCGTCGCCACCGGGGCGAAGCTGCGCCCGGTGACCTGCACGACGGTGCCCACGGGGCCGCTGTCGGGAGACAGGGCGTACGAGGGCGCGGGCGGCGGCGGGGTGCCGCCGACGGCGAAGCGGGCCAGTGCCTTCTTCCCGTTGACGAGCCACTCGCGCGCCTGGAGGGCGACGGTGGCGGGGTCGTTGACGGTGAAGGTCTGGGAGAAGCTGCCGTCGAGGCCGACCACCTTGGTCCGGTAGGAGTCACCGGTCTTGGAGCCGTCCGCCTTCAGCCCGTCGATCTGGACGGTGCTGACCGGGGCGAAGCCCTGGCCCACGACGGTGACCTTCGTACCGGTCGGCCCGGTGGACGGGGAGAGGGTGATGAAGGTCTTCGCCACCGTGAGCGGGGCGGTGACGTGCAGCCCGCCGGAGCTGATCTGGACCCGGTAGGCACCTTCGCCCGCCGAGGAGGCGAGGGTGACCGTACCGGACAGGGCTCCGGAGGCGTTGACGCCCAGGTTCGTCGCCGAGAGCTTCGCCGGATCGCAACCGGAACCGTCCGCCGCGCACAGGGCCGCCGAGGCGGCGGCGCCCGCGGGCCAGCCGGTGCCCGAGAGGGAGACCGTGGCGCCCGGTTTCACCGTGGCCGCGCCCGCGGCGAGGGTGACGGGGTTGGTGGTGACGGTGAAGGGCACGTTGGTCTCGGTGCCTTCCACGGCGCCTTCGTCGGTGTGGATGAAGGCGATGGCCGGGTCGCTGATGGTGAACTCGGTGGTGAAGGTGCCGTCCGTGGTGGTGCTCGGATAGACGGCCGTGTCGTCAAGGGTGTTGCCCTCGGCGTCCAGCGCGACCACGTTGAGCTGCTGGTCCTGGTGGTAGTTCTTCCCCGACACCGTGATCACGGAGCCGACCGGACCGTGATCGGGACTCGGGGTCAGCTCGTACGGGCCCGCCGGGACGTACGCCTTCACCTGGAGCGGAGCCCTCGCCTGCTTCGTGCCGTCGCTCACCTGGACCGCGTACGAACCATCGGCGAGCGTCCAGGAACTCGCGAGGGCGATGCTGCCGCTCAGGCCGCCCGAGGCGTCGATGGCCAGGGTGCTCGACGCGATCTTGGCCGCGTCGCAGTTGCCGCCCGCCGCGTCGCAGAGGGTCGGGGTCGCGGTGGCGCCGGGGGTCCAGCCACCGCCGGCCAGCGGTACGGACGTACTCGGTTTCACCGAACCGGTCGGGGCCGACACCGTCGCCTCCGTGCTCCCGCCACCCTGGGCCGTCACCGTCGCCACGGTCCCGCCGCCGGCGGTCACGTCGCAGGGGGTCTGGTAGGTACCGCCGAAGACCACGGTGGTGGTCCGGGTCCGCAGGGGGGTCAGGTTGACCACACCGGACGCGGTGGCCGGGAGGAAGAAGTCGCCTTCGAACGGCGGCAGGACGACGGCTTGGCCGCTGGTGTAGTCGAGGTTCACCGTCGGGCCCTGGATGGTGACGGTGCCCGTGGCCCCGCCGGACAGCGCGAGGTCGATCGCCGGGGTGGTCGGGATGTTGCTGAGGTTGGTGGTGCTCTTCGCCGGGCTGACGCCGAGGGTGATCTTGGCGTGGACCTTGCCGCCCGGCGGGGCGCTCGTGGTGGTCAGGTCGACGGTCATGTTCTGCGGACCGGTGGCTTCGCCCTGCCCGGCGGGCAGGGAGCAGTGCACGGTGGGGGTGACGGTGCCGGCCTGGGCCACGGGGGCCAGGGCCAGGCCGCCCGCGGCCAGGATCAGGGCGATACCGCCCGTGGCCAGCGGCGTGCGCCGCAGCAGTCTTCGGTGCGAGAGCATGCGATCTCCCTTTGTCGGTGGGGGGGGTGGGAACGTGGATGTGGACGTGGATGTGGATGTGGGCGGGTGTGGACGTGGGGGTGGTGCGGGCCAGGACCCCGCGTGGTGTGCGTGGGATCCCGGCCCGGTGATGCGTGGTGCCGGTGCGGCCGAGCTTGGTGCCCGTGCCGCCGTAGGTGGTGCCGATGCCGCCGTGCTGCGTGCAGCCGACCCGCGTGCGGCTCAGGACAGCGAGAGCGTGAGCGTCGCCGCGTAGTTCCCGCCGGGGATGACCGCCGGGGTGTGGAGGTTCAGCCCGGCGGAGGCGTCGAAGACTCCGCCGACCACCTGGCCGCCGCCGGCCGGGAGTTCGCACAGGCCCGCCGGGGTGGCGCCGAGTGCTCCCGGCGCTCCCGCGGTCGGTGTGCCGATCGCGTCGGCGTGCGCCGCGCAGGACGGGGTCCAGCTCACGGCGCCGGCCGGGATCACGGCCGTACCGCCCCCGGCGGCGGCGAAGTCGCTGAGCGTGCCGGTCAGCGACCAGCCGACGGTGGTGCCGCGGGCGTCCGAGACCTGGATCGGGTTGAGGGTGCCGGGGACGTCGTGGCTCGATCCGTCCAACTGGACGGTCCCGAAGTTCACTTCCGCGCCGGACTGGCTCATCGAGAGCGGGCCGGGGGTGACGGAGAACGTGAACCTCTGGGTGCCGGTGCCGCCCTCGCCCGGGTCGGTGACGGTGAAGGGGACCTTGGTGTTGGTGCCTTCCACGCCTCCTTCGTCGGTGTGGATGAAGGCGATGGCCGGGTCGCTGATGGTGAACTCGGTGGTGAAGGTGCCGTCCGTGGTGGTGCTCGGATAGACGGCCGTGTCGTCGAGCGTGTTGCCCTCGGCGTCCAGCGCGACCACGTTGAGCTGCTGGTCCTGGTGGTAGTTCTTCCCCGACACCGTGATGACCGAGCCCAGCGCGGCCCGGTCCGGGTAGGCCCTCAGCTCGTACGGGCCCGCCGGGACGTGGGCCTTCACCTGGAGCGGAGCCCTCGCCTGCTTCGTACCGTCGCTCACCTGGACCGCGTACGAACCGTCGGCGATGGTCCAGGAGTTGGCGAGGGTGATGGCGCCGCTCAGGGCGCCCGAGGCGTCGATCACCAGCGAACTGCCGGTCACCTTCGTCGCGTCGCATCCACCGCCGCCCGCGTCGCACAGGGTCGGGGTCGCGGTGGCGCCCGGGGTCCAGCCACCGCCGGACAGGGGTACGGACGTACTCGGTTTCACCGAACCGGTCGGCGCCGACACCGTCGCCTCCGCGCCCCCGCCGCCCTCGGCGGTGACCGTGGCGACCACGCCGCCGCCGCTGACGACCTCGCAGGGGGTGTTGTAGTTGCCGCCGAAGACCACGGTGGCCGTGTTCATCTTGACGGGGGTGAACTGGATCGGCCCGGAGGCGTTCGCCGGGACGAAGAAGTCGCCCTCGTAGGGCGGGATCACGATCGGGGCCGGCTGCATGGGAACGTCCACCAGGACCGTCGGGCCCTGCACGGTCACCTTGCCCGTGGCGCCGCCCGACATCACCAGGTCGATCGAGGGCGTGGACGGTACGTCGTCGAGCTTCATCGGGCTGACCGCCGGGCCGGGGCCGAGGGTGATCTTGGCGTGCACCTTGCCGCCGGGTGCCACGGTGGCCGGGGACAGCTCGACGGTGACGTCCTGCGGGCCGGATGGGTCGCCCTGGCCGGCCGGCAGGACACAGTGCACGGTGGGGCGAATCGTTCCCGCTTGCGCGGCGGGCGCCAGCACCGCGCCCGCCAGGGCGAGGGCGGTGGTCACACCGCCCCCTAACAACACCGATCTCCGGGCCACCGGACTTCGCTGGAAGAACACCTGATCTCCTCATTCGCGAGTAGGAGTTCCGGCCCGCTCGTGGATGAGCCGGCCGGCGGTCCGAGCGGCCGACTGCGAGCGGTTTCCCTTTCGGGTAATTTCCGCATCCATCGCACAGAATGCCTACGGTGCGCCGAAATGGACAAGGGAATGCCCGGGTGTGGGAAACGCGCCTCTGTAACGCCCGACCACTCTTTGATACAGCCCGCCCAACCGACTGTCCGACCTGATCAACCGCATACGGTCCGGAGCGGCCGACGGACGCCACGGCCCCTCGGATCGACAGCTTTGCGCAGCGAAGGAGAGAAGGGAATAGGCAAGTTGACGATACGTCAGATGGCACTTTACGGGCCCACCCGCAAAGTCAAGTGGGGAGCGCCGGGCCACCTTTGCTTTACACCGCCGACTCACCTCCGTAATCGAAAAGAATTCAACGAAAAGCCTTGACCGCCACCCGAAAGCGCCGCTTCACTGCAATTCGGGATGCTGGATCCAGCCACACCCGGGGTACCGGCGAACCGGGCGCCACCGAGCCTCCGGACGTCGTCCCTCCGGGGAATTCCCGTCACCAAGCGGCACGCCTTCGATTCGGCGTGCCCGCGTTCCTGCGCCACCCCTCATGTCCGCCAGCCCCTCGAAGGGAGCACCACCATGTCCCGCCTCAAAATCGCCACCGTCGCAGCCGTCGGCGCGGCCGCGTTAACGGCCTCGGTCGCCCTGTCGACCAGCGCCTACGCCGTCGCCCCGGCCACCACGACCGCCACCTTCAACTGCGCCACCTGGGGAAGCGGCAGCGTGACCCTCACCGCCACCGACTCGGGCGGCGTCAAGAAGATCAAGCTCGCATCGACCGCGATCAAGGTCCCCGCGGGCACGGCCCCGATCGGGGCCAACACCATCGCGACCGTCATCAAGGTCACGAAGAACGGCGTCGCCGGAACCACGCAGTTCTCCGGCACCATCAACCCGCCCATGGTCGCCGGCGGTTCGGTCACGGTCGGCCCGCTCCCGCTCACCACGGGCACCCTGACCACGGGCAACAAGACCAACGTCGCACCGCTGGCCGGGGCCCCGGGTGCGGCCAACTTCACGGTCTCGATCACCCCGCCGGGCGTTCCCAGCATCTACTGCACCGCGACCAGCGCGCAGGCGTCGGACTTCACCTGGTAGCCCCGGCCGGCACCTGAGAACACCCGGCCACAAGGTCAGGGGTGGCTGGCCGGAACTCCCGGCCCGCCACCTTGGTCGAGTACGGCCCGCTGCACTTTCCGGTCGACCGACCGACACCCCGGCCGGACCGTGACAGGCCAGCCCAACACCCGTGGAAGGGGTGGCTCTTTGGGGCCGCGCCTGTTAACTTCCCTCCGCTGGTCATACATTCACGCATCACATGTATGAATGGAGGAAGCATGCAAGGGAAGACGGCCGTGGTGCTCGGCGGCAGCGTCGCGGGGCTGTGCGCCGCGGGAGTGCTCGCGAGGCACTTCGACGAGGTGATCGTCCTGGAGCGGGACCTGCTCCCCCCTGACGCGCAGCATCGGCGGGGTGTGCCGCAGAGCAAGCACCCGCACTTCCTCCTGAACTCCGGGCGTCGCGCGATCGGTGAGATCTTCCCCGGCTTCGAGGAGGCGCTGATCGCCGCGGGCGGGATGCACCTGATGCCGTCGATGGACGCGGCGTACTGCGAGGACGAGGGGTGGGCGCCGCGCAAGTCCGGGTCGATGACGATGGTCTACAGCTCCCGCGTGCTCATCGAGCGGGTGCTGCGCGACCTGGTCCGCGGGTTCCCGACCATCGAGATCCGCGAGGGCGTGACCGTCACCGGGCTTCGTTCCAGCGGGGTCGGCACCGCGCGCGGCCGCGTCGAGGGAGTCGAGTACCGTGCCGGCGACGACTCGGGCCACCTCTCCGCAGACCTGGTCGTCGACGCGCTGGGGCGCGGCTCCTCGGTGGGCGACTGGCTGACCGCGGCCGGATGGCCGACGCCGCCCGAGAAGACCCTCGACGCCAAGGTCACCTATACCTCGCGGTGGTACGACCTGCCGCCCGCCGAGCGGCGTCCGGAGTCGTGGTGGTGGAAGCACTTGGTCATCACTCCGACCCAGGACACCGGCACGCATCCCGAGGAGCACGAGTTCCTCAGCAACTTCTTCCCGATCGAGGGCGACCGCGCCATCGTGTGCATGGGCGCGTGGGGCATCCGGATGCCCCACGAGACCGACACCTTCGAGGCTGCGGTGGACCGGGTGCGGGCCACGGCGTTCGGGCAGGCGACGCGGGCCTGCACTCCGACCTCCGAGGTGCACCTCACCCGTTCGACCGGCAACAAGTGGCGCCGCTTCGACCTCCTGGACCAGCCACCGCTCGGGCTGGTCTGCGTCGGTGACTCGATCTGCGCCTTCAACCCGTTCTACGCCCAGGGGATGAGTTCGGCGGCCCGCTCGGCGCTCATCCTCGCCGAGCTGCTGCAAGGCCGCGACGTGCTCGACCTCGCCTTCTTCCGTACGTTCCTCACCCGGCAGAAGAAGTCACTCGACGTGCCCTGGATGCTCGCCATGGCCCGTGACCAGGCCTACGACTTCGCGACCGGGAGTGAGGTCGTGGCTCCCTGGCGCCGCAAACTGGCCGCGCGCTTCAGCTGGCCGATCTTCAACGCCATCAACGCGACCAGCCGCGAAGACGCCTACGTCGAGCGGACGTTCGCCCAGGTCTTCAACCTCGACAAGTCGCTCAGGGAGATGACCACCGATCCGCGGTTCTGGTTCGGCATCGTGCGCTACAAGGTGCGGCAGCGGCTGGGACGGACGGTCGTGCCCGGCGGGTTCGACGACCAGCAGGACCCGCCCGGCACCGACTTCACCGGCCACACCCGCGCCGGCCGATCACCGCTCGCCGAAGCGGCCCTGTCGACGACCGCCCCGAGGAGCAAGGAATGAGCTACTCCTGCGACTCGGCCGCCGAGCGCCTGGCCGAAGGGCTCGGCTTCTCCTGCCATGACGCCGATCCCGTGGTGGAGTTCCGCAACCCGTTCGGGCTTGAGAACGCCACCATGCCGTTCCTCGAACTGCTCGTCATCGGCGGCGCGGTGTTCGCCCTCGTCCACGCGTGGCGACGGTGGCGACGCGACGGCGACCCGGTCAACATCTCGCTGTGGTTCGCCTCGGTCGTCTACCTCGCGGTGATCGAACCGCCGTTGTACTTCCCGAGCTGGTTCGACCTGGAGAAGGACGTGGGACTCATCTTCTCCCACAACGTGTTCAGCGTGCAGTTCATGTACGACCGGCTGCCGCTCTACATCGTGGCCTTCTATCCGGCACTGTCGCAGCTCGCCTACGAACTGGTGCGCGCCCTCGGCGTCTTCGCGCGGCGCGGGCCCCTGGCCGGTTCCCTGCTGGTCGCGTTCACCTGTCAGGCGTTCTACGAGATCTTCGATCAGCTCGGACCCCAGCTCACGTGGTGGGCCTGGAACCCGGACAACAAGATGATCAACGAGCCGGCCCTCGCCTCGGTCCCGATGAACAGCATGTTCCTGTTCGCCTCGGTGTCCTTCGGCGCGATGACCTACCTAGTCGTCCGGCTGGTCGGCGCGAAGGAGGGCCGGGGCACGCTCACCGGCCGGCAGATCAGCCTGCGCACCGTCGCCGCCGGAGTCCTGACACCGTGGGCGATGACGATCGCCGGTCTGCCGAGCAACGCCTTCCGCGGTGAGGACCAGCGGGGAATCCAGCAGGCCGTCCTCGGTACCGAGCTCGCCCTGCTCTGGATCGTCGGCCTCTACCTCCTCACGGAAGCCTGGCGCGCATGGCGAACAGATCCGGCCCCGGCCGTGTCACCGCTGTTCGCGCGGACCTATCCGGCGCTGTACCTCGGCGTCCACATCGCGCTCTGGGCGGTCGCATTGCCGTCCTACTTCGGCGCGGTCGACGGCGTCACCGAGCAGGGCACGCCGATCGGCAGTCTCTGGTACGCCGCGCTGTGCACCGTCGCCGCGACCGGGCTCATCGTGGCCGCTGTCCGCTCGACCTCGCCCCGACGGACCGCAGCGCCTGTGCGATCCTGACGGCATGGGGCACCATGGTTGGGGAGGCAGGCCTCCCGCATCGGACGCCGAGGCACGGCAGCGCATCATCGACGCAACCGACCGCTGCATCGACAGGTACGGCGTCGCGAAGACGACCCTGTCCGACGTCGCCGGCGAACTCGGCGTCACCCGCCAGACCGTCTACCGTCACTTCGGCCGCATCAGCGACATCATCGGTGAGGTAGCGGCCCAGGGCGCCGAGTCGTTCGTCGAGCAGATGATCGCGCACCTGCAGGGGATCACCAACCCGGCGGAGGCCGTGATCGAAGGCATGGTCTTCTGCGTACGGACCATCCCCACCGACCCGCGGTTGAGCCTTCTGCTGCAACTCGGAGACCCCACCGCGTTCGGCCGCGGGGCCACCACCAGGGACACCATCGACCGCGGCGCCAAGATGCTGCAGCGCTTCCCCGTCGACTGGGCCGCCGCCGGCATCGGTGAGGACGACCTCAACGGCCTCAACGGCCTCGCCGAGATGATCATGCGACTCCTGACGTCACTGTTGCAGCACCCGAGCGAAACACCGCAGGACGAAGCCCGGCTCCGCACCCTCCTGGGCCGCTGGCTGGCACCGGCGCTGAACCGCAGCTTGTGACTCGCTTTCAGCTTGAAGATCACGAGTGAGCCCGTCGGGGCAGAACCGCGCACTGACGGGTGCGGGGGGAGTATCACGTGGGCAGGAAATCACCGGAGCGTCGGCCAATTAGATCATCCGAGTTGCAGCCATAACCAAGGGTGCCTTCTCTTTCCACTTCCGGCCAAAGAAGGACCTCGCGGTAGCGGTCCTGGAATCGACTCTTCAAGTCGACGGGATTGTCCCGCAGGGAATCAGGCTTCAAGAGGCGGTCGACGCCGGATTGATCCTGAGCCACAGGATCTCTCGGGACCCGAAAATCATGGCTGCCTTTCGCCTGTCGCCGCAAGACTGCCGACCAGGTGCACCAGATCTCCGGTACCTGGTCAGGCCTCGTTCGGACAGGTCACTCCGCCTACGGGACTACTCGCCCACTCGCGGTCGGGATCTCCATCAGGCCTTCCTCGGCCAGCGACCCCGAGGGCCTGCGACCCTTCCGTGAAGTGCGTGTGAACCCAGGGCGTTTTGCGCCGTCTGTCCATGAAAGCGACGATCCTTCGCACTCTCAAATGCGCGGTGTGACACAGATCGATGTGGGAAAACTCTCTTTTTGCGTGGACGTTCGACGGTGAGGGTAGGCAGCGCTGGCCATCACTGTTCGATCTTGCAAGAAAGAGTTGTTTTGAATACTTCCACGGCTATTCTCGGCGTCGACCGGCGGGCGCTGACGGCTCTTTTTTCCCGGCTGCGAACCGAGGCCGGACAGTCGGATCCATTGCCCGCCTATCGGCAACTCGCGAAAATGGGAGAGCTCATACCGGCGCCATGGGGCGGATCCATTATCACGTCCTACGCCCTCTGTGACCAGATCCTGCGAGACAAGACTTGGAGCGTTCCCGACGCCGATTGGCGGACAAGCCACTCGGCTCGATGGAATTCACCCGCCTCTCAGCAGATGGGCGCGTCTCTGCCGATGCTCAACCCGCCCCAGCACACGAGGGAACGGCGGTCTCTGGGGAGCCTCTTCCCCCACAGCTCACTCGAAGTCCTTCGTCCGTCCGTGGAGCGGGCCGTCGACCGGCTGCTCACCGACTTTACGGACCAACTGCGCCATGGGCCAGCCGATTTCCACACACTCGTCAGCGAAGAGCTGCCCATCATCGCCATCGGCGAGTGGATGGGGATACCTGCCACCGACTACGGACTCCTGCGCACCCTGACGCATGACCAGGTTTTCGCGCAGGAGCTCTTCCCCACGCCGAGCCAGCTGGCCCTCTCCGATAGCGCTACGAGGCAACTGCGGACCTACTTCGCCGAGTTGATCCGTGCGCGCCGTGAGAAACCGGGGAACGACCCGGTTTCGGAGTGGCTTCGGACCTGGGATGCGCTCGAACCTGACCGGCACCGCGCAGACCAGGCCGTTCACGCTCTCGCGCTCTTCATGATTCTCGCGGCGCTGGAGACAACCTCGCACGTCCTGTCCACGGCGGTGCGCCTGCTCCTCGAATACCCCGAGCAACTGGAATCACTCCGCCGTGACCCCGAACTCATCCCTGGCGCCGTCGATGAAATACTGCGCTACGACGCCCCTATCCACATGATCAGCCGTGTGGCCCAGACGGATACCGAGCTCGGAGACACCCTGGTGCCGGCCGGCGACATGGTGCAGCTCATGGTGGGGGCCGCCCATCACGATCCCGCACGCTACCCCGACCCCCATCGTTTCAGCGTCCGTCGCGGAGCGTCCCACCTGGCCTTCGGAGCAGGAATCCACTATTGCGCAGGCAACGCCCTGGCACGGCTGGAAGCCGTCACCCTGCTCACCTCGCTCCTCAGTCGCTCGATACGACCGCGCCTGAGCGGGCCCCCGCGATGGGCGCCCCGCGTGGCCTTCCGACGGATCACGTCCCTGCACCTCACCCTCGCCTGACCATCAACCGAGAAACGAGACGAAGCCCCACATGTTCACGGACTTCAAGGCCCTCCAGGTGACCGACGAAGGGCCCATCCTCAGGGTGCAGCTCAACCGCCCCGAGACAGGCAACAGCGTCGACGGTCAGATGCTCAGCGAACTGCTGGAGGTTCTGCGCGCCTTGGAGGACGACAGCACCGTCCGCGTGATGGTGCTGTCCGGTGCGGGAGACCATTTCTGCCAGGGAGGTGACCGCGCGGAGTTCCCCGCACTGCTGGAGAGAGACCCATCCGGCTCCGAGCTGAGGTCCCTCGCCGAGAAGGCCCAGCGCGTGTGCTCGACGCTCTCGCAACTGAGACTCGTGACCATCGCCCGCCTCCACGGCGATGTCATAGGCGCCGGCCTCGGCCTCGCGGTCTTCTGCGATCTGCGCGTCGGAGCGGACACCTGCCGATTCCGGATGCCGGAGGTCGGCCTCGGAGTCCCGCCCGCCTGGGGCGGTGTCCTTCCCCGTCTCGCGGAAGAGGCGGGCCAGGCCTGGGTTCGCCGACTCCTGCTCACGGCCGAGCCGTTCGACGCCGCCAGGGCGGAGCAACTGTCCATCCTGCATGAGGTGGTGCCCGAAGGTGATCTCGACGCTGCAGTCGCGCGCTGGGCGAAGCCGATCATTCGCCGCGACCCGACTGCCGTGCGGATCACGAAGAGCATGCTGAACGCGCGCGCGGGCGCAACTCAGCTTGCCGTCGCCTCGCACTTCGACGACGAGTTGCTGACGGCCGCTTTCGCCAGGCGGGCGTTGCACCGGCGGTAGCTTCAGGCAGCGGCAAGACCCCGTGCACACCCCCGGTACCAATGGACCGGGCGCCGCCACCCGCCGTCGAGGAGCAGTCGTCCGGGGTTCGGTTGGCGGTGCGTCAGATAGATGTGAGAGATCGCCGCTGCTCTCGTGAAGAACTGCTTAACAGATCGATTGCGAGAGGGCCGGTCGGCGGCGGATACAGGGGACCGAAAGGCCATGTCAACCCGGGCTCGTGGCAGTCGGGTTGGGGCCGTGAGGTGCCGTAGCGGGCGTCCAGGGGGTCGAACATCCGGTGATAGCATCCCGGCATCTGTGATCTTGTTCCGTTTCGACGCAGATGCTGATTTGGATCGGCGGCATGCTCTCCGCGTAACAGCAGGTGAACAGTGCTGATCAGCTGTGTTGCGGGGCCTCGCGAGGTGTATCTGCAGCCGTCCGCATGACACGCGCCGGGAAAGGTTTCCATGAATCGAGACGCACTTGTGTGGTGCCTGGTTGCGGTTGCGGCGATAGCCGTTGCCGCGGTCGTGGCACTCGTCGCCCGCAACAGAGCGCTGGGGGCGAAGAAGGAGCACACCGAGGCCGAGCTGAGGCACCAGCTGCTCACGGCGGACAGCTACTTGCACGCGTCGCACGCCGAACTGCAGAGGTTCCGCGGTGAGCAGGACGCCACGCTCCGCGCGGCCAAGGAAGCGGCGGAGGAGAACACCAAGGCCGTCCTCAAGGGCGCCGCCAGCCTCCTGCAGAGCCTCGCCGCCGAACAGACGACTCTTCTGGACGGCATCCAGCGCAAGTACGGCGGACACACCGTCCTCAGCGACCTGTTGGACGTGAACCACGCCAACGCCCAGATGGCGCGCAAGGCCCAGGGCATCGCCGTCATGTGCGGTGCGCCGCTCGGCCGTCGCAGCAGGCCCGCCAGCGTCTACGACGTGGTGCGCAGTGCCCAGGGGCAGATCCGCAACTTCCACCGGGTCGCCATCATGCAGCAGACGAGTCTCGCGCTGAAGGCGTCCGCGGTCGCGCCCGTCGCCCTCGCCGTGGCGGAGCTGCTCGACAACGCTGCCAGCTTCTCGCAGCACGACGCACCGATCGAGGTGACGTTCCAGCGCGTGCAGAACAACCTGTGCATCGTCATCGACGACGCCGGTGTCAGCATGAACGACGAAGAGCGGCAGCGGGCGACCGCGCTGCTCTCCGGGGAGGTCGCCCCCCGTCTGTCGCAGCTCGGGACCCAGCCGAAGTTCGGCTTCCCGGTGGTCGGCCTGATCGCGCGTCAGCACGGTTTCAAGGTCGACGTCACCGGAGTCTCCCGATACGGCGGCGTCAGGGCCGTCGTCCTCTTGCCCGAGGAGCTGTGGACCATGGAGGAGATCCCGCCCGTCCAGGAGGCTCCGGTCAGCGAGATCCGGCGCGCCGCCGAGAGCCGGCCCGTGCAGAGCACCGCGCCGCACGGCGTGCCTTCGCAGAGCACGCCGCCGCCGCCGAGCGTGGCGCCCCACAGCGTGACCTCGCGCACGATGCACGGCCTGCCCAAGCGCGGCGCACGCCAGGCACCCATCGCGAGCGTCCCGGATCCGGACGCCACCGCGCCGGCGCCGCGGACCCCGGGGGAAACGGGCCGTGCTTCCGGGCGCAGCCTGGGTGCCTTCCAGCGCGGCACGCTCTCCGGCCGCAACCTTGACGCCACCTCGTTCGAAGGGCCCGAAGAGGCATGAGCGCAGACCTTTCGTGGATGCTCGAGGACATCGTGCACAACGTGCCCCGTGCACGGCACGCCGTTCTGCTCTCCGCCGACGGCCTTCCTCGCGGCGCGACCGAAGGCCTGGCCGAGAAGGACGTACGCACCATTTCCGCGGCGATGGCCGGGATGCAGTCGCTCAGCCGGGCGACGGCCCACTTCGCCGGACCGGAGGAGGAGCGGCAGTGGAACCAGACCATCATCGAGTTCTCGCACGGCTGGAGCTTCCTGATCGGGGCGGGGCAGGGCTCCTACCTGGCGGCCGCGGCGGAGCCCGATGTGGACATGCAGCAGATCTCCTTCCGCATGCACCGCCTCGTCGCCCGGCTGGGCAACAACCTCACCTCGCCTCCCCGGGTGAGCAGCGAGGACGCCGGAGTCCCGCGCGCAAGCGCCCCCCGGCAGCAGAGCGCCGGTGACGCGGGGTTCGTGCTCGGCGAGCTGGACCGGGTGATGTCCGAGGTCAAGGGCGCCCGCCACGCCGTACTGCTGGGATCCGACGGCCTGCCCCGCGGGGCGACCGCCGGAATGAGCCGTGACCTCGCCGACACGATCTCCGCGGCCATGACGGGCATCCACGCCTACAGCCGGGTCACCTCCCAGTTCGCGGGGGCCGCCGAGGACGCGCAGTGGCGTCAGACGGTGATCGAGTTCCAGCACGGCTGGATCTTCCTGATGGCGGCCGGCCCCGATGCCTTCCTGGCCGCCGCCGCCGAACACGACTGCGACATAGAGCAGTTCACGACGCGTCTGCACGAGGTGGTTCCGCGGCTGACTGCGACGGCGACAGCAGGGAAGGGGACGGCCCGTGCCTGATGGGTTCGCACAGGACGAAGAGCTCGAACTGACCTCTCCATTAGTCCCGCTCTTCGTGATCACGAACGGTCGGGCGCTGCCCCCGGAGCACGAGTACGAGCACACGACGCTCGTGACGGCGGCGGTGGAGAACGGACAGGTCGCAGCGCGCACGCTGTCGCCGGAAGCGGGACAGGTCATGGACTTGGTCGCGAAGGGCTTCCTGTCCGTGGCCGAGGTGGCAGGGCACACGCACCTGCCCCTGGGCATCGTCCGCATTCTGCTGGCGCAGTTGGAGGATGACGGCCTCATCCTGGCGAGGTCACCGATACCGCGCGCCGAACGTGTCGACAAGGAACTGGTCAGCGCCGTGCTCGAAGGCCTGAAGAATCGATTCGGAGCGTAAACGCGTGTACCTGGATCCAGACGTCTCCCACGCGGTGAAGATCCTCATAGTGGGTCACTTCGGGGTCGGCAAGACCACCTGCATCGGCAGTCTCTCCGAGATCGAGCCCCTGCGGACCGAGGAAGAGATCACCGAAGCCAGCGTGGGCTTCGATGACTTGTCGGGCACGCCCGACAAGACGACCACCACCGTCGCCATGGACTTCGGCCGGCTCACCCTGAGCGACACCCTGGTGCTCTACCTCTTCGGAACGCCCGGCCAGGAGCGCTTCAAGGAGATGTGGGAGGAGCTCTCGCGGGGCGCTCTGGGCGCGCTGGTGCTCGTCGATCCGGAGCGGCTGCACGAGTCCTTCCCCGTCCTGGACCTCGTCGAGCGTTTCGGCCTGACGTACGCCATCGCCGTGAACCACTTCGAGGGCACCACGCACTACCCGCTCGACGAGGTCCACGAGGCCCTGAACCTCACCCCCGAGACCCCTGTCGTGGAATGCGACGTACGGGACGAGAACTCCTCCGCGCGGGCCCTCATCACCCTCGTGAAACACCTCATGTCCCAACTCGGCTAGGAGCGCAGGAATGCAACAGCCACACGACCCGCACGAGATACCCCCCGGCTGCCCTGCGCACGGGAACGTCCAGATGTACGGCCCCTCGTTCGGAGCCGACCCCGACAGCCACTACGCAGAGCTGCGCCACTACGGTCCCAGCGCGCCCGTGGACATCGCCCCGGACGTCCAGGTCGAGCTCGTCACGAGCTACGACGCCGCGCTGTACGTCCTGCAGAACCCCGCCTCCTTCGTGCGCGACTCGCGCCGCTGGAACGCCCTGGCCGAGGGCCGCGTCCCGGCCGACAGCCCGGCACTGCCCATGATGGAGTACCGCCCCAACGCGCTCCTCAGCGACGGCGCGGCACACGCCCGACTGCGGCGGGCCGTCACGGACAGTCTCGCCACGGTCAACGAGCACCAGCTCATCCGGCAGACCCAGCAGTCCGCCAACTACCTGATCAGTCAGTTTAGTACGGACATCCGCGGCCAGGCGGAGCTGATGGCCGAGTACGCCCAGCCGCTGCCCCTGCTGGTCTTCAGCGACCTGTTCGGCTGCCCGCCCGAGATCGGCGACCGCGTGATCGCCGGCATCAGCGGCCTCTTCGAGGGGACCCCCGGCTCCGACGAGGTGCTCGGCGGGGCGCTCACCGAGCTGATCGCCCTCAAGCGGCGGCGCCCGACGGACGACCTGACGACGCGCCTGATGGAGCACTCGGCCCAGCTGACCGACGAGGAGGTGCTGCACCAGCTGGTCACCCTGCTCTCCGGTGGCACCGCGCCGTTGGCCGCGGCCATCGGCACCAGTAGCGCCCTGTACCTCGGCGAGGACTGGCAGGCCGGCTTCCCCGTCGAGGACGCGGTCTCCCGGACGCTCTGGAACTTCGCGCCGATCGCCAACTACGCCGCCCACTACCCGACACACGACGTGGAGCTCGGCGGCAGGGTGGTCCGGGCCAACGACCCGGTCCTGATCTCGTTCGCCGCGGCCAACACCGACCCGAAGCTGACGCAGCACCGCGAACAGCTGAGCGCCAAGGCGCACTTGGCGTTCGGAGCGGGCCCGCACGCCTGCCCCGCCAAGGACCCGGCCTTCATGATGGTCGTGACCGCGGTCGAGACACTGCTCAACCAGCTTCACGACATCGAGCTGCGCGTGCCGTTCAAGTCGCTGACCTGGGCGCCGAATCCGTGGACCCGCTCGCTGGTCACCCTCCCGATCCGCTTCACCCCGAGGAGCGTTGCCCAGGCAGCGGGCCCGGCCGCGGCGGCCGCGGCCGCCGGATCGAACGCGGGCTGGGCGGCTCAGCAGCAGACGCCCCCCTCCGCTCCCGCCAACTCCGGTCCCCCGCGTACGGGTTCCGGTGCCGCGCCGCAGCCCAAGGGCGGGCTGTTCAGCCGCTTCCTGGCCTGGACCAGAGGCGAGTAGACCAAAGAGGAAGAAGCAGGCGGGCCCGGCACGGCACTAGGAAGGCGTGATCCGTTCGAGGACCTCCGCGTAGAGGGACCGTTTGTCGGGGCGGGCGTGGTCGGTGGCGTGTTTGAGCGCCGGGATCGCCGGCGTGCCCAGGGAGACGAGTCCCTCGGCCGCGGCCCTGCGGACGACGGGGTGCGGGTGCTCCAGCAATCCCGTCACCGCGGGGATCGCGGGTACCCAGGCCGCGTGGCAGAGGGTACGGATCGCCGTGCGCACCAGGTCCGGCTGGGGGTCGTCCAGCAGGACCGACGTGTGGTGCAGGTGGGTCCGCCGGTCCAGCATCGCCCGCGAGGTGCGGTGGGCGTGCAGGCGGACCCCGGGCTTGGGGTGGCGCAGCAACTCGCCGATCAGGTCCCGTAGTCCGGGGTCCTGGTCGGCGTCCGGACCGGTGTGCGCCTCGGACAGTCGCGTGAGTGCCCGGCGTGTCCCCGCCGGGTCTCCGGTGCGGGCCAGATCCAACAGTTCCTGCCGGGACGGGGGGTGCGGCGCACCGGTCGACGCGGCCGGGCCACGGTCGCGGAGCGCGGCCAGTGCGGCCGCATCCTGTCGCTCGGTGTCCGGACCGCGCAGCGGACCTTCCACGAGGAGCAGTCCGTCCGCGAGGTCTTCGCGCCCTTCGGCGCGCAGCCGGCGGCAGGTCTCCGTGAGCGCGGGGGTGCGCAGCAGGGGACGCCCGGCGAGCAGGTCGAGGAACCCCCAGGTACCGGCGTCGAGGCGGTCGCCGAGGCGCTGGGCCAGTACGTCGGCGGGGACCAGGCTCAGGGCCCGCCCGGCTGCGGAGCTGCCCGCCGGCGGGTCGTGCTCCCACCATTCCAGCAGCAGCGGGACCAGCGGTTCCAGGTCCCACGGGTCGAGTCGGCTCGCCACGAGGGCGACCCTGTCGTGCAGGACCTCCTCCGCGCGCAGTTCCCTCTCGTCGAGGGCGCTCAGTGCGTGGGCCAGGCCGGCGCTGACGGGTACGTCCACGCGGCCGCGCAGGAACGCTCGGAGCACGGGGAGCCTGCACTCGGGCTCGGGCCAATCCAGGAGGGCGAGGGCCGCGGTGTGCCGGCGGTCCTGGGCGGGTGCCCGCAGCATGGCCAGCAGGCGGTCCCGCAGTGCGGTCGATCGGGGTTGGTCGAGGTCGTCGATGTGCACGGTCCTCGGTCGCGGCGCCGGCGCGTGGGCGGTTTCGGTGAGGGTCCAGGGCGGTACGTCGAGGGGCTGGATGTCCGTCATCCAGTCGATGAGGGCTGCGCGGACCTCGGCGCCGGCCGAGGGGTAGACGTCGATCAGCGCGGTCAGGCGCTCCCGGGAGTCCGGGACGGTGCCTTCGTCCTCCCGGCCGAGGCGGTCGCGTCGGCGGAATCCCTCCAGGGCGTCCGGTGTGCGCACCGCGGCATCCAGGGCGGCCCGCCACGCTTCGGCTTCGGCCTCAGCGGTGGTGGTGTCGGTGGCGGCGTCGGCGGTGGCCGACCCGGTGGTCTCAGGCGACCGCGGCGCTGCGAAGGCGGCCCGCAGTGCGGCCCTCTCGGCCTGCCGGGGGCTGGTGCCCAGCCGGGCCGAGGCCAGTGCCCGGTCGAGGTCGGCGCGGACGAGGACCGCGCCGAGGCCGCGCAGCAGCGTCAGTGCGGACGGGCTGTCCGAGGGGGCGCGGGGCAGTGCCCGTACCGCCTCGGCGACGGCCTGCTTCTCGAACGCGGGCAGGGTCGGTGCGACCGCTTCGAGTACCGCCATGAGCGCGTGCCGGTCTTCCGCGCAGGCCCCGGCGAGCCCGTCCAGCAGGACCCCGGTGGACCGGGCGAAGGCGGTCAGTTCCCCGGCCGTCCACGGTGCGGGGCAGAGCCGGAGCGTGAGCCGCAGGACGCGGTCTCGCCCGGCGGGTTGTTCGGCGGCGGCCAGCCGCAGCCAGTCCGCCAGCATGGGCCGAAGCTCCCGGAGCCAGACGGGACGCGGGAGTTCGTGCCGTGCGGCGAGGCGCAGGGCGACCGTCGGCTGCCAGCCCTGCGTCTCCAGCGCCCTGACGTCGGGGTCCGCCCTGCCGTCCACCGCCGGCCGCGGCACGGCGGGCACGGTGATCCCGTGCCGGGCCATGGCCGTCGACAGGTCCCCGGCCGTCCCGGAGGCGAGGCCGACCCGGCCGGTCGCCACCAGGGCGAGCAGGGCGGGCGCGACCGGTGAGGCCTGGTCGTGCAGCGCGAGGACCGAGCGCGCCGGCAGTGTGTGGTCGAGGCCTTCCAGCAGCAGGGCGCGGGCGCGGCCGTCGTCGGTGTGTTCGGCGGCGGCGAGGACGGTCGCCGCGTACGCGTCGCCGAGGACGGCGCGCAGCGCCTCGACGAGCGTGCCGCGCAGCCCCGGATTGTCGTGACGCCCGAGCCGGCGGAGCAGCTCCGGCACCGCCGCGGGGGTGCCCGCGGCGACCAGGACCGTGGCGGCGGTCTTCTTGATGTTCATGTTCGGATGGCCGAGGCATGCGGCGATCGCCCCGGAGGCCCAGCGGGCGCGCGCGTGACCGAGGGCGAGCAGGGCCTGTCGGACGGTCTGGACGTCCTGGGCGGCGGTCAGCGCGATCAGCGTCGCCGACAGCGCCTGCGCGTCGTCCCCCGTGGCGTCCCGGGCGAGCAGCGCGATCACGTGCTTGCGCACGTGCCGGTCGCGGTGGCGCAGTAGGCGGTGCGCCCGCGCACGGGTGCCCGCGTAGGGGGCTCGGAGCAGGAGTTCGACCAGGATCGCCTGCTCGCCGCTCGACAGTCCGGGCCGCTCCAGCAGGTCCAGCGCCATGGTCGCGACGAGGGCGTGCCCCGCCTCCTGTGCGGTCTGCGCGTCGAGCAGGCAGGACGGCCTGATCCGTCCCCGCTCGTGGAGCCGGCGGCCCAGGCCGTGTACGGCGTCCAGGATCTCCTGGGGTACCACGGGCTCCCCGGCCGGCTGTCCGCTGTCGGGCCGCGGGGCGGCTCCGCCCGGCTCCCCGGACGCCGCCAGCTCGCCAACGACGCGTAGCAGCAGGTCCGCGATGACCGGCAGCGTACCGGCGCCGCCGTGGGCGGCCAGTCTGCACAGGGCGGCCACCGGCTCGTCCGGGTCCAGATGGGAGCTCAGGAGCGCCAGTTCGCGCTCGTCCGGCCCGCCGAGGTCCGCCGCGATGCGGGCCGGCAGATCGGTGGGATCGAGGCGTACGAGGAGCGCACGCCGCCGTGCCGGATCGTCGGTCAGATGCCACAGCACCTCAAGTGCCCGGCTGCGCACGGCGCGGAGGTGCGGCGCGATCCCTCCCGTGCCGTTCCGCGTCCGGTCCGCGGCGAGACCGAGCCCTTCCCTGAGAGCCGTCGCCGTACGGGGCCCGCCGATGGCCTCCAGGGCCTCCAGGGCCGCCGCGGGCGCCGATGGCAGGAGGGCGATCACCGCGGCCTCGGCATCCGCGTGGCGCAGCGCACGGATCGCGTCGAGGAACGGCCCCGGCACGGGGGCCGAGGGAAGGACCCGGGTGACCGCGTCCCCGATCGGGAGCTCCCCCGCCCCCTGTCCGGCCAGGGCGACCAGCAGCGCGAGCCGACGCGGCCAGCCCGGATCGGCGGCGGGCGCGTCCACCAGGACGCGGAGCATCTCCCGTCGGCAGGTGAACAGGATCGTCGCGACCTCGTGGGGCGCGATCGTGTGATCGGCCAGCGCCAGGCCGATGAGGGACGGGACCTGCGGGCCGTCCGGGAAGTGCCCGCGCCGGTGGAGCCCGCGCAGGCAGGTCATCGCCGGACCGCCGAACAGCAGCGGGTCGCGGGCGGCGACGGCCGTCAAGGCGCCGATGTCCTCGCGGTCGGCCAGCTCACCGAGCCGTTCCATCGCGCGTCGGCGAAGACCCGGCGGCAGACCCGGATCGTCGATGACCTGCCACAGCAGGCCGCGGTGTCCGTGGTGGGCGGCGGCCGTGAGTGCGGCGTCGGCGGCCTCGGGCCGTGCGGTCGCCGAAGCGGCGGCGAGGAAGGACGACAGCCGGCTCGGGGGGATCGGATCCAACGCCGCCCAGGGTTCGGCGAGTTCCGCCAGTGCTGCGGCGACGAGGTCGGCGCTGCCCGCGCCGAGCAGGGTGATCACGTGGGCGCGGACCCGTACGGGAGCCAGCAGGCCGGCGTGCAGCCCCTGCCGGGCCAGCCGCAGCGCATCGGCCTGGAACACCGGGTCGCCGCTGTCCACCAGCTCCTTCACGAGGGCCTCGGGCCGGTGCGCGGACGTGACGGCCGCTTCCCGCACGGCCTGGTACAGCAGTTCGCCCGGAGGCTCCTCCCGGAACACTCCCGCCGGATCGTTCATGAGCTCGGCGCGCAGCCAGGCGATCCGTACCCGAACCGGCAGCCCGGCCGTACGCCACGACGGCCGGCGGGGCTCCGGGAGGTAGGGGCCCAGTCGTTCGTGGAGCCGCGCCAAGAGGAGCGCCTCCTCCGGGGCCACCCCGGCCGGCGATGCCGGCAGCAGGCCCGCGAGTTCGGCCATCTCCTGCTCGTCGCCCGCCCGGTCCGAGGTGACGCGCTCGGACAGGAGGACCAGGCCCAGGTACCGCACGCGGGAATCCTCGTGCCGGACGAGGAGTCCGAGGACGGCGGGCCGGCAGACCTGCGCGTCGAGATGGCGGGCCAGCCAGCCGACGTCGGCCCGGCGCACCGCGTCGAGGAAGGCCCCGTCCGTCGGCGTCGTCATCGTCGCCTTCATCGTCGTCGCCCTCATCGTCGTCGCCATCGCCGTCATCGTCGGACTCTAACCGGGACGTTCCCGGCGCCGGCAACTTGATTTCGCGCGCTGATGGCGAGGCCGGAGGGGGCGGCGACCGGGCGCGCGGAGTCTGAGCGCGACCGACGGAGCGGCCGGGGACGGCCCACGTGTTTGTTCCAGTACGGCGATGGAGGCGACGGAGGCGGCTACCCGGAGAGCGAGCCCCAAGCGGTCAGATCCAGCCCCGTCGGGCCGCGATCGCTCCCGCCTGAAAGCGGTTGGCCGCGCCGAGTTGGTCGTGCAGGCGGCTCATCCGGCGGCGCATGGTGCGGACCGACCAGCCCAACTGGCGGGCTATCGCCTCGTCCTTCAGGCCGCTGACCAGCAGGGCGAGTAGCAGCCGGTCCTCCTCGCCGGGTTCCCCGGACTCCTCGCCGGGGGCCGTCGCCTCCGGCGGGGCGAGGAGCGGGGTCGCCAGGGTCCAGCACAGCCGCCAGTAGTCCGTGAGCGCGTCGAGCAGCGAGGACGGGCGGATCACCGCCGCCCGTACGTCCGTCAGGTCCAGCGACAGGGGCATCAGGGCCAGCGCGTCGTCCGCGATCGCCAGCTTGATGCGCAGTCCGGGCAGCACCCTGGCCTGCTCCCCCTGGGCGACCAGCCGCCGGATGTCGTCCAGTACGCCCGGCCACTCCAGCGCCTCCGGGGCGTACACCGCGCGGTACGTCAGACCGCCGCGCATCGCCGTCTCCTCCACCGGATTGGCGGTGGTCAGTGCGTAGGGCGGCCGGTCCAGGGTGCGGACCTGCTGCTTCGCCTCCTGCTGGAGCCGTACGAACCAGCGGCCCAGCGCCTCCCGGCCGGAGACGATCTCGACCTCCTTGGCGTCGCCGCGCCGGGCGGCCTCGAAGAGTCCGGCCAGCTCGCCGGCGGCCGACCGTACCCGGCCCAGTTCCATCGTGCGCTCCTGGATCAGCGCTTCCACCGCGTGCTGCGGGTCGATGGCCGCGTAGCGCCGCCGGGGGCCGGACAGCCGTCCGACCAGCCCGCGGTCGTGCATCCGGTCGAGGGCTCGCGCCACCCGCTCCGAGGACGCGCCGAGCTCGCCCGCGAGCTCGGCGGGCGCGGCCGCCTGCCGCGCGAGCAGTGCGCGGTAGACCTGTTCGTCGAAGGCGTCGATACCGACGGCAGCCAGTTCCTGGGACATGCGGGCCATCGTGGCCCACCTGTGCCAGCGGCAGCAATGGGCCACAGGGAATCGTTGCCCTATCCGGACCGGGCCGCATTAGGTACCGCCTATGGGTCACTCACACCGAAGAACTGCGCACATGGGCCTGGTGGCCGCGGTGCTCGGCGGACTGCTCGTCTCGGTCCCGCCGGCCGTCGCCGCCCCCGATCCCGAACCGGATCCCGCGAGCCAGGGCACGCAGCGGGTCATCGTCGAGCTCGAGGGCGCCGCCGGGCTGGAGGCCGCGGCCGGCTCCGCCAAGAACGCCGGGAACGCGAAGGCCGCCGAGGTGACGGCCGCGCGCAAGAACCTGACCGGCAAGCACGACGCGCTCCTGGCCGGGGCGAAGGACGCCGGCGTCACCGCCAAGTCCGTACGCCGGCACACGCTGCTGCTCAACGCCGTGGCCATGACCGTCGGGGCGCAGGACCTGGCGAAGCTGCGGAAGCTGCCGGGCGTGAAGTCCGTCAGCCCCGCCGGCACCTCGCGCGCCCTGGACACCGACGCCAACGAGGTCGTGGGCAACCCGGCCCTGTGGGCCCGGGAGGACCCCGGCGGCGCCAAGGTCACCGGCAAGGGCGTCACCGTCGCCGTGATCGACACCGGGGTCGACTACACCCACCCCGATCTGGGCGGCGGCTTCGGTGAGGGCCACAAGGTCGTCGGCGGCTGGGACTTCGTTGACAACGATGCCAACCCGATGGACGACAACGGCCACGGCACCCATGTCGCGGGCATCGTCGCGGGCAAGGCCGCAGCCTCGGGCGGCATCACCGGCGCCGCGCCGGACGCCGAACTGCTGGCGTACAAGGTGCTCGGCGCGAACGGCAGCGGTGACGACTCCGGCATCATCGCGGCCATCGAAGCGGCGATCGACCCGGCCAACCCGCACCGCGCCGACATCATCAACATGAGCCTCGGCAACAGCGCCGGGACCGCGAGCGACCCGCTCTCCCGGGCCGCGTCCGCGGCCGTGGACGCCGGCGCCCTGGTCTTCGCCTCGGCCGGCAACTCCGGTCCCGGCTACTGGACCGTCGGCTCCCCGGCCGCCGCCCCCGGCGTCATCGCCGTCGGCGCCTCCACCAGCGGGATCCGGCTGCCCGTCCTCACGGTGGCGGGCGACACCCTGCAGAGCTACCGCGGCGGACGGTCCGCGAACCCGCCGGCCGCGCCGGTGACCGCCGGGGTCGTGAACATCGGCATGGGCACCGCGGAGGACTGGGCGAAGGCGGGCGACGTCACCGGCAAGGTCGTGCTGTACGCGATCCCGCCGGCCGTGAACCCGTACGACGTGTGGTCCGAGGAGCTGGAGACCTGGCGCGAGGCCGAGCGCCGCGGAGCCGCCGCCCTGGTGGGCGGCGTCGGCGGCGGAGGCGGCCCGGTCGTGTTGGGCGGCAAGAGCCGCGCGAACCCGCTCCAGCCTCAGCGCGAAGGGGCACCCGCCCGCACCGCGGCCGCCGGCCGGAGCGAGGTGCTGCTCGGTGCCACGCCCGCGGAGTCCGGCGACTCCCTGCGCCTGGACCGGCTGGTGGTGGCCGGCGTGGACCCCGAGACGGGCGGGCGGCTCGCCTCGCTGGCCGAGTCGGGCGGCACGCTGGTGCTCGGCGGCCGCGACTCCACCGACGAGATGGCCTCGTTCTCCTCCCGCGGCCCGGACTCCGAACGGCTCGGCCTGAAGCCCGAGATCGTCGCCCCCGGCGTCGAGATCCTCTCCGCGGTGCCCAAGAGCATCGAGCCCACGGGCTACCGGCGGATGTCCGGCACCTCGATGGCCTCGCCGCTCGCCGCGGGCTCCGCGGCGCTGCTGCGCCAGCTGCACCCGGACCGCCCCGCGGACCGGCTGCGCGCCGAGGTGATCGGTTCCGCGAAGCCGCTCGACGGCCCCGACCTGCAGTCGCAGGGCAGCGGCCGGCTCGACACCGCCGCCGCGGCCCGGACCGGGCTGTACGCCTCCCCCGCCACCGTCTCCTTCGGCCTGGCCCACATGGACCAGCCGAAGGTCACGGGCAGCCGTGAGGTCACCTTCCACAACACCGGCGGCGCACCTCTGCGCGGCAAGGTGACCGTCACCGGCCCCGCCACCGTCACCCCGGACCACGTCGACATCCCGGCGGGCGGCACCGCGAAGGTCACGCTGACCGTCGAGCGCGACCGGCCGGACGTCACGGACTACGCCACCAACTACCTGAGCGGCCGCGTCACCCTCACCCCCGAGACCCCCGGGGAGGGCGGGGCGCTCACCGTCCCGTACCTGATGGCGGCGATCCCGCTGTACGTGGACCCGGCCGAGGACCCGTCCAACGACGGCTCCACCACCGTCTACGTCTACAGCCCGACGCCCCTCACCACCCCGCCGGTGCTGACGGTCACCCCGCCCAAGGGCAAGGCCTACACCAAGGCGACGGCGCCCACCTCGGACCCGTCCTACTACCGGGCCGATTTCACGGGCCTCGGCTCGGGCGTCCACACGATGACCGCCCGCGCCACCACCTCCACCGCCGTGCGCCAGTACGGTACGGGCGCCTTCGAGGTGACCCTGGCGGCGTCCAAGGCCAAGAACTGGAAGGCGGTCGGCCCGAACAGCGCCGTGGGCACCACCCAGCTGGCCCCCGGCGCCCCGGACCGGGCCGTGATGACCCTGGGCACCCGCCCGGGCGCCTGGCTCACCACCGACGGCGGCAAGAACTGGCAGCAGCGGGGCCACACCCCGGTCAGCAACGCGCTGACCGAGCCCTCCCTGGTCATCGACTCCCGCAATCCGAACCGCTGGTGGGAAGCCGTGGTCAGCGCGCACCCGTCGGCGTTCCCGGAGGGCGGCGCGCTGATGCGCACCGAGGACAGCGGCCGCAGCTGGGAGCGGATGGCCGGTCCGCCGGCCCCCATCACCGAGCTGAGCGCCGATGCCCGCACCCGCGTACTGCTCGCCACGTCCGAGTACACCGGTGAGCGGTTCGTCAGCCGGGACCGGGGCGCCACCTGGACACCGGTCGACCTCACGGGGATCACCGGGTACGTCGCCAAGAGCGTGATCGGCGGCGATGACCTGTACCTCTGGGCCGGCCAGGCGATCTGGGTGATCCGCGACTTCGTCACCGGCGCCCCCAAGCCCGCGCAGAAGGTCTTCCAGACCACGCCGCGCGTGCAGCTCATCGGCGGTTTCGACGCCGACGGCGCGCTGCTCGCCATCAAGGTGCAGGGCCAGGACTCGGGCCTGTACGTGAGCCGTGACGGGGGCCGCAGCGTCGAGAAGACCAGCCGCACCTTCAGCGGTCTGGTCGACGTCTCCGGCGGCGACATCTACCAGGACGACCTGAGCGGAACCGGCGCCCTGAGCCGCGACGGCGGGCGTACGTGGACCACGACCGCGCAGCCCGTACCGGGTTCGGTGGTCTACGACTACGACCGCTGGGCCGACGGCTCCCACACGATCGGCTCCGGCGGCGCCGGTCTCTTCCGCTCCACCCGGGAGGGCGGCTACCGAAGGATCGGTGTCCAGGGCGAGTCCGTGCCCGCGCTGGCGACCTTCGGGAACCAGCTCCTCGCCGGGACCTCGGTCGGCACCTACCGCACCACGGTGCCCGCCGCGAACCCCGAGTGGGGTGCGGCGGAGCGCGAGGGCACGACCGGTAGCAATGTCGTCGGCTTCCAGCCGTCCGCTGCGGACCCGAAGTCCGGCTGGCAACTGGTCAACCACCTCTACAACGTGGTGCTGCAGAAGACCGCGGACGCCGGCCGGACCTGGTCGGACGTGGCCACGCGCGAGGCGAACGGCACCGCGTTCCTGGTCGACCCCGGGAACCCGGACCGGATGATGATCTCGTACAAGAGCTCCGACTCGGCGGGCCTGTACACCACCACCGACGGCGGAGCCCACTGGAAGACCTTCGACCAGGGCCGCTACTACGACACCATCGTGGCCGACCCCGGCAAGCCCGGGCGGATCTGGTTCGGCGGCTGGTGGGGGCTGTTCCACTCGGACGACTTCGGGGCCACCATGACCCGGGTGTCCGAAGCCGAGGTGCACGCCATCGAGTTCACGGCGGGCGCCATGGTCACGGGCGGCCAGGCGATCCGGGTCAGCAAGGACGGCGGCAAGACCTTCACCAAGGCCGACACCGGCGCCCTGCGGATCAGCGTCTCCGACCTCCTCAAGGTCGGCAACACCCTCTACGCGGGCACCAGCACCCGCTGGATGGACTTCACCCCCACCGGCGGGCGCGGTGTGCTGCGCTCCACCGACTCCGGGCTGACCTGGCACAACGTCTCCCGCTCGATGCCGAACAAGGACGTGCTGTCCCTGGCGGCCTCGCCCGACGGCCGGTACCTCTTCGCCGGCGTCGACCAGGGCGGCGTCCACCGCCTGGAGCTGGACGACTGAGGTCGCCCTTCACGGTTCGGAGCGTCACGGTCCGGAGCCTCGCGGTCCGGGCCGTGACGCTCCGGGCCGGTGCGGCCGCCGTACGACAAGGCGGCCGCGCCGGCCCGGACTTCGCGGTCGACGCGATCTTGACAAGTCTTCATGGGCATGACACCAGTGGAAGCCGCACCACTCCACCTCCCGTCAGCGGCACCACACCCCGAAGGGGGCGATCAGCGCATGCCCACGCCTGAGAGCGCGGAACACGACTACGACGTCGTCATCAGCGGAGCCAGCCTCGCGGGCAGTGCCGCGGCGATCCTGCTCGCCCGGCGCGGCGTCCGCGTCGCACTGCTGGAGCGCCGATCGGACCCAGGGGCGTACAAGGTGCTGTGCACCCACTCCATCACCGCCAACGCCCATCCGGTGCTGGACGAACTCGGGCTCCTCCCCGCCCTGAAGGAGGCCGGAGCCCTCGGCAACGAGGCCCGCTGGTACACCCGTTGGGGATGGATCGAGCCGAAGGCGGCCCCGGGAGGACCCGAGTTGCCGCACGGGTACAACGTCCGGCGCAGCACCCTCGACCCGTTGATCAGGTCCCGTGCCGAGCAGACCCCCGGCGTCGATCTGCTGCTCGGCCACCGCGTGACCGGGCTGCTCCGGGAAGCCGGACGGACGGTCGGGGTCCGCGCGTCGACCCCGCACGGCGAGCGCGAGATCCGGGCCCGTCTGGTGGTCGGCGCCGACGGCAAGGACTCGGCCGTGGCGGAGTTCGCCGGGATCCGCACCCGGAAGTACGAGAACACGCGGTTCGGCTACCTCGCGCACTACCGCGGCCTTCCGCTGCCCGGCGGGGTCGGCCAGACCTGGTTCCTCGAACCGGACATGGCGTACGCCTTCCCGAACGACGACGGGGTGACCGTCATCGCGGTGCTCCCGGACAAGAAGCGGCTCCCGGCCTTCCGGGAGGACCTGGAGGGCAGCTTCTCCGCGTTCGTCCGGGCCCTGCCCGAGGCGCCGCCCATCGACTCCGCCGAGCGCGTTTCGAAGATCATCGGCGCGGTCGACTACCCCCTCCTCAACCGCAAGCCGACCGCACCGGGCATCGCGCTCGTCGGCGACGCCGCCCTCACCGGCGACCCCCTGTGGGGAGTGGGATGCGGGTGGGCCCTGCAGAGCGCGCAGTGGCTGGCCGAGGCGGTCGCCCCCGCACTGACCGGCCGGGGCGATCTCGACAAGTCGCTCTCCCGGTACGGGCGCAGGCACCAGTGGCGGCTTCGCGGGCACCAGGGCCTGGCGGTCGACTTCGCCAAGGCCCGTCCGTTCAATCCCGGGGAGAAGCTGGTGTTCTCGGCGGCGGCCCGCGATGCGTCGATGGCGCGGCACATGCACCGGTTCGCGTCCCGGCTGATCGGTCCGGCGCGCTTCTTGAACCCCCTGGCGCTGGCCAGGGCCTCGGCAGTCAACTTCAGGCATCGCGGGGCGCCCGGAGCGCCGGACGGTCCGGAGGGCGGCCGGGCGACCGCCTGACGGGGATCGGCCCGATACGGCTCGACCGGATCAACTCCGCTGGGCCCCGCGCCCGCTGCGGGCCGGCAGCAGAACGCGGACGTCGAGTCCCCCGCCCGCGCGGGGCGTGGCCACGATCTCGCCGTGGTGCGTGGCGGTGATCGCCCGGACCACGGCGAGCCCGAGCCCGAACCCGCTGCCGCGCTCCCGGCCCTGGTGGAACGGTGCGAACAGGGCGGGCACCTCCTCCGGCAGCAGGACGGGGCCGGTGTTGGAGACCTCCAGGAACACCGTGCCGTCCGCGGCTCCGGTCCTGATCACCGCGGTGCCGTCGTGGTGGTTGTGGCGCACCGCGTTGGCCAGCAGGTTGAGCGCGACCTGCCGGAGCAGCGCGGGGTCCCCGTCCAGCGGCGCGGGCCCCGCGTCGAGCGTGACCCGGATCCCGGCGCTGCCGGCCTCCTCCGCCAGCTCCTGGGCCGCGGCCCGGGCGGCGTCCGCCAGATCCGTCGACCGCAGCGCCAGCCCGGCGGTCTCCGCACGCGCCAGGGTCAGCAGGGCCGCGATCAGCCGCTCGATCCGCACGTTGGCGTCCAGCGCGCGGAGCACCGAGGGCCGCAGGTCGTCGGGGA
This sequence comes from Streptomyces sp. NBC_00335, assembly GCF_036127095.1. Taxonomy (GTDB): domain Bacteria; phylum Actinomycetota; class Actinomycetes; order Streptomycetales; family Streptomycetaceae; genus Streptomyces. The sequence goes on from NZ_CP108006.1 coordinate 1,655,650, forward strand.
CCCTGCCGCGGGCCAGGGGGATCTCCAGCGCGGTGCGCAGTACGGTCAGCGGGGTCCGCAGCTCGTGCGAGGCGTGCGCGGTGAAACTGCGCTGGGCCGTGAAGCTGCGGTCGAGCCGGTCCAGCATGGCGTCGAAGGTGTCGCCGAGTTCGCGGATCTCGTCGTACGGACCGTCCAGCGCGAGCCGCTCGTCCAGGCTGCTGCCGGTGCTGATCCGCCGTGCGGCCGCGGTCACCTGGTGGAGCCGGAGCAGGGAGCGGTGGCTCGCCCACCAGGCCAGCAGGGCGGCGAGCGCCGTGAAGACGGTGAGCAGCACCGCGGAGCGGGCCAGCAGGTCGCCCAGGATGGCGTGCTGGAAGTTGTCGAAGGCCTCGGCTGGGGTCGTGAGGGCGGCCTGAGTGGACCCCGGGGGTACGTCGGCGGTCCCCGGGGGCACCTCGGCCGCCTCCGGGGGCACCTCGACCGTCCCCGAATCGGGGAACGGTGCCTCCGGCATTCCGGCGGACGCGATGATGATGTCGCGGTTGGCCTCGATGAGCTGGCGCGAGCTGAGCCAGTTCAGCGCCAGCACCCCGCAGCCGAGTACCGCGAAGACTGCCGTGGTCACCAGGGTCAGCCGGGCGCGCAGCGGGAGGCGGCCGGGGCGGAGGCGGAGGCGAAGGCGGCTCACAGCCGGTATCCGTAACCGGTGTCGTGCACGATCAGCGGCGGATCGCCGATCTTGCGGCGCAGCGCGTGCACGGTGACCCGGACCGCCGTGGTGGCCGGGTCGAGTCCGGTGTCCCACAGCCGCTCCCGCAGTTCCTCGGTGGTGACCGGGGCGCCGTCCGCGGCCAGCAGCAGTTCCAGGACGCCCAGTTCCTTCGGCGTCAGGTGCAGCGGGCGGCCGTCGCGTTCGGCGACGCGGCGCACCGTGTCGAGGCTGATTCCGCGCCGGCTGAGCACGACCTCGGCCCGGCCGGCCGCGGCGCGGCGGCCGAGCGCGCGCAGCCGGGCGACGAGCTCCAGGTAGGAGAAGGGCTTGGTCATGTAGTCGTCGGCGCCCTGACCGAGACCTTCGACCAGGTCGGACAGGGTGTCCGCGGCGGTGAGCATCAGGATCCGGGCGGGGTGGTCCATCGCGAGGAGCGCGCGGCACACGGCGTCGCCGCCCAGTCCGGGCAGGTCCCGGTCCAGGATCACCACGTCGTAGTCGGCCTCACCGGTCCGCCGGAGCGCCTCCAGGCCGTCGTGGGCGAGGTCGCAGAGCATCCCCTCGTCGCGGAGCCCTTCGGCGAGCATCACGGCCAGTTCCCGCTCGTCCTCGACAATCAGCACCCGCATCGCGTCCCGCTCCGTTCGCCCGTGCCGCCGCTGTTCCCTGCGGGCCGGCGCCGGGGACCAGCCTGCCCGCCGGGGGGTTAGCCGGTGGTTAGGCGCGCGATCACCGGTGGCTCACCGCGCGAACCGTAGAACTTGGGCGTTCATCGGCAACGCTCAGGGAGTGTGGGACATGCGAAGCTCATCCGCCGCGATACGCGAACGGTCCGTACGAGGTCTACGAGGCCTGCGCGCACTGCCGGCCGCGGCCGCCACGGCGGCGGTGCTGGCCCTGGCCGGCTGCTCCGCCGCCGCCCCGGCGCCCGAGGTCGCCGGGGGCGAGCGCGGGGGTCAGAGCAAGCCGCAGGACGACAACGCGGTCCGCCGGGCCTGGGTGGACTGCATGCACAAGCAGGGGCAGACGAGCGTAGAGCAGGACAAGGACGGCAACATCGGCTTTCCGGCGGCGAGCACGGACACGGGTCTGCCGTCCGGGTACGACGCCGCGAGCAGGCTGTGCGACGAGAAGGTGCCCGGCATCCACCAGGTCCAGCAGGCCGACAACGCCAAGTACGTCGAGATGGCCCGCAAGTGGGTCGAATGCGCTCGCAAGAACGGCTACGCCGACATGCCGGACCCCGATCCCAAGGAGGGCGTGGTCGTCATCCCGCGCGCCGTGTTCGACGCGGCCAAGTGGGACGCCGCCGCGCGCGCCTGCGATGCGCAGTTCCCGCTGCCGGGCTACCGGATCGGTGAGTGACCGTGACCCGGACGGTGGAGCCCGTGGAACCCCTTGAACCTGCGGGGCCCCTTCGGCCCGAGGAACCCGCGGAGCCCGCGGAGCCCGCGGAGCCCGTAGCGCGCCGGAAGAAGCGCGGCAGGGTCCTCGTCCCGCTGCTGCTCGTCGCCGTGCTGGCCGGGGCCGGGGCCGTCGCCGTCGCCCGCCCGTGGGACCGCGGCACCGGGGGGACCGAGCGGGACGGCGTGGAGTTCGGCCTCGCCCCGGTGGAGCAGGGCTCGCTGTCCAGCAGCATCCAGCTCACCGGCTCGCTCGTGTACGACGCGCCCACCCCCGTCCTCCCGGCCGGCAGGGGCACCCTCACGGGGCTGCCGGCCGTCGGCGCCGTCGTCAAGGCCGGACAGAGGCTCTACGAGGTGGACGGACAGCCGGTGGTGCTGATGGTCGGCGACCGCCCGATGTGGCGCGATCTGGGCCCGGGTGTTCCCGCCGGCTCCGACGTGGAGCAGCTGAAGCGCAACCTGCTCCGGCTGGGCCACGCCAAGGGACTCGGCTTGGCCGCCGACCGGAAGTTCACCCCGGACACCGCCACTGCCGTGAAGCGCTGGCAGAAGTCCCTGGGCCTGAAGGAGACCGGCACGGTCCCCCTCGGCGGCATCACCATGCTGCCGCAGGAATCCGTACGCGTGCAGCAGGTCGGCGCGCAGCTCGGCGCGGCCCTTGCCGGTTCCCCGGTCATGACCGTCACCCGCGAGGGTCTGGTGGTCACCGCGCAGCCGGCCGAGAACCAGCTCTCCCGGTTCAAGCCGGACGGGCGGGTCCGGGTCAAACTGGCCGACGGCTCCGCCGTCGACGGCCGCATCCGTTCGCTGATCCGCGGCTCAGGCTCCGGCTCCGGCTCCGGCGGGGAGGGCGGCGGCTCCGGCGAGGGCCAGGGCCAGGGCCAGGGTGGAGCCAAGACCACCGTGACGATCGTGCTCGACGCCCAGGAACAGGCGCAGCGGGCAGGGCAGTCCACGGTCTCGATCACCGTGGTGGGCGACACCGCCGAGCACGCGCTCATCGTTCCGGTCACCGCGTTGCTCGCCCTGGACGGCGGCGGCTACGGCGTGCGGGTCTCCGACGGCCCCACCCCACGGCTGGTCAAGGTCCAGCTCGGCCTGATAGCCGACGCGAAGGCGCAGATCACGGGCGACGTCCGGCCCGGCGCGCAGGTGGTGATCCCGAAGTGACGGCTCCCTTCGCGGCGAACGCCGCCCCCGTCCTGGAGTTGTCCGCCATCGTCAAGGAGTACCCGGGCACGCCGCCGCTGCGGATCCTGCACGGCATCGACCTCACCGTCGAAGCCGGTGAACTCCTCGCCGTCGTCGGCCCGTCCGGCTCCGGCAAGTCCACCCTCCTCGCACTGCTCGGCTCGCTCGACCGGCCCACCTCGGGCCGGCTCCGCTTCGAGGGCCGCGATCTGGCCGGCCTGTCCGACCGGGAGCTGGCCGCGCTGCGGGCGCACCGGATCGGTTTCGTGTTCCAGCAGTTCTTCCTGCTGTCCGGACTCACCACGGTCGAGAACGTCGCGACCGGGCTGCTGTACGCCGGGGCGCCGGTCTCCGAGCGGCGCGCGCGGGCCGTCGAGGCGCTGCGCGCCGTGGGCCTCGGGCACCGGCTGGACCACCATCCCGACCAGCTCTCGGGCGGTGAGAAGCAGCGCGTGGCGATCGCCCGCGCGCTGATCGGCCGCCCGGCGCTGCTGCTCGCCGACGAGCCCACCGGGGCCCTGGACAGTGTGTCCGGCGCCGCCGTGGTCGAGCTTCTGCACACCCTCAACGCGGGCGGCACCACGGTGGTGGTCATCACCCACGACCGTTCGCTGGCCGCCTCGTTCCCCCGGCGGGTCGGCATCCAGGACGGCCGCATCGAGTTCGACGAACATCTCCCGGAGCCCGCCGGAGCCGGCCGATGAAGCACCGACCGAGGAAGGGCGGACCTATGCGGGGCCGACCGATGGAGATGCCTCGCACCCGGCTGCGCCCCATGGACCTGCTGCGCCTGGGCATGATCGGGCCGCGTACCCGCAAGATGCGTACCGCCCTGTCCGCGCTGGGCATCTCGCTGGGCATCGCCGCCGTGGTCGCGGTCACCGGCATCTCGAACTCCAACCAGCAGCACCTGCTGGCACGGCTGGACCAGCTCGGCTCCAACCTGATCACCGTGGCCCCCGGCAAGGGGCCCGACCAGCAGCCGGTGCCGCTCCCGCTCACCGCGGAGAAGATGCTCTCCGCCATCGCGCCCGTGCAGCGGACCACCGCCACCGGGGCCACCAAGGCCCAGGTGTACCGCAACGACCTGGTGCCGGCGCAGCAGACCGGCAGCCTCACCGTGCTGGCCGCGCGCCTCAACCTGCTGGAGGTGCTGCGCGCCGAACTGCACACCGGCCGGTGGCTGGACGCCGCGAGCGAGAACCTCCCGGTGACCGTGCTCGGCGACCAGGCCGCCCAGCGCCTCGGCGTCACCGGACCGGGCGAACGGGTGTGGCTGGGCGGACAGTGGTACCAGGTCCTCGGCATCCTCGCTCCGAACGAACTCGCCCCCGAACTGGGCACCGCGGCCCTGGTCGGCTGGCCCCAGGCGGTCGCCCACCTGGGAGCGGACGGCAGCGCCGCGACCGTCTACCTGCGGTCGTACTCCGAACGCGTGCCCCAGGTCCAGGCGGTGGCCGCGGCCAGCGCGAACCCCGCCAGCCCGACCATGGTCGCGGTGAGCCGGCCGTCCGATCTCCTGCTGGCCCGCACCGAGACGGAGAACAGCCTCACCGCACTCGTACTCGTCCTGGCCGGCGTGGCGTTGCTGGTGGGCGGTGTCGGGATCGCCAACACGATGGTCGTCGGCGTCATGGAACGCCGCGGCGAGATCGGGCTGCGCCGCGCCCTGGGCGCCCGGGGCGGCCAGATCTCGGCGCAATTCCTGCTGGAGGCCGTGCTGATGGGCTTCATCGGCGGGATGGGCGGGCTGCTCCTCGGCAGCCTGACCGTGTACGGCTACGCGCTGGTCCAGGGCTGGCCCGCGGCCATCCCGCTCTACACCCTGGTCGCCGGGCCCTCGGTCTCGGTGGTGGTGGCCGCCCTGGCCGGGCTCTATCCGGCGCTGCGGGCCGCCCGGGCCTCCCCCACGGACGCGCTGCGCTCGGCGTGACGCCCGCGGGTCCGCGCGGGCCGGGGCCTTCGCGGTACAAGTGCGCAGGTCCGGGATAGGGTGCCGCCGACGGATGTACTCGGTGGGGTGGGGCGGGACATGACACTGCGGGACGGGGATCCGCGCGCGATCGGCGGGTATGTCCTGATCGCCCGGCTGGGTTCCGGCGGGATGGGCACGGTGTACTCGGGGCGGGCCGCTTCCGGGCGGCTCGTCGCGGTGAAGCTGGTGCACCAGCAGTTCGCGGACGACCCGGAGTTCCGGACCCGGTTCCGGCAGGAGGTGGCGGCCGCCCGGCGGGTGAGCGGGGCCTTCACCGCCGCGGTGGTGGACGCCGACCCGGACGCGGAACGGCCCTGGATGGCCACCCAGTTGGTGCCGGGGTGGACCCTGGGCGCGCGGGTGAAGGCGGACGGGCCGCTGCGCGGCAGCGCGCTGCGCGTGCTCGCGCTGGGACTGGTGGAGGCGCTGCGCGAGCTGCACACCACCGGGGTGATCCACCGTGACCTGAAGCCGGACAACGTCATGCTGACGGACGACGGGCCGCGGGTCATCGACTTCGGGATCTCGCGGGCGGCCGGGCAGCAGACGCTGACCTCGACCGGGCAGATCCTGGGGACGCCGCCGTACATGTCGCCGGAGCAGCTGTCGGCCCCGGCCCGGGTGCGGGCCTCGTCGGACGTGTTCTCACTGGGCTCGGTACTGGCGTTCGCGACGACCGGGCGGGGGCCCTTCGACGCGGAGTCGCACTACATGACGGCCTACCGCGTGGTGTCGGAGGCGCCGGACATCGCGGAGCTGGCCGATCCGCTACGGGCCGTGGTCGCGGCCTGCCTGTCCAAGGAGGCGGCCGCCCGGCCGGGACCGGACGAGCTGCTGGCCGCGCTGGCGCGGATCCCGGCGGCCGACTGGGAGAACCCGCTCCGCGAAGGCGACGGCCGCGGCGGGGAAACCCGTAAGCCCGTCGGGGCCGGGACCTGGACCGGCTCGCGGGCCGGCGACGAAGCGGGGCCGGGGGCGGGCGGCGACGCCGGCGCTGACGCACGTACAGACGCGGGCACAAACGCGGACGCGGACGCCGACGGCACCGGAACCGCCGCGTCCCGGGAAGGGACCGGGGACACCGGCGGGCCGCTCACCCGGCCTTCGGGGCCCCCGACCGGCCCCGCCGGCGACCCGGTGGCCCTGCGGCCACGGCGGATGTCCGGGCCGCGCCGACGCGCCCTGCTCACCGGGGTACTCGTGGCTTCGCTGCTGGTCGGCGGCGGGTACTACTTCGGGTTCGCCCCGCGGGAGGGCGGCACACGGGACGACGCCAAGGCCCCCGCCTCGTCCTCCGGAACACCCGGCCCCTCCGGCGGCGCATCGCGTACGCCCTCCCAGCCGACGCCCACCGGGAGCCTCGCCCCGTACCTGGCCACCGACGGCGGCAGCCCGGGCGGCAGCCGTGCCTACGCGGACTCCCCCGCCCGGCGCCCCGCCGGGTGGCGGGCCTGGGACGGCATCAAGGAGATGGCGTCCTGCGTGTACGCGGCCTACTCCCTGGTGTGCACGTCGCCCGACCCCGGCAAGGACCATTCGGGCGACGGGCTCAACCGGTACGACGCGGCGACGGGCAAGCTGCTGTGGGGGCAGCTGCTGCAGGACGGTGTGGACGGGCAGCCCCCGCTGGTGGCACCCGGGACGGTGGCCGGAACCCACACGGTGATCGTGCCCGGCAGCAAGGGGTTCACCGCGCTGGACCTCGCCGAAGGCACCCCCCGGTGGGAGTTCCCCACCAAGGAGAAGCTGAAGCGGGCGGTCCTGGACGCCGACGGCAGCCGGGTGTTCGCGGTCTCCGCCTCCGGCACGGTCACCGCCCTGGAGACCCGGTACGGCAAGCTCCTGTGGCAGCAGCCGGTGTCCGGATCCGAGGACGGCTACCCGGCGCTGAGGGTCGACGGGGACCGGGTGTACGTACAGGGGCGGACCCAGAAGGCCGACATGGGGTTCCAGACCTTCGTGACCGCCCTCGACGGGGCCACCGGGAAGAAGCTGCCGTTCGGGACCCCCCAGGACGGCACCCGGTTCGCGATGCCCGGGACCTGCGAGACCCGTGGGCTCACGCTGGCCAGGGATGTGTACGACGACACCGTCTTCCTGTGCAGCAAGGAGAACGGGGCGGGTGTGCTGCGCGGCGAGCCGGCCCATCAGCGGAGCGCGGACCTCCCGTACGCCGGAACGACCCTGTCCGGGCCCGCCGCGGCCGGGGACAAGGTCTACCTGATGGCGACCGCGGCGGGCGGCGAACCGGGCTTCATGGAGCTCAACCAGGAGTCCGGCGGCGCCGTGTGGCGGATTCCGCTGGCGAAGGAGTGCACCGACCCGGAACGCCCGGAGGCCGCGAACGCGGTGGTGGTGACCGACGGGCTGGCCTACGTACGGTGCCGGACCTCGGGCGTGGTCATCGACCTGGCCTCCCGCAAGCAGACGGGCAGGTTCACCGTCCCGGGCGGCGTCCGCCCGGGAACGGACGGCCCGGCCGGCTTCCTGGTGGTGGGCGGAATCGTCTTCACCCCCACCGCCAAGGGGTGGTCCTCCGTCGAACCCTCCCCGGTCTAGCGGGTGTTCTCCGGGAGGATCAGGATCCAGACGATCTCTAGCCGACGCCGGGGATCTGGCGGTCCCTGAACGCCGTCCGGACCGCGTCGGCGGCGCTCGTCCCGTACATGCTCCGTGCGGTGGCGATCGTGGCGAGCGCCGCGTCCCGGAAGCTGGTGTCGGGGGCGAAGTCGAACTGTGCGTTGACGATGATGCGGTCGGCCGTCCTCGCGCCCAGGGCCCCGCGGATGTCGAGGAGGGCGCGGGACCAGATCTCGCCGTCCGCGTGCACCTCCCCGGTGCGGTCCGCGTAGACCTTGTCGCCGTCGATGCGGCGCAGGCAGTGCGGGGCCGCGCTGTAGCCGACCGAGTCCCAGTCGGCCACGCACGCGGGGTCGGTCCCGCGCGGCCAGCCGCGGACGGCGGCGGCGTGGTCGCCGACCGAGACGGCCAGGTAGTCGCCGAAGGCCTCGCCTATCGCCCCGGCCTCCGGGGAGGTGCCGAAGCCGGGGACCTGCGCGTGGTGCACCGCGTGCCCGTACTCGTGGACGATGACCTCCGCGTCCTCGGCGTCGTCGACGCCGCCCTTGCCGAAGCGGATCTCGGCCTTCTTGTCGGTGAAGAAGGAGTTGTCGGCGCCCCACTGGTTGATGCGCACGGGCTGGGCTCGGTCGTTGGCCCCGGGCAGTTCGCTGCCGAAGCCGAGGCCCTGCAGGTACTCCTGCGCCTCGTTGACCCAGAAGTAGGCCATGACCTGCTCGAATTGGTCGTCGGCGCGGTTGTAGCGGCCGGCGTCCCGGGCGGCGGCGGGCGCCCCGGTCTCCGACTTGATGTACGCCCACCGGCCGGAAAGGCCCCCGCCGGCGTCCAGGTTGCGCAGCGCGGCCGAGGCGTAGGCGGAGTCCGGTACGGCGCCGGCCGAGTCCTTGGCGTCGACGAGCGTCTGATCACCGGTGGACTGGACGGGGTTGACCATGAAGACGCGGCCCTGGGGCGGGGCGGACGCGGGCGCCGAGGCGTCGGCCGAGGCCGGTACGGCCAGGCCGAGCACGGTCAGTGACGCGATCACGGCAGCGGAACGGCCGCGGGAGGTACGGCGGGGCATGGACATTCTCCTGTGCTGGGCGTGTGGTGCCGGAAGAACGTGCGTGGTGCGGTGCGGTGCGGACGCGATCCTTGCTCAACGTCCCCGCGTTTGACCAGCCCCGGAGCGAAGCAACCGATCCGGCGGCCCGTCGGTGGGGGATGAGCCCTCGGGTCCGGGTGGCGCATGATGTCCCGCGTGCACACTGCGGAGGAGTTCGGCGGAGCCGACAGCGGAGCGGGCAGCGGAGCCGACAGCGGAGCGGGCAGACCGGGGGCCCGCGCGCCGGGAAACCGGAGCGCCCCGGGGGACATGACGGATGCCGTCCGGGCGGCGCAGCAGGGGGACGAGGCGGCCTTCCAGGCCCTGTTCCGCGCGGTGCAGCCGGTACTCCTGCGCTACCTGACCGTCCTGGTCGGTGAGGACGCGGAGGACGTGGCTTCCGAGGCCTGGCTCCAGATATCCCGGGATCTGGGCTCGTTCACCGGGGACTTCGACGGGTTCCGCGGCTGGGTGTCGACGATCGGCCGGAACCGGGCCATGGACCTGCTGCGGCGGCGCCGCCGCAGACCGTCCGTGAGCGTACCGGTGGAGTCCCTGCACGACCGGGCGGCCGCGGAGGACACCGAGGGGGCCGCGCTGACCACGATGGGGACCGGCGCGGCGCTCGCCCTGATCTCCCTCCTGCCCCGCGACCAGGCGGAGGCCGTGCTCCTGCGGGTGGTCATGGACCTGGACGCGGCCAGTGCCGCACGGGTGCTGGGGAAGCGAGCCGGGGCGGTACGGATGGCCTCGCACCGCGGGCTGCGCAGGCTCGCCGAACTCCTCGAACAGCAGGGTGTGGGGGGCGCGGGGGCCGCAGGGGCCGCGGGCAGTGGGGGCATAGCGGGTGAAGCGGTCGATCCGGGGCGGTCTGAAAGAACTTCTGCCCCAGGAGTGACACCGACGACGGCTCCGACGCTGAAGGGCACGACATGAGCACCCACCGATCCCGCCGGATCGACCGCGCCACGGCCGAGCAGTTGCTCGCCGATGCCCGGTCGCGGGCGTCGGGCACGCAAGGCATGTCCGAGGCAACGGAGTTGGCGGAGTCGTCCGGCACCTCGGGCGGCCACGAGGCACTCGCGGGGCTGCTCGCAGCCGCCGCCGCTCCGGCGGGGAAGGCCGAACTGGCCGGCGAGCAGGACGCCCTGGCCATGTTCCGGGCCGCCCGCCTCGCCCCCGCGGCCGACCCCTCGGCCGCGCCTGCGGCCACCCACTCGGCCACACCGGCACCCGCAGCCGTAGCCGTAGCCGTAGCCGTAGCCGCACCCGCACCCGGATCCGCAGCCCCCACCGCTCCCGCCCCGACGCCCCGGAAGCGGTCGCTGCGCACCCCGGCGACGCTCCTCGGTGCGAAGGTCGCGGCCGCCGTACTGGCTGCCGCCCTCGGCGGTGTGGCCGTCGCGGCCGGTACGGGCAACCTCCCCCCGGTCCTCGGCGGCGCCCCCGCGCACGGCCTCCCGGCCGCCTCCCCCGCGCCCGCCACCCGGGTCACGGACGCGCCGTCCCCACGGGTGTCCGGCCGCCCGTCCGCGGTGGTTCCCGCCGACCTGGCCGAGCTGTGCCGGGCCTTCACCCGCGCTCCCGGCCCGCGCCCCGAAGAGGCCCTGGCCGAGCAGCGGTTCGCCGCGCTGGTCGCCGCGGCGGGAGGCCGGTCCCGCGTTCCGGGCTACTGCACCCCCGTCCGGGGCGACGGACCGCAGCCGAGCGGCTCCGCGCCATCCGCATCGCCGACGCGCAACCCGCGGGCCGGCGCCCCCACCCATCCCGGCAAACCCGATCCGAGCCGACGTCCCGTCACCCCGGGCCCGGGCGCCGGGGAGCACGGGCCCGCCACCCGTCCGCCGGGCCGCCCGAGCACCCGCCCGTCCCCGCCCCGCGGGGACGTCCCGACCGGGCGTCCCCGCGGCGCGAACCCCTGACCCGGGCCGGGATCCGGTCCGGCGCAGCGCGGGTCGCCCCCGTGTCCGTACCCCCACCCGGGTCCCGTCCACCGCGCCGTGTGGACGCACCGCGGCGCCCTCGAACCCCGCCCGTCGGGACGCCGACCGGTCGGTGCGAGCGCGCCTGGTCACCGTCGGCGTACGCCCACGACTGCCCGGAACGAGCCGGGAACAGGTGCTCGGTTTGGCGGGTGCGGGGAATCTCAATACGATCCGGCGATGATCACTAGAAGATGGGTGAGGGCCAGTGCGTGCGGCCTGTTCGTCACCCTCGCTGTCGGGTTGTTCCCGTCAGGTGCCGCCGCCGGTGAACCGGTGGCGAAGGAAGCTCCCAAGGTCGAGTTGGTGCTGGACGTCAGCGGCTCGATGCGCGCACAGGACATCGACGGGCAGACCCGGATGTCCGCGGCGAAACAGGCGTTCAACGAGGTACTGGACGCCGTGCCCGACGAAGTGCAGCTCGGCATACGGACCCTGGGCGCCAACTACCCCGGTCCCGACAAGAGCCTCGGCTGCAAGGACACCAAGCAGCTCTATCCCGTAGGCCCCTTGGACCGGACCGAGGCCAAGACGGCGGTGGCCACGCTGGCCCCCACCGGGTGGACGCCCATCGGACCGGCGCTGCTCGGGGCCGCCGAGGACCTGAAGGGCGGCGACGCCACCCGGCGGATCGTGCTCATCACCGACGGCGAGGACACCTGCGCCCCGCTCGACCCCTGCGAAGTGGCCCGGGACATCGCGGCCCAGGGGATCCACCTGGTCATCGACACGCTCGGGCTCGTTCCCGACGCCAAGACCCGCGACCAGCTGATCTGCATCGCCGAGGCCACGGGCGGCACTTACACCTCCGTGCAGCACAAGGCCGAACTGTCGGGCAGAGTACGGCAGTTGGTGGGCCGCGCGGCCACGCCGGTGGTCAATCCGGTGGCCGCCGAGGGCGCCAAGGAGTGCGCGGGAGCACCAGAGTTGAAGCCCGGTCTCTACAGCGACCGCGAGAGCTTCTCGGAGCACCGCTGGTACCGGGTCTCCGTGGCACCGGGCCAGGAACTGCGGGCCTCGGTCAGCATCGGGTCCGACCGCGCCGTGAACAACGACTACGGCGTGCTGCTGCGCGCCACGACGACGAGCGGCCGGGAGATCGTACGCGGCCAGGAGGCCGGCGACGGGCGGACCGACCTGATCTCGTCCGGGCTGCGCTACCCGAAGGCCGGGGACGCGGACGACGAGGAACCTGCCGAGACCGTGTGTCTCCAGGTCAGCAACTCCTTCTCGGCGCCCGCCTCGGTCAAGACCACCCCGGGCATGCCGGTCGAGCTGACCATCGACGTGGTGGACGGCCCGGACGGGGCCTCCGACGTGGCCTCCTTCGGCCTCGGCCGCGGCTGGTGGCTGCTCGGCGCACTGGCGCTCACCGGCCTCCTCGCCGGACTGGTGTGGGGCTGGGTCTCGCGCTGGCGTATCGCGGTCTGGAGGACCAACTGATGAGTGCCCTGAGACGTGAACGACGCGTGCGGCGCGCGCTGACCGCCGCCCTGCTCGTGGGCGGCGGCCTGCTCGGGGTGGCGGCCTCGCCGTCGCCGAGCCCGAGCGGCACCGGGGAGGGTCCGACCGAGGCCGGCACGGCCTTCCGTACCGCCACCCCGCTCCAGCTGGACCAGGACGCCACGGCCGACGCTTCCACGGGCGACTACCTCTACTGGGTGCTCCCCCTGGACTCGGGCCAGCGCGCCACCGTGCGGGCCTCGGTCACCCTGCCCGCCGCGACCGGCCGGCACTCGGCCTCCACGTGGCAGCTCGACGTGTACGACGGTCTGCGCCGCCGCCAGCCCTGCATGTACGGCACGCAGACCGGTACGGCCTCCAAGGACGCCGCGGCCGTCGACCTGTCCTGCACCCTGCGCCCGGTCCGCTCGGGCGCCGACCAGTGGGCCAACGACCCCCTGCCGGGGGCCTATTACATCCGGCTCACGGTCACCGACCTCGCGCAGGAGGACCTCGGCCAGCCGGTACGGGCACGCCTGCGGGCCGAGGCCAAGGACGTCGGCGGCGCCTACGCCGCCGACAACGCCCTGGCCGTACCGCTCGTCCCCGGCGCCGGCACGGCGTCCGGTGTCGAACCGGCCGACGGCTGGTCGGGCTCCTGGTGGTCGGACCGCTGGCTCTGGACGGCGGCCGGCGGTCTGCTCGCCGCCCTCGCGGGCATCGGCGGCTACCGCCTGACCCGCGGCGCCGGCCGCCCGGGACGGGTACCGCCCACCGCCTGACCCCGGCCCGGGTGCGGGGCCGACAGGCCCCGCACCCGGGAATGGCGCGGCATCCGCACGCCGGAGCCCTCGGCTTCGGCTTCGGCTTCGGCTTCGGCTTCGGCTTCGGCTTCGGTCCCGGCCCGTTCTCCCCGCTCCCGCGGGGCGGGAGGCGCTCGGCGGTTCAGGGCCTCCGCGCGCCGGAACCTCCGTCCCGGCCGCCCAGGCGGAACGTCGCGGAGCCCGTGGGCGGCAGGAGCGGCCGCCACGCTTCGGGAAGCGCCGCCGGATCGGCGAAGGTCACGTTCACGAAATCCCCGGACCCCGCGAAGTCGGCCCCGGCGAAGGTGGCCCGGTCCGCGAAGACCGTGTCGAAGAAGGCCGTCAGGGCGGCGAAGGTCGCACGGTCGAAGGTGACCGGCCCCTGGAAGCGGACCTCCTCGAACCGCAGATCGGCTCCCCACACCGTAGAGGCGAAGGAGACGGGCCCCTGGAAGACCGTCCGCCTCAACTTGCTGCGGCCGCGGAAGACCGCGTGCGCGAACTCGGCCGCCCCCCGCACCCTCATCCCGCTCATCCGTGCCCCCGCCCACAGTTCGGCCATGGTCAAGTCGAGGCCCCGGGCGAACTCGGCGTCCGTGAAAGTGGCGTTGCCGTCGAAGTCCGCCCTGACGAAACGCGCTTCGCCGTCGAACACGGCCGAGTCGAAGGTCGCGCCGCGCCGGAAATCGGCCCGCCCGAAGGAGGCGCTCTCCTTGAAGTGGACCGCGTCGAACCCCGCCCCGCCTTCGAAAACGGCCCGGTCGAAGGAGGCCGCGCCCTCGAACTCCCCTCCGGGCGTCGCCCAGTCACCGGTGAACCGCGCCCGGTCGAAGCGGGCGCGCCCCACCCGCACCTGCCCCACCCCGGGCTCGCGCAGCGCGAGCAGCAGGTGGCCGAGCAGGTCGTCGCCGAGGGTGGTGCCCCGCAGGTCCACCTCCGCGCCCGGTCGCAGCGCGTGGAGGTACTCGGCCCGTTCCACCGCCGCCACATGGGTGAGACAGCGCAGGCGGCCCGGCAGGCGGACACCGATGCACCCGCCGGGATCCGCCTGCGTGCCGCCGTACCCGCAGCGCGGCCAGTCGACGCCCGGGACCTCGATCCTCAGCTCGGCATCGATCAGCGCCCGCCCCACCTCGGCGGCGGAGGCGGACCAGATCCACCCGCGCGGCTCCGTCCCCGTGTGCGCCAGCGGCTCGGCCGCGAGGGTTTCCAGCCCGCGGACACCGAGCAGTGATTCGCCCTTCACGACGACGACCGTTGCCGGGTCCCGGGAACCGGCCGGCCTCCGGGCGCGCTCCGCGCCGTCGGCCAGCGCCCCGGCCTCGTCCGCCGCCGGTCCCCGCAGATCGGGCGTGAACCGTCCTCCGGCCAGAGCCACCACCAGGGAGATCTCCCATTCGCCGGAGCCCGCGCGCAGCCGCTCCAGCGCCGGGGGGAGCGCGGCCAGCAGTCTCCCGGCCCTGGCGAGGGCGCCCGGATCCTCCAGGGGGACGAACAGGGCCCCGTCTCCTGCGGAGAACACCGAGCCGGCCCCGCCCGCGCCCGTCTGCGCCCGCAGGAGGATCTGGGTCACTTCCTCCGTCGCCGACCGGTCGGCCGGCCCCTGCTCCACCTGGATCCGCACCGCCATGCAGACACCCGAGCGTTCCCTCCCGGTACCCGCGTGCGCCGCCACCACCGCACGGAATCCGGGCTGCTCCAGCAGGGCCTGCCCCGTGAGGAACACCATCCGGTCCGGCAGCACCGAGTGCACGATGCCCGCCAGCAGGCCGTCCCGGGAGACCGGGGAGCCCGTGTAGTGGGTCCAGGCCTCCGGTTCGGCGGAGAGCCGGACGAGCTCGCCGTTGCGCTCCCCCTCGTACGGGAGCACCTCGGCGGCCAGCGCCACCGCCTCGCCCTGATCCGTCGCACCGTCCACGACCAGGTGCTCCCCCGGGGCCGCGAACCCCTCCGCCCAGGCCGGCTCCGCCCGGTCCGCGGAGTCCGCCAGGTCCACCTCGGAGACGAGCAGGAGCACTTGGGGCGACCCTCCGTCTCCCCAGGCCTGGCGGCAGAGGAACTCCTGGTCTTCGACCCTGACCCAGGCGAAGTCGCTCGGGCGCGGGTTCTGCGCCGCATCACCGACCGTCAGGACCAGTCGGGGCGACAGCAGCACGCCCACCGCCTGCGGATCGCGCTGCGACTCGTAGCGGACCCGCACCACGCGGTCGGCCAGTCCCGACACCGGCCCGGCGGCGAGGGCGAACGGCATCGCACCCGGGGCCAGTTCGCGGCGCCCCCTGCCACGGGGCCCCCGGCGGATCGCCGTGAAGTCCCGGCCGGTGCCGCGCTTGTGGGACATGTACTCCCACACGCGCCGCCGCACCAACTCCCGTACGGCGGCCACGTCTCCGCGCAGCTGCGACCCGAGCAGGGCTTCCCGTACGCCCGGCAGGAACTCGAACTGGGCCGAATCGGCGTCCTGTTCGCCATCCCAGGGGGCGAGCAGCCCGCCCAGGGCCACTTCCGCGAGGTGGCCGTGTTCGGACTCCCGCAGCAGGGAGCGGCGTACGAGGGTCATCACGGGCAGGGTCAGCGGTACGGCGGCCAGGTGGTCGGCGAGACGCTGGGCGGTCGGAGAGGCGCTCGCGCGGAAGCGCTCCACCGCCTCCAGGGGGTCCGGAACGAGCTTCGGGGCGCCGGGTGTCCCGTACGGGCCCCCGCGCGCGGGTTCCGCGTCGAGGCGCAGGCACGCGAGGCGCCGCCACCGGCCGTCCCCGGACACCACCCGCACCAGCCGGGCCAGACTCCCGGAGGCGATGCCGACGACCGGGATCACCGCCCCGCCGCCGCGGGCCCGCCGGGCGGCCGGGACCCGCTGCCAGGAGCGGGTGGCAGCGGCGGGCCGGTCCGCGCGCACGGCGAAGGGGACCGGCTGGACCGCCCCGCGCGTCCAGAGCCGCTCGGGCAGGACGTTCAGTACGGCCACGGCGTTGTGCGCCGACCACTGCCGCAGCACACCGCGCAGGGGGGCTTCGCGCCAGCCGCCGGCGACCGTGTCGGAAAGGACCAGGATCAGCCGCCGGCCCGCCGGGTCGACCAGCTCCAGGGGGTTGCGGGGCGGGCTGTCGCGATGGTGCGCGACCATGGGGGCGCCGCCGGGGCCGGTGCCCGTGAGCCGCCAGGTCCGTACGTCGCGGAAGACCCCGCTGCGGGTGAGGACCCCGCGCACCTCCTCCACCAGGTCGGACCAGAGCAGCATCGAGTGGTGCGAGTCGACGACCAGGGCCACGTCCAGCCAGCGGCTCTCGGCGGGGCGCAGGACGGGGGTGAGCACCATCCGCTCGATGCTGCGCTCGACGGTGAGCTGTTCGTCCAGCTCCTCCCCCGGGCCGCCGATGCTGCGGCGGCCGATCGGGCGCAGGGCGCGCATCAGGGCGAGCGGGTCGTCGAGGGTGGCGGCGCGCGGCAGCCGCACCGCGGTGCCCCGGCGTGCGGCCGGCGCGGGCGCGCGGCCGGGGGTGGCTCCCGCGGCCCGGCCGGCGACGGGCTCCGCGGGACCCTCGGGGGCGGGGGCCTGCGCGGGTGCGGGGAAGTACTCGACTCCCGGTTCGACGGCGCCGCCGCGCGCCTTGGCGGGTAACTCCGTCCCGTCGAGGGCGGGTTCGGGTCCGGCTTCCGGGGGTGTCCCGGGGCGCTCCGGGGGCAGGACGGACGCGTCCACCCGGGTGGCGAGCCACAGGATGTCGGCGATCTCCTCCGCCCCGACCCCGGGGCGCGGGCCGATGTCCTCGGCGCCTTCGGCCAGGGCGGCGAGGAGCTTCTCGATCACGCGGAGGGTCCGGTGAGGTGGTGCATGACGGTGGCGAGGAAGCGTTCGCGGTCCCCGGGGGCGGACCAGGCGCCGGCCAGGCGGAGCTGGATGGCGTTGAGGAGCTGGTCGGTGGCGAGGTCGCCGTCCTCGGCGCGTTCCAGGAAGCTCCGCACGAGCTCGCGGTACTCCTCGCTGTTCTCGATGTCGACGCCGAGCCGGCCGCGCACGATGCGGGCGAGCTTGTCGGGTCCCGGCGGGTCCAGGTGGAGCCGGACGCAGCGGCGCAGGAAGGCGGGCGGGAAATCGCGTTCGCCGTTGCTGGTGAGGACCACGATGGGGAAGTACCTGCACTGGACGCGGCCTTGGGAGATCCGGACGGCCCCGCCCGTGTCGTCGTCGGTGCCGATGGCGACGGTGGGGGCCTCCTTGACGAGCCGGGCGAGCTCGGGGATGACGAAGCCGCCGTCCTCGAAGACGGTGAGGAGGTCTCCGGGGAGGTCGATGTCGCTCTTGTCGATCTCGTCCACGAGCAGGACGCGGGGGCGGTCCTGGGGCAGGAGGGCCGTGCCGAGGGGGCCGAGGCGCAGGTAGCGGGCGATGGACGGTCCGCCACCGGCGGGGGCGGGGGCGGGTGCTTGCCCGCTCCCGCCCGGCGCGGCCGGCTCGGCGCCGGGCGTGCGCAACTGCTCCAGCCCGGCCTCCTGGAGCCGGCCGATCGCGTCGTAGAGGTACAGGCCGTCGCGCAGGACGGTGCGGCTGGTGACCGGCCAGTGCAGGACCGGCCCCAGGCCGAGGTCGGCGGCGATGCTGGAGGCGAGCGTGGACTTGCCGACACCCGGCTTGCCGGTGATCAGGAGCGGCCGGCGCAGGTGCAGGGCCGTGTTGACCACGTCCTTCTCCAACTCGTCGGGTACGTAGCCCTCGCCGCGCCGCCAAGTGCGCTCCCAGGCCGGCCCCTCGCAGCCGGGGGGCGCGTACGCCGGGTCGGGGACGCCCTTGAAGTCGCGCCAGGGCGGTGGCGGTCCGGCCTCCAGCCTGGCCCGGCGTTCGGCGGCCTCGCCGGTCCCTTGGTACAGCCACCAGTCCTTCACCACAGCCTCTGCCTCCATCGTCGGTGTCGCGGGCCGTCGCCGCGAGCGGTCATCGGGATCGGTGCCGGATTCGGATTCGGAGTCGAAGTCGGGGGCGGGGGCGAGGGCTTGATCGGGCGCGGGGCCCGGCCCGGGGTCCACCTCGGGGTCCGAGGAGAAGTCGGCATCGGCGTCGGTGTCGTGGGCGGGTTCAAGCCAGGGACCGGACGGTGAGGGTGTCGTCGGGATCGTCCCACAGGAGGACCAACCGGTCTCCCCCCGGCGGCTGTCGGCGATCCCCGCCGGGGGCGCCCGCGCCCGCGACGGCCGCCGCCCGGCGCACCGCGCGCACGCGGGCGGGCAGCGCGAGCACGTCGAGTGCGCCGGGGTCGGGCGGCCGCCCGTCCTCGCCGGCCGGTGCCAGCAGATCGAGCAGGCCGCCCGCGGACCCGCCCGGAGCCGCCCCCCGGGCTGCGGCGGGGTCGGCGCCCGCCGGGTCGGGGCGGTGCCAGAGGGCCACCGGGACACCGCCCTCCAGGACGGCCTCGACCACCGCCGCCGTGATCGCCCCGGCCCGGGTGTGTGCCAGTACGCACGCGGGCGCCGGTCCCGCGCCCAGTTCCATGCCGAGCCCGTCGTCCGCGTCCGCGTCGGTCACCACCCGGACCGCCTCCGGGTGCCGGCGGCCCTGGGCCCACAACCAGCGCCACTTGCCGCGCCATTCGGCTCCGGTGTACTCCCGCTCCTGCGGGCAGCGCACCACCACCTGGTAGAGCACGCCCAGGGGCCGGGTCCGCCTGCCCGGGCCGCGCGGGACCGGCCACTGGTCGAAGTCCAGTTCCAGCAGTTCGTACGGCACGTGGAACTCGATCCGCTCCACCGCGCCGGACGGCCGCCCGGCCTGCGCGTCGGCGCCCGACACCCGTGCCGCCGCCATGAGTTGTCGTACGAGTGCGTCCCGTACCGCCTCCAGCCGCACCGGTTCCCCCTCCGATTCCCAGATGTGCTCGGTCGCCTCCCGCCGCAGCCACATCCGGGCGAGGAACCCGTCCTCCCCGCCCGGCGGCGTCTCCAGCCGTACGTGCAGGGCCGTCCTGCGGGGCGGCGGGGGCGGGGGTGGCAGCGCGGGCAGGGCGAGGCGGTCGCGGGTGTCGCTCACCCAGTCGCGCAGCCGGGCCGCCCACCGCTCGTCGCCGGGCGCTCCCTGTTCCGCGAGGAACCGTACGAAGGGCACCGGGAGCGGCATCCCGCCCGGCCCGCCGAGGCGTTCGTCGAGGTCCTGGACCACCTCCAGCAGGGTGTCGCCGGGCAGGCCGCCCCGGGCGGGGGCCGCGCAGCCGGCCGCCTTGAACGCCCACAGGTACGCCTCGTAGGCGCAGCGCGGCAGGTCGCGGTCCTCGAAGAGCTCGCCGAGCCCGTCCCAGGCGGCCTGGTCGAGCCGGCCCGCGCGCGGGGGCGCCAGCCCGGGGGGCCCGTCATCGGGGAAGTCGAGGAAGGAGCAGGCGTCCCAGTCGCGGTCCACGACGAACTGCGGGAGCTGCCAGCCCTCGCCGCGTTCGCGCAAGTCCAGGAAGGTGCGGTGGATGGAGCGGGCGGTGTCGGCGAGCCCGGTGACGGCCTCGCGCACCGGGCGTTCGCCGAGTTCGGCGAGGAGTTCCTCGGTGAAACGGCCCGCGCCGCGCTCGGCGTCGTTCTTCGCGGCCTCGCCCTCGCGGGAGGCGTACAGCCGGAACTGGCGCCGTCCCGGGACGGTGGCGCCGCCGCCGTAGTCGCTCGTGCCGAAGTTCCACCGGGCATCGCGGGGTGCGTCGACCCGGCAGGCGTCCACCAGGGCGGCCTGGTAGCGGAAGAGCTCGCGCTTGACGAGGCTGGTGCGCCACCAGCGCAGCGCGGAGTCGAGGTTGAGGTGGCGGATCTGGCCGGGCCGGGCGTCCGCCGAGGGCAGCATGAGTTCACCGCGGCGCGGTTCCGTGTAGCCGTGCCCGGCCCAGAAGATCACGAGCAAATCGCCGTCGCAGGCGGGAAGTTCGTCGAAGAGCACCGATTTCACGTTCGCCTCGGTCGCCGGGCGGTGCGTGGTGCGCAGGGCCTGCAGTGCGGCGGAGTCCGACCAGTCGAGGGAGTCCGGGTCATCGAGCGGGGACAGCAACAGCCGTACGTGGCCGGGCGGCACCTCTCCCGGTCCGGTCAGCCATCGGGCGAACCGCAGGGCGTCGCGGGCCGGGCCGCGCAGGTTCCAGTGGCGGCTGACGTCGTAGCTCTCGACCCCGGCGACGAGCGCGAAGGTGCGCGGCCCCAGGTCGCGGGGCAGGAGGTCGAGGGAATTCACCCGATCTCCGCTTCGGCCACCGCCTGTTCGATGCGTGCGTAGAGGGAGTCCTGTTTCCAGTAGGCGCTGTGGCAGGCCGGGAAGGGCTGGCGGCTGGCGATCTCCTGGTCGCTGACGCGCGGGTCGCCGGGGAAGACGGGCTCGGCGAGGTAGGAGAGCACGTCCTGGCGGTCGTAGACGTTGAGCCAGCGCGGGAAGGCGTACGGGAGCCTGGTGCCCGGCACGATCCCGGCCAGGGCGCCGAGTTCGTGGAGGAAGGGCGCCTGCGAGCCGACGGTGACGAGCAGTTCGACGCCGGGCACCGGCTCGCCGCGGGCGGCCGCCAGGGCGAGGAGGTCGACCAGGGCGATGCCGCCGAGGCTGTGGCCGATGAGTACGGTCGGCCCCGGCTCCGCGGTGATCCGCTCGTGCAGGAAGGCACGGAGGTCGGCGCCCCGGGCCTGGTAGCGCAGGATGTCGCCGAGGGCGGGGGTGGCCCCGACGGTGAGGGAGCCGCGCCAGGCGTTGAGCAGGGGCTGGGTGGTGACGCGCATCGCGAGCCGGCCGAGGACGGCGGCGGCGCGGGCGCCGGGGACCCGGGCGTCGCCCCCGAGGCGGGCGGTGATCAGCTCGACGAGGCGGTCGCGTTCGGCTCCGGTGCAGTCGGCCTCGGCTCCGGCCGAGGCGAGGGCGGCGGCGGTCACCGCGCGGGCCAGGGCCTTGGCCAGCTCCCGGGCCTGCGGCTCGCCGACGGCGCGGGCCCCGGCGCGGGCGGCCTCGGCGGAACGGGAGACGGTCTTCAGGGCGGCGGGGAATCCGGCGGCGAGGCCGGTGCCGAGCAGTAACGCGGCCTGTTCGCCGCCGTCGGGGACCGCAGAGAGTTCGGCGAGCTCGGCGAGCAGGTCCAGTACGCGCTCGCCCGCGGACTGCACGCCCGGCATGGCGAAGCCGTCGTCATCGGGTGCGCCGCCGGGGTGGCCAAAGGGGTGACCCTCGGGGTGGCCGACCGCGTGGCCGTCGGGGTCGCCGTCGGCCGCGGTGTCCCAGCCCGCTTCCGCCAGCACCCGCAGCTCGCAGAGCGGGTCGGCGACCAGCAGCCCCCACTCGGCGATCTCCTCGTCGTCCGGGCCGGGGGCCGCGCCGGGAGCGCTCAGTCCGGGCACGGAACGGCCCTGGGCGCTCAGGGTGGCCCCGTACCGCTCCCCCCAGAAGCAGGAGTCGACTCCCGCCCCGGGGAACCGGGCGGTCAGCCGGTCCCGGACCAAGGCGAAGAGCAGGTCGTGCCGCTCGCGCCGCACCCCCGTGCCGTGCACAAACAGAAATCGCATCGCGGCTCCGCCCCCTCGCACAGTCGTCCCCCGCTCGGCACGATAGCGCCGCGCGGCGAACGGGGCCCTCGGAACGTCGAGTTCGGGAGCCGGGGCGGACACCCGACCGCACCGGGCATCCGCCCTGGCCGCACCCGGCAGCCCGCTCGACCGCACGCGGCGGCCCGCCCCCTCCCCCACACCTATCAATCACCTGTCACATGTGAAATATTACTCCCGCTCCGGCCAACCCGACCGACCGGAACCTCCAGAAAGGTCAGCTACCTTGCGCAGACTCGCTGCGGTGGGAGCGGCGATATCCCTCGCCCTCCTCGCCGCCCCCGCGCTCGCCGCCACCGCACCCCCGACACCGGCCCCGACGCCCGCCGGGCAGCAGCAACAAGCCGATCAGCAGCAGGCCCGGCAGGCCGCCGCCCCGCCGCCCGCGCCCCTGGAGCTCCAGCGCCAGGCCCTGCGCCGCCAGGCCCTCGAAGAGGTGGCCGCCGGCCGCCCCGGCGGCCTGCGCGCCGAGGCCGACGGCAGGCTGCCGCGCCTGGCCAAGGTGGGCAAGCGGTACGTCGAGCTGGCCCGGGAGCGCAAGGACAAGGTCTTCGTGATCCTCGCCGAGTTCGGCGACCAGGTGGACACCACCACCGAGTTCGAGGGCAAGCCGCGCTTCGGCGGCGCTCCGGGCCCGGCGCACAACACGATCGGCAAGCCCGCCGCGGACGACAACCACACCCTGTGGCGCAAGGACTTCGACCGGTCCTTCTACGCGAAGCAGTTCTTCTCCACCGACCCGCAGTCGGCCTCCCTGCGCGCCTACTACCGGCTCCAGTCGTCCGGCCGGTACGACATGGACGGCATGGTCACCGACTGGGTCAAACTCCCCTGGAACGAAGCCCGTTACGGCACCGACAACTGCTCCGAGTCCGGCCAGTGCCGGACCAACTGGGACATGATCCGGGACGCCACCGACTCCTGGTACAAGTCCGAGCGGGCGAAGGGCCGTACGCCCGAGCAGATCAAGGCGCAGCTCGCCGAGTACGACGTGTGGGACCGCTACGACGCCGACCACGACGGCAACTTCGACGAGCCGGACGGCTACCTCGACCACCTCGTCGTCGTCCACGCGGGCAAGGACCAGACCTGGGGCGGCGGTACGCAGGGCAAGGACGCCGTGTGGGCGCACCGCTGGTTCGCCTACTGGAACCAGGCCGGCAGCGCGGGCCCGGAGGGCAACAAGGCGGGCGGCACCCCGGTCGGCGACAGCGGCATCTGGGCCGGCGACTACCTGACCGGCGGGGAGAACAGCGGCGCGGGCCTCTTCGCGCACGAGTTCGGGCACGATCTGGGCCTGCCCGACCTGTACAGCTCCGACGGGGACAACAGCGTCAACTTCTGGTCGCTGATGTCCTCGGCGTCCTACCTGGGCAAGGGCCGCAATTCCACGGGCGAGTTCCCGGGCGACCTCGACCCCTGGAGCAAGCTGCAGCTGGGCTGGCTCCGGTACACGGAGGCCGACGCGGGCCGCACGACGCGGGCGACGCTCGGGGTGTCCGGCTACAACACCGAGGATCCGCAGGCCCTGTTGGTGCACCTGCCGCCGTCCTCGACCACGACCGAGCTGGTCGACCCGTACGAGGGTGGCAGCCAGTGGTGGAGCGGCACGGGTGACTTCATGGACAACACGCTGTCGCGCACGGTCGATCTCTCGGGGATCGCGGCCGGGACGGCGGCCCGCCTGGACGCCCGGGTCTGGTACGACATCGAGCAGGACTTCGACTACCTGACGGTGGAGGCCTCCACGGACGGCGGGGCCGCCTGGACGGCGCTGCCGGGCACGGTGGACGGCGCGCCGATCGGGTCGAAGGGCATCTCCGGCACCTCGTCCGGCTGGACGCGGCTCTCGGTCCCCCTGGACCAATTCGCGGGTACATCGGTCCAGTTGAGGCTGCGCGTCACCTCGGACAGCAACACCCACGGCAAGGGCGTCACCTTCGACGACATCCGCGTCACGGCGGGAGCCGACGGCCGGGAGCTGCTGCGCGACGGAGCGGAGCAGGGCGCGAACGGCTGGACCGCGGTCAAGTGGTCGCGTACGGAGGGCCGCACGGGCAGCGAGCAGCACCCGCGCGCGTACTTCGTGGAGAACCGCCGCTACACCGGCTACGGCAACCTGCTCAGGACCGGGCCGTACAACTTCGGCTTCACGGGCGACAAGGTGGAGTTCTACCCGTACCAGCAGGGCGTGCTGATCTGGCTCTGGGACACGGCGTACAGCGACAACACCACCAAAGCGCACCCCGGCGGCGGCATGCTGCTGCCCGTCGACTCCCGCCCGGAGCCGCTGACCCACGCGGACGGCACACTGCTGAACGCGCGGGCGCAGACCTTCGACGCCCCCTTCTCCCTCGGGAAGAGCGACCGGATCGTGCTGCACAAGGCGGGCGCGCCGACCGTGATCCCGGCCCGGAGCGGCGTACCGGTCTTCGACGACCGCCACGGGTCGTACTGGAACGCGGGACTGCCGCAGCTCGGGGTCAAGGTGCCGGACACCGGGACCCGGCTCGCGGTGGTGAAGGAGGCCGCGGGCGGGGCGCTGACGACGGTACAGCTCAGCCCGTCGAAGTGACCTGCCACAGCTGAACGCGGGGGTGGCGGGGACCGCCGGTCAGTGGCGCACCAGGCAGAAGGGGTGGCCGGCCGGGTCGGCGTAGACCCGCCAGCCCTCGCCCGCCCGGTCCCCGTCCAGCGGGGTGGCACCGCAGGACAGAGCCTGCGCATGGGCCGCGTCCAGGTCCGCCACGGCGAAGTCCAGGTGGAGCTGCTGGGGCCGGGCCGGGTCCGGCCAGCGGGGCGGCCGGTGGTCCTCGGCGTACTGGAAGGCGAGGACCTGGCCGGCCGGGAGGTGCAGGGTCGCCCAGGTCGCGTCGGTCGCCCAGCGCCGGTCGGGACGGTTGACCTCACCGCCGGTCAGGCGCTGGTAGAACGCGGCCAGCGCCGCCGGGTCGGGACAGTCCAGCACCACGCACTGCATCTCGGCGATCATGAACCGATCCTAGGGCGTGTCTTTCGGAGCAGGCCGGGCCTGCTCCGAAAGACACGCCCTACGCGTTGCGGCGCTCGTGCCGCTCCACCGGCGGGGCGTGGTGGGCCGGGTAGGCGGTGGTTTCCGGGGTGGTCGGCAGGTGCCGCTTGGACAGGACGCGGAGCATCGTGACGGGGTCGAGCAGGGTGCCCGGCGGCCTGGTCAGCGACAGCACGCCGAAGAAGCGGGCGGCGATCGCCTGGTCGGCGTTGGCTCCCGCCATCACCCGGGACATGTAGCGCTGCAGGATCCGCGTGGCCCGGTCCGGCGGCGGCCCCTCCGTCACCGGGTACCGCATGTCCTCGCTGGTGGCGATCTGCCAGGGCACTGCGGCCGCCGCGAGGGTCCGGCGCTGGATCCGGCGGGAGGCCGCGGCGATCTGCTCGGGGTCCAGGGTGCGGATCTCCTTGGCCAGGGTCTCCGCGGCGAGCGCGGCGACCGTCATCCCGTGTCCGTACACGGGGTTGACCCGGCAGGCGGCGTCACCGAGGACCACGAAGCCGGCCGGCCAGTGCTCCAGGCGCTCGTAGTGGCGCCATTCGTTCATGTTGTTCCGGAAGGCGGTGGGCGAGGACAGCGGGACCGCGTCCCGGATGGCGTCGTACAGGGCCGGACTGCGCAGGCTCCGGGCGAACGGGAGGAACTCCTCCTCCTGTACGGGCGGCGCGTGTTCGCCGTTGCCGACGAGGGTCACCAGCCAGCGGTCCCCGTCCAGCGGCATCAGCACACCGCCGCGCGGGAGTTCGGGCCGGCCCTGGACGTACATGCCCTGCCAGCGCCGGTCAGGATCCTTCGGGATCTCGAAGTAGCGGCTGGAGTAACCGAGATGGGAGTCGTAGCGGGTGACCGCCGGCGCCGGGTGGCCGAGGGCCGTGAGCCAGGCGGGGGCCTTGGAGGAGCGTCCGGTCGCGTCGACGACGAGGCGTGCGGCCAGCCGCTCGCCGCCGCGCAGTTCCACGCCGGTGACCGTACGGCCGTCCGGCCCGGCCACGAGCCCGGTGGCGGTCGCACCGGACCGGACCCGGACGCGTGCGTTGCGGAGCACTTCCGCGCGCACCGTCGAGTCGAGCAACTCCCGGCTCGCGAGCAGCACTCTGGCCCCGGACACCGGCCCGAACCAGTCGGCCGGGCTGAGCCAGAGGAAGTCGCGCGGCGAGTCGAAGAGGCCCGCCCCCGCCGCCACCAGTTTGTCGGTGATGCCCGGCAGCATGAGCTCGATCAGCTCCACACCCCGCGACCACAGGATGTGCGCGTGCCGGGACTGGGGTATCCCGGGGCGGAACACCGGCTCGCCCTGCGGCAGTTCGTCCCGCTCGATCAGGGTGACCCGGGGGAACCGCATCGCGAGCACCCGTGCGGCCAGCAGCCCGGCCATGCCGGCGCCGAGGACCACCGCATGGTCCCCGGCGCGGTCCTCGGCGTGCGGTCCGGTCTGCGCATCGGTCTGCGGGCCGGTGGTACGTAGGTGGTTGTCCGTCGCGTCGTCGTCCATGCCACCAAGTGTGGCCGCGAACGGGGCGCCCTGGTCAGGCCCCGGACGGGGCGCCCGGGGGCTCGACGGGGGCGGACGGGCTCATGCCGGGGCGCGCCCCCACCGGGCCCCCGGCCGGACCCCCGGACGGACCCCCGGACGGCCTCGTCGGGAGGGGGGCCGGATCAGGGGCAGAGGACGGTCCAGGTCACCTTCACGTGCCCTCCGTCGTCCCCGCGGAAATCGCTGGTACGGGTCCCCGGCTGATCCGTGTACGGATCCCAGGCCACCGTGCCCCGGGCGACCAGGTCGTCGGCCGAGGAGGCGTCGTAGTCCCAGAGGAAGACGCCGATCTCGAACGGGCCGGGCCCGTACGTGGCCCCCGAGCCGACGCGCTGGTAGAAGTACGGGTCGGGGTCGGTGCGGCCGCCCTGGTTGGGGAAGGTCGACGGGTCCGAGCCGGAGCGCGACCACACGGCGGTGCGCGCGCCGTCACCGGTGCGGACCGCGATGTCCCCGTAGAGCGCGGGGCGGGTCGTGCCGTCGTCGAAGTAGGTCAGTTCCGCCCGGTCCACGCGGACCCGGCAGGCGGGGACGCCCTGCACCGGGGTGACGGTGTAGGTGACGGAGGCCTCGCCGCCGTCCACCCCGGCCATCTTCGCGGTGAACCGGCCGAAGCCGAGCGCCGGGTCCCAGTGGACGCGGCCGGCGGCCATCACGTCGTCGTTGTTCCCGGCGCTGTAGTCGGCGTCGACGAGATAGGCGGTGAGGGTGGCCCGGCCGCTGAAGACCTGACTCCGGGTGGAGTCGTCGAGGCCGAACCACGGGTCGTAGTCGGGAAAGGCGGTGGCGCCGGACCGGTCGCGGTGCCAGAGGGAGCGGGCCGTCCCGTCGGTGGTGAGGGTGAGCCCGTCGTAAAGCTCGGGTCCGCTCTCGCCACTGGAGGTGAACCGGGCGGAGTCGACGGTGATCCGGAACGGGCCCTTCTTCAGCTCTACTTCGCTCACCGGGTCCTTGGAGAACTCGGCGACGATCTGCCGGCGCACCCAGTCGTTGCCGAGCAGCCCGTAGTGCGCGGGGCAGCCGCTGTCACCCACCGGCAGGACGTGGTTGACGGCTCCGGCCAGCTCCGTGGAGCGCGGGGCGCGGCTGTCGCCGGGCGGGATCTGCTGGTCGCAGGTGGAGCTGAAGGTGGTGTAGCGGGTGGCTCCCGGGGTTTCGTCACCCGCGTTGAGCGAGTTCAGGAAGGGGCTGCCCGGAGTCATGTCGGCGAGCGAGGCCGCGTGGATGTCGCAGAAGGTCGCGAAGGGTCCGCAGGGCGCGGCGTCCCCCGCCCCGTGATTGGGCCCGCCGAGCGAAACCCAGGCACGGACCCGCGAACTCCCGCCGTCCTTGAGGTACTTGCGCGTCAGCAGCGATCCCATGCTGTGAGCCACCACGTCAACCGGCCGGCTGCCGAACCGTTCGGCGAGGAAGGCACCGAAGCGGGCGGCGTTGGAGTCGTTGGTGGCGGCCCAGTCGTAGCCGAATTGGGCGAGGTCGCTGGAGAGCCACCCCTGGGCGTGCAGGTGGTCCTCCAGCCCGTCGAGAGAGGCCGCGGTGTCCCCGAAACCATGGACGAGCACGACCGGCGTACGCCGCTGCGCGCGGGCGGCGCCCTCCACGGCCTGATCGGCCCGCGCCGTCGGGGCGGTCAGCAGGGTGGCGACGAGCGCCGCGGCGAGGGCCGCGGCCAGGGCGACGAGCATCGGGAACAACAGGGGCACGGGCAGGGCGGATCTGCGCATGGCTCTCCCAGGGGGATGCGGCGTGACGCGACTCGGGACTCGGACTCGGCAGCCTGAAGTGACTGGCGAGTAGCAAGTTAGCCCCCGGGGATTCAGCGCGATAGAGACGCGTACGAGACTCCGGTGAGCTTTTCCGAGGCGGCCCAGAGCCGTTCGCCGGACTTGTCGTCCAGGGTCCATTTCGCCCGCCAGGAGCGGTGCGGCGCGCCGCGAACGCTGAACCGCGGCCCGATGAACTCGTCCGGCCGGACCCCGGGCGCGGTGGCCGCGTACAGGGTGGGCAGCGCGCCGGAGGCCGCGGACTGGGCGATGACCCCGTTGCCGATGACGACGCCGAGGCCGTTGGCGGCGACCGCGAGCCGCGAGGTGAGGGTGGTGCCCGCCTGCGGGGCCGCCGCGACGTGCAGGTTGGTGGAGGAGTAGCCGGGGTGGGCGGCGGCCGCGACGATCCCGGATCCGGCGCTCGCGAGGCGCCGGGCGAGCTCGTGGGTGAAGAGCAGGTTCGCGGTTTTGGAACGGCCGTAGGCAATCCAACGCCGGTAGTTCCGCTCGCCGTTGAGGTCCTCGTGGTCCACGTCCCCGAAGACGTGGAAGCCGCTGGAGAGGTTGACGATCCGGGCTCCGGGCGGGGCGTCGAGGAGCCGGGGCAGCAGAAGTCCGGTGAGGGCGAAGTGACCGAGGTGATTGACCCCGAACTGCGTCTCGAACCCGTCGGCGGTCCGCCCGTACGGCAGGGCCATCACGCCGGCGTTGTTGACGAGCAGATCAAGGGCCCCGCCCCGGCGCCGCCCGTACGCGGCAGCGAACTCCCGCACGGAGCGCAGCTCTGCGAGGTCCAACGCCATGAACTCCACATCAGCGCCGGGCAGTTCGGCCCGCAAAGCGACCTCGGCGGCCCGCCCCCGGGCCGCGCTCCGGCAGGCCAGCACCACCGAGGCGCCGTGGCGCGCGAGTTCCCTGGCGGCGGCGTAGCCGATCCCGCTGTTGCCTCCGGTGACGATGGCCGCCCGCCCGCTCTGATCCGGCATCCGGCTAGCCTTCCAGCCCGCCATGGCAGCTCCTCCCGTCCCGGCGCCCCCACGGCCCACCGGCCCCCGCACCCTACTCCCGGAGCCCCGCCCGAAATCGAATGCGGCTGAATGCCGCCGCCAGGACGGATGAACAAGCGGTCCCGCCTACGTGTGGACGCAGCACGCCTCCGGCCAGACTGGGCGGCGTGAGCATGCACAGCGAGCCGGCCTCGAAAAAGGGCAGCGCAGACCACTCCGCTCCGACCTGGATCACCATTTCACTGTCCGGAGGTGGCTACAGGGCGGCCGTGTTCGCGGCTGGTTCCCTGCTCGCCGTTGCCGACTCTTCGCTCCGTTCCTCCGTGGCGTCGGTCAGCTCCGTGTCGGGAGGCAGCATCACGTCCGCCGTGACGGTAGGGGGGTTCGCCGAGCCCACGAGCGACGAGCCCGACCCCATGGGGCAACGCGTCCGCCTCCTGGCCGGGCTCGTGCAGACCCGAGTGATCGCCACCGAGTACCTGATCTCGATGCTCAAACCACTCCCGCTGGGACTCGCGGCTCTGCTTCTCCTGTTTCTCGCTTTTCCGGATCCGCGAGAAGAATCACAGAAAGTAATCTGGTTCGCCGCATTCATCCTCTCCGGAGTGTTCTTCCTCTTCGCCACGCATAGCCCCCTTGCACTCACCGCCATCCCCCGAAGCTGGTACGCAGTCCAGCGGGCCGTGGAAACACTCGTCTCACAGGTTCGCGGAACCATCGGATCAAGAGCAGGAACAACCCTGGAAGACATTGCACAAGATGAATCTACGCGGCGAATCTTCTGCACTACCGACCTCAGCTCAGGATCCCATGTATATTTCACGCCTGGCCACATTCTCACACCGGATGGGACTGGGCGGAACCCGAACGTATTCCTCTCGGACGTCGTGACAGCCTCCGCCTGCTTTCCAGGATTCAGACCGGTCGTCTTCCGGCGCACCGAGCTCGGACTTTCAGGAATTCCCCCAGCCAGGCAGCCGCGGGTCCATCACTACGGAAGACGCCTGCTCGTAGGACTGGCAGGATTCATTGGGGTTGGCGTAATTCTGTCAGCGCTTGCGATGAGACTCGCTGGACCGCTGAGCGACAACGAGAACTGGCGAAGTACAGTGCCGATCTTCGCAGCCATGGTGTTGGGCGGGGCGGCCATGGCAAGTCTGTGCGCTCGGACCTTGTGGGTTCGCGACGATCTCACCCTCGTTGACGGCGGAGTCTGCGACAACCTGGGCACAGCCTTCGCACTCCTCGCGCAAGATACCCGCTACCCAGACCTGCCCAGAATTGCCGGCACGGACAAGCCAGGGCTGATCCTGGTGGTCGACGCCTCGCAGCCATTCACCGCGCCAGAGCCTGGTTGGCGCGGGTTTGGCGAACTCATCCCCCTTCGCCTTCGGGGCGCTCAGCGCACAGTGCTCAAGTTGCTCGGAAATGCAAATTCAATGGCCCGAAAGCGCGCCATCCAACTTCTACTTTCCCCCGGATTCTCAAGTGCCGGCGCCATCGTCTCGATTGAACAAATCCCCGAACTTGGTCACGGTCAGGACTGGCCGGCCTTGGTCGAACGATCAAAACGCGTACGGACAACCTTGAACGCGCTAGACAACCTGGCGGTGCGCGATCTGCTCCAGCAGTCGTATCGACTCACCCAGACCGTTCTCGGAGACCATGGCGCAACACCAACCAGAGAGCGTTCCACAGAGGAGATCAACTCTTTGACTGAAGAGATCACGAACGACGAAATCATAGGGCTTTACAAGCAGGCGAAGGGACCGTATGCACGCAAGGATCGGCACGTCATTCTCATCGGTACGCTGACGGCAATTCTGTCCGTAAGCCTGATTGCGCGGTACCTGGCAGATTGGCTCTTCTTTCGCTAGCCGGCAGTGACCGCAGATCCTTCGCCGGCGGCAGCGCCAGCAGTTCCGGCTCTGGCCGCCGGGGCCGCCCGCCGGGGGTGCGGGGCGGGCCCAGTAGGCTGCGGGTCCACCCGCTTCCGTACCCCGAGGTCCACCCAGTGAGCTCCGCACCGCCCCCCGTACCCGTGTCGGTCGTCGGCCTCGGCGCCGACGGCTGGGACGGGCTGACCGCCCCCGCCCGGGCCGCGCTGGCCGGGGCCGAGGTGCTGATCGGCGGGCCCCGGCAGCTGGACCTGCTCCCCCTCGGGGAATGCGGCGGCATCCGGGTCGCGTGGCCCAGCCCGCTGCGCCCGGCCGTGCCGAAGCTGATGGCCGAGCACGCGGGCCGCCGCATCGCGGTGCTGGCCAGCGGCGACCCGATGTTCTACGGGATCGGCCGCGCCCTGTCCGAGGAGCTCGGCCCCGACGCCCTGCACGTCCTGCCGCACCCTTCCTCCGTCTCCTACGCCTGCGCCCGCCTCGGCTGGCCGGTGGAGGACACCGAGGTGGTCACGGTGGTCGGCCGCCCGGTGGCCCGCCTCTCGGCCGCTCTGTACGAGGGCCGCCGGGTCCTGGTGCTGAGCGCCGGAGCACCGACCCCAAACGAGATCGCCGCTCTGCTTCGAGAGCGGGGCTTCGGCCCCAGCCGGATGCGCGTCCTGGAACAGCTCGGCTCCGAGCACGAGGACGCGTACGAGGGCCTCGCCCAGAGCTGGGAACACCCGCCCGGCGACCCCCTCAACGTGGTCGCCGTCGACTGCCGCCGCGACCCCCGCGCCGAGACCCCCCGGCTCGGCGCGACCCCCGGTCTCCCCGACGCCGCCTACGAGCACGACGGCCAGCTCACCAAGCGCCACGTCCGCGCCGCCACCCTGTGCGCCCTCGCCCCCGCCCCCGGTGAACTGCTGTGGGACATCGGCGGCGGCTCCGGCTCCATCGGCATCGAGTGGATGCGCACGCACCCCTCCTGCCGGGCGGTGACCGTGGAGCGGGTGACGGAGCGGGCCGCGCGGATCACCCGTAACGCGGCCGCGCTCGGCGTGCCCGGCCTGCGCGTGGTCACCGGCTCCGCACCCGACGCGCTCGCCGGTCTGCCCGCCCCCGACGCGGTGTTCATCGGCGGCGGCCTGACCGCGCCGGGCCTGCTCGACGCGGCCTGGGAGGCACTGGCTCCCGGCGGCCGGCTTGTCGTCAACACCGTCACCCTGGAGTCGGAGGCGGTACTCGCCGACCGCTACCGCCGCCACGGCGGCGAGCTGGTGAAACTGGCCGTCGCGCACGCCGTGCCGGTCGGCGGTTTCACGGGCTGGCGCCAGGCGATGCCCGTCACCCAGTGGACGGTCACCAAGCCGCACCCGTCCCGCCCCCATCCCCAGCTCGACCAGACCGACCAGACCGACCAGACCGACCAGCCCAAGCCCAAGCCCGAAATGGTGGACCAGACGATATGACCGTGTACTTCATCGGTGCGGGCCCCGGCGCCGCCGACCTGATCACGGTGCGCGGCGCCCGGACGCTGGCCGCCGCCCCCGTCTGCCTCTACGCGGGCAGCCTGGTCCCGCGCGAACTGCTCGCCGAATGCCCGCCGGACGCCCGCCTGATCGACACCGCGCAGCTGAACCTGGACGAGATCATCGCCGAGTGCGTACGCGCGCACGCGGCCGGCCAGGACGTCGCCCGGCTCCACTCCGGCGACCCCTCCGTCTTCAGCGCCGTAGCGGAGCAGATGCGGCGGCTCGACGCGGCCGGCATCCCCTACGAGGTCGTCCCCGGCGTCCCCGCCTTCGCCGCGGCGGCCGCCGCGCTGAAGCGGGAGCTGACGGTCCCCACCGTCGGCCAGACCGTGATCCTGACCCGGATCTCCCAGCAGGCCACGCCGATGCCGCCCGGCGAGGACCTCGCCACCCTGGGCCGCAGCGGGGCGCTGCTGGTGCTGCACCTGGCCACCCGCTACGTCGACCGGGTCGTGGACGAACTCCTGCCGCACTACGGGGCCGAGTGCCCGGCGGCGGTGGTCGCGATGGCCAGCCGCCCCGACGAGCTGATCCTGCGCGGAACGCTGGCCGACATCGCCGCCCAGGTGAAGGAGGCCGGGCTGGTCCGCACCGCCGTCATCCTGGTGGGCCGCACCCTGGGCGCCGAACAGTTCCGCGACAGCCACCTGTACTCCGCCGAGCGCGACCGGCATGCCTGCTGATCCGACCGGCCCGGGTCCGCACGTCCTGATCCTCGGCGGCACCACGGAGGCCCGCCGCCTGGCGGAGGCGCTGGCCGTCGCCCCGGACTCCCCCCGGGTGACCACCTCCCTGGCCGGCCGGGTCGCCGCCCCGGTGCTCCCGCCCGGCGAGACCCGGATCGGCGGCTTCGGCGGTGCCGACGGGCTGGCGGCCTGGATCACCGCGCACGGGGTCACGCACCTGGTCGACGCCACGCACCCCTTCGCGGAGCGGATGAGCTTCAACGCGGCCGGGGCGGCGGCCCGTTCGGGCGTCCCCCTCCTGGCCCTGGGCCGTCCCGGCTGGTCCCCGGGCCCCGGGGACGACTGGCACTTCGCGGACTCCCTCACGGAGGCGGCCGCTCTTCTCCCCGGCCTCGGCACCCGCGCCTTCCTGACCACCGGCCGGATGGGACTGCACAGCTTCGCGCACCTCACCGAGCCCTGGTTCCTGGTGCGTTCGGTGGACCCCCCGGCGGGGCCCGTACCGCCGCGCCTCGAAGTGCTTCTGGCCCGGGGCCCGTTCACCCTCGCCGACGAACAGGCCCTCCTGGCCCGCCACCGCATCGACCTCCTGGTCACCAAGGACAGCGGCGGCTCGGCCACCGCCCCCAAACTCGCGGCCGCCCGCGACGCCGGCATCCCGGTCCTGGTCGTCCGCCGTCCGCCGGTCCCGGAGGGCGTCCCGCGGACCGGGTCGGTCGACGAGGTGTGCCACTGGTTGTCTCGCTGACTACCCTCGGCCCATGGACCCGGAAGAAGAGCACGGCGGCGAAGTCGTTCTGAGCGCCGCGGAGTACGAGGCCGTCGGAGCCGCCCTCTCCTCCCTCCCCGGGCCCGCGCGCGGCGGACCGGCCCCCTCCCTCGACCACCTCCTCCAGCGGTGGAAGGACCTGGTGGACGAGGTCGAGGAGGGCTACGGATGGTGTGCTCCCGAACTCGACAACGACCTCGCGTGCCGGGCCGCGCTCGCCCGGATCTGGCCGCTGCTGCCCCCTCGGGTCCGCGCGATCAGGCAGCCGGAACTCGACAGCGCGGACGAGCGCTACCGCCTCGCGACGGTTCCGTGGCCAGGGCGCCCCGAGGCGACCGCCGGCTGGTGGAAGTGGCGGATTCCCCGGCGCCTGGAGGTCGAGGCCTGCGAGGAGCGCGGAACGGACTGGCCGACGGGGTGGGAGATGATGCCGTTCCCCCGCCCGGCGGCCGTGGAAGTCTCGACATGACGCGACGACCGGCCGCGCCCCACGGCCGGCCACCGGCCACCGGCCCCGGCAACGCCGGAGGCCCGGCGCGGCGTTCCGCCCCGGGCCCCCTCGCTTCGTCAACCGACCGGGATCACCCGTACCGGCGCGGGGTCCAGGTCACCCGTGACCCGTCGGGACGCTCGGTCACCTGGGTCTGCGAGGAGCCGATCAGCAGGATCGTCCGCATGTCCACCTCGGACGGCTCCAGTTCGGCCAGCGTGACGATGCGGACCGACTGCTCCGGCCCGCCCACGTCGCGCGCCACGACCACCGGGGTCTGTGGTGCGCGCAGCTCCAGGAGCAGTTCGCGGGCCTGGGCCACCTGCCAAGTCCGGCTGCGGGAGCCCGGGTTGTACAGGGCCAGTACGAGATCGGCCGCGGCGGCCGCGCGCAGTCGCTCCGCGATGACCTCCCAGGGCTTGAGCCGGTCCGAGAGGGAGATGGTGGCGTAGTCGTGGCCGAGCGGGGCTCCGGCCGCGGCGGCCGCCGCGTTGGCGGCCGTCACCCCGGGCAGGACCCGTACGGGCACGTCCTTGTACTCGGGCTGCCCCGCGACCTCCAGGACGGCGGTGGCCATGGCGAAGACCCCGGGGTCGCCGCCGGAGACCACTGCCACCCGCTTGCCGCGCCGGGCCAGGTCGAGGGCGAACTCGGCGCGCTCCGACTCGACCTTGTTGTCCGAGCCGTGCCGGATCTGGCCCGGCTTGACCGGGACCCGGTCCAGGTACGTCGTGTATCCGACCAGCACCTCGGCGTCGGCCAGCACCCGCCGGGTCTCGGCGGTCAGCCACAGCGGTCCGGCCGGGCCGGTGCCGACGACGGCGACCTCACCGGGTCCGGACGGCACGCTGCCGGGGTTGCCGATCCGGCTGGGCACCACGGCGACGGCGAAGTACGGCACGGAGTCCGGGTCGGTGTCCGCCAGGACTCCGGTCCGCTCGCCGGCCATCGTCGCGCGTTCCACGTAGCGCGCCTCGGCGAGCCGGCCGCTGTTCTCCATGGCCCGCCGGATGGCGGGGAAGGTGCGGCCGAGCTTCATCACGACCGCGGAGTCGGTGGCGGCGAGGCGGGCCGTGAGCTCCTCCTCGGAGAGGGTGCCGGGCAGGATCGTCAGCACCTCCTCGCCCTCGACGAGCGGCATGCCGAGCCGGGCGGCGGCGGCGCTCACCGAGGTCACCCCGGGGATCACCTCGGTCTCGTACCGGTCGGAGAGCCGCTTGTGCATGTGCATGTACGAGCTGTAGAAGAGCGGGTCGCCCTCCGCGAGTACGGCGACGGTGCGGCCGGCGTCCAGGTGGACGGCGAGCCGGGCGGCGGAGGCCTCGTAGAACTCCTCCATCGCGCCCTGGTAGCCGCCGGGGTGGTCGGTGGTCTCGGTGGTGACCGGGTAGACCAGCGGCTCCTCGATGTGGTCGGCGCGCAGGTGCTTCGCGGCGATGGAGCGGGCGATCGAGCGGCCGTGGCGGGCGGAGTGGTACGCGACCACGTCGGCCTCCGCGATCACCTCGACGGCGCGCAGCGTCATCAGCGAGGGGTCGCCGGGCCCGAGCCCGACTCCGTAAAGGCGTCCGGTGCTCATTCGGCCACGCTCGCGATGGCGTTGACGGCGGCCGCGGCCATGGCGCTGCCGCCGCGCCGGCCACGGACGATCAAGTGGTCGAGCGCGGAGGGGTGTTCGGCGAGGGCGTCCTTGGACTCGGCGGCGCCGATGAACCCGACGGGGACCCCGATGACCGCGGCGGGGCGCGGGGCGCCCTCCTCGATCATCTCCAGCAGCCGGAAGAGCGCGGTCGGTGCGTTCCCGACGGCGATCACCGAGCCCTCCAACAGGCCCCGGTCCCGCCAGACTTCGAGGGCGGCGGCGCTGCGGGTCGTGCCCATCTTCGCGGCGAGTTCCGGCACGGCCGGGTCGGAGAGGGTGCAGATCACCTGGTTGTCGGCGGGCAGCCGCTTGCGGGTGACCCCGCTGGCGACCATCTGCACGTCGCACAGGATCGGCGCACCGGCCTCCAGGGCGGCGCGCGCCCGCAGGACCACCTCGGGCGAGTAGCCCAGGTCCCGGGTCAGGTCGGTCATCCCGCAGGCGTGAATCATGCGCACCGCGACCTGGGCGACCGAGGCGGGCAGCCCGGAGAGGTCCGCCTCGGCGCGGATCGTGGCAAAGGACTGGCGGTAGATCTCGGCGCCGTCCTTCTCGTACTCGAACACGGTGTACTCGCTCATTTCTTCACTGCGTCTTCGGACACTCGGGGTTGGCTGCGCGCGTCGGCGACGGCCTGGGCAAGTTCGTGGGACGGCACCGGGCGCCCGTCGAGCCGGTACCCGTCGGGGGTGGCGACGAGGTCGACCCAGGCGGCGCCGCGCGGATGCCCGCACCGGCGCTCGCACCCGGACCAGTGCACGGGCGCGCCGGCGGGCCCGGCGGGCCCGGCGGCCGGAGCCTCGCCGGCCGCGTCCACTACGGCCCGCGCGTCGGCGCGTACGTCGGACAGCGCCTTGGCGCAGCCCGGCCGCCCGGTACAGGCGGTGACGGATTCCCAGGGGCCGTCGGGCGCGACGGACAGGCCGGCGGCCACGAGCTGCGCGTAGCCGTCGACGGGCCTACGGGTGCTCGCCCGGGGCAGGACGATGCTCCGCCACGGGGTGATCCGCAGCTCGCCGTCGCCCGCCTTGCCGTCGCCCGCCTCGCCGTCGCCTTCCTCGCCCTCACCTGCGTCCGCGACGCTCACCAGCACCCGCCACTGGCCGGCGGTGAGCCGGCCGAGCGGGGGCAGGACGCACAGCGGCGTCCGGTCACCGGTGCCGGGTCCCCACGGTGCGGGCGGCGGCGCGTAGGGCCAGGCCACCTCGGGAACGACGGCCGCCGCGATACCGGCGGCGCCGAGCCGTACGGCGAACTCCCCGGTGTCCAGGGCGTGTACGGCGGGGAGTTCGGAGACCCGCCAGGCGCGGGTGCCGGCGGCGTCCGCGGAGTCGAGGAAGTACTCGGCCGCGAGCAGCGCGGCCCGCGGCGCGTCGGAGGCGTCCACCTCGACGGCACCCCGTGCCGCGCCGAGGCGGACCAGTGCCCGGCCCCGCGGTCGGCCGAGCACGGTGACATCGGGGTCGAGCGCGGCGACGTCCCCGCGCCCGTCGTCGATGGCGAACAGGAACCGTCCGGACAGGGCCGCCGCGCGGGTGCTCGCGCACAGCAGCCGGTCCAACTCCCCCACCCAGGGGGTGACATGGGGCCGCTCGGAGCCCAGGATCCCGGACAGCGGGGTCGCCACGATGTTCCGTATCCGCTCGTGGCCGGGGGCGGGCAGCAGCCCGGCTCCGTCCAGCAGCTCCGCCAGCCCGGCGCCGCAGCCTTCGGCGAGCCCGCGCAGCTGCACGTTCCCGCGCGAGGTGAGTTCCAGGTGCCCGTCCCCGAACCGGTCGGCGGCGAGCGCCAGTACCGAGGCCTGCCGGGCACTCAGCAGACCCCCCGGGATCCGCACCCGCGCCAGGTACCCGTCATCGGC
Organism: Streptomyces sp. NBC_00335; assembly: GCF_036127095.1. Taxonomy (GTDB): domain Bacteria; phylum Actinomycetota; class Actinomycetes; order Streptomycetales; family Streptomycetaceae; genus Streptomyces. Next base: position 1,693,541 of record NZ_CP108006.1, read on the forward strand.
GGCATGCAGGCGCAGCGCGCCGGGGCAGGCGTCGCCGCGATCCCGTATGACGGGTTCGTCCCGCACTGCGGCGGAGGGGGGCGTGGGCATGGCGGCGAGCATACCCACGATTCTGCGCCCACCCCCTGTGGCCCACACCACCCCGTTCCAGCCTGACGGCTGCCCGAATCCAGCCCACGGCCCGCCTCCGCGGAAACCGTCCGGGCTCCGCCCGAACCCTCCGGACCACCCGGACCCGCCGGGACGCCCGCGTGCCGCTGCGCGGGGCGAACTCCCCCACCCGCCCTTCCACCGTTCCCCGGGCCGGCCCTGACCCGGTCCTCAAACGCCGGACGGGCTGAAAGCAGGGGCCCGGGCTGCGCCCGGACCCCCTGGGGCTCCGCCTCAGACCCCGCGCCTCAAACGCCGGCGAGGCTGGATGTGGCCGACCTCCGATTGCACCTGCCCGCAGAGCAATTCCAGCCCCTCCGGCGTTTGAGGAGCGGGGGGCCGGGGGCCGGCCCCCCGGCGACGGCGCCGCACCCGGGGCGCCCACGGCCCCTGGAGGGCCCCCGCTCCCGGCCGGGGACCTGGCCCCCTAGGATGAGTCCAAGGCGGCCAACAGGCCCGCCATCGCCGAGGACGGCGACATGGGAGGAAGCCCGGTGCGAATCCGGCGCGGTCCCGCCACTGTGAATCCGCGCGGCAGCGAGCCGCACCGGATGAGTCAGGAACTCCCGCCGTCCTCACTGCCCGGGGCGCGGAAACCCCGAGGAAGGCCTGCCGCCGCATGATCCTGCTGCTGTCGACGTCCGACACCGATCTGCTCAGCGCCCGCGCAGCGAACGCCGGTGACGCTCCCGTCCCGTACCGCTTCGCGAACCCCTCCCGCCTTCCCCTCGACGACCTGCCCGGTCTCCTGGACGGCGTCACCCTGGTCGTCGTACGCCTCCTCGGCGGCCTGCGCGCCTGGCAGGACGGCCTCGACCTGCTCCTGGCCTCCGGCCAGACCCGCCCGGTGGTCGTGCTGACCGGTGAACAGGCCCCCGACGCCCAGCTGATGGAAGCCTCGACCGTCCCGATCGGCATCGCCGCCGAGGCGCACGGCTACCTCGCCCACGGCGGCCCGGCCAACCTGGAGCAGCTCGCCCGCTTCCTCTCCGACACCGTGTTGCTGACCGGCCACGGTTTCGAGCCCCCGGCGGCCTCCCCCACGTGGGGCCCGCTGGAGCGCACCCCCCAGATCACCGAGGGCCCCCGGATCGCGGTGCTCTACTACCGCGCGCACCAGATGAGCGGCAACACCGCCTTCGTGCACACCCTCTCCGAGGCGATCGAGGCCCACGGCGCCCAGGCGCTCCCCCTCTACGTCTCCTCCCTCCGCTCCCCGGAGCCGGAGCTGATCGAGCAGCTCGCGTCCGCCGACGCGATCGTCACCACCGTCCTGGCCGCAGGCGGCACCAAGCCCGCCACCGCCTCGGCCGGCGGTGACGACGAGTCCTGGGACGCCGGCGCCCTGGCCGCCCTCGGCGTGCCGATCCTGCAGGCCCTGTGCCTGACCGGCTCCCGGTCCGCCTGGGAGGAGAACGACGAGGGCCTGTCCCCCCTCGACGCCGCCACGCAGGTCGCCGTACCGGAGTTCGACGGCCGTCTGATCACCGTCCCGTTCTCCTTCAAGGAGCTGGACGAGGACGGCCTGCCCGCCTACGTCGCGGACCCCGAGCGGGCCGCCCGCGTGGCCGGCATCGCCGTGCGCCACGCGCGCCTGCGCCACATCGACCGCCGCGACAAGAAGATCGCCCTGGTCCTCTCCGCGTACCCCACCAAGCACTCCCGCATCGGCAACGCGGTCGGCCTCGACACCCCGGCCAGCGCCGTGGAGCTGCTGCGCACGCTCATCGCGGGCGGGTACGACTTCGGTCCCGTCGAGGACGTCCCGGGTCTGGTCTCCGGCGACGGCGACGAGCTGATCCGCGCCCTGATCGAGGCCGGCGGCCACGACCAGGACTGGCTCACCGAGGAGCAGCTCGCCCGCAATCCGGTCCGCATCCCGGCGGCCGACTACAAGCGCTGGTTCGCCGAGCTGCCGGCCGATCTGCGCGACAGCGTCACCGAGCACTGGGGCGAGGCTCCGGGCAACATGTTCGTGGACCGCTCCGCGAACCCCGAGGGCGACATCGTGCTGGCCGCACTGCGCCGCGCCAACCTCCTCATCCTCATCCAGCCGCCGCGCGGCTTCGGCGAGAACCCGATCGCGATCTACCACGACCCGGACCTGCCGCCCTCGCACCACTACCTGGCCGCGTACCGCTGGATCCAGGCCCGCGCCGAGGACGGCGGTTTCGGCGCCGACGCGATGATCCACCTGGGCAAGCACGGCAACCTGGAGTGGCTGCCGGGCAAGAACGCCGGCCTGTCGGCGTCCTGCGCCCCCGATGCCGCGCTCGGCGACCTGCCCCTCATCTACCCGTTCCTGGTCAACGACCCGGGCGAGGGCACCCAGGCCAAGCGCCGGGTGCACGCCACGCTGGTCGACCACCTGGTGCCGCCGATGGCGCGCGCGGAGTCGTACGGCGACATCGCGCGCCTGGAGCAGCACCTCGACGAGTACGCCCAGATCTCCGCGATGGACCCGGCGAAGCTGCCGGCCATCCGCGCGCAGATCTGGACCCTGATCCAGGCCGCGAAGCTGGACCACGACCTGGGTCTGGAGCAGCGCCCCGACGACGACGGCTTCGACGACTTCCTGCTGCACGTCGACGGCTGGCTGTGCGAGATCAAGGACGCCCAGATCCGCGACGGTCTGCACGTCCTGGGCGGCGCCCCGACCGGCGACGCCCGGGTCAACCTGGTCCTGGCCATCCTGCGCGCCCGCCAGATCTGGGGCGGTACGACGGCCCTGCCCGGTCTGCGCGAAGCGCTCGGCCTCGACGAGTCCGCGGCCACCCGCACCACCGCCGACGAGGCGGAGGAGACGGCCCGCGCGCTGGTCCAGGCGATGGAGGACGCGAACTGGGCCCCGGAGGCGGTGGCTTCGGTCGCCGCCGGATACTCGGCGGACGTGGCGGCCGTACTGGACTTCGCGGCCCGCGAGGTCGTCCCGCGCCTGGCCGGCACCACCGACGAGATCACCCACGTGGTCAGCGCCCTGGACGGCAACTTCGTCCCGGCGGGCCCCTCCGGCTCCCCGCTGCGCGGTCTGGTCAACGTGCTGCCGACCGGCCGCAACTTCTACTCGGTGGACCCGAAGGCCGTCCCCTCGCGCCTCGCGTGGGAGACGGGCCAGGCCCTGGCCGATTCCCTACTGACCCGCTACCGCACGGACAACGGCGAATGGCCCGCCTCCGTCGGCCTGTCCCTGTGGGGCACGAGCGCGATGCGCACCTCGGGCGACGACGTGGCCGAGGCCATGGCGCTGCTTGGTGTCCGCCCGGTCTGGGACGAGGCCTCGCGCCGCGTCACCGGCCTGGAGCCGATCCCGCTCGCCGAGCTCGGCCGGCCGCGCATCGACGTGACCTTGCGCATCTCGGGCTTCTTCCGCGACGCGTTCCCGCACGTCATCGGCCTGCTGGACGACGCGGTACGGCTGGCCGCCTCGCTGGAGGAGCCCGCGGAGGACAACTTCGTACGGGCCCACGCGCAGGCCGACCTGGCCGTGCACGGGGACGAGCGGCGGGCCACCACCCGGATCTTCGGCTCGCGCCCGGGCACGTACGGCGCGGGCATCCTGCAGCTGATCGACTCCCGCGACTGGCGCACCGACGCCGACCTCGCGGAGGTCTACACGGTGTGGGGCGGGTACGCGTACGGCCGTGGCCTCGAAGGGCGCGCGGCGCGCGAGGAGATGGAGACCGCCTACAAGCGGATCACGGTCGCGGCGAAGAACACCGACACCCGTGAGCACGACATCGCCGACTCCGACGACTACTTCCAGTACCACGGCGGCATGGTGGCCACCGTCCGCGCCCTGCGCGGCACGGCCCCCGAGGCGTACATCGGCGACTCGACCCGGCCCGAGACGGTCAAGACGCGCACGCTGGTCGAGGAGACCTCCCGCGTCTTCCGCGCCCGCGTCGTGAACCCGAAGTGGATCGAGGCGATGCGCCGCCACGGTTACAAGGGTGCCTTCGAGCTGGCCGCCACCGTCGACTACCTCTTCGGCTACGACGCCACGACCGGCGTGGTGGCCGACTGGATGTACGACAAGCTGACCGAGACGTACGTCCTGGACCCGGAGAACCGCGCCTTCCTGGAGGAGGCCAACCCCTGGGCCCTGCACGGGATCGCGGAGCGACTGCTGGAGGCGGAGTCCCGCGGCATGTGGGAGAAGCCGGACCCGCAGGTCCTGGAGGCGCTGCGCCAGGTGTACCTGGACACGGAGGGCAACCTCGAAGGCGAAAGCGACTAACCGGGCACCGGCTGGATCAGACTGAGCCGCATGTGCCATTACTGCGGCTGCCGCGAAATCCCCCTGATCAAGGAGTTCATCGCCGAGCACGAGGCGGTGACGAACGCCGCGGGCGACGCCCTGCGCGCCCTGGACGCGGGGGACCTCCCGAAGGCGCGGACCCTCGTCGCGGAGATGACGGCCGTTCTCCTCGCCCACTGGACGGGCGAGGAGGACGGCTTGTTCGCCGTCATGGGGCGGGACCCGGAGTACGCCCCGTACATCGCGGCGCTGGTGGCGGAACACCGCGAACTGGCGGCGTTCCTCGCCCGCGCCGATCTGGCGGACCCGGCGGACACGGCGGCGCTGCGCCGGGCGGTGGAGGAGCTCCACCACCACATCGCGAAGGAGGAGGACGGCCTCTTCCCCGCGTCCCTCACCGCCCTGACGGGCGATGATTGGGACCTGTCCATCAAGGCCTGGCGCACGGCCCATCCCGACGGGGACCTGAGGCCCGCCGGGTGACGGCCGGGGCGCCCCGGCGGCCTCCTACTTCGTGGTCTGGTTCAGCGCCACCAGGGCCTGCGCCCAGCGCGCGTACTTCAGCTGGCCGAAATCGGCGACGGTCTTCACGCCGAAGGCTTCGAGCAGCAGCTCGCCGTCCTTGTCGGTGACGCCCTTGAGCGCGGCCACCGGCGCCGCGAGCACCTCCGCGAGCGGCTTGTCGGCCCACGCCTTGTCCAGCACCTTGTCGAGGTCGATCGCCATGAGTCTCTCTCCCGGAACTCGAAAGTATGAACTGATGGCACAAACCTAGAACAATCGGACAAGCATCCCGGGGTGCGACACCCTGACCTTCCAGTGCCCCGACCACTCGCCCGGCCGGAAGCGGACCAGGGCCAGACCGAAGGCCACCGGGGGGCGGACCGAAGGGCGGGCAGCCCCCCTTGCCCCACGCGATTCCACGTATAATCCGCCCCGTTCACCCTGTACTTCGCGTCGGATTTCGGAATCGAAAAGGCTGTGACCAAGAAATGAATTCACTGCGGGCGCTTCTCGACGGCGGGATTCCGCTGGTGGCCGTCAGCTTCGACGACAGCGAGACCGAGCCGCGCGCAGACGCCGCGAAGAGCGCCGGCGTCGATGTGGCCGAACTGCGCGTCGACCGGTACGCGGCGACCGACACGGCCCACGTTCTGGCGCAGGTGGACGCGTTCAAGACACTGCCGGTACTGGCCACCATCCGGTCGGCCCGCGAAGGCGGCGACTGGAAGGGCACCGAGGCGCAGCGCCTCGAACTGTTCCGTGCGCTGGCTCCTCAGGTCCAGGCCGTGGACATCGAGCTCTCCTCCGGGGAAATCCTGTCCGAGGTGATCGAGGCCGCCCACCGGCACGACACGGTGGCGCTCGTCTCCTATCACAATTTCGAATTCACCCCGGCCACCGAGGAACTCCAGACCGTCATCGACGACGCGAAGAGCGCCGGCGCCGATGTGGTCAAGGTGTCCACCATGGTCCGGTCCGAGGGCGACGTGCGACGGCTGGCCTCGCTGCTGCTGCGCGCCGGAGCCGAGGACACCCGGCTGATCGTCATCGCCATGGGCGAGGCCGGAGCGGTCTCGCGCGTCTTCTTCCCGGCCCTCGGGTCGCGGATCACGTACTCCTTCTTCGGCGCCAGCTCCGCCCCGGGCCAGCTCGACTTCCCCGAGACCTTCGGCTTGCTGCGCAAGTTCTACCCGTCCTTCGACGAGCGGAAGTCCACCGGGGCCTGAGTCCCCGTGCGCCGGGGAGGGTCACCCACCCTTCGCCCCTCCCCGGCCACCATCACGGCAGCCTCTCTACCGGTCTCCAGCCCCACCCGTGACAGAACGGCACACACGTCACCTGATGAAGTGAACTCCCCCTTATCCCACCGGCAACACGGGTAGTGCCCTGCTGATCTCGTGAGGAATCAACGAGACAGTCAGATGAAAGGCCCACCCTGCCGTGACGCAGCCGTTTCAACTGCCGGATTTCTATGTGCCTTATCCGGCGCGACTGAACCCCCACCTGGAGGACGCCAGGGTCCACACCAAGAAGTGGGCCCGCGACTTCGGGATGCTGGAAGGTTCCGGCGTCTGGGAGGAGAGCGACCTCGACTCGCACGACTACGCCCTGCTCTGCTCGTACACCCACCCCGACTGCGGCAGCGAGGCGCTGTCCCTGGTCACCGACTGGTACGTGTGGGTGTTCTTCTTCGACGACCACTTCCTGGAGATGTACAAGCGCTCCCAGGACCGGGCGGGCGCCAAGGCCTACCTCGACCGGCTCGGCGCCTTCATGCCGATGGACCTGTCCGACGGGTTCCCCGAGGCCACCAACCCCGTCGAGGCCGGCCTCGCCGACCTGTGGGCCCGTACCGTCCCCGCCATGTCGATGGACTGGCGGGAACGGTTCTCCCTGTCCACCAAGAACCTGCTCGACGAGTCGATGTGGGAACTCGCCAACATCAACATCGGCCGGGTCTCCAACCCCCTCGAATACATCGAGATGCGCCGCAAGGTCGGCGGCGCGCCCTGGTCGGCCGGCCTCATCGAGTACGTCGCCGCGGAGGTTCCGGCCCGCGTCGCGCACTCCCGGCCCCTCGGCGTGCTGCGCGACGCCTTCTCCGACGCCGTGCACATCAGGAACGACATCTTCTCCTACCAGCGCGAGGTCTCCGAGGAGGGCGAACTCTCCAACGCCATCCTGGTGTTGGAGACCTTCCTCGGCTGCACCACCCAGGAGGCCGCCGAGGCCTCCAACGACCTCCTCACCTCCCGCCTCCAGCAGTTCGAGCAGACCGCCCTCGCCGAACTCCCCCAGCTCTTCGCCGACCACGCCATGAACCCGGCGGAGATCGCCGCCGTCCTCGCCTACGCCAAGGGGCTCCAGGACTGGCAGTCCGGCGGCCACGAGTGGCACATGGTCTCCAGCCGCTACATGAACAAGGAGGCCCGGGCCACGGCGCCGCTCACCCTGCCGTTCATGCCCTCGGGCCTCGGCACCACCGCGCTCGACCTCCGCTCCATCCTCGCCCCCCGCGCCCTGGAGCTGCGCCGGCGCTCCTTCACCCACGTCCCCTTCGAGCCCACCGGCCCCTCGATCGTCCCCGACATCTACATGCCGTTCCCGCTCGGCCTCAGCCCCCACCACGCCCGCGCCCGCGAGGAATCCGTCGCCTGGGCCAGGGAGATGGGCCTGATCGATCCGCAGCCCGGCGACCCCGGCTCGGCGATCTGGAACGAGGACAAGCTGCGCGGCTACGACTTCGCCCTCTGCTCCGCCGGCATCGACCCCGACGGAACACCCGAGGCCCTGACCCTCAACGCCTGCTGGCTGACCTGGGGAACGTACGGGGACGACTACTACCCGGTGGTCTTCGCCCAGTCCAAGAACCTCTCCGCCGCCAAGGCCACCACCGCCCGGCTCGTCGCCATGATCCCGGTGGACCACGCGGAGCAGCCGGTCGGGCTGACCGCGATGGAGCGGTCCCTCGGCGACCTGTGGGTGCGCACCAGCAAGGACATGACCCCCGAGATCCGGGCCGAGTTCCGGGCCACCCTCGTGAACATGCTGCACAGCTGGCTGTGGGAGATGGAGAACCAGATCCAGAACCGCATCCCCGACCCGGTGGACTACGCGGAGATGCGGCGGCACACCTTCGGCTCGCACCTCACGATGTACCTGTGCCGGCTCGGCCAGGCGGGCCGGGGCATCCCCGACGACATCTACGCCTCGGGCACCATCCGCTCCCTGGAGAACGCGGCCGCCGACTCCGCGTGCCTGATGAACGACATCTTCTCGTACCAGAAGGAGGTGGAGGTCGAGGGCGAGGTCCACAACTACGTGCTCGTGACCCGCAACTTCTTCGACATCGGCTACGAGGAGGCGCTGCACATCTGCCACTCGCTGATGACCCAGCGCACCGAGGAGTTCGAGCACATCGTCGCCCACCAGCTGCCGCTGCTCTACGAGGACTGGAAGCTGGACGCCGCAGCACGTGCCGGACTCGACGCGTACGTGGGCGAGTTGAAGGACTGGCTGGCCGGAATCCTGAACTGGCACGAGAAGACGGTCCGTTACCGCGAGGAGGACCTGCACCGCCTGGGCGACGGGATCTCCACCGCCGTCCTGAGCTCCGACTTCGGCATGTCGGCGGCCCGGATCTCCCTGCCCACCCCCTGAGCCAGGTCGCGGCGGGGGCCGTCCTCCCCCGCCGCGGACCCTTCAGAACTCGTCCGCCGTGTGCGGCAGCAGCGCGGTGCGCAGCCCCGCGTCCAGGGCCGCGGCCGCGCCGGGGGTGTGCTCCACCAGCAGGCCGGCCGCGGCCAGTTCGACGGCCCGGGTCCCGCCGAGGTAGCAGGCCGCGAGCTCCCGTACGTCCAGGGTCAGGTCCGGGTCCCGGCCGGCGGCGGGCTCGTACGCCGCCCCGTCGGGCCCGGCCTTCAGGAGGAACCGCCCCGCGTTCGCGGGCAGTCGTACGTCGGTCAGCTCCAGTACGAGTTCCACGGGCGCGGCCCACGACCGCCCGGTCAGCGCCGCCGCCACGTCGACCAGCCGCAGCCAGAGCGCCGGGAACACGGCGGTGACCCGGACCTGGTCGCGGTCGGCGGCGAAGTGCAGCAGCGGATCGTCGGCCGGCCGGCCCCAGGCGGTGATCCGGCCCGTGAGGTCGAGGGAGGCCAGGCATTCCCACAGGGCGGCCGCGGCCCGCGGGGTGTCGGCCTCCAGCTCGTCGACCCGGACCAGACCCGGGGTCCGCACGCCCTTGGTGTTCTCCTCGGGCTTCGTGCGGTAGAGGACGTAGCCCGCGATCGGCTCGCCCGGCTCCCCCAGGACGATGATCCGCGGCGGGCTGAGCTCCTCGTCCTCCTCGTCCTGCTCGATGAGCCACTCCTCGGTCCAGCGGCGCTCGCTGCGGGTGGGCCGCCCGGCCCGGACCGCGCGGGCCGCCTCGTGGTACGGGCCCACGACGGCGACGGCGTCCTTGGGGTCCGCGGTGGCGACCAGCCGCAGCGGCCGCCGGTCGGCCTCGATGCGCAGGGCCAGCGGCCGGGTGGAGTCGATCTCGATGGTGGCGCCCTGGGTGGCGCTGCCGTAGCCGAAGCGCCCGTAGATGGCGGCCTCGGAGGCCCACAGGGCGGCGACGGGGCTGCCGGCCGCCCCGGTCCGCCGCAGCATCTCGGCCATCAGTGCGGTCAGTACGCCGCGCCGGCGGTGGGTGGGGGCGACGGAGACGAAGGTGAGTCCGGGGCAGGGCAGGTCCGCCCCGGGCACCGAGAGCCGGAACGCGTGCGCGGCCATGAAGCCGACGATCGCGTCTCCGTCGTAGGCCCCGATCCGCGTGCAGTGACCGAGCAGCTCGTGGTGGCGCTCGCGCGCCTCCTTCTCGGGGCGGTCGTGGAAGACCAGGTACGCGAGCTCCAGAGCACGGTCGATGTCGGCCTCGGGCACCTCGCGGATCTCCACCATGATCCGGAGACTAATCGGTCATGGCGGACCAGTCACTTCATAAAGGGCACTTTCCGGCCCGCGCCAGGCGGGTTCCGCCCCCTCGACCGGGCGGGCTCCCGGCAGACCGGCCCCCGCCCGGTGCCGGATCAGCGCGCCGCGGGCCCCGTCCAGTCCGCCGGGACGTGTCCGAGGCGGACCCGCTGCGGGTGGTCACCGACGGGTACGGACACCCGCTTCGTGCCGGTCGCGAAGTCGATGGCCGTGACCTGGTCGGCGCCGCTCTCGGAGATCACGCAGCCGGAGCCGTCGCCGTCGACGGTGGCCCAGTAGGGCTTGGCGGCGGGCACGAGCGGTCCTTGTTCCAGGGTGGCCCGGTCCACGACGGTCACGTAGTCGTCCATGGTCCCGGCGACGCACAGCTTGGCCCCGTCCGGGCTCATCGACATGCCGTGGTGCCGGGAGTCGTTGACCCAGGTCGTGCGGTCGGCGCTGGTGGCGGGGTTCTCGGGGAGGGTCTTGATCCGGGTGATCCGGTCGGCGGCCACGTCGTACTCGACGAAGCCGTTGAAGAACGAGACCTGGAAGTAGAGCTTCGACTCGTCCGGGGCGAAGGACATGGGCCGCACCGCGTCGGACAGGTCGGAGCGGCCGAAGGCGTCGAGGCGGGCCCGCATGTCGATCACCCGGACCGGGCGCAGGGTCTGCGCGTCGGCGACCGTGATCTTGCGGTCGCCCTTCGTCCAGTCCAGCCAGGGCGCGTCGAGGGCGGAGGTGACGTCACCGATGGAGCTGTTCCACAGGTGGCGGCCGTCCCGGGTGAAGGCGTTCTCGTGCGGCTTGTCGCCCGTGGCGAAGGAGCCGACCTGGCGGCCGCTCGCCATGTCGAGGACGTGCACGGTGTTGGCGGTGGAGGCCGAGACCGCCACGCGGGTGCCGTCCGGGGAGACCGCCATGTGGTCGGCCCGGTAACCGGCGACGGGGAAGCGCCAGTTGACCCGGCCGGTGCGGACGTCGATGGAGACGACGTCGGCGAAACTGGGACGGGAGGCGACGACGGCGGAGCCGTCGGGGGTGGTGTACATATCGTCCACGAACTGGTCGTGGCCCTCGCCCGCGGTGGCCCGGACGCCCAGGAAGAAGCCGAGCTTCACCGGGTTGAGGTAGATCTCGCGGAGCCGCTCCTCCTTGTCCGGAACCATGTTGATCCGGCCCACCTTGGCCAGGTTCCCGGTGGAGGCGAGGACGTCGGCGGTGCCCTCCCAGTTGTTGCCCACGAACAAGACCTCGCGCGGGCCCGGGCCGGCGGACCCGGCGCCCGCCGGCGCCCCCGCCCCCGAACCCGCCGGCAACCCGGCGCCCGCCGCGGGCGCCGGACCCACGGCGAGGGCGGCCAGAGCCAGCGCGGCCACGGCCGCCAGGACCGGCAGAGCCGGCAGGGCGCGGTGGTTACTCGATCGACTGGCGAACATCCGGTCAACTCCGTTACGGGAAGACGCTGTTACCGGCCGGTAAGATAGGCGCAACAACGAAAGGGCGCAACCCCCAACGGGGTTGCGCCCTTTCCACACCGTGCTACAGCCCGTCACCTCTTCAAGCGACGGAACCGATCCTGCTGATCACCGTGTTCGCGACGTCCGGGTGGATCGGGATGTGCGCGCCGGTCAGGGCCGCGCCGCTGCCGCCGCGCCGGTTGGCGACGATCTCGGCGGCGATGGACAGCGCGGTCTCCTCCGGGGAGCGGGCCCCGAGGTCCAGGCCGATCGGGGAGCGCAGCCGGGCCAGTTCCAGCTCGGTCACACCGACCTCGCGCAGCCGCTTGTTGCGGTCCTCGTGGGTGCGGCGGGAGCCCATGGCGCCGACGTAGGCGACGGGAAGTTTGAGGGCCAGTTCGAGGAGCGGGACATCGAACTTGGCGTCGTGCGTGAGGACGCACAGGACCGTCCGGCCGTCGACCGTACCGGCGGAGGACTGCTCCTCCAGGTAGCGGTGCGGCCAGTCGACCACGATCTCGTCCGCTTCGGGGAAACGCTTCTTCGTGGCGAACACGGGCCGGGCGTCGCACAGCGTCACCCGGTAGCCGAGGAACTTGCCGATCCGCACCAGGGCGGAGGCGAAGTCGATGGCCCCGAAGACGATCATCCGGGGCGGCGGGACACTGGACTCGACCAGCACCTTGAGCGGCTCTCCGCAGAGGCGGCCGTCGGCGCCGATCTCCAGCACGCCGGTCTTGCCGGCGTCGAGCATGGCCCGGGCCTCTTCGGCGATGGCGCGGTCCAGCTCGGGGTGACCGCCGAACCCGCCCTCGTAGGAGCCTTCGCCCCGGACGAGTACGGCGCGGCCCATGAGCTCGGCCGGGCCTTCGGCGATCCGGGCGACCGCCGCCGCCTCCCCGCGGGCGGCGGCGGCCAGCGAGGCCGCGAACACCTCCCGTGCGGGAGAGCCCACGGGGACCGGGGTGACCAGGATGTCGATGATTCCGCCGCAGGTCAGACCGACGGCGAAGGCATCGTCATCGCTGTACCCGAAGCGCTCCTGGACGGTCTCGCCGTCTTCGAGCGCCTGCTGGCACAGCTCGTACACCGCACCCTCCACGCATCCGCCGGAGACCGAACCGATGGCCGTGCCGTCGGTGTCGACGGCGAGGGCCGCTCCGGGCTGCCTGGGCGCGCTCCCGCCGACCGCCACGACCGTGGCGACGGCGAAGTCACGTCCCTGCTCGACCCACCGGTTCAATTCTTCGGCGATATCCAGCATGGGGGCCTCCTCGGAGGGGTTCAGTTTCCAGTATCGGATACGTGGAGGGTGCGGTCGTGCGCTACGGATCAGGTCGATCGGACCTGGTCAGGTCGGCTCAGCCGACGCCGAGCCAGCTCTCGATCGGGTGGAGCGCGAAGAAGACCAGGAAGATTCCGGTCAGCGCCCACATGAAGCCACCGATCTCACGGGCCTTGCCCTGCGCGACCTTGATGGCGACGTAGGAGATGACACCCGCGGCGACACCGGCGGTGATCGAGTACGTGAAGGGCATGACCACGACGGTCAGGAAGACCGGGATCGAGGTCGAGCTGTCGGCCCAGTCCACGTGGCGGGCGTTCTGCATCATCATCGCGCCGATGACGACCAGGGCCGCGGAGGCGACCTCACCCGGGACGATCTGCGTGATCGGGGTGAAGAAGAGGCAGGCGGCGAAGAAGAGGCCGGTGACGACGGAGGCGAGGCCTGTGCGGGCACCCTCACCGACGCCGGTCGCGGACTCGACGAACACGGTCTGGCCGGAGCCACCGGAGATGCCACCGATGGCGCCACCGGCACCGTCGATGAACAGCGCCTTGGACAGGCCCGGCATGCGGCCCTGCTCGTCGGCCAGCTTGGCCTCGGTGCCGACGCCGATGATGGTGGCCATCGCGTCGAAGAAGCCGGCAAGAACCAGGGTGAAGACGATCATGCCGACCGTCATGTAGCCGACGTCGCCCCAGCCGCCGAAGGAGACGTCACCGAAGAGCGAGAAGTCCGGCGCCGAGACCGCGGAGCCGTTGAGCTCCGGCGGGCCGTTCTTCCAGGCCTTCGGGTCGATGTCCACGATGGCGTTGAGGATCGCGGCGAGGACGGTGCCACCGACGATGCCGATCAGGATCGCGCCGGGCACCTTGCGGGCCTGGAGCATGAAGATGGCGATCAGGGTGACGGCGAAGAGCAGGACGGGCCAGCCGGAGAGCTCACCGGTCGCGCCGAGCTGGACGGGGGGCATGAACTCCCCGCCGTTGCCGACGAAGCCCGCCTTCACGAAGCCGATCAGGGCGACGAAGAGGCCGATGCCCATGGTGATGGCGTGCTTGAGCGCGAGGGGTATCGCGTTCATGATCATCTCTCGGAGGCCGGTGACGACCAGGAGACAGATCACGACGCCGTAGACCACGCACATGCCCATGGCCTGCGGCCAGGTCATCTGGGGGGCCACCTGCGATGCCAGCACGCCGGACACGGAGAGGCCGGCCGCGAGCGCGAGCGGGACCTTGCCGACGAAGCCCATGAGGAGCGTCGTGACGGCTGCGGCGAAGGCGGTGGCGGTGATGATCGCCGAGGCGGCCATCTTGTTGCCGTCGACGTCCGCGCCCGAGAGGAGCAGGGGGTTCAGCAGGAGGATGTAGGCCATGGCCATGAAGGTCGTGATACCGCCACGAACTTCGTTGCCGACCTTGGATCCGCGCTTGCTGATGTGAAAGTAACGGTCGAGCCAAGACTGTCCAGCGGGGGTCGAAGGGCCGTTTCCGGCTTCCTCCGCACTGGTCTTGGGCTCCACAGAAGACTGGGTCATGGTGCCTAACTCCCAAGGTTCAAAGGGGCACCCGCATAAAGATTGGAGACACGGGATTTGGGAAAACGCGTTTGGCTGCACGACCCGGGGTGACGGCCCGAGGCGACGCAAATTGTGCACTGCGTGTACTGCGGGTACTGCGAGGGTTCTGCGGTACGGCTGGTACTCCTGGTGTCACCTGGGGTAGGCGGTGCACCGGGGGGTACTACGTGGGGGTACTTCCGGGGAAAACTTGACCGCGAGCGGTGCGGTGCTGATGACTCCGGACTTCGTGCTCCGGGCGGTGCGGCTGGAAGTGTGACGTTCCCGTGTCACACCGCCCGGAAATCTGGGGGGTCCGGGGCCTCGCGGCCCCCGGACCAGCCGTCCTAGAGAGTGCCGGTGAGCAGTTCCGGACGGATCGGCGTCTTGTTGATCTCCAGACCGGTCGCCGCCCGGATCGCCGCGATGACGGCCGGGGTGGACGAGAGGGTCGGGGCCTCGCCCATACCGCGCAGGCCGTACGGGGCCTTCGGGTCGGCGAGCTCCAGGACGTCGACCGGGATGGTCGGGGTGTCGAGGATGGTCGGGATCAGGTAGTCCGTGAAGGAGGGGTTGCGCACCTTCGCGGTCTTCGGGTCCACGATGATCTCTTCCATGATCGCGACGCCCAGGCCCTGGGTGGTACCACCCTGGATCTGGCCGACCACGGAGAGCATGTTCAGCGCCTTGCCGACGTCCTGGGCGGTCGCCAGCTCGACGACCTTGACGAGGCCGAGCTCGGTGTCCACCTCGACGACCGCGCGGTGCGCGGCGAAGGTGTACTGGACGTGGCCGTTGCCCTGGCCGGTGACCAGGTCGAAGGGCTCGGTCGCGGCGTGGCGGAACTCGAGCTCGATGTCGATCGCGTCCTCGCCCTCCAGGATGTCGGCCAGGTCCGCGAGGACCTCTCCGCCGTCCGTGACGACCTTTCCGCCTTCGAGGAGCAGCTCGGCGGTCGCCCACGCGGGGTGGTACGAGCCGTTCTTGCGCCGGCCGATCTCCAGGACCGCCTCGCGGACGGCCTCACAGGTGTTCTTCACGGCGCCACCGGTCATGTACGTCTGCCGCGAGGCGGACGTGGAACCGGCGGAGCCGACCTGCGTGTCGGCCGGGTGGATGGTCACCTGCGTGACACCCAGCTCGGTACGGGCGATCTGCGCGTGGACGGTGATGCCGCCCTGGCCGACCTCCGCCATGGCCGTGTGGACCATCGCGACCGCTTCGCCGTTGATGGCCTCGAGGGTCACGCGGGCGGTGGAGTAGTCGTCGAAGCCCTCGGAGAAGCCGACGTTCTTGATGCCGACCGCGTAGCCGACGCCGCGGACGACGCCTTCACCGTGGGTGGTGTTCGACAGACCACCGGGCAGCGCGCGGACGTCCGCGCTCTCGCCGGCGGACTCCCACTGGCGCTCCGGCGGCAGCGGACGGGCCTTGACCCGGCGCAGCAGCTCGGCGACGGGCGCCGGAGCGTCCACGACCTGGCCGGTGGGCATGATCGTGCCCTGCTCCATGGCGTTGAGCTGGCGGAACTCGACCGGGTCCATGCCCAGCTTCGCCGCGAGCTTGTCCATCTGGGCCTCGTAGGCGAAGCAGGCCTGGACGGCGCCGAAGCCGCGCATCGCGCCACAGGGCGGGTTGTTCGTGTAGAGCGCGATCGCCTCGATGTCCACGTCCTCCAGGACGTACGGACCGACCGAGAGGGAGGAGGCGTTGCCCACGACCGCCGGGGAAGCGGACGCGTACGCGCCGCCGTCCAGGACGATCTTGCACTTCATGTGCGTGAGCTTGCCGTCCTTGGTGGCGCCGTGCTCGTAGTACAGCTTCGCCGGGTGACGGTGCACGTGGCCGAAGAAGGACTCGAAGCGGTTGTAGACGATCTTGACCGGCTTGTTCGTGGCCAGGGCCAGGAGGCAGGCGTGGATCTGCATCGAGATGTCTTCGCGGCCACCGAACGCGCCGCCGACGCCCGAGAGCGTCATGCGGACCTTCTCCGGCGGCAGGCCCAGGACCGGGGCGATCTGCTGGAGGTCCGAGTGCAGCCACTGGGTGGCGACGTACAGCTCGACACCGCCGTCCTCGGACGGCACGGCCAGGCCGGACTCCGGGCCGAGGAAGGCCTGGTCCTGCATGCCGAAGGTGTACTCGCCCTCGACGATGACGTCGGCGCGCTTGCGGGCCTCTTCCACGTTGCCGCGGATGATCGGCTGGCGGTGCACGATGTTCGGGTGCGGGACGTGACCGATGTGGTGGTCGTCGCGGCCCTCGTGGATCAGCGGCGCGCCCTCGGCGAGGGCGGAGGCCTCGTCCGTGACGAGCGGCAGCTCACGGTAGTCGATCTTGATCTTGGCGGCCGCGCGGCGGGCGGTCTCCGGGTGGTCGGCGGCCACGAGGGCGACCGGCTCACCGTGGTGACGTACCCGGCCGTTGGCGAGAACCGGGGTGTCCTGGATCTCCAGGCCGTAGTTCTTCATCTCGGCCGGCAGGTCGTCGTACGTCAGGACCGAGTAGACACCCGGCATCGCCAGGGCCTCGGAGATGTCGATCGAGACGATCTCGGCGTGAGCCACGGTGGAGCGCAGGGTCTGGCCCCACAGCATGTCCTCGTGCCACATGTCCGAGGAGTACGCGAACTCACCGGTCACCTTGAGGGTGCCGTCCGGGCGCAGCGTGGACTCGCCGATGCCGCCCTTGTTGTGCTTCTGCGTGACGTTGGTCGGCGTACCCGCCGGGACCGTGCGCGTGTTCTGGGCCATGGTCAGACCGCCTCAGACTGACGGGCGGCCGCGAGGCGGACCGCGTCGAGGATCTTCTCGTAGCCCGTGCAGCGGCAGAGGTTGCCGGACAGGGACTCGCGGATGTCCTGGTCGGACGGGGAGGGGTTCTCCTCCAGCAGCGCGTCTGCCTGGACCAGGAGGCCCGGGGTGCAGAAACCGCACTGCACGGCGCCGGCGTCGATGAACGCCTGCTGGATGGTGGAGAGCTCGACGCCCTCACCGGTCTGGGAGTCGCCCGGCTTGGCCTGCCACTGCTTGGCCGCGTCCAGGGTGACGCCGCCCTTGCTGCCGCAGCCGCCGCCGGTGCCGCAGGCACCGCCGTGGCCGTGCTCGTCGCGCTGCTTGGCGAACTCCGCCAGGCCCTCGACGGTCACGACGTCGCGGCCCTCGACCTGACCGGCCGCGACCAGACAGGAACAGACCGGCACGCCGTCGAGACGGACGGTGCAGGAACCGCACTCGCCCTGCTCACAGGCGTTCTTCGAACCGGGCAGGCCCAGGCGCTCGCGCAGGACGTAGAGAAGGGACTCGCCCTCCCAGACGTCGTCGGCTTCCTGCTGACGGCCGTTGACAGTGAAATTGACGCGCATGATTACGCAGCCCCTTCAAGCGAGCGGCCGTTGTTCGAACCGCGGTACTGCTCCCACGTCCAGACGAGCTGGCGGCGAGCCATGATGCCGACCGCGTGGCGGCGGTACTTCGCCGTGCCGCGGACGTCGTCGATCGGGTTGGCCGCGCCGGAGGCGAGGTCACCGAACTGCTTGGCGATCGACGGGGTGATGACCTTGCCGGACTCCCAGAAGCCGCCCTCTTCGAGCGCGGCGTTGAGGAACTCCTCGGCGGCCTTCGCCCGGATCGGGGTCGGCGCGGCCGAACCGATGCCGGTGCGGACCGTGCGGGTCTCGGGGTGCAGCGCCAGGCCGAACGCGCAGACGGCGATGACCATCGCGTTGCGGGAGCCGACCTTGGAGTACTGCTGGGGGCCGTCCGCCTTCTTGACGTGGACGGTCTTGATGAGCTCGTCGGCGGCCAGCGCGTTGCGCTTGACGCCGGTGTAGAACTCGTCGATCGGGATCAGGCGGGATCCGCGTACGGACTCCACCTCGACCTCGGCTCCCGCCGCGAGCAGCGCGGGGTGGGAGTCGCCGGCCGGCGAGGCGCAACCGAGGTTGCCGCCGACACCGCCGCGGTTACGGATCTGCGGGGACGCGACCGTGTGCGAGGCGAGCGCGAGTCCCGGAAGCTCCGTGCGGAGGTTCTCCATGATCTGCGTGTACGGGACGGAAGCGCCGAGCCGGACCACGTCCTCCCCGACCTCCCACTCCCGCAGGAGACCGATGCGGTTCAGGTCCAGGAGGTACTCCGGCCGACGGTGGTCGAAGTTGATCTCGACCATCACATCGGTGCCACCCGCAATCGGCACAGCTGTGGGGAACTCGGCCTTAGCGGCGAGCGCCTCCTCCCAGCTGGCGGGGCGAAGGAAGTCCATGTGCGGCTCTCTTCTTCTTAATCGGGTCGTTCACTTCAAGCCAGGAGGCCCTTGGGCCCTCGACTGGTCGTTCACGTGCTGTTAACGCGGTGTGGACTCAGTACAGCGGCCATCCGTCCCTCGGGTGCAGTCACCGAAACCATGAAGGAGTTGGCTGGGGACCTCCCTCGTCTTGTAGATTCGTATGAAAGGCAGGATGCGACGACCTGCCCGATTTCCAACGGCAACATTCGAGACAGATCGGCGGCGACATCATGCGGCTGCGCGCACTGCTGGAAACCGAGGCGCTGGGGCTGCGGCTGCTGGGCGGCGAGGAAGAACTCGACCGGACGGTCCGCGGGGTCATGACGACCGACCTGAGGGATCCCAGCCGATACCTATCCGGAGGGGAGCTAGTCCTCACTGGCCTGGCCTGGAGACGAAATTCGGCCGACTCCGAGCCGTTCGTACGAATCCTCGCGAGCGCCGGAGTGGCCGGGCTCGCGGCCGGCGAGGCGGAACTGGGTGACATTCCCGACGACCTGGTCACGGCGTGTCTGCGCAACCGTCTTCCGTTGTTCGCTGTAAACGAAGACGTTGCATTCGCCACCATCACCGAGTACGTGGTGCGGCAGGTGTCGGGAGAGCGTGCCGGGGACCTCGCGGCGGTCGTGGACCGCCATCGGCGGCTCATGACCTCCGGTCCCGCCGGTGGCGGACCCGATGTGGTGCTCGATCTGCTCACCACGGACCTCGATCTCCGGGCCTGGGTGCTCTCGCCCACGGGCCGGCAGATCGCCGGGGCGGGCGAGCCGCTGGCGCCGGGCATCTGCGCGGCACTGGCGAGCGAGCACCTCGCGGCGGTCCGGACGGGCCGCAGAGGCCCGCACCGGATCTCCCTCCAGGGTATTACCTACTCCCTCTTCCCGATCAGGGGACACGGGCGCGGCCCCGCAGGTCCGGCGGCCCGGGACGTCCGCGAGAGCGTGCTCTCCGACTGGCTGCTGGCCGTCGAGGCCGACGCCGGCGACTGGCCGGCCGAGCGCCTCGACCTGCTCCAGGGCGTCACCCAGCTCATCGCCGTCGAGCGGGACCGCCGCGACGCGGCCCGTACGGTGCGCCGCCGCCTCGCCCAGGAGGTCCTGGAGCTGGTCCAGACGGGCGCCCCGCCCGCCGAGATCGCCGCCCGCCTGCGGGTGGCCGCGCCCGTCCTCCTGCCCGGCCTGGGCACCGCCCCGCACTGGCAGGTCGTCGTGGCCCGGGTGGACTGGGACGGCGGTGACATCGCGGGCGGCCCCGTCGCCCAGTCGCTGCTGGAGGAGATCCTCGTCGACCCGTCGGTCTCCGGGCCCGAACCCTCGGACCGGATCGCCGTCGCGCACGCCGGGGACGAGGCGATCGCCCTCGTACCGCTGCCCGCGCCCGCCGGGGAGCCCGGCGAGGAGAAGGGCCCCGACACCGCCCTGCACGCGGAAACGCTGCTCGCGGCCGTACGGGACCCCCTGGCGGCCGGACTCGCCGACGACGGCCGGCTCACCCTGGGCGTCAGCGCGGCCGTGTCCTCCGCCGAAGGGCTCCGCGGGGCCCTGGAAGAGGCCCGGCACGCCCGCCGGGTCGCCGCGGCCCGCCCGGGCCGGGTCTGCGCCGCCGGGCACCACGAGCTCGCCTCGCACGTCCTGCTGCTCCCGTTCGTCCCGGACGACGTCCGCCGCGCCTTCACCGCCCGGCTGCTGGACCCGCTGCGGGACTACGACCGCCGCCACCGGGCGGAGCTCATCCCCACGCTCGAAGCCTTCCTGGACTGCGACGGCTCGTGGACCCGCTGCGCGACGCGGCTGCACCTCCACGTCAACACGCTGAGGTACCGGGTCGGGCGAATCGAGCAGTTGACGGCACGGGATCTTTCCCGGCTGGAGGACAAGCTCGACTTCTTCCTCGCACTGCGGATGAGCTGAGAAGATCCACCGCCTGACCGGCCGGGGGGCCGGTCGGCGGCCGAGTGGGGGGCGGCCGGGGGCGACTGATGATCCGTCCGGACTTTGTGAAAGAGTTCACCCGACCCCTTGGCCGAACCTGCCGATCCGTGCTCTCATTTCGCCCCAGGGCTCAACGACGTGCTGCTTGGTTGCTTTGGGGAGGGCAATGTGGCGGATACCGCCATGTCCAGTGCCGGAACTATCGGGGGAGACGACCCCCTCCAGCGGGCGATATGGCGGCTGCGCTCGCGCGGCTGTTGGACCGACGCGGCGGCCCTGCTGACGCCGCACCTGTCCGATGCCGGAGCCGCCGTACAGCGGACCGGACTCCTGGTCGAGCGCTGCCTGTTCACGGGGCAGGGCTGGGCCGAGGCGGAGGACGCCCTGCGGGTGGCCGAAGCGGTCTCCCAGGACGACGACGACCGGGGCGCGGCCGCCTGCGAACGCGGTCACCTCGCGTACGCGGCGACCGTACTGGGCGTACGCGACCGGGCCGACGAGGCCCGCTCCGCGCTCGGCCGCGCGGCGGCCCTGCTGTCCCCCGGGTCGCGCACCCGGCCACTGCTGGACTTCCGGCGCGGCCTGGTCGCGGAGCACCTGGCGGACGCACCCTCCTCCGCCCTGCCCGCCTACAGGCGGGCCCACGCGGGCGCCCTGGCCCACGGGGACACCCTGCTGCTCTCCTTCACCTGGCGGCACCTGGCGGCGCTGGCCCTGCGGGACGGGGAGGTCGCCGAGGCCCGCAAGGGCTTCGCGGAGTCCCTCCGCATCCGGGAGGACCTGGGCTTCCTGGTCGGCACCGCCCCGGCGCTGGCGGCCCTGGCCGAAGCCGAACCGGAACCGGAGGCGGCCCGCCTCCGCGCGGAGGCCCGCCGCCTCTTCCACCTCCTGGGCGGAATCCCCACCTGGCTGGCAGACCAACTCCACCCCACCCCAACCCCTTCTTGACGCGCCAGGCGGGCCTCCCCGACTCCGCGCCGGGCACCGTCCCGGCGGTGGCCCGGCGGGGTGCTCGCCACCCCCGTCCCGGCGTGGGGGGCCCGGTGGGCGGGTGGGGATGCCCTGCGGGGCGAAGTCCCCGACCCGCCCTTCCACCGTTCCCCGGGCTCCGCCCGGACCCGCGCCTCAAACGCCGGCGAGGCTGAGGATGCCCCGGGCTGCGCCCGGGAAGGGGCCCCGGGCTACGCCCGGACCCCTGGGGCTCCGCCCCAGACCCCGGTCCTCAAACGCCGGACGGCTGAAAAGACCCAACCCCCGGGCGACTGAAAGGGCCCCAGGCGGCTCCACGCCCCGGCCAGAGACGAAGCCACCCGAGCCGGGCACGTCGGCACCCCCAGTCGGGTGCATTGGCACCCCGGCCAGGAACGGACGAACGCCGAGCCGGGCACGACACCCCCGGTCGAAGTCGGGGCACCCGAGCCGGGCATGCCGCCCCCCGGTCGGGGTTGGGGGCGCGCCGGGGTCGGGGACGGGGGCGGGGTGGGGTGTCGGCCTGGACGTAAAGCGTGATTTGTGGCGCAGGTACAGCCCGAACCCTGTCGGAGTAGAGCAGGGGGCGCCTAAATCATGCAGTCCAGGCCGACACCCCACCCCGCCCCCGGCACCGGCCCCCACGCAGCCAGGCAGACGCCGACCACACCCCAGCCCCGCCGGCGTTTGAGGCGCAGGGGCCCGGGGGACCGGTCCCCCGGGATCCGTCAGGGGGACGCGAAGTGGGTGCGGATCAGGGACTCCGCCTCCGGGAGGTCGCCCGTGGAGAGGGCGGCCAGTACCGCCACGTGCTGCGCCGCGTCCGCGACGAGGTCCGCCCGGCGGATGCGGCGGGGGCCCGGCAGGGGCCACTGGGAGCGGCGGTGGAGGTCCTCCGCCACCAGAAGGAGCTGGGCGTTGCCCGCCAGCGCGAGCACCGCCCGGTGGAACGCCCGGTCCGCATCGGCGTACCGCGCCGCATCACCCGCGGCTGCCGCCGCCTCCGCCTCCGCCGCCGCAGGCACCACCGCGGCCCAGGCCCCCGCCGGCACCGTACGGGCCAGCCGCAGCATCACGGGCACTTCGAGCAACGCCCTGACCTCGGCCAGCTCCGCCAGCTCCCCGGGGGTCCGGGTCAGGACCCGGAAGCCCCGGTTCGGGAGGCATTCGACGACCCCCTCCAGCGCCAGCTGCTGCATCGCCTCGCGCACGGGCGTCGCGGAGACCCCGAACCGCTCCCCCAAGGCCGGCCCCGAGTAGATCTCCCCCGGTGCCAGCTCGCCCGCGAGCAGCGCCGCACGCAGGGCGTCGAGGATCTGCCCCCGCACGGAGTGGCGTACGACCTTCCGGTTCTGCTGCTCCGGTACCCGGGCTCGGGCCGTCTCGCGCACTCGGTCCTCCACGGGTTTCGATCTGCACCCGAAGAATAGCCCGCCTTCCCACACCCCACAGAGATCAGGTAAGGTAAGGCTTACCTGTTAACGATCGCGTGATTCGGTGGTTCGCCATGACCGTCACGGCCGTCGCGCCCGCCCAGGGCCACGTCCACCCCGTCCGCCCCGTACGCACCCCCGCCCCGGCCGGCTCTCCGGTGGCGGACGCCTACGCGCGGCTGACCGAGGCCTACGCCGGACTGCGCGTCACCGAGCTCGCCCCGCACGAACCCTCCCCTCGCGGTGTGGGGTGGGTCGGTGCGGACGAGCTCGCGGCGGGCGGCGAGGCCCTGGAGGCGTTCCTCGCGTGGGACGAGGCCCAGATCCTGCGCGACTACGGGCGCCCGGGCCGACCGGACGTCGTGGCGGGGTTCGGACTGCACCGGTACGCGTGGGAGGCCTGTCTGCTGTTCACGGCTCCCTGGTTCCTGGACCGGCGCGTGCCGCTCCTGCCCCCGGAGGCCGTGTCCTTCCACCGGACCGACGGCCGGATGGCAGTCCGCGTCCACTCCTTCGCCTGCCTGCCGGACGACCCGGCCGCAGCGCTCCCCGGGGCCCGGGTCGTGCCCGACGAGGACGCGCTGCGCGCAGAGGTACGGGCTGCGGTGGCCCAGCACCTCGAACCGCTCATGGAGGGCTTCGGCCCGCGCATGCGGCGCGGCCGGCGCGCCCTGTGGGGCATGGTGACCGACGACGTGGTCGAGAGCCTCTGGTACGTGGGCAACCTGCTCGGCGAAGCCGAGGAGCAGCGGGCGATGCGCGAGCTGGACCGGCTCTTCCCCGGCTCGACCGCCCCGTACACCGGCGGCGCCGGCTTCCGCACCCTCGAAGCCCCGGACGGCCGGGAGCTGCCCACCCGTGACCGGGCGAGCTGCTGCTTCTTCTACACGATCCGCCCGGACGACACCTGCGTCACCTGCCCCCGCACCTGCGACGAGGACCGGATCACGCGCCTGACGGCCGACGACTGAGCGAAGCGGTCCGGCCTACGGCGCCAGGGTCCGCAGTACGCAGAACTCGCTGCCCTCGGGATCGGCCATGACCTCCCGGCTCCGATCCGGGCCCTGTCCCACGTCCGCCCTGGTGGCGCCGAGGCCGAGCAGCCTGGTCACCTCGTCCTCGGTACTGGCGTCGATCGGGCTGACCAGACCTTCTCCGGGGCAGTGTGGACCGGCGCCGCGCAGGGCGCCGAAGGGCGGCCGGTGTCACCCACCCGGCCGTACGCCCGCCACCGAGTTTCCGCGCCGCCGCCCCCGCCGACTCAACCCACCCGTCCGGCTGACGAAAATCGAACTCAACTCGTCCCACACGAGCGGGAGTTCGATCCGCAACACCCTATCCGGCGGGCTCCGCCCCCCGTTGGCGTCCACTTGCCCCGAAACCCGCGTGTACGGCTCACCGGCTGCGCCACTATGGCGCCCGGAAAGCCGCACCGGCCACAAGCCGAACAGCCGCATACGCGAGGCAAGGGACAACCGCATGAGACTGACCGACATATCGCTGGACTGGCTGCTGCCCGGCAGCCTGCTGATCCTGGGCGTACTTGCGGCAGTGGCGGTACTGGCCCGGGGCAAGCGCGAAGGCGAGAAGGCGGGGGTCGCCGAGGACAGCTGGGAGCGCAGCGAGGAGCGGCGGCGGCGCAAGGAAGCCGTCTACGGGACCGCCTCGTACGTCCTGCTGTTCTGCTGCGCGGCGGTCGCCGCGGCGCTCTCCTTCCACGGGCTGGTCGGCTTCGGCCGGCAAAACCTCAACCTGTCCGGGGGCTGGGAGTACCTGGTCCCCTTCGGTCTCGACGGCGCCGCCATGTTCTGTTCGGTGCTCGCCGTCCGCGAGGCCAGCCACGGCGACGCGGCCCTCGGTTCGCGCATGCTGGTCTGGCTGTTCGCGGGAGCCGCCGCCTGGTTCAACTGGGTGCACGCCCCGCGCGGATTCGGCCACGACGGCGCTCCGCAGTTCTTCTCCGGCATGTCCCTCTCGGCGGCCGTGCTCTTCGACCGCGCGCTGAAGCAGACCCGCCGGGCCGCGCTGCGCGAACAGGGCCTGATCCCGAGGCCGTTGCCGCAGATCCGGATGGTCCGCTGGCTGCGGGCGCCCCGGGAGACCTTCGGCGCCTGGTCGCTGATGCTGCTGGAGGGGGTCCGCACGCTCGACGAGGCCGTGGACGAGGTGCGCGAGGACAAGAAGGAGAAGGAGAACGACCGGCACCGCCGACGGGAGCAACACCGCCTGGACCGGGCGCACATCAAGGCGCTCGGCCGGCAGAACCGGGCGTTCGGGCGCGTGGCCCGCGCCCGTCAGGTCGAGGCGCCGGGGCTGGCCCCCGGAGCGGGCTCCGCGCCGGTCGGCGCGGAGCCGGCCATAGCGGAAACCGGACAGCTGCCCCTACGGCGCCGGCCCTCCCTGCAGGCCGTGAGCGGAACGGAAGCCCATCACACGGCCGAGAAGGCCGACACGGTCGTCGGCTCCCGGACGGTGGATCTCACCGCCGAGGACGATACGCAGACGCTCCCCCGGCTCGACTCGCTGGAACGCAAACTGAAGGATCTGGAGCAGCAGTTCGGATGATCACCTGACGGGCCCGGGCCCGTCCGGGATCCGGCTCGCGGGGTCCGCCCGTCCGCTCAGGCGGGCCCCGCCTCCTTCGCTCCGTCGAGCTCGAACCACACCACCTTGCCGCCCCCCAGCGACAGCCCGAGCGCGTCCACGCCCCAGGCGTCGGCGAGCGACTGCAGCAGCACCAGTCCCCTGCCGTGCGTACCGTCGTCGGCGGACGGTACGTGCGGCCGGGGCCGGCGGGCGGCGTAGTCGCGGACCTCCACCCGCAGCCGGTCGGCGGCGAGCGTCGCGGAGACCTCGGCTCCCTGATCGGTGTGGACGAGGGCGTTGGTGACGAGCTCGGTGATCAGCAGCTCGGCCACCTCGGCGGCCTCCGCCCTGCACCGGTGGCGCATCAACTCCCTGAGATCCCTGCGGACTTCCCCCACCGCTTTGAGATCGGCCCGCCGCACGCTCCGGGTGATCCCCGACGCGTGCACCGCCGCCTTGTCCTCGGCCGACGGTTCGCGCGGCACCGGCCGCCCTCTCCGCCACAACTTTCCGGCCTTCGCCCCCACCCGCACGGCGATGTACCTCCCGCGTGTCCACTTCCCGACGGCCCGCCGGTCGAACAGGCCTACGGGATGCATGCCCCCCGGGCGAATCCGCACGCATACGGGCTCAAGGGCGCGGCACGTTGCGGAGGTTGGATCGCGCCATCTGGATCATCCGGCCCACCCCTCCGTCCAGCACGATCTTGCTGGCCGAAAGCGCGAATCCGGTCACCATTTCAGCGCTGATCTTCGGTGGAATGGACAGGGCATTGGGGTCGGTGACCACGTCCACCAAAGCGGGTCCCTTGTGCTTGAAAGCGTCCTTCAAAGCCGCTGTGAGCTGCTTGGGCTTCTCCACCCGGACGCCGTACGCGCCCGCCGCGCGGGCGATCGCCGCGAAGTCGGGGTTCTTGTTCGTGGTTCCGTACGAAGGAAGGCCGGAAACCAGCATCTCCAACTCGACCATACCGAGGGATGAGTTGTTGAAGAGGACCACTTTGACGGGGAGGTCGTACTGCACCAGGGTGAGGAAATCTCCCATCAGCATGGAGAAACCGCCGTCGCCGGACATCGACACCACTTGACGTCCGCGATCGGTGAACTGTGCGCCGATGGCCTGCGGAAGGGCGTTGGCCATCGAGCCGTGGCTGAAGGAGCCGATGATGCGGCGCTTACCGTTCGGGGAAAGATAGCGCGCCGCCCATACGTTGCACATGCCTGTATCCACGGTGAACACCGCGTCTTCGTCGGCGAGTTCGTCGAGGACCGCGGCCACGTACTCGGGATGGATGGGCGTGCGCTTCTCCACCTTGCGCGTGTACGCCTTCACCACCCCCTCCAGGGCGTCCGCGTGCTTCTTCAGCATCCGGTCGAGGAACCGGCGGTCCGTCTTGGCCTTCACCCGGGCGTTCAGCGCGCGCAGGGTCTCGCGTACGTCGCCCCAGACCGCGAGTTCCAGTGTGGTGCGGCGGCCGAGGTGTTCGGGCCGGATGTCCACCTGGACGATCTTGACGTCGTCGGGGAGGAAGGCGTTGTAGGGGAAGTCCGTGCCGAGCATGATCAGCAGATCGCACTCGTGGGTGGCCTCGTAGGCCGCGCCGTAGCCGAGCAGCCCGCTCATGCCGACGTCGTACGGATTGTCGTACTGGATCCATTCCTTGCCGCGCAGGGCGTGCCCGACGGGCGCTTTGACCCGGCCGGCGAACTCCATCACCTCGGCGTGCGCGCCGGCGGTGCCGCTGCCGCAGAAGAGGGTGACCCGGTCGGCCTCGTCGATGAGCCGGACCAGCTTGTCGATCTCCCCTTCGCCGGGCCGTACGGTCGGCCGCGCGGTCACCAGCGCCTGCTCGGCGCTCTGCTCCGGTGCGGGCAGGGAGGCGATGTCCCCGGGCAGGGACACCACGCCGACGCCACCGCGCCCGATGGCGTGCTGGATGGCGCTCTGCAGGACCCGGGGCATCTGGCGGGGGTTGGAGATCAGCTCGCTGTAGTGGCTGCATTCGGTGAACAGCCGGTCGGGGTGGGTCTCCTGGAAGTAGCCGAGGCCGATCTCGCCGGAGGGGATGTGGGAGGCCAGCGCGAGGACCGGGGCCATCGAGCGGTGGGCGTCGTAGAGCCCGTTGATCAGGTGGAGGTTGCCGGGGCCGCAGGAGCCGGCGCACGCGGCGAGGGTGCCGGTGATCTGGGCCTCGGCGCCGGCCGCGAAGGCGGCGGTCTCCTCGTGGCGCACCTGGATCCACTCGATGCCGCCGGTGCGGCGGATCGCGTCGACGACGGGGTTGAGGCTGTCCCCGACGACTCCGTACATCCGGCGCACGCCGGCGCGCACGAGAATGTCGATGAACTGCTCCGCCACGTTCTGCTTGGCCATGGTGGGGGCGCCCTTTCCGGTTCGGCTCTGCCGGGTGCGCCTCCCATCCACGCATGATCCGCCGGGTTACGCCTCCCAGACCGCGGCGGCCGTCCGGTCGTCGGCGTAGCCCTTGAGGCGGAGCTGGGTGTCCGCGAGGAAGGCGGCGAGGCCCGGCGGGGGTGCGTCGGCCCAGCGGTCGGCGAGCTCGACGGAGAGCGGTTCCTCCTCGCGCATGGGGTCCGCGAGGCCGCCGGAGCACAGGAGCAGGGTGTCGCCGGGGCGGGCCACGGAGGCCCGGAAGCGGAAGCGGAACCCGCCGGGGGGCTCGGCGGATGCGGGTGCCGGACCGGTTGCCGGGCCGGTTGCCGGCGGGGGCTCCTCCAGGTCCCGCCACTGTCCGTCCCGGAGCCGGAACAGCCCGCCCGCGCCCGCGCCGAAGCAGACCCGGGTGCGGCAGCCGGGGTCGACCGGCAGCAGCAGTCCGCGCAGCCCGGCCGTGTAGCCGTCCTCCGGGAGCCCCAGCTCGGCGGCGCGGGCGCGCAGCTGCCCGTAGCCGCGGTCGGTGAGCCGCTGGAGCCCCGAACGCAGGGCTTCGCGCCGGCCGTCCCTGATGTCCTGCGACAGCCGCTCCTGGCTGCGCCCGACGGCTGCCGCGACGGAGCGGCACACCTCGGCGGCGGCCTCGGCGGCTCCGGGCGCGGCCCGGTCCCCGCCGGCGAGCACCACCAGGACCAGCGCGTCGGGCCCGGTGCCGAAGCGGGCGGTGAGCAGGAAGTCCCGCCGGGCTTCGCCCCGGAACCGGGCGGAGTCCCCGCGCACGGAGGCGGCGCGCAGCGTGTAGCCGCCGTACTGGGCCCCCTCCAGCACGGTGTCGGGGGTCAGCGCGGCGAGCCCGGCCGGGTCGGCGGCGGGCAGCGCGATGGGCTCCGCGGCGTAGGTGGGCGGCCGGTCCCCCAAATGCGCCACCACGGGCCGCGGCACCCCGAAAACCCCGTCCCCCGAGCCACCGCCCCCGTCCGTGGGAGCAGCCCCCCAGCCCGCCCCGGACCCCGGATGCGACCCGAGGGCAAAGCCGGTACCGGCACCAGAACCGAGCCCAGAACCGAAGCCGGCCCCCGGCACGACCCCAGAGCCGGGGCCGGACGCTGACACGGGGCCAGAGCCCGGCCCGGAGGCGGGCACGGAGCCGGGGCCGGGCCCGGGGCTGACACCAGCCCCGGAATCGAGTCCGAACCCGGGGCCGGGTCCGAAGCCCGACCCCGGTACGGGTCCAGAACCAGGGCCAGGCCCGGGGCCCTGACTGACGCCGGACCCGGAATCGCGTCCCGACCCCGGACCGACCCCAGGGCCGGACCCGAAGCCCGACCCCGGAACGGGCTCAGAGCCAGAGCCAGGCCCAGGGCCCTGGCCGATGCCGGACCCGGAACCGAGTCCCGACCCCGGACCGACCCCAGGGCCGGACCCGAAGCCCGACCCCGGAACGGGCTCAGAGCCAGAGCCAGGCCCGGGGCCCTGACTGACGCCGGACCCGGAATCGCGTCCCGACCCCGGAACGGGGCCAGAGCCAGGTCCGGAACCGGGACCGGGAGCGGCGCCGGGGCCAGAACCGAAGCCCGAGCCCGGAACAGACCCGGAGCCGTGGCTGACGCCGGACCCGGGGTCGACGCCGGACCCAGAATCGCGTCCCGACCCCGGAACGGGGCCAGAGCCAAGGCCGGAACCAGGACCGGCGCCGGGGCCGGACCCGAAGCCCGAGCCCGGAACAGGATCGGGGCCGTGGCTGACGCCGGACCCGGGGTCGACGTCGGGGCCGGAACCGAAGCCCGACCCCGGAACGGGGCCAGAGCCAAGGCCGGAACCGGGACCGTGGCTGACGCCGGACCCGGACCCTGGACCTGAGTCAAGACCAGGACCTGCACCGGGGCCGGACGCTGACACGGGGCCAGAGCCCGGCCCGGAGGCGGGCACGGAGCCCGGCCCGGGAACAGGACCAGAGCTGGGACTGGGCCCAGAGCCGGGACCGGAACCGGAGGCGGCACCGAAGCCGGCGTCAGACCCGGGACCGAACCCCTGGCCCGGGGTGCCACCGGGCCCGTGGCCAAGTCCGGACTTGGGAGCGGCGGCAGGGCCTGACCTGGGATCCGCCCCGGAGACGACGGAGCCGGCGCCTGGCGTCGGATCAGAGCCTGCGCCTGCTCCCGGAGCCGGACCAGAGCCCAGGACGGGGCCCGGGCCGGACCCGTACGCGGGCCCCGGCGGTGAGCCGGCGCCCGGACCCGTCCACGGATCGCCGGCGCCACCCGCTCCCGGTGCCGGGGTGGCCTGGACCGGGTGCCCGGCTTCGCCGTACGCGCCCGCGGGGCCGTGCCCAGCCTCCGCCGGGGGCGCAGCCGCTGTGGGCCCCTCGTCCCGCGGGCCCCAGCTCCAGTCGGATGGTTCGCCCGACTCCTCGGCGGGCAGCGCGGGCGGGACGGCGACGCTACCGAGTGCGTACCAGGTCTGGCCGCCCTCCCGGGGGTCCCGGGGCGGCGGCAGCGGCGAGCCGCCGTACGCGTCCCCCGTCCAGGCCTCCGACGCCGCCGCCGGTCCGGAATCCGCCACGGGCGGCTCCGCTTCCGCCTGGGGCACCAACCTGGGACCCGGCGTACGCGGCCCCGCCTCCGGCACGAAATCAGCCACCGGCGGCGTCCCCCCGGGCACCGGCCCCGGCTCAGGGACAGACGGCCCCACCACCGTCGCGGGCCCAGGAACAGGCGACCCCGCCTCCAGCACGGGCACAGCAACAGGCGGCCCTTCCACCACCGCAGCCCCGGCAGCCGGCACCTCGGGCGCAGCAACAGGCGGCCCCACCTCCGGCACGGGCACAGCAACAGGCGGCTCCACCTCCGGCCTGGGCCCAGGAACAGGCGACCCCGCCTCCGGCACGAAATCCGCCACCGGCGGCGTCCCCCCGAGCACCGGCCCCGGCTCAGCAACAGGCGGCCCCACCACCGACGCGGGCCCAGGAACAGGCGACCCAGCCTCCAGGACGGGCGCAGCAGCACGCGGCCCCGCCTCCGGCACGGAACCCGCCACCGGCAGCGTCCCCCCGAGCACCGGCCCCGGCTCAGGGACAGACGGCCCCACCACCGTCGCGTGCCCAGGAACAGGCGACCCAGCCTCCGGCCCCGGCGCAGCAGCAGGCGGCCCCGCCCCCGCATCCGGGGCGTGTTCCGTCACCGTCCCCGGATCCCTCCGCGGACGGGGTACCGGTGACGGAGGCGGGGACGGAGACGGCGTCGGCGCCACCAGCACCGCCGCCGAGCGGAAGCGGTGTTCCAGGGTGTCCCGGGGATCGGGTTCCGGTCCCGCGTCGGGGTCTTCGTAGAGCTTCTGCCACCAGTCATCCGCGCCCGCGTCCCGCTGACTCATGGCCCTCATTGTCGGGCTCCGGCGCAGCCGAAATCCGGCGAACGCAGGAAAAAGGGGGGCCCATCGGACCGCCGTCCGATGGACCCCCCGGCTCTATGTCGTACGACTTAGCGAATGTCGTACGCTCGCGCGACCGTCTGGGTGACGGTGGCGCCCTTCGCGTCGGTCAGCTCGACCTTGAGCATGACCTGCTTGCCCGCGGCTCCGGCGTGGTCCACGGTCGCGGTCCACTGCCCACCGCGCCCGCTCACCTTCGCCTCGGTCCAGCTGCCGCCCTCGTCGTACGAGTACGACAGCTTGGCCGACTTGAGCGCGCCCGGCGCGTAGCCCGCGTGCCCGCTGACCGCCAGGCCGATCTGCTGGCCGTTGGCCGCGGCCAGGGTCTTCATGCCGTCCAGCGGGGCGGAGATCCGCGGGAAGATGACCGGCAGCGCCTGCGAGTACTGCGTCGCGTCCAGCTTCGAGCGGAAGGTCCAGGTGGTCTGGATCCCCGAGGAGCGCTGCCAGGTACGGGCCGGCTGGCCGACCTTCTCCAGGTACTGGGTCATCTCGTACGTGGCCTCGCCGGCCGGGACCTCGAAGACGCCGAACGGGTAGCCGGTGTCGCCCAGCGACTCGCCGTCACGCTTGAGCGAGAC
Source organism: Streptomyces sp. NBC_00335 (assembly GCF_036127095.1). GTDB lineage: Bacteria > Actinomycetota > Actinomycetes > Streptomycetales > Streptomycetaceae > Streptomyces. The sequence goes on from NZ_CP108006.1 coordinate 1,725,328, forward strand.
GTTGCCGAGGTCGCCGAAGCCGCCCTGCTGGGCGTAGTGCCCGGTGTCGCCCCACATGGCGGAGGAGAAGCCGATCAGGTTGCCCTGCCGCTCGGCGGCCAGCTGCTCCTTGCCCGCGGTGTCGCGCGGCGCGACCGGGCCGATGACCCCGTCGTACCAGTTCTCGGCGCGCTGGGAGCCCGCCTTGTAGGTGCGGTGCTGGTCGGTCATGAACTCGCCCCACGGGAAGCTGCTGGAGACCAGGTGGTCCCAGGCGGTGTCCCCTGCGGAGTAGTACTCGGTGCGCTTGCCCGGTACCGCGACGGTGTCGATGGAGCCGAAGTACACGGCGTTGCCGAGCGGCCGGTAGGCGCCGGTGACGTCGATGAAGTCGGCCGCCACGCCCATGGACTGGTACGAGGACTCGACGGTGCCCAGGTCACGGTCGCGCACCCGGTAGGTGCGGTCCCCGTGGACCTGGCCCTTCTCGATCTGGGCCAGGTTGTAGACGTACGGGCTCTTCGCGCTGCCCTTCCAGCTCAGCGTGACCGCGCCCTTGGCGAGCTTGGCCAGCAGGGCCTGGCCCTCGGCGGATTCGACGGCCAGCACCGGGAGGGCGCCGCCCGAGTAGCCGATGAAGGCCTGCCAGCGGCCGGGGGCGTCGCGGTGGACGAGGAGGGCCTTGACTCCGGCCGCCTTCGCGTTCTCCGCGATCTGGTAGACCGAACCCTCCTCCGCCGTCTTGACCAGGGCGAACGCACCCTTGGCGGCGACGGCGGCGAGCTCCTCGGGGGTGCCCGAGCCGGCGTTGACCAGCGGGGCGCTGCCGACTCCGTCGAGGTTCTCACTGCCGGTGGAGGCGGTGATCGGGTGCAGCACCGGGCCGCCGTTCACCTTCAGCTCGGAGAGCAGCGGCGCCGCCGCCCGCCAGTAGCTGCCGAACTCGTAGTCGCCTTCCTTGGCCGTGCCGTCGACCGAGGCGTAGTAGCCGCGGATCGTGCGGCCGCCCATGGCGGTGCCGGCGTGCTGCCAGCCCTCCTCGCCCCAGGAGCGGGAGAAGGCCAGGGTGGTGGCGCGCGCCTCGGTGGGCTTGTCGGTGGCGATGCTCAGCTTGGCCGCCTTGCGGGCGTCCAGCACGATCACCGTGTCCTTCTTGATCTCGGTCTGCGGGCGGCCGAGGTAGGTGAGCGAGTCGTACATCCCCGGGTTCTCGCCGGCGTCGGGGGTGCCGACGAAGGCGGAGAGGAGGTACGAGCCCGGGCGGACCCGGTAGACCTGGTCGGCGGCGCCCTCGTTGAAGCGGCGCTCACCGGTGGCGTCGTCGGTGCCGATCACGTCCAGGGAGGACGGTCCGGCGGCCGGCTTGCCCGTGCGGTCGAGGAGCTTGACGCGCAGGGTGACCGTCTCCGGCTCCACGTAGAGGGAGAAGGGGGTGGAGACGTGCACGCCCTTGGCCGTGGCGACGACGCGGCCGGTGACGTCCCCGTACTGGGAGCGCTCCAGCTTCGCGGCGGGGTCCAGGGCGAGCGGCACCTTGACGGTGGCGCCGGCCGGGACGGTCACGGTGCGCTTGTCCAGACGGGCGACCTGGCTGCGGACGGCGGAGCCGTCGTTGCCGGTGACCTTCTCGACGGAGAGGTTCAGCGTGACGGGCTTGGTCCCCGTGTTGGTGTACGGGACCTCGACTGCGGTGCGGTCGCTGCGGTCCTGCGGCCAGTTGTACGTGCCGCCCTGGAGCGCGGGGGCGCTGGTGACCGTGGTGTCGATGGCGGCCTTGACGTCGAGCCGGCCACCGCCGGTCTCCCGTACGTCGCCCGGGACCGCGGTGTTGGCGGAGCCGACCAGCGCTGCCTTGATCTGCTGCGCGGTCCAGTCGGGGTGGCGCTGCTTGACGATGGCGGCGGCGCCCGCGACGTGCGGGGTGGCCATCGAGGTGCCCGACATCGACTGGTACGCGTACACCCCGCGGCCGCCCGCGGCGGCGGCGGAGATCTGGACGCCGGGGGCGGCGATCTCGGGCTTGAGGGTGTGGTTGAGGCCCGCCGGACCGCGGCTGGAGAAGGAGGCCGTCTTGTCGTCGCGGTCGACGGCGCCCACCGTCAGCACGCTGGGCACGCAACCGGGCGAGGAGACCGTGTTGTTGCCGGGGCCGGCGTTGCCGGCGGCGATGACGAAGAGGCTGTTGCTGCTCTGGGCCAGCGCCTCGGTGGCCGCGGCCATCGGGTCGTCGCAGGAGAGCTGGGAGGGGTCTCCCAGGCTCATCGAGATCACGTCGGCCTTGCTGTCCACGGCCCACTGCATGCCCGCGATGATCCACGAGTCCAGGCCGTAGCCGGAGTCGTTGAGGACCTTGCCGCTGAGCAGCTGCGCGCCGGGGGCGACGCCCTTCTTCGCTCCGCCGCTCTCGGCGCCGGAGCCGCCGACGGTGGAGATGGTGTGGGTGCCGTGGCCCTGGCGGTCCTCGGCGGTGTCCGAGTCGGTGAAGTTCTTCGCCTCGGCGACCCGGCCCTTGAGGTCGGGGTGTTCGAGGTCGGTGCCGGTGTCGAGGACGGCGACCTTGGTGCCCGTGCCGTCGAATCCGGCGGCCCACGCGGCGGTGGCGCTCACCTGCTTCGTGGAACGCTCCAGGTTCGCCTGGACCTTGCCGTCCAGCCACAGCTTCTTCAGCCGGGGGGCGGCGGCCGAGCGCGCGTGCGGGTTCACGTTCGCGCCGGTGACGTCGGCCCAGAAGTCCGCGGCCTTCTCCTTGTCGGCTGCGAGCGCGACGCCGCCGATGGAGCCGAGGACCAGCGACTGCTCGGCGCCGGCCGGGACGGGCGGGGCGCTGCGCGCCAGGCCCGCGGAGGCCTCGTAGACGGCGATCAGCGGGAGCTTCTTGGCGTGCACGTCGTCGTAGCCCTGGCGGATCAGGGCGGTGACGTTGAAGAGTTCCTCGTCGGCCTTGCCCGCGGCGAGCGCCTTGATCGCGCTCTCGGGGTAGACGTAGAGGTCCTTGCCCGCCTGGCGGGTCTGCACGATCGGCTGAGAGCCGTCCTCGCGGGGCATCGCGGTGGCGGCGGTGCGGCCCGCCGCGTCGGTGGACACCAGGATCCGGTCACCGGTGACGAGGGTGACCGTGACGGGTGCGGTGGGCTGCCGGGAGGCCGCCTCGCTCCCGGTGAGGGCCCTCTTCTCGGTGCCGGTCCCTGCTCCGGACGCTCCGTCGCTCGGCTGTGCCGTGGACGGGCCCACGGCCGTGACGGCCAGGACTGCGGCGATGGCCGCTCCCAGTGCCGTACGCGATATCGGGCGCATCGCTCTCTCCAGGTGAATTCCGGCCAACCACTGCATTGCACGACGAAAGCGCCGCGTAAATGGCTTCTGGCCAGCGGATGTTGGTGCTGCGGTGGCGCCACCTTGGCAGAGGGGCGGGGGGTGCGGCGATGATGTCCGCGGCGGGTTTGCGCCGTGGCCGCTTCCCGCCAGGAACGGCACTGAGAGGGTTGGGTGGACGGGTTGCTGAGTGCGATAGGTCTCGACGAAGGACAGGAGTCCGCTTACCGCGCGCTGGTCGCGCTGGGGGCGGCGGAGATACCGGACCTCGCGCACCGGCTGACGCTGCCGGTGCAGCAGACCGAACGGACCCTGCGCCACCTGGAGCGCCACGGGCTCGCCGCCCAGTCCTCCGCCCGGCCCGGCCGCTGGGTGGCGGCCCCGCCCGGGGTGGCCCTGGGCGCCCTGCTCACCCAGCAGCGGCACGAGCTGGAGCAGGCGGAGCTGGCGGCAGCCCTGCTGGCGGAGGAGTACCGGGCGGAGGCCGCCGAGCCGGCCGTGCACGACCTGGTGGAGGTGGTGACGGGCGCCAGCGCGGTGGCCCACCGCTTCCACCAGCTCCAGCTCGGCGCGGTGGAGGAGGTGCTCGCGCTGGTCAGCGGCCGGCCGCAGGTGGTGACGGGGACGGACAACGACGCGGAGGACCGGGCGGCCGTCCGCGGGGTCTCGTACCGGGTGGTCATCGAACGGGATGTGCTCACCCAGCCCAGCGGGATCCGCGAGGCGTCCACGGCGCTGGCCCGCGGCGAGCACATCCGGGTGACGGCCGCGGTGCCGACCAAACTCGTCATCGCGGACCGGTCGCTCGCGATGGTCCCGCTGACGGCGCGCGGCGCGGAGCCGGCGGCGCTGGTCGTGCACGCGTCGGGGCTGCTGGAGTCCCTGATGGGCCTCTTCGAGGCGGTCTGGCGGGAGTCGCTCCCGCTGCGGCTCGGCTCCACCGGCGCGCCGGAGGAATCGGACGGCGGACCCGACGCCACCGACCTGGAGATCCTCACCCTCCTCCTGGCGGGGATGACGGACGCGAGCGTCGCGAAGCACCTGGAGCTGGGCCTGCGGACCGTCCAGCGACGGGTCAAGGGCCTGATGGAACTGTCGGGCGTCACGACCCGGCTGCAGCTCGGCTGGCACGCGTACGAACGGGGCTGGGTGGCCCGATAGCCCCGGGCCGGGCAGGCTGAGCAGATGGACCTGCCTCAGCTGCCCCAGTTGCTGCTGGTGGGGCTGGTGCTGGTGCTCGGACTGCTCGGGGTACTGGTCCCCGGCGCCCCCGGCACCCTCCTCGTCTGGGCCGGAGTCCTGTGGTGGGCGCTCCACGAACGGTCGACGGCCGCCTGGGGCCTGCTGGCGGGCGCGACGGCGCTGCTGCTGGTGGTGCAGGTGGTGAAGTGGCTGTTGCCCCCGCGGCGGCTCCGTGGGGTCGGCGTCACCCGCCGGATGGTGGTGTACGCGGGTGTGGGCGCGGTACTGGGCTTCGTGCTGCTCCCGGTGGTCGGCACGGTCCCCGGCTTCGTGGGCGGCATCTACCTCTGCGAGCGACGCCGCCTGGGCGCCCACGGGGAGGCGTGGGCGTCGGTGCGGGCGGTGATGCGGGCGGTGGGGACGAGCGTGCTGGTGGAGCTGTTCGCGTGCCTGCTGGTGGTGGGGGCGTGGGTGGGGACGGTGCTGTGGGCGTAGCCGCACCTCAGCCGGGCCGCCGCCCGGCTCCCCGCCCCGCCCTTCGCCCGGCCTCTGCCGACCCCTCGCCCTGATCCCGGTCCGGCGCTCTCGCCCCGCCTCCGCCGGCGCTCTCGCCCGGCCCCCTCACCGACCCCGCCGGCCCCTCGCCCTGATCCCGGTCCGGCCTCTCGCCCTGATCCCGGTCCGGCTTCTCGCCCGGCCCTCTCGCCGGCCTCTGCCGACCCCGCCGCCGGTCCCTCTCCCTCATCTTGATCAACCGAACGCGCAATCCTCTTGCGCAATGGTCAAGAAACATTGACCATTGGCGACATGCCTACCGACGAGCTACCCGAAACGCTTCACGTCACCACTGACGACCAGATGCGCGCGGTCTCCAACCTCACGCGCCACCGGATCATGGCCATGCTCCGGTTCGAGCCGGCGACGATCACCCAGATCGCCGCCCGGGTGGGCCTGGCGAAGGGAAGCTCCAGCTATCACGTACGGCTGCTGGAGCGGGCCGGTCTCGTGAAGGTGGTGCGGACCCGGAAGGTGCGGGGGGTCACCGAGCGGTACTACGCGATGGCCGCGCGGTCGATCGTGCTGCCGGATCGGGGCGAGGGCGGGCCGGACGTGCTGATGCGGCATGCGGTGGCGGACCTGGAGGAGTCGCCGGCGGAGAGCCAGCGGCACGTGGGGATGATGCATCTGCGGCTCACCGAGGAGCAGTTCGCGGAGCTGGGGGCGCGACTGGGGGCATTGGCCCGCGAGTACCGGGAGTTGTCCGATCCCTCACTGCCGGACACGTCACTCGTCTTCGCACTGTTCCACCCGGCACGCCGCAACGAGACCGAGGGAGACGCCAAGTGACTTCAGAACTCAAGAAGTTGCCGTCCGGGTTCGGACGACTGTGGACCGCGCAGACGGTGTCCTCGCTCGGCGACGGGGTGACGCATGCCGCACTGCCGCTGATCGCGTTGACGCTGACGCGGGATCCGATGGCGCTCGCCGTCGTCACCGCCGCCGGCACTCTGCCGTGGCTGCTCTTCGGGGTGCTCGGCGGTGCGCTGGTGGACCGCTGGGACCGCCGGCGCACGATGTGGGTCGCGGACGCCGCACGCGCGGTGCTCCTCGCGATACCGGTGGCAGCGGCCGCGCTCGACATGCTGAGCATTCCACTGCTCGCGGTCGTCGGCTTCCTGCTCGGCCTCGGCGGGCTCTTCTTCGACACGGCCGCCACGGCCTATCTGCCGGATCTGCTCGGCCGTGACCCCGCGCTCCTGGAGCGCGCCAACTCCCGCCTGCGCGGCGCCCAGACCGCCGCGTCCGGCTTCGCCGGGCCGCCCGCGGGCAGTGCGCTGCTCGCGCTGGGGCGGGCGGTTCCGCTGCTCGCCGACGCGGTGTCGTTCGCGGTCTCCGCACTGCTCGTACGGTCGCTGCCCGCCGTGCCCCGGCCCGCACCGCAGGCCCGCGAGTCGCTGCTGCGGCAGGCCCGGGCCGGGGCCTCGTACGTCTTCAAGGACCAGCTGCTGCTCGGGCTCGCACTGCGCCCGGCGGTCGGCAACATCGCGTTCCTCGCCGTGGAGACCGTGCTCGCCCTCTTCGCCCACGACCGTCTCGGCATCGGCGCCTTCGGCTTCGGCCTGCTCCTCACGGCGGAGGCCACCGGCGGCCTGCTCGGCGCGGGCATCGCCTCCTTCCTCGGCCGGCGCCTCGGCACCGGCACCGCGCTGACCTGCACGGCCGCGGTCGAGGGGCTGGCCATCCTGGGACTCGCCACCGCCACGAACCCGTACGTGGCCGGCCTCGCGCTCGCCGTCTGCGGGGCGGGCATGGGCGCCACGATGGTGCTCGCACCCTCCCTGAGGCAGACGATCGTCCCCGCCCACCTGATGGGCCGGGTCGCCTCCACCTCCCGCATGCTCGCCATGTGCGCCGCCCCGTTCGGCGCCTTCCTCGGCGGCTGGCTGGCCACCGTGTACGACGTGCGCACCCCGCTCTACGCCGCCTCCGGCCTCCTGCTCGCCATGACCGCCGTCACGGCGACCATGACCAGCAACCGCCGGGTCGAGGCGGCGCTGCGCGCAACCGCCGCGACCGGCACGCCGGATCACCAGGACTCCGAGGAGCAGAGCAAGGCAGTACACGGGTAGTCCACGGGTAGTCCGCACCCCGCCCGTAGGCGGCGGGGTACGGGACCGGGTCCCGGGGCGGGTACGAACCTGCCCCGGGACCCAGTGGGTCCCGGGGCAGGCGCATCCGGGGGGGGCGGGCCTCCGGGGGCAGTGCCCCGGAGGCGGTGGCCGTCAGGCCCGGCCCGTGCGCTTCGCGGAATAGTTCGCGCGGCCCTCCGCCGAGCGGAGCCGCCAGTCGCGCCTGATCTCCGCCCGGAGCCGTGCGTCGGTCTTCGCGACGATCCGCTGGTTCTCCCGCAGCAGCTTGCGGTAGCTCTCCAGCCGCCGCTCGGCCAGCTCCCCGGAGTCCACCGCGGCCCGCACCCCGCACCCCGGCTCCGCCTCGTGCGCGCAGTCGTGGAAACGGCAGCGCTCCGCGTACTCCTCGATCTCCGAGAAGACCTGCCCGACTCCGGCCTCCGCGTCGAAGAGCCCGACGCCGCGCAGCCCGGGGGTGTCGATGAGCACGCCGCCGCCGGGCAGCGCGAGCAGGTTGCGCGTCGTGGTGGTGTGGCGGCCCTTGCCGTCGACGTCGCGCGCCGCCTGGACCTCCATCACTTCCTCCCCCAACAGGGCGTTGGCCAGCGTGGACTTGCCCGCGCCGGAGATCCCGAGGAGCACGCTCGTACCGCCCCCGACCACCGCGGCGAGCACGTCCGTGCCCTCCCCGGTCACCGAGGAGACCGTGAGGACCGTGACCCCGGGGGCCGTCGCCTCCACGTCCTCGACGAGGTGTCCGAGGGTGACCGGGTCCGGGACCAGGTCCGCCTTGGTCAGGACCACGAGGGGCTGCGCCCCCGATTCCCAGGCGAGCGCGAGGAACCGCTCGATGCGGCCGAGGTCCAGTTCGACGGCCAGGGACACCGCGATGATCGCGTGGTCCACGTTCGAGGCGAGGATCTGCCCCTCGGACCGCTGGGAGGAGGTGGACCGTACGAAGGCGGTCCGGCGCGGCAGGTACGTCTTCACGTAGCGCGGGTTGCCGTGCGCCTCCAGCACCGCCCAGTCGCCGGTGCAGATGACCCGGAGCGGGTCGTGCGGGGTGACGAAGGCGGTGTCGGCGCGGACGATGCCGTCCGCGGTCATGACATCGCACTGGCCGCGGTCGACCCGTACCACCCGGCCGGGCAGCAGGCCCTGATCCGCGTACGGGGCGAACTCGGCCGCCCACGCGTCGTCCCAGCCGTAGGGGGTGAGGGCGTGCGAGAGAGAAGCCTGCGGGAAAGAAGAGAAAGACAAGGGAAACCCTTCACAGGGTGGCCCCGGCGGTGCGCGCCGCTACCGGGCGCGAAAGGGGTTCGAGGTCAGCCGGAGACCACAGAAGTGACATTGATGGTCTTCTGAGTGCGGGCAACGCCCTGCGCCATGACAGTCATCAATGAACTCACCTCCGGGTCTGCATACGTGCTGACGAACCGTCCCGCACCGATCAGGCGGGAACGACCCCACCGTAACAAGCACCCTCAGGCGTGCGCCACTTCTTTTACGGGGCGTCCTGAAGCCGGGTTTCGAACTTACCGCCGGTCAGGCCCGGCCGAAGAAATCGGCAGTCAAGTCGGCTACAGAACATAAGCTGTTCCGATGGAGACCAGCAGAACCGCAGATTCTGAGACGATTTACGAGACGCAGTGCACCGTAGCCGCCGCGTCGCGGAACACGTCGACGACCGAGACCGCCCCCGACACCCGGCAACGGATCCTGCGGGTCTCCATGGAGCTGTTCGCGGTCCACGGGTTCCACGAGACCTCGCTGCGGGAGATCGCCGAACGGGTGGGCGTCTCCAAGCCGGCGGTGCTCTACCACTTCCCCGGAAAGGCCGACATCCTCGGCGCCCTGGTCGAGCCGATGCTCCGCGATCTGGCGGCCGCCCTGGCCCGCGCCGCCGCGTCGGCGCGTCCCGGTGGATCCGGCGCGGCGGGCGGCTCCGGTTCCGGTGCCGAGCGTGCGCGGTGGGCCGCCATCGAGGGGGTCCTCGACGTCTGGCTGCAGCACCGCCACCTGCTCCGGCTGAACCTGCAGGACATGGCCCTGGCCACCCCCGGACCGGCCTTCGCCCGCCTGCGCGACGCCACGCTCCGGGCGAACTCCCTGGTCGCGGGGGCGGAGCCCGGCTTCGCGGAGCGGGTGCGCGCCGCCCAGGCCGTCGCCATGCTCTCCGACCCGGTGGTGCTCTTCGCCGACGCCCCCGTCCCCGCGCTGCGCGAGGCCGTGCTGGACGGCGTACGGCGCCTGCTGGACGGGCCCGCCGAGCCCGCTCCCCCGACCGCACGGCCCGTACCGGGAGGCCGGCGCGGGCGGCCCGCCGCCATGAGCCCCGCCATGATCGAGGCCGCCCGCCGGATGCACGCGGCGGGCAGCGGGGCCACCGCGATCGCCGCCGCCCTCGGGGTCTCCCGGGCCACGGTCTACCGGCACCTGCCCCAGGAGGAAGCCCCCGGGTGACGGGCCCGGACCGGATCGGCCGGCCAACCACGGCAGCGCCGCCGCCGGTGTCCGATTCGTTCAAGACCGGCCCGGCCGGGCGTGCCTAGGGTGAGTCCATGACTCCCCGACTCGACATGATCGGCATCATCGTCTCCGACATGGCCGCATCGCTCGCCTTCTACCGCCGTCTCGGCATCGACGTGCCCGCCGAGGCCGACTCCCAGCCGCACGTCGAAGCCGTCCTGCCGGGCGGGCAGCGGATCGGTTTCGACACGGAGGAGGTCATCCGCTCCTTCGACCCGTCCTGGACCCGCCCCACGAGCGACGGCCGGGTGGGGCTCGCCTTCCTCTGCGACTCCCCCGCCGAGGTGGACTCGCTGTACGCGGAGCTGACGGAGGCCGGGAACACGGGCCACCTGAAGCCCTGGGACGCCTTCTGGGGGCAGCGCTACGCCGTGGTCCTGGACCCGGACGGCTCCGGGGTCTCCCTCTTCGCACCGGCGGACCCGGCGGACGGCCCCTCCGCCACCGGCCCCGCCGCGTAGGCCCCCGGCGTGGTCCCCGCCAGGGCGCGCACCTCGCGGCTGTAGTGGGCCTGGTCGGCGTATCCGGCCGCCGCGGCCACCGCCGCCTGCGGCAGCCCGCGCCGGGTCAGCGCGAGGGCCCGCTGGAGGCGCAGGATCCGCCCCAGCGTGCGGGGGCCGTAGCCGAAGGCGTCGAGGGAGCGCCGGTGCAGCTGCCGCTCCCCGAGGCCGACCGCCCCCGCCACGGCGGCCACCCCCTGCCCGGCGCGCAGCCGGGCCGTCACCTCCGTGACGACGGGGTCCGGGGGGCCGCCCTCGGCCGTGCGGAGCCGGGCCAGCTCTTCCAGTCCCTCGCGGGGATCCCCGTACGCGGCCACGAGCGCGGTGAGGCGCCGTACCTCGGCGGCGGGCCACAGGTCCGCCAGCTCGACCCGCCGGTCCCGCAGGACCCGGGCCGGTACGCCGAGCAGCGCGGGCGCCGTGCCGGGGGCCAGCCGGATCCCGGCGAAGCCCGAGCCCGGTACCTCTCCGGAGGGGTGCGCGGCGGTGTCGGGCCCGGCGACCAGGAGCCGTCCGTCCACCCACAGCAGGTCCATGCACCCGTCGGGCAGCACCAGGCCGGCGCCGGTGCCGCCGGCCCGCCAGAGCACGGCTCCGGCGACCGTCCGGGACGGCCGTTCCTCGTACGGCGCCTCGCCCCGTGGCCCGTCCCGCACTTCGTCCCGTGCCCCGTCCCGTGCCCCGTGCCGTGCTTCGTGCCGTGCCTCGTGCCCCGAGCCGGGCACGGCGTCGTCCGCGCTGTCCGCCACGGACACCACGCTACGGCGGCGGTCAGTGCTTGCGCAGGCGGGAGTGGTAGTCCTCGGGGGGCAGGAACTTCGACCAGCGCTCCGGGAACTCCGAGGGCATGCCCCCGTCCTCCTCGCCGTCGTCGTCCTCCGACTCCCCCTCGGCCATGGCCCGCCAGGCGGCGGCCCGGGCCACGAGCTGGGCGGCCTCGGCCTCGCGGACCCGCTCGTTCGCCTCGCGGGCGGCCGCGGTGGCCACCGAGGGCCAGACCCGGTCGATCGCGGCGTTGACGGCGGCCCCGACGAGGACGGCGAAGGCGGAGATGCCGATCCACAGCAGGATCGCCACGGGGGCGGCCAGCGATCCGTAGATGGTCGGGCCCTCCACCGTGTTGGTGAGGTAGATCCGCAGCAGGAACGAGCCGAGCACCCACATGGCGAGGGCGACCAGCGCGCCGGGCACGTCCTCGATCCAGGGCGAGCGGACCGGGACGGAGACGTGGTAGAGCGTGGTCAGGAAGGCGATGGAGAGCAGCGTGACGACGGGCCAGTACATGACCGCGATCACCTCCGTGCTCCAGGGCACCAGCCGCACCACCGCGTCCGGGCCGACCACCATCAGCGGCAGCACGATGGCGCCGATCAGCAGGGCGGCGATGTAGAGGACGAAGGCGAGCAGCCGGGTCTTGACGATGCCGCGGTGTCCGTCGAGCCCGTACATGACGGTGATGGTGTCGATGAAGACGTTGACGGCGCGCGAGCCCGACCAGAGGGCGAAGGCGAACCCGAGGGAGATGAGGTCGGGCCGGCCCCGGCCGGTGACATCGTCGAGCATCGGTTTGGCGATGTCGTTGACGCCCCGGTCGGACAGGATGGTGCCGACGGCCCGCAGGATGTTCTCCTCGATGCTGGCGACGGTCGTGCCGCCCGACCAGCCGTCGACGTAGCCGAGGAGTCCCAGCAGGCCCAGGAAGAGCGGGGGCAGCGAGAGCAGGGTGAAGAAGGCCGCCTCGGCGGCGAGTCCGAGGATCCGGTACTCGATGCACGAGTTCACGGTGTCTTTGAGCAGCAGCCACGCCATCTTGCGCTTGGAGACGTTGCGGTAGAGGGCGCGGGCCCGGTGGAGGCGTCCCGGAATCCGCTCGGGTGTTTCTTTCGCGTGCTGCACGTCCTTACGGTATCGGCATGGCAGCCACCACCCACACAGTCAGCAATCAGGCCCCGCCCCTCGTGGGCCACGACGTCTACGGCAGCGACCGGGTGCTGAGCGAGGGGGTCGAACGGCACCTCGCGGACTCCGCGCCCGAACTGGCCTCGGAGGTAAGGGAAGAGCTCGGCGATCTCGGGCGCGCGGCGGGGTCCCGGCAGGCGCAGGACTGGGGCGCGCAGGCGAACGAGAATCCGCCGAAGCTGCGGACGCACGACCGGTACGGCAACCGGATCGACGAGGTGGAGTTCCATCCCTCCTGGCACCGGCTGCTCGGGCACGCCGTGGGCTCCGGGCTGACCGACGCGTGGGGGCGGCCTGCGGGGCACCTGCGGCGGGCGGCCGGGTTCTTCGTGTGGTCGCAGGCCGAGGCGGGGCACGGGTGCCCGGTCTCGATGACGCACGCGGCGGTTCCGGCGCTGCGGACCGATCCGGAGCTGGCGGCCGAATGGGAGCCGCGGCTGACCTCGCACGTGTACGAGGAGGGGCTGCGGCCGGCCGGGCAGAAGGCCGGGGTGCTCTTCGGGATGGGCATGACGGAGAAGCAGGGCGGCAGCGACGTCCGGGCGAACACGACGGCGGCCGTGCCGCTGGACGCCTCGGGCGAGTACCTGCTGACGGGGCACAAGTGGTTCTGCTCGGCGCCGATGTGCGACGGGTTCCTCGTACTGGCCCAGGCGCCGGGCGGGCTGACCTGCTTCCTGGTGCCGCGGGTGCTGCCGGACGGGACGCGCAACGTCTTCGCGATCCAGCGGCTGAAGGACAAGCTGGGCAACCGGTCGAACGCGTCGAGCGAGGTGGAGTTCGACGGGACGTGGGCGCGGCGGGTGGGCGAGGAGGGCCGGGGGGTGCGGACCATCATCGAGATGGTCGCGGCGACCCGGCTGGACTGCGTGATCGGTTCGGCCTCGCTGATGCGGCAGGCGCTGACGCAGGCCGCTCACCATGCGGAGCACCGCTCTGCTTTCGGAGCGCCGCTCATCGATCAGCCGCTGATGCGGAACGTGCTCGCCGACCTCGCCCTGGAGTCGGAGGCGGCCACCACCCTCACGCTGCGCCTCGCGGCCGCGTACGACGCCGTCCAGAGCACCGGCAACGAGCAGGAACGGGCCTTCCTGCGCATCGCGGTGCCCGCCGCGAAGTACTGGGTGACCAAGCGCTGTACGCCGATGGTGGCGGAGGCGCTGGAGTGTCTGGGCGGAAACGGCTACGTCGAGGAGTCCGGGATGCCCCGGCTGCTGCGCGAGTCCCCGCTGAACTCCATCTGGGAGGGATCGGGCAACGTCCAGGCCCTCGACGTGCTGCGCGCCCTGCAGCGCGAGCCGCAGGCGCTGAACGCCTTCCTCCAGGAGGTCGGGCTGGCGCGCGGAGCCGACCACCGGCTGGATTCGGCCATCAAGAACCTGCTGACCGAGCTCGCGGACCTGGAGGGCATCGAGGCGCGTGCCCGGCGGGTCGTGGAGCGGATGGCCTTGGTGCTGCAGGGATCCCTACTGGTCCGCTGGGCCCCGCCGGAGGTGGCCGACGCCTTCTGCGCCTCGCGCCTGGGCGGTGACTGGGGTGCGGCCTTCGGCACGCTGCCCCACACTCTTGATCTGGGATCCGTGGTGGAACGGGCCCGGATCGCGGACTGAGAGAGGGCCCCAACCCTCCGCTCGCCGTCTGACGGAAGGCCCCAACCTTCCGAAGCAGAACCGCCCGGCGACATCCGGGCCCGTTGACCTGGAACAGGGATGGCGCCGCGCCGACTCGGCACCACCCCTGATCCGAGAAGCCCCGAGGAAGGAGCTGTCACGTCGCTCGGCGACGTCCGTACAGTTTCGATCGGGCGACCGGGACTTGGCGAGAGTTGCAAGACGTTGCAACCTTTGACTTGGAACCGCCCTCCGGGCGCACCGGTCCGCCCCCGGAAGTGGCGCGCACCGGACGGCCCGCCGGGCGGAAGCCGTCGTACGTCTGTTTTGCACGGGGAGGTTCCGGTGGCCCAGACCACAGGTGGCGCGGTCGATGCGGCACGCATCTCGGCCATGGACGCGCGGGAGGCCGCGCGTCTGCTCAAGGGGGTACGGGCGGCCGCGCTGGCCGGGGACCGGCCGCCGGCCGCGCCGCGCCCGGAGATCGCCGAGTCCTGGCGCCGGATGATGGCGGGCGGGGTCCACCCGGACCGCGACAGCCGTTCGCGGATGCTCTCGCTCGCCGAGACCGAGGAGCGCCGCCAGACCTCTCCGCTACGGGACCTGCTGCCCGTCCTGCGCGAAGGGCTGCTGCCCTCGCTGGACGAGGCCCTGCACATCATGGTCGTCGCCGACGCCGACGGGCGGCTGCTGTGGCGGGAGGGCCACTCCTCGATCCTGCGCAACGCGGACCGGCTCGGCTTCGGGGTGGGCGCCGACTGGGACGAGTCGGTGGTCGGCACCAACGGGGTCGGCACCGCCCTGGTGGCCCGCAGACCGGTCCAGGTGTTCTCGGCGGAGCACTTCGTCTCCAGCCACCACGACTGGACCTGCGCCGGAGCCCCCGTCCGGGACCCCCGCGACGGCTCCCTGCTCGGGGTGCTCGACGTCAGCGGGCCGCTGGCCACCATGCACCCGGCGACCCTGGCGTGGGTGAGCTCGGTGGCCCGGCTCGCGGAGCGGGAGCTGCGGATACGGCACCTGGAGTCGCTGGAGCGGCTGCGGTCGGTGGCGGCCCCGCTGCTGGCCCGGATGCCGGGGCGGGCGCTGGCCGTGGACGGCAACGGCTGGGCGGCGGCGGTCACGGGCCTCGCACCGGTCGACCGGATCCCGCTGCCGAAGTCCTTCGGGCCCGGCCGGGTGTGGGTGCCGCAGCTCGGCGACTGCCTGGTGGAGCCGCTGCCGGGCGGCTGGCTGCTGAACGTCGCCGAGGCCCGTAGCGGCGCCGGGGCGGCCGCCCGCGTCGTCCTCGACCTCAGCCGGCCGGGGGCCTGGCGGGCCACCGTCTACGGGGCCGCGGGGAGCTGGTCGCAGGAGCTGAGCCCGCGCCACGCGGAGCTGCTGTTCCTGCTGGCGGAGTCCCCGCGGGGGCGCTCGGCGGCGGAGCTCTCGCAGGAACTGTTCGGGGACCCGACGCGCACGGTGACGGTCCGCGCGGAGATCTCCCGGGTGCGCCGCAACCTCGGCGGCGTGCTCGCCCACCGCCCGTACCGCTTCGCGCACGACGTGGAGGTGGAGCTGATCCGCCCCGCGAACCCGGCCTCGCTCCTGCCGCACTCCACGGCCCCCGCGGTGATCAGCGCCCGGCTGGGCCCGGCCGGTGGCGGCATGATTCCCTGAAGTCCATGAGCACCATCACACTGACCACTTGGTCCCTGGAAATGACCGCACCGTCCGACCTCGTCCCGGCGGCCGTGCCGGGCCCCGAGATCCGGATCGTGCGGTCCGAGGTCCCCTCCCCCGAGTTCAGCCGGTTCCTCTACGCCTCGGTGGGCGGCGACATCCACTGGACGGACCGGCTCGCGCTGACCCGCGCGCAGTGGGTGGAGCAGCTGGACCGTCCCGGCGTGGAGACGTGGGTGGCGTACGACCGGGGCACCCCCGCGGGGTACGTGGAACTCGACCCGCAGCCCGACGGTGTGGTGGAGATCATGTACTTCGGCCTGATCCCCGATTTCCGGGGGCGGCGCATCGGCGGCCACCTGCTGACCGTGGGCATCGAGCGGGCCTGGTCCCTGGCCGAGCGCTGGCCGGAGCTGGCCCCTACGCGGCGCGTCTGGCTGCACACGTGCAGCGACGACGGCCCGACCGCCATGGCGAACTACCTCAGGCGCGGCTTCAAGGTCTTCAAGGAGGAGACGGAGGAGAAGGAGTCCGCTCCGACCCCCGGCCCCTGGCCTGGCGCGTAACCCTGCGGGGCGATTCCCTACCCGCCCTTCGCCCGTTCCCCGGACCCCGCCCGGACCTGGTCCTCAAACGCCGGACGGGCTGGAAATCGCGCTGCGCCGCATCATCCAGCCTCGCCGGCGTTTGAGGCGCGGGGTCTGGGGCGGAGCCCCAGGGAACGGGCGAAGGGCGGGTAGGGGACGAGCCCCGCGCAGCGGTGTGGCCGACGGGGTCAGAGAGGCCCAGGGGGTGACCCCCGTCACCGGGATCTTGCGATGCGAGACGAGTTCGTCCGGATAGTGGACAGTAGTGGACTCCTCCAATCGCCACATGCCACGCTTCCCCCCATGAACGGAGCTGGAATTGCCTTGGTGAGTCGGCGGCACGTCGACCTCGGCCGCATGTCCAGCGCCATCTGTCCGGCGCGCTGACGCACAGCACCGCCGCGACAGCGCCCCGCACCGACGTCGCCGCGGAAGCGAACACACCGCCCGCCTCGTCACCACCGCAGTCCCCTGTAGGCCGGTCGTCGCCCCAAAAAGGCGGCGAATCAGCCACATCCGCTCCACGCGCGCCAGGGGTCACGCCGCCGCTCCCCCTGCCCCTGCCTCGAGCCGCCGAAGAAGGACGTACCGCCATGGCCGCCACCCCCGATACGACCGCAGCCGCCGCACCCGCCGCCGCCGCGCGCCGCAAGACCGGCCGTCACCGCGGTGAGGGCCAGTGGGCCGTCGGCCACCACACGCCCCTCAACGGCAACGAGCAGTTCAAGAAGGACGACGACGGTCTCAATGTGCGGGCGCGCATCGAGAACATCTACTCCAAGGCGGGCTTCGACTCGATCGACCCCAACGACTTGCGCGGCCGTATGCGCTGGTGGGGCCTCTACACCCAGCGCAAGCCCGGGATCGACGGCGGCAAGACCGCGATCCTGGAGCCGGAGGAGCTGGACGACAAGTACTTCATGCTGCGCGTCCGCATCGACGGCGGCCGGCTGACCACCGAGCAGCTGCGCGTCATCGGCGAGATCTCCGAGGAGTTCGCCCGTGGCACCGCCGACCTCACGGACCGGCAGAACGTGCAGTACCACTGGATCCGCATCGAGGACGTCCCGGAGATCTGGCGCCGTCTGGAGGCCGTCGGCCTCTCGACCACCGAGGCCTGCGGTGACACCCCCCGCGTGATCCTGGGCTCGCCCGTCGCCGGCATCGCGCTGGACGAGATCATCGACGGCACCCCCGCCATCGACGAGATCTACGCCCGCATCGTGGGCAACCCCGCCTTCTCGAACCTGCCCCGCAAGTTCAAGTCCGCGATCTCCGGCTCGCCGCTGCTCGACGTGGCGCACGAGATCAACGACATCGCCTTCGTGGGCGTGAACCACCCCGAGCACGGCCCCGGCTTCGACGTCTGGGTCGGCGGCGGCCTCTCCACCAACCCGAAGCTGGGTGTGCGCCTGGGCACCTGGGTCTCGCTCGACGAGGTCCCGGACATCTACGAGGGCGTCATCTCGATCTTCCGCGACTACGGCTACCGCCGGCTGCGCACCCGCGCCCGCCTGAAGTTCCTCGTCGCAGACTGGGGCCCGGCCAAGTTCCGCCAGGTCCTGGAGGACGAGTACCTGAAGCGCAAGCTGACCGACGGCCCCGCGCCCGAGCAGCCCACCGGCCAGTGGCGCGACCACGTCGGCGTGCACCAGCAGCAGGACGGCAAGTTCTACGTCGGCTTCGCGCCCCGCGTGGGCCGCGTCGACGGCGCCACCCTGACGAAGATCGCCGCCGTCGCCGAGCAGCACGGCTCCGGCCGGCTGCGCACCACCGCCGAGCAGAAGATGATCGTGCTCGACATCGAGGCGGGCCAGGTCGACTCGGTCGTGGCGGCCTTGGAGGCGCTGGACCTGCGGGTCAACCCGTCCCCGTTCCGCCGCGGCACGATGGCCTGCACCGGCATCGAGTTCTGCAAGCTGGCCATCGTCGAGACGAAGGCGCGCGGCGCCTCGCTGATCGACGAACTGGAGCGCCGCCTGCCGGAGTTCGCCGAGCCGCTCACCATCAACATCAACGGCTGCCCGAACGCCTGCGCCCGTATCCAGGTCGCGGACATCGGTCTCAAGGGCCAGCTGGTCCTGGACGACGAGGGCAACCAGGTCGAGGGCTACCAGGTCCACCTGGGCGGCGCACTCGGACTGGAGGCCGGATTCGGCCGCAAGGTCCGCGGTCTCAAGGTCACCTCGGCCGGTCTGCCCGACTACGTCGAGCGGGTCGTCTCGCGCTTCGAGGACCAGCGCGAGGACGGCGAGCGCTTCGCCTCCTGGGTCACCCGTGCCAAGGACGAGGACTTGTCGTGAACGCAGTGAACGACACGAGGAGCACAGTGTGAGCGAGCGCGCCGCACCGTTCTACTGCCCGTACTGCGGCGACGAGGACCTGTTCCCGAACGAAACAGGTCACGGCGCCTGGGAATGCAGGGCCTGCAATCGAGCCTTCCAGCTGAAGTACCTCGGGCTGCTGGCCCGGGGTGTTCAGTCCAATGACGCTGGAGGGGACGAGATATGACCACGATTCAGGACGCGAGTCTCAAAACCCTGGCCGAGCAGGCGGGCCGGGACCTGGAAGAGGCCTCCCCGCTGGAGATCCTCACCTGGGCGGCCGAGACCTTCGGCAAGAAGTTCGCCGTGACCTCCTCCATGGAGGACGCGGTCGTCGCCCACCTCGCCTCCCGCGCCTTCCCCGGCGTGGACGTGGTCTTCCTCGACACGGGCTACCACTTCGAGGAGACCATCGGCACCCGTGACGCGGTCGAGGCCGTGATGGACGTCAACGTCATCACGCTCACCCCGCGCCAGAGCGTCGCCGAGCAGGACGCGGAGTACGGCCCCAAGCTGCACGACCGCGACCCCGACCTGTGCTGCGCCCTGCGCAAGGTCAAGCCGCTCGAAGAGGGCCTGACCGCGTACGACGCCTGGGCGACGGGCCTGCGCCGCGACGAGTCCCCGACCCGGGCGAACACCCCGGTGGTCGGCTGGGACGAGAAGCGGCAGAAGGTCAAGGTCTCGCCGATCGCCCGCTGGACCCAGGACGACGTGGACGCGTACGTCCTGGAGCACGGTGTGCTCACCAACCCGCTGCTGATGGACGGTTACGCCTCCGTCGGCTGCGCCCCCTGCACCCGCCGGGTGGCGGCGGGCGAGGACGCCCGCGCCGGCCGCTGGGCCGGGCTCGGCAAGACCGAGTGCGGACTGCACGGCTGATGACCACCACCAGCACGGACACCGGTACCGCCACCGGCAAGACCAACGCACGTACAGAACCGACGGAGACGAACCAGATGAGCGTGAGCGACCAGGGCGCCACCGTGTGGCTGACCGGGCTGCCGAGCGCGGGCAAGACCACCATCGCCTACGCGCTGGCCGAGCGGCTGCGCGCCGAGGGCCACCGCGTGGAGGTCCTCGACGGCGACGAGATCCGCGAGTTCCTCTCCGCCGGCCTCGGTTTCAGCCGCGAGGACCGGCACACCAACGTGCAGCGGATCGGCTTCGTCGCCGAACTCCTCGCGTCCAACGGCGTGAAGGCGCTCGTCCCGGTGATCGCGCCGTTCGCGGACAGCCGTGAGGCCGTCCGCAAGCGGCACGCCGCCGAGGGCACCTCGTACCTGGAGGTCCACGTGGCCACCCCCGTCGAGGTCTGCTCCGAGCGCGACGTGAAGGGCCTGTACGCCAAGCAGGCGGCGGGCGAGATCTCCGGTCTGACCGGGGTCGACGACCCGTACGAGGCACCGGAGTCCCCGGACCTCCGTATCGAGTCGCACACGCAGTCCGTACAGGAGTCGGCTTCGGCCCTGCACGCGCTGCTCACCGAGAGGGGTCTGGCATGACCGCCACCGTCGCACACGTCCACGAAGGGACGGACGCGCCCTACGCGCTGTCGCACCTCGACGCCCTCGAATCGGAGGCCGTGCACATCTTCCGCGAGGTGGCGGGCGAGTTCGAGAAGCCGGTGATCCTGTTCTCCGGCGGCAAGGACTCCATCGTCATGCTGCACCTGGCGCTGAAGGCGTTCGCGCCGGCGCCGGTGCCGTTCACCCTGCTCCACGTGGACACCGGCCACAACTTCCCCGAGGTCCTGGACTACCGCGACCGCGCGGTCGCCAAGCACGGCCTGCGCCTGCACGTGGCCTCCGTCCAGGAGTACATCGACGCCGGCAAGCTCCGCGAGCGTCCCGACGGTGTCCGCAACCCGCTGCAGACCGTCCCCCTCACGGAGGCGATCCAGCAGCTCAAGTTCGACGCCGTCTTCGGCGGCGGCCGCCGCGACGAGGAGAAGGCCCGCGCCAAGGAGCGCGTCTTCTCCCTGCGCGACGAGTTCTCCCAGTGGGACCCGCGCCGCCAGCGCCCCGAGCTGTGGCAGCTCTACAACGGCCGCCACGCGCCGGGCGAGCACGTGCGCGTCTTCCCGCTGTCCAACTGGACCGAGCTGGACGTGTGGCAGTACATCGCCCGCGAGAAGATCGAACTGCCGGAGATCTACTTCGCCCACGAGCGCGAGGTCTTCAAGCGCAACGGCATGTGGCTGACGGCCGGCGAGTGGGGCGGCGCCAAGGGCGACGAGACCACCGAGACCCGTCTGATCCGCTACCGCACCGTCGGTGACATGTCCTGCACCGGTGCCGTCGACTCCGACGCCACCACGCTGGACGCCGTGATCACCGAAATCGCCGCTTCCCGCCTCACCGAGCGGGGCGCGACCCGCGCCGACGACAAGCTGTCCGAGGCCGCGATGGAAGACCGCAAGCGCGAAGGGTACTTCTAGAAATGACCTCCACCACCGAGCAGTTCGCCGATCTCTCGGCGACCACGCTGCTGCGCTTCGCGACCGCGGGCTCCGTCGACGACGGCAAGTCCACCCTGGTCGGCCGCCTCCTGCACGACTCCAAGTCGGTCCTGACGGACCAGCTGGAAGCCGTGGAGCGGGTCTCGGCCAGCCGCGGTCAGGACACCCCCGACCTGGCGCTGCTCACCGACGGCCTGCGGGCCGAGCGGGAGCAGGGCATCACCATCGACGTGGCCTACCGCTACTTCGCGACCGCCCGGCGCCGGTTCATCCTGGCCGACACCCCCGGGCACGTGCAGTACACCCGGAACATGGTCACCGGCGCCTCCACCGCCGACCTCGCCGTGGTGCTGGTCGACGCCCGCAACGGCGTGATCGAGCAGACCCGCCGGCACGCCGCCGTCGCGGCCCTGCTGCGGGTCCCGCACGTGGTCCTCGCGGTCAACAAGATGGACCTCGTGGGCTACGAGGAGACGGTCTTCGCGTCGATCGCCGAGGAGTTCACCGCGTACGCCACGGGCCTCGGCGTCCCGGAGATCACCGCGATCCCGATCTCCGCCCTGGCCGGCGACAACGTGGTGGAGCCCTCCGCGAACATGGACTGGTACGGCGGTCCCACGGTGCTGGAGCACCTGGAGACCGTTCCGGTCAGCCACGACCTCACCGCCTGCCCGGCGCGTTTCCCGGTGCAGTACGTGATCCGTCCGCAGACCGCCGAGCACCCGGACTACCGGGGCTACGCGGGCCAGATCGCCTCCGGCGTGCTGCGGGTCGGCGAGGCCGTCACCGTCCTGCCGTCGGGCCGCACCTCGGTCATCGAGGGCATCGACGCGCTCGGCGAGAGCGTCGACATCGCGTGGGCCCCGCAGTCGGTGACCCTGCGGCTGAAGGACGACATCGACATCTCGCGCGGCGACCTGATCGCGCCGTCGTCGAGCTCCCCCGCCACCACGCAGGACGTCGTGGCGACGGTCTGCCACGTGGCGGACCAGCCCCTCGCCGTGGGCGCCCGGGTGCTGATCAAGCACACCACGCGCACGG
Organism: Streptomyces sp. NBC_00335; assembly: GCF_036127095.1. Taxonomy (GTDB): domain Bacteria; phylum Actinomycetota; class Actinomycetes; order Streptomycetales; family Streptomycetaceae; genus Streptomyces. Next base: position 1,747,104 of record NZ_CP108006.1, read on the forward strand.
TGAAGGCGATCGTCAAGGAGATCCCCTCGCGGCTGACCCTGGACGACCTGTCCCAGCACCCGAACCCCGGGCAGCTCGTGGCCAACGACATCGGCCGGGTCGTCGTCCGTACCGCCGAGCCGCTCGCGCTCGACTCGTACGCCGACTCGCGCCGCACCGGTTCCTTCCTGCTGATCGACCCGGCGGACGGCACGACCCTGGCGGCCGGCATGGTCGGCGAATCCTTCGCCTCGACCGCGGCGACCACCGTCCAAGCCGATGAGGAAGGGTGGGACTTCTGATCATGCTTGCCGATATCTACTCCACCTTCGCGAAGGAGGGCGGCCGCGTAGGCAGCGGCTCCCTCGGCAGCGGCCAGGGAGGTGTGGGGCGATGTGCGTGATGACGTACGCGCACCGCATGCGCGCCCACACCCCCCACGAGCCGTACCTGCCCTTGCTCAGCAAACGAAGACGTGCGTCGTGACACGACGCTACGAGAGGAAGTCCTCCCGTGCCTGCCATCGGTACCTCCGCTAAGACCCTGCGCCGCAGCATCGTCGCCGCTGCCGCCCTCCCGCTCCTGATCGGCGCGCTCGCCTCGTGCGGCTACGGTTCCGAGGCCAAGAAGGACGACGCTCCCGCGAAGGAGAACGTCGCCGCCGACGCCGGCAAGAAGCTGTCCGCCTCCGAGGTCCGCATCGGCTACTTCCCGAACCTGACCCACGCCACCGCGCTGGTCGGTCTCCAGGAAGGCCTGATCGCCAAGGAACTCGGCGCCACCGCCATCAAGCCGCAGTCCTTCAACGCCGGCCCGTCCGAGATCGAAGCCCTCAACGGTGGCTCTCTCGACATCGGCTTCATCGGCCCCTCCCCCTCGATCAACGCCTACGTCAAGTCCAAGGGCTCCAACCTGCGGATCATCTCCGGCTCCGCCTCCGGCGGCGTCAAGCTGGTCGTGAACCCGGCGAAGATCAAGACCCTGGACGACCTCAAGGGCAAGAAGATCGCCACCCCCCAGAAGGGGAACACCCAGGACGTCGCGTTCCTCAACTGGATCGCCGAGAAGGGCTGGACGGTCGACCCGGAGTCCGGCAAGGGCGACGTCTCCGTCGTCCGCACCGACAACAAGGTCACCCCCGACGCCTTCAAGTCCGGCTCCATCGACGGCGCCTGGGTCCCCGAGCCCACCGCCTCCAAGCTCGTCTCCGACGGCGGCTCCGTCCTCCTCGACGAGACCGCCCTGTGGCCCGACAAGAAGTTCGTGATCACGAACGTCATCGTGTCGCAGAAGTTCCTCAAGGAGCACCCCGACGTCGTCGAGGCCGTGCTCAAGGGAACCGTGAAGACCAACGAGTGGATCAACGCCAACCCGGACAAGGCCAAGGCCTCCGCGAACGCCAAGCTCGCCGCCGAAGGCGGCAAGCCCCTCGACGCCAAGGTCATCGACCCCGCCTGGCCCAGCATCCTCATCACCAACGACCCGCTCGCCGCAACCCTCAAGACCCAGTCCGAGTGGGCCGTCAAGGCCAAGCTCATCGAGAAGCCCGACCTGGGCGGCATCTACGACCTGACGCTCCTGAACAAGGTCCTCAAGGCCGCCGGCCAGCCCGAGGTCTCCGACGCCGGACTCGGCGCCAAGTAACCCCGTAATCCAGCAACCCCAGGAGGTGACGACCATGGCCACCACGCTCGCCAAGGCTGCCGAGGGCACGGTAGCGGAGCAGACGCACGCCGCACGCATCGAGCACGTCTCGAAGTCCTTCTCCGGCCCGGCCGGATCGCAGCTCGTCCTGGACGACATCAGCCTCGATGTCGCTCCCGGCGAGTTCGTCACCATCCTGGGCGCCTCGGGGTGTGGAAAGTCCACCCTGCTCAACCTGGTCGCCGGCCTGGACAAGCCGTCCGCGGGGTCCATCGAGACCCCTGGCGGCCGTCCGTCGCTCATGTTCCAGGAGCACGCCCTCTTCCCGTGGCTCACCGCGGGCAAGAACATCGAACTCGCCCTGCGCCTGCGCGGGGTGCCCAAGGCCGAGCGCCGTCCGGAGGCCGAGCGGCTGCTGGAGCTGGTCCGGCTCTCCGGTTCGTACGGCAAGCGGGTCCACGAGCTGTCCGGCGGCATGCGCCAGCGCGTGGCCCTGGCCCGGGCGCTCGCCCAGGACAGCCAGCTGCTGCTGATGGACGAGCCGTTCGCGGCGCTCGACGCCATCACCCGCGACGTGCTGCACGGCGAGCTCACCCGCATCTGGGAAGAGACGAACCTGTCCGTCCTGTTCGTCACGCACAACGTCCGCGAGGCCGTACGGCTCGCGCAGCGCGTGGTCCTGTTGTCCTCGCGACCCGGCCGGGTCGCCAAGGAGTGGACCGTGGGCATCCCGCAGCCGCGCCGCATCGAGGACGCGGACGTCGCGGAGCTGTCCCTTGAGATCACTGAACACCTGCGTGGGGAGATCCGCCGCCATGGCCAGCACTGAAACGAAGGCGAAGACGGACGACCTCGCAGGGCTGGAGGCGGGCCTCGACGCGCTCGACGCCGTCCAGACGCACCGCACCCCGGTCCGCGAGGTCCTCGTCAAGAAGGTCCTGCCGCCGGTCATCGCCGTCGGCCTGGTCCTCCTCGTCTGGCAGATCCTCGTCGCGGCGAAGGTCACCGACGAGACCAAGCTCCCCGCCCTGTCCTCCGTCTGGGACAGCCTGTCCGACATGTGGATGAAGGGCACCCTGCTCGAAGTCATCTGGACCAGCGTCTCGCGCGGTCTGCTCGGCTTCCTGCTGGCCCTGGCCATCGGCACCCCGCTCGGTCTGCTCGTCGCCCGGGTGAAGTTCGTCCGCGCCGCGATCGGTCCGATCCTGCAGGGGCTGCAGTCGCTGCCCTCGGTCGCCTGGGTGCCCCCGGCGGTGCTCTGGTTCGGGCTCAACGACGCGATGATGTACACCGTCATCCTGCTCGGCGCCGTCCCGTCGATCGCCAACGGCCTCGTCTCCGGCATCGATCAGATCCCGCCGCTGTTCCTGCGGGCCGGCCGCACCCTGGGCGCCACCGGCCTGCGCGGCGCCTGGCACGTGGTCATGCCGGCCGCGCTGCCCGGCTACCTGGCCGGCCTCAAGCAGGGCTGGGCCTTCTCCTGGCGCTCCCTGATGGCCGCGGAGATCATCGCCAGCTCCCCCGACCTGGGCCTGGGGCTGGGCCAGCTCCTCGAAAACGGCCGCAACAACATCGACCTGCCCGGCGTGTTCCTCGCGATCATCCTGATCCTGGTCGTCGGCATCGCCATCGACCTGCTGATCTTCAGCCCCGTCGAGCGGTGGGTGCTGCGCACCCGCGGCCTGCTGGTCAAGAGCTGATCACGTGTCCGCGCACGTCACGCACTCCACGCAGGCCCCCGCCCTGCTGGTCATCGCCCACGGCAGCCGCGACCCGCGGCACGCGGCGACCGTGCACGCCCTCACCCGGCGGGTACGGGCGCTGCGGCCGGGGCTGCGCGTGGAGACCGCCTTCCTGGACTTCGACACCCCGACCGTCGACCAGGCGGTGGCCTCGCTCTACCTCTCGGGCGTACGCGAGATCGTGGCGCTCCCGCTCCTTCTGACGCGGGCGTTCCACGCGAAGTCCGACATCCCGGCGGTGCTCGCCGGAGCCACGTCCCGCCTGCCGGACCTCTCGGTCCGGATCGCGGATGTGCTCGGCCCGTCGCCGCTGCTGCTGGCGACCCTGGAGCGCCGGCTGTGGGAAGCCGGCCTCACCCCGGCGGACCGCGCCACCACCGGTGTGGTGCTCGCGTCCGCCGGTTCCTCAGACCCGGAGGCGATCGCAGTGATCGCTGAAACCGCGCGGGAGTGGCGGCACACCGGTTGGTGCGCCGTGCGGCCTGCGTTCGCCTCCGCTGTTCTCCCCCGGACGGAGGACGCCGTACGCGCCCTGCGCGCGGAGGGCGTCCGCCGGATCGCGGTGGCCCCCTACGTCATCGCCCCCGGGCGGCTCCCCGACCGCATCGCGGCGGGCGCCGAAGCCGCGGGCGCGGACGTGATCTCCGCCGTCCTGGGCCCCTCCCCGGAACTGGCCCGCCTGCTGCTGCGCCGCTACGACGCAGCCGCCGCGACCCAGTCCCGCATCCCGGCCCTGGCGGCCTGACCCACCGCTGCGCGGGCCGAAGCCCCCGACCCGCCCCAGCGTGCGGCGCCGTTGGATTCGCCCGGCGCGGGCTGGGTTTGCCGCTGCGCGGCACATCTCAGCCTCGCCGGCGTTTGAGGCGCGGGGTCTGGGGCGGAGCCCCGGGGAACGGTGGAAGGGCGGGTAGGGGACCCAGCCCCGCAGGGCCAGCCCACCCGCGTCCGGCGGCTACGCCCGCGCCGCGGCCTCGTCGGCCAGGGCCGTCAGGTCCTCGATGGACATCGCGCCCGGCGGCAAGCCCTCCCGCGCAAAGATGTTCGCCGCGTGCCGCAGCGTGTCGTTGACCGGCGTGGCCACCCCGTGCAGCCGCCCCAACAGCACGATCTCCCCGTTGAGATAGTCCGCCTCCACCGACCCCGTCCCCCGCGCCAGGCTCTGCCAGGACGACCCGCCCCGCACAGCCCCGGCCGGCGCGTCCACCTTGCCGTCCCGCGCGGCCGACTGCTCGGCCTCCGAGGCCCAGTCGATCCCCGCGGCGGCGAAGGCGGCCTTCGCCTCCCGCACGGCCCGCAGCAGCAGCGCCGCCTTCGCGGGCTCCGGCTCGGGGCCGGTCGTCGCCTGGATCGCGTTGCCCAGATTCCCCAGCAGCTTCGCGTGCTTCCACCGCATGACGTCCTCGACGACCGGCGCCCCGAACCCGGCCTTCTCCAGGTCGGCCGCGACCCTCCGGACGGACCCGTCGGCGCCTCCGGCGGCCTTCCCCAGATGCAGGATCCCGGTCAGCGGAGCACACAGCGCCGAGACCACCCCCGGCTCCAGGAAGGTCGCCGGCAGCCACACGCAGACCCCGTACACGCGCGCGAAGCGCCGTAGGGCGAGGCGTTCGCTCTCCACGCCGTTCTGCGCGCACAGCACCGGCAGCCGCTGGGCGGCCGTGCCGCCGCCCACGACCTCCGCGTCGGCCCACGCGTCGAGCGCGGCGAGCGCGTCCTGGGTCTTCACGGTCAGCAACAACACGTCGTCGGGGCGCAGTTCGCCCAGCTCGGCCGGCCCTGTGACGACGGGGAGCCGGTGCGCCCGCTCCCCGTCCGCCGTGGTGAGCCGCAGCCCGTCCGTCCGCAGGGCCTGCGCGTGCGGGCCGCGCGCGACGAGGACGACTTCGCTGCCCGACTCCGCGAGCCGTCCGCCGATGGTCGCGCCGATCGCTCCGGCGCCGATGATGATGTAACGCATGCCCACGAGCCTGGCACATCCGCGGGCCTGGGTTACGGTCGGGCCATGTCTGTTGACGTGGATGAGACGTTCGCCCTCGGCGGGGACCTGCCCGTACGCCGCCTCGGACTCGGCACCGGCGGCCTGGTCGGCACCGGCTACTGGGGCCCGCGCGCCGCGCGCCCCGCATCGGTCGCCCTGCTGCGCACCGCCGTCGCGCGCGGGGTCACCCTGATCGACACCGCCGACAACTACGGCCCCCACCTGGCCGAGGAACTGGTCGCCGAGGCCCTCCACCCGTACGGGGAAAGGCTGGTGGTCTCCACCAAGGGCGGGGTGGTGCGCACCGGCCCCGACCAGTGGCACGCGGCGGGCCGCCCGGAGGACCTGCGCTCCATGTGCGAGGCGAGTCTGCGCAGGCTCCGCCTGGACCGGATCGACCTCTACCAGCTCCACCGCTTCGACCCGGCCGTCCCGCCGGCGGAACAGCTGGGCACGCTGGCCGAGCTCCGTGCGGAGGGCAAGATCCGCCACATCGGGCTGAACACGGTGACGGCGGACCAGCTCAGGCAGGCCCTGTCCCTGGTCCCGGTGGCCTCGGTGCAGAACCCGTACAACCTCCTGGACCGCTCCTCGGCGGAGCTCCTCGCCCTGTGCGAGGAGCGCGGCATCGCCTTCCTCCCCTACTACCCGCTGGGCAGCGGCGCGCTGACCCGGGAGAGCGCCGCCGCACTGACGGCGGTCGCCACCGAGCACGGCGCCTCCACCGGCCAGATCGCCCTGGCCTGGCTCCTCCAGCACTCCCCGGTCCTGTGCCCCACTCCGGGCACGGGCTCCCCGGACCACTTGGCGGAAAACCTGGACGCGGCAACGGTCCGCCTGACCGCGCACGAGATGACCCTGCTCAACGGGCTGGCGGACTAGGTGTATTGACCCGCAGGGTTGTTGACTCGGGTGATGGGTGGGTGTCCGCCCAGTGCGGTGTGGCTGCGGTGGTGGTTGTAGGTGTGGAGGAAGTCTGCCAGGGCCGCTGTCCGTTCCTGGTTGGAGGTGTAGGGCCGTAGGTAGGCCCATTCGTCCAGGAGGGTGCGGTTGAAGCGTTCGACTTTCCCGTTGGTTTGTGGCCGGTAGGGCCTGGTCTTCTTGTGGGCGATGCCGGCCGCGGCCAGGGCCTGGGTGAACAGCTTCGACTTGTAGCAGGAGCCGTTGTCGGTCAGGACGCGTTCGACGGTGATGCCGTGGCGGGTGAAGAAGACGTTCGCCCGTTGCCAGAACCCGGCGGCGGTTTCCTTGCGTTCGTCGGTGAGGACTTCGCTGTAGGCCAGACGGGAGTGGTCGTCGACCGCGGAATGGACGTAGGAGTAGCCGATCACTGGCGTGGAGCTTCTGCGCTCGGTGGTGCTGCTCTGGCGGTTTCGGTCGCCTGCCGTCCGGCCGACCGTGCGCCAGCCGCCACCGTCCGGGATGTTCCCGAGTTTCTTGATGTCGACGTGGATGAGTTCGCCCGGGTGCTCGCGTTCGTAGCGGCGGATCGGCTGCCCGGTGGGCCGGTCCAGCCAGGCCAGGCGGCCCAAACCGTGGCGGGTCAGGATCCGGTGCACGGTCGAGGCGGGCAGCCCCAGGATCGGGCCGATCCGGGCAGGGCCGAGCTTTCGGGTTCTGCGCAGGTCACAGACCCGGGCTTCGACCGCTGCGGTCGTGCGGTGCGGTGTTGTGCGCGGCCGGCTGGATCGGTCGTGCAGGCCCGCTTCGCCCTCGGTCCGCCATCGGCGGACCCACTTGTGGGCGGTGGCCCGCGAGATACCCATCTCGGCCGCGACGTGCGCGACGGGGCGGCCCGAGCGGACTCGTTCGACCAGCAGGCGCCTACCGAAGACGGTCAGCCGGGCATTACGGTGGGACACGAAGACCTCCGTCGTGCAATGGGTTCCTAGACAGCTCCCACCACACCGGAGGTCTTCGCCATGTTCAAGACCTCGGCAGTGTCAACAACGCTCGTGATCAATACAACTAGGCCGTCCCTTTCGGATCTCGCCGGGCCTCAGCTGCGGGCCAGTGCGTCGGTGATGAAGCGTGCGGCGCGGTCCAGGGCCGCTGCGGCCTCGTCCAGGAGGCCTTCGAAGGTCTGGAAGACGTGGGGGACGTCGGCGGTGACGTCGAGCTGGACGTCGACCCCGGCCGCGGCCGCCAGGGCGGCGAACCGGGTGGAGTCGTCGAGCAGGACCTCGTTGGAACCGGCCTGGAGCAGCAGCGGGGGCAGTCCGGTCGGATCGGCGTGGAGGGCCGGGCTCAGCAGTGGCTGGTGGGGGTCCTGTCCGGCCAGGTAGTGGGCGAAGGCGGTGGCCAGTTCGGCGCGGGTGAAGAGCGGGTCGGCGTCGTGCTTGGTGGTCATGCTGTCGCCCGAGAGGGTGGTGTCCAGGACCGGGGAGAGGGCGACCGCGGCGGCCGGCATCGGCACTCCGGCCTCGCGGGCGGCGAGCAGGGTGGTGACGCTCAGGCCGCCACCGGCCGATTCCCCGGCCAGGACGATCCGCTCGGCCGGAACTCCCTGGTCCAGCAGGTCGCGGTAGGCGGCGAGGCCGTCCTCGACGGCAGCGGGGAAGGGGTGTTCGGGGGCCAGCCGGTAGTCGACCGAGACGGCGCGGACTCCGGTGCGGCGCACCAGTGCGGCGGTGAGTTGCAGGGCCGTGGCGGGTGAGCCGAAGACCCAGCCCCCGCCGTGGAAGTAGACGATCGTCCCGTCGGCGGGGGTGCCCTCGGGCTCGATGGTCAGGGCAGGACGCCCGCCGAGGACGGAGGGGGTGACGCGCACACCGGCCGGGGCCGGGCCCGAGGTCATCTGGTTCTCGAAGTCCTTGCGCAGCTGCTCCGGCGGGAGACTGCCGTCGAAGGGGGCCTGACGCATCAGGGCGTCGATCGTCGCGCGCTGTGCCTTGCTCATGCGATCCTCCAGACGAAGTTCCGTTCTTCACCAGGAACTATATTCCTAGGAATAACATTCCCTAGAATCTGGAGCAGATCGTGACCGACCTCGCGCAGGTGTTCATGGACCTCGTCCGCTACGAGACCAGGCTCTACAACGCGCTGGGCGAACAACTGCGCACCGAACACGGCCTGACGATGGGCCAGTACGAGTTCCTGCGCATCATCGACAGCCGGGACGGCTGCCGGGTCAACGACCTGGCCGAGCAGGCCGCCATCACCGTCGGGGCGACCAGCAAGGGGGTGGACCGCCTGGAAGCCGCCGGCTGGGTGGTCCGGCGGCCCAATCCCGCCAACCGCCGCTCGTCGCTGCTGGAGCTGACCGCCGAGGGCCGCGAGCTGCTGGCCGCCGCCACACCCTCGTTCGAGGACGGGCTGCGTTCCTGGCTCGCCGGGCCACTGACGGCAGGCTCGCTGGAGCAGCTGGCGTCCACCGTCGCCCTGCTGCGCAGGACGCTGGAGGATGCCGCGGCGGGAACGCCCGCCGGCTAGAACCGACGGCCGCGACCCGGGGGAACGCTCAGTCCCGCGTGAGCTCCACCAGCTTGGCGACCGTGTTCCAGTTGCGGGTGGTCACGTCCAGGCCCTTGACCACCGCCGGCTTGGCGAGGGCCTCGCCCAGCTTGGAGCGGCCGAGGCCGTTGGGGGCGTAGAGGTAGATGACGCGGTCGCCCACCCGGTACTCCTCCGGGAGGTACGCGGGGGCGTCGATCGAGGCGAAGCGGGACTCTGCGGGCTGTTCGGAGCAGAAGGTGGCGTGGAGCTGCTTGCCTTCGAGGTCGGCGGCCGGGAAGGGGCAGGCCTCGGCGACGGCGCGCAGGTGGGCGCCGTCGACCACCAGGCAGGGAACGCGGAAGCCGAAGTGGGCTTCGATGGCCGCCTCCAGGTCGCGGGCGAGGGCCTCCGGGGCCTTCCCGCTCGCGCTGGTGAAGACGGCGTTGCCGCTCTGGAGGTACGTCTGCACGTCCTCGTGGCCGAGGCCGCCCAGGACCTGGCGCAGCTCGGCCATGGGGACCTTCTTGTTCCCGCCGACGTTGATGCCACGGAGTAGCGCCGCGTACTTGGCCTTGGTCGCCTTGGTCGTCTTGGTCATTCCTGCACGATAGGGCGCACCCCTGACAGTGGCGGTCATACGGGCAGTTCGGCCTCGATCAGGTCGGCCGCCTGGCGCGTGCCGCCCTCCGTCGCCATCTCGCGGCGGATCCGGTCCGCGCGGGCGGCCACCTCCGGGTCGGCGACCAGGGCGAGGACGGCCTCCCGCAGGGTCGCGGCGTCGGCCTCGGCCATCGGGACGTGCCGGGCGACGCCGAGGGCGGCCAGCATGTCGGCGTTGCCGAACTGGTCGACGGCCTGCGGGACCGCGACCATCGGGGTGCCGGTGGCCAGGCCCTCCTGGCAGCCGCCCGTGCCCGCGTGGGTGATGAAGGCGTCGGCCTGGGTCAGGATGTCCAACTGGGGAACCCAGCGGTGGACTTCGACGTTGGCGGGGATCGCGCCCAGCTCGGCCTCGTCGGTGAACTTGCCGATCTGGAGCACCACGTGCCAGTCGGCCAGGTCCCCGAAGGCCTCCACGCAGGCCCGGTAGAAGGCCGGCTGCTTGGTGAAGGTGGACCCGAAGGAGACGAGGAGGACCTTCTTCCCCTCGGCGCCCGCGGGGCGCGTCCAGGTGCCCTGGGTGGCGCTGCGGTCGCCCTGGCAGGCGCCGACGAAGGTGTGCACGGCTTCGTCGACCCGGTCGGCGTGGGGCTGGAGGGCGCGCGGCATGAGCACGACGCTGCGCCGGGGGCGGCCGACGAAGCGGTCGCTGTCCTCGTCGATGCCGTTCTCGTCGAGCCAGGCGCGGAAGCGGGCGTAGTAGGCCTTCCCGCGCTCGGACGCCCGCAGTTCGGCGGTCATCGGCTCGCCGACCTCTTCCTCGTAGCCGGTCCAGGCGACCAGGGTCGGGGAGAGGGAGACCGCGGGGACGCCCCAGCGGTGGGCGAGGACCCTCGCGGGATAGGCGGTGATGTCGTGGAGGACGAGGTCCGGCTCGTCGCCCGCGAAGGCGGCCGCGAGCTGCGGGAGGGCCTGGACGGCGTCGGCGAGGAAGGGCTCGATGTTGTCGATGAGCTCGGTCCCCCACGCGTCGGGGTCCTCGTCGGTGGGCAGCGTGGAGTCCCAGATCACCGGGGTGGCGCCGGTCTCGGCGATCTTGTCCGCGTAGGCGGCGGGGATGGCGTAGCTGACGCGGTGGCCGCGGGCGACCAGTTCACGGATCACTTCGATGCTCGGGTTCACGTGGCCGGCGGCGGCGATGGAGAACATGGCGATGTGGGCGGGCTTCGCAGTCGTGGTCATGGGGGAACCATAACGAGACGAGACGTCTCGTGCAACCTATTCGGGAATCCGGGGCGGAGGGAAGGATCGGCGGTCGGCCCGGGACGGGCGGGCCGGATGCGAAACTTGTCCGGTCATGAGCACCCGGGTACGCCCGGTGGCCCCCGGAGTACCGGGGTTACGGACGGACTGCGGAGACGGCATGGACGAGGCACGCGCCCGGGAAGCCCTGACGGCGGCGGGCCTGGCACGGGCGGGGGCCGGGGCAGGGGCGTCCGCGCCCCGGCTGCTGGCCCTCGGCGAGAACGCCGTCTTCGCACTCGACGACGGCCTCGTCGCCAAGGTCGGCCGGGAGGCGGCCCTGCTGCCCCGCGCCGAGCTGGAACTCGCGGTGGCGGCCTGGCTCGCGGACCGCGGGGTCCCCGCGGTCCGCGCGGCCGAGCCGAAGCCCCGGCTGGTCGACGGGCACCCGGTGACGTTGTGGCACCGGCTCCCCGACGCGGTCCGCCCGGCCGGCCCGGGGGACCTCGCGGTGCTGCTGCGGCAGATCCACGCCCTGCCCGCGCCCCCCTTCGTACTGCCCCCGCGCGATCTGCTGGGCGGGGTCGAGCGCTGGCTGCGGCTGGCGGGCGGGGCGATCGATCCGGCGGACGCGGCGTACCTGCGGGCCCGCCGCGACGGCTACGCCGCCCAGGTCGCCGCCCTCACCCCGCACCTCGCGCCGGGCCCGATCCACGGCGACGCACTGCCCCGCAACGTCCACGTGGGCCCGGACGGGCCGGTGCTCGTCGACCTGGAGACGGTCTCGGCCGACCTGCGCGAGCACGACCTGGTGGTGATGGCCCTCTCCCGCGACCGGTACGGACTGCCCGGCGCGGCGTACGAGGAGTTCACGGCGGCGTACGGCTGGGACGTGCGCGACTGGGAGGGCTGCGCGGTCCTGCGCGGCGCCCGCGAGACGGCCAGCTGCGCCTGGGTCTCCCAACACGCCCCGGCCAACCCGAAAGCCCTGGCGGAGTTCCGCCGCCGGGTGGCCTCCCTGCGCGAGGGCGACCCGGAAATCCGCTGGCACGCGTTCTAGGGGTGCCGTATCAATTCCCGCATATGAAGCTTCCCCTCTCCATCCACCGGGCCCGCCTCGGCCCGGAGGAGTTCAAGGTGATCCGCCCGGCCCGGCCGCCGGCGCGCGCGGCGCTGTCGGACGGCTACTGGTACCTGGACGTCCAGGTCGACCAGCGGGCCGCCCAGCTCGTCGCCGGGCTGTGGTCCCTCGCCGCCACGTCACCCCGCTCGCTGGTCCACGTACCGCTGCGGCGCGCCGACCCCGACACCGGGGAACCGGGCCTCGACCTGGTTCTCCTGCACCACTCGCTCCAGTTCGCGCCCTCGCGCTGGAAGGAGCTGCGGGCCCGGCTGGGCCCGGGCCGGCCGCAGACCGCGGACCTTCCCGGACCGCCTTCGGCCGACCGCGGCGCCGACCGCCGGCCGGATCGGCACCACCGGGAGAACCGGGACCGGTTCCACCAGCGCGTCCACGCCGGGACGTTGTTCATGACGGGCAGCGCCCAGCTGTTCGCCGACACCTCATGGCTCTTCGCCGACGTGGCCCACCGGGGGCCGGGCCACGTCCGGGCCCACCCCGGCCACGCGCACTACTGCGCCCGGATGGGCCAGGGCGACGGCCTCATCGCCGACCACGGCGGCAGCGGGCTCCACGTCGTCTACCGCGATCAATGGCCGGAGCGCTGACCCGCCGCCCCTCGTGAGGGTCAGGCCGCCGCGCCGGAGCCCGTACGGGCCTGCCATTCGCGGCCGATGCCGCGGATCAGCGCCGGGTACACGCCCAGGTACCGGAAGGGCTTGATGCCCGCCATGTACACGGCGCCGAGGAGGCCGTTCGGCTTGACCAGGACGGCCATCTGGCCGCGGTAGCCGCCGGTTCCGTCCGGGACCCAGCTGATGTGCATCACTCCGTGCACGGTCCGGTTCGCCGTCTCCGCCGCCCACTCGTCGTGCGTCTGGTAAACGGAGGTGAACGGAACCGAGCCGAGGTCGGGCCCCCGGGGACCCTCGCGGAGGTCCGCCGGCAGCCGATCGCGCAGCGTCGTCGCCCGGCCCTCCAGGCCGTCGGCGGGCTTGTCCCAGCCGAACAGGGCCCCGAGCTTCCAGCGGATCGCGAAGAGCGCGCGACCCACGCGGGAGGGGACGGGGTCCCCCGAGCCGCTCGCGAACTGCTCCACGAGCCGTGCGAGGTCGTCCGGTCCGCCCGGTGTCGGCAGCTCCCACACGTCTTCGAGGTGGAAGTCGCCGGCGATCTCGTGGATCCGCCACGGACGCTCGGTGTGTGCGGTTCTGGGGAGTCTCATGGGCAAGCCCCGATCTATACGATGCCGTATAGACAGCAGACTAGCACCGATCTATACGGCACCGTATAGATCGGGACCGGCACACCACTCCGAGGGGAGACGCATCGTGGGCGCGACCCGTACGCCGCGCGGCAACTGGATCGAGGAAGGGCTGCGCGCACTCGCCGCCGGAGGCCCGGAAGCCGTCCGGATCGAGCCGCTCGCGCAGGCCCTCGGCGTCAGCAAGGGCGGCTTCTACGGGTACTTCGGCAACCGGGACACGCTGCTCACCGAGATGCTCGACACCTGGGAGCGCGAGGCCGCCGAGGCCGTGATCGAACAGGTCGAGGGTGCGGGCGGAGACCCGAGGGCCAGGCTGAAGCGGCTGTTCGCGATCGCCTCGGCCGCCGACAGTCCGGCGCGGGGCGTCGCCACCGACCTGGCGATCCGCGACTGGGCGCGGCGCGACGAGTCCGTCGCGGAGCGGCTCCGGCGTGTCGACAACCGCCGCATGGACTACCTGCGCTCGCTGTTCGGCGCCTTCTGTCCCGACGAGAAGGACGTCGAGGTCCGCTGCATGATCGTCTACTCGATGCGGATCGGCAGCTACCTCATCGCCGCCGACCACGGCCCCCTGAGCCGCTCCGAGGTCATGGAGCACACCCGGGACTGGCTGCTCCGCTAGCGAGAGCGCGAGAGAACGAGAGAGCGAGGGCGCGGTTGCCCGGGCCCCGGGCCGCCGTCAGACCCGGTACGGCACGACGGGCCAGGCCCGCTCGACTATCGCCTCGGGGTCCGAGGTCCGCCGCAGGTAGCTCTGCAGCGAGGCCGCCTGCTCGGCCGCCGCACGGATCTGGAGCTCGTGCAGGTCCGCCAGGGCGACCGTCCCTATCGCCGCGTGCACGGCCCCCATCCGCCGCGCGGCGCGGGCCGCCGCCAGTGCGTCGGCTCCCGCGTCGTGCGCCGCTTCCAGGGTCACGCCGTAGTGCTCGCAGAGGGCCTGGAGGGTCCGCCGCCCCTTGCGGTACCGGTCCGCGTGCTTGTCCAGCACCAGCGGGTCGATGACGGGCGGCACGGAGTTCACCGGCCAGCGCTCGCCGAGCGGGCGGATCCCGTGGCGGCGGCACTCGCGGTCCAGCAGGGTCAGGTCGTACCGCGCGTTCATCACCACCAGCGGGGTTCCCGAGCTCAGCGCCTCCACGAGCGTCCGGGTGATCTCCTCGATCGCCGCGGCCGCCACCATCCCCCGTGAGCGGGCGTGGTCCGTGGAGATGCCGTGGATGGCCGAAGCCTCCTCCGGGATGGGCACGCCCGGGTCGACCAGCCAGGACCGCTCCCGCGCCACCTGACCGTCCGGCCCGACCGCCACGACGGCCGCCGTCACGATCCGGTCGGACTCGATGTCGGTCCCCGTGGTCTCCAGGTCGAAGGCCACCATCGGCCCGCCGTGCCAGTCCCCCATCCAGTCCCCCGCCCAGTCCCCCATCGCGTGCCCCCCGTACCCGTCCCTCTACGTCAACGGCTTTCAGCCTGACACGGGCCACTGACAGCCCCGGAGCCGGGGCGGCCGGCGACCGCTCACGACACCGGGCGGGAGTCCTGCCAGATCGACTCGAACTCCTCCCGGTACGTCGGGAACAGCCCGGGCTCGGCGTCCCTCGCCGCGCGCCCGCCGCCCCGCAGGACCAGGACCGGTGCCTCCATGCCCCGCGCCCGGCGCAGGTACGACTGGACCACCGCGATGCCCGAGGACTCGCCCTCCACCAGGTACGCGGTGAAGCGCGGGGTCTCGTCGAAGACGTGGATCTCGAAGCCCGAGGCGTCGCGCAGGCCGGCCCGGACCCGTCGCACGTGCAGGATGTTCATCTCCACCGAGCGGCTCAGCTCGCCCTTGCGCAGGCCCAGCTCCCGCTCGCGCCGCTTGACCGCGCTGCTCGCCGGGTTCAGGAACAGCAGCCGTACCCGGCAGCCGGCCTCGGCGAGGCGTACGAGTCTTCGGCCCGAGAAGTTCTGGACCAGCAGGTTGAGCCCTATGCCGATGGCGTCGAGCCGCCGCGCACCGCCGAAGAGGTCCTCCGCCGGGAGCTGGCGCTGCAGCCGCACCCGGTCCGGGTGGACGGAGATGACGTCCGCGTACCGGTCGCCGACGAGGTCCTCGACGGCGTCGATGGGCAGCCGGTCCGCGGCCGGCGAGCCCGCGCCGCCGCCCAGTACCTCCAGCAGCCGCGCCGACGCCCGTTCGGCCTGTTCCAGGACCGCCCGCGACAGGGCCCGGTTGCGGGAGACGACGTTGCGGGTGACCTCCAGCTCGTCCAGCGCCTGCTCGATCTCGCGCCGGTCGTCGAAGTACGGCTCGAAGCAGGGCCAGTGCTGGACCATCAGTTCGCGCAGCTGCGGCAGGGTGAGGAAGCTCAGCACGTTGTCGTCGGCGGAGTCCAGCAGGTAGCCCTTGCGGCGGCTGACCTCGCGCACGGCGACCGCGCGCTGCACCCACTCCTGGCCGGCGGGGCCCGCGGCCGCCACCACCCAGTCGTCGCCGCCGTGCACGGGCTCGTAGACCGGCCGGAGCACCGCCCCGACCACGGACCGCAGCCGCTGCTCGATGAGGTTCAGCCAGATGTAGGCGCGGCCGGCGCGCTGGGCCCGGGTCCGGACCTCGCTCCAGGCGTCCGCGCCCCAGTCCAGCTCGGCACCGGCTCCCGCCTGCGCCTTCCCGGTCCCACCGGCCTCCGGCGGGGCCAGCGACACGGCCCCGGCGGGAATCCCGCCGGCCGCACCGCCCGCGTCCGCCGGGCCGCCCTCGTGACCGCTGTCACCAGGGGGCAGCTCCAGACCTCCCGAGCTCACCCGTGCACCGCCTCCTGCGTCTGGACGCCCGTCTCCAGTGATCACGGAAGGGTACTCCGCGCGTGCGGCACCCTGCAGCCCGATGCGCGGCCCTGCGGCCGGGCGCGAACCCACGGTCCGTGCCCGGGCCGTCCGTTGGCCCATTATCCGCTCTGGTGACGGTCCGATCTTCCCAAGGTCCGTCGAACCTCTTATCAGCTCTCCGGGTCACCCGGTAGGACCCTCCCAAGTCCCCGCGTGGAAGCCCTCTTTCGGGGAAGATCTGGCATTGACTCCTCCCCTCCCTGAAGGGAGGGGATTCCTGGCTCACTTCGCCTGCGGCCCGGCGGGCACGCAGGTCTTACAAGATCAACACCAGCCGGGTACGAGACCAGCCCGGACGAGCATCACTCGGGCGGAGTTCTTGTCCCTCGGGGACACAGCTCCGCACACGGTGCACGTATACGTTCTCTCGGAGAGGGGGAGGCGGTGCTTGGCTCTCGCTCCGCAGTGTGCGCAGTCCATGGTGGTGTGCGCGGGGTGGACAAGGTGCACGGTCCGTTCGTGCTTGCGGGCCATCTCGATCAGGGCCGTCTTGGTTGCGCCGATCGCGGCGTCGGCCGCTTTGCGGGACATGTTCCGGGACTTGGCGAGGAACTTCGGCTTGAAGTCCTCGACTGCGATGTGGCCGAAGTCGCGGACGAGGCGCTTGGCCCACTTGCGGCCGGTGTCCTGCCGCTGGCGGGCGATCTTCTTCGATACCTTCGCCACGGCCCGGCGAGCCTTGCGGTAGCCAGCGGTGTCGGACCGGTTCTTCGGGGTCCGGCGCCGGGCCATCATCCTCTGGTAGTGCGCCAGCTTCGCGGCGGCCGTCTTTCCATGCTCTGCGTGTGGCAGGTCGTGGGCGTCGGACGTGGTGGTCGCGGTCTCCTTCACGCCCCAGTCGATACCGATGACGGCGCCGGTCTCCGGCAGGTCCTCGGTCACCGTGGGGACGACGAAACTCGCGTACCAATGACCGAGGCTGTCCCGGTACACGCGGACGCTGGACGGCGGCTTGGGCAGTTCCCGCGACCACACCACCGTTACGGCGATCCCGCCGGCCAGGTGCAGGCGGCCATCCTTGAGCCGGAATCCGCGCTGCGTGTAGTTCAACGACGGCGCAGCTTCCCGCTTCCTCTTGATCCCGGGCATCCCCGCCCGCTGCCGCATCGGCAACCGGGCCTTGATGTCCTTGAGCGCCTTCGCCCGGGACTTGGCGAAGTCCCGGATGATCTGCTGCTGAGGAACGCTGCTTCCCTCACGCAGCCAGGACATCGAACCGCGCGCCTCAGTCAGCGTCTTGTCGAGCTGTCCCGGCCCGCACGTCGTCTTTCCTTCGGCCGTCTTGTTCAGGTTGTGGACCTTGCGGGACATCGCCACGCACTCGTTCCACACCCAACGACACCGCGCCCACTCCCCCTCCAGGGCAGCAAGCGCGGTCGACGACACGCGAAGCCGGTAGGTGAACCGGGCGTACCCGGTCACCTCGTCGGCTGCCGCTCCGGTCGTCATGCCCGGAACGTAACACCCGCCACTGACAACGCCAGAAAAAGCAGGTCACAGCAGATGCGCAGAGAGTTCCGCCGCTATGCGGCTCCGCCCCAGGGCCCGTTCCTCCCCGGGCTGAGGCCCGGAGAATCCTGGATGAAGCCAGCTGACGTGGTCCACGCCGGATCAGCCCGACACAACAGAGGGGAAGAGTCGTTTTCTATGCAGGTCTGGCCGGGACAGGCGTATCCGCTCGGTGCCACGTATGACGGCGCCGGCACCAATTTCGCGGTCTATTCGGAGGCCGCCCGACGCATCGAGCTGTGCCTGCTGCACGACGACGGTTCGGAGACCGCGATCGAACTGCGCGAGACCGACGCGTTCGTCCGGCACGCCTACCTGCCGGGCATCATGCCCGGCCAGCGGTACGGATTCCGGGTGCACGGCCCCTACGAGCCCGAGCGCGGCCGGCGCTGCAACGCGGCGAAGCTGCTCCTGGACCCGTACGCGCGGGCCATCGCGGGGAGCGTCGACTGGGGCGAGGAGGTGTACGGCTACCACTTCGGCCGGCCCGACTCCCGCAACGATCTGGACTCCGCGCCCAAGAGCATGAGTTCGGTCGTGGTCAACCCGTACTTCGACTGGGCCAACGACCGGCCGCCGCGCCACGAGTACCACCACACCGTGCTCTACGAGGCCCACGTGAAGGGTCTGACCATGCGTCACCCGGACCTCCCCGAGGAGCTGCGCGGCACGTACGGGGCCCTCGCGCACCCGGCGGTCATCGGGCACCTGACCAAACTGGGGGTGACGGCGCTGGAGCTGATGCCGGTCCACCAGTTCGTCAACGACCACCGCCTGGTCGACGACGGGCTCAGCAACTACTGGGGCTACAACACCATCGGTTTCTTCGCCCCGCACAACGGCTACGCCTCGGGCGACCGCGGCCAGCAGGTGCTGGAGTTCAAGTCGGCCGTCCGGGCCCTGCACGAGGCCGGCATCGAGGTGATCCTCGACGTGGTCTACAACCACACGGCCGAGGGCAACCACCTGGGGCCGACGCTGTCCTTCCGGGGCCTCGACAACGCCTCGTACTACCGGCTCGCGGACGATCCCCGGCACTACATGGACACCACGGGCACCGGGAACTCGCTGCTGATGCGCTCCCCGCACGTGCTCCAGCTGATCATGGACTCGCTGCGCTACTGGGTCACCGAGATGCACGTGGACGGCTTCCGCTTCGACCTGGCGGCCACGCTGGCCCGCCAGTTCCACGAGGTGGACCGGCTGTCCTCGTTCTTCGACCTGGTCCAGCAGGATCCGGTGGTCAGCCAGGTCAAGCTGATCGCGGAGCCGTGGGACCTGGGCGAGGGCGGCTACCAGGTGGGCAACTTCCCCCCGCTGTGGACCGAGTGGAACGGCAAGTACCGGGACACCGTACGGGACTTGTGGCGCGGGCAGCCGCGCACGCTCGCGGAGTTCGCGGGCCGCCTGACGGGCTCCTCCGACCTCTACCAGGACGACGGCCGGCGGCCGCTGGCCTCGATCAACTTCACCACCTGCCACGACGGTTTCACCCTGAACGACCTGGTCTCGTACAACGAGAAGCACAACGAGGCCAACCGCGAGGGCAATCGGGACGGCGAGACCCACAACCGCTCGTGGAACTGCGGGACCGAGGGGCCGACGGAGGATCCCGGGATCGGGGAGCTGCGCGAGCGCCAGATGCGCAACTTCATCGCCACGCTGATGCTTTCGCAGGGCGTGCCGATGATCAGTCACGGCGACGAGTTCGCCCGCACCCAGGGCGGCAACAACAACGCCTACTGCCAGGACAACGACCTGTCGTGGGTGACCTGGCCGGAGCCCGGCAAACCGGCCCCCGCGCTGCTGGAGTTCACCCGGCGGATGGTGTGGCTGCGGCGGGAGCACCCGGTGTTCCGGCGGCGCCGGTTCTTCCACGGCCGGCCTGTGGAGGGGACGCACGACGAGCTCTCGGACATCGCCTGGTTCACCCCGCACGGCGAGGAGATGCGGGCCCGCGACTGGCAGGCGCAGCACGCGCGGGCGCTGGCGGTGTTCCTGAACGGGGAGGCCATCTCGGAGCCCGGCACCCGCGGGGAGCGGATCACCGACGACTCGTTCCTGCTGATGTTCAACGCGGGCGCCGAGGCTCAGGACTTCACGGTCCCGGCGGGGCACGGAGCGCAGTGGCGGCTGATCGTGGACACGGCGCGGCCCGAGGTGCTGGCACCCGGTACCGGGCCGCAGTACGCGGCCGGGGACCGGGTGACGCTGACAGGACGGTGTCTGGTGGTGCTTCAGCGCCCGGCGTAGGCGGCGCCTTCCAGGACGGCGTCCGGGCGGGCGCCCCCGCCGGATGCCACCGGAGCGTGCGTACGGGCCGCCGGCACCTTGGTGACCAGGGCCAGGACCAGGCACAGGGCGGCCGCGCCCACGGCCACCGCGAAGGCGGCCCAGGGCCCGTACCACTCGGCGAGCCGCCCGGAGACGGCGAGCGAGGCGGCCTGGCCGGCGACGAGCGAGCTGGCGGCGAAGGCCATCGACTCGGCGAGCCTGCGGGGCTCCACCGCCCGCTCGGTGAGCGCGAAGGCGGTGATCAGGTGCGGGGCGTAGGCGGCTCCGAGCACGGTGACGACTACGTACAGCGGCCACAGGGTGTCCGTGAAGAGCAGCGGTACGGAGAGCACGAGCGCGGCGGCCGTGGCCACCCGCCAGCGCAGCCGCAGACCGAAGCGGGCGGGCAGCGCGCCGAGCGAGAGCCCGACGGCGGCGCTGACGACGCCCATGGCCGCGTACACGATGCCGGCCTGGCCGGGGACGCCCAACTGTGCGGTAAGGGCGGCGATTCCGGCCTGGCAGGCGCCGAACATGGCGCCCTGGAGGGCGAGGGAGCCCCGTACCGCCAGGACCACGCGCGGCGGGCGGACCCGGGCGCGCTCCTTGTCCCGGCGGACTCCGGCGGGGACACCGGCCGTGACGGCGGCGGTCGGGTGCAGCGCGTAGAGGGTGCCGAAGACGGCGACGAGGGCGGCCGCGCCGCCCAGCGCGATGGCCGGGTGCAGGGCGAGGGTGGCCAGGCCCACGAGGGCGGGCCCGAAGACGAAGGAGACCTCGTCCAGGGTGCCTTCGAGGGAGTGGATGGCGCCCACGACGCTCTCGTCGGACTTGGCGCGGTGCGCCAGGGCCACGGAGCGGGTACGGGCGAGCGGTCCGATCAGCGGGACGGAGGCCCCGGTGACGAAGCCGATCGCGGCGAGCGGGACGGTGGCCAGGTCGGCGAGCGCCCCGGCCACCAGGGCGGCGGTCGCCACCGCGTTGACCGCGGCGGCCGCGAGGACGACGGAACGCTGCCCGTGCCGGTCGGCGAGCCGGCCCAGGACGGGTCCGAAGACCACCTGTCCGGCGGAGAGGGTGCCGCCGACTATGCCCGCGGTGGCGAGGGAGCCGCTGGTCTGGGCGACCAGGAGGACGCTGCCGAACTGCGACATCGCGACGGGCAGTCGGGCGAGGAAGGAAACGAGCGGGAGTAGGGGCCCGGTCAGGGCAATGACTTTTCGATAGGTGTTGACGGTTCCAAACACTTGAGCAACGTTAACCCGGTGCAGTCACCCGGATGCATTGGGTAATGGCACGGAATCCCGCATCCTGGGTACGTACGTTCTCATGAGCCTGCCCCCGCGCACCGGTCGCACGAGTCCTGAGTTCAACCGTCCGGAAACCGATGGACCACCGGCCTTCACCCCGGCGTCGACCTACCGCCTCCAGCTGCGCCCCGAGTTCACCTTCGGACACGCGCGGGCCGTCGTACCGTACCTCGCCTCGCTCGGGGTCTCCCACCTGCACCTCTCCCCCGTACTGGAGGCGGTGCCCGGATCGTCCCACGGGTACGACGTCACCGACCACACGCGGGTGCGGGTGGAGCTGGGCGGGGAGGACGGGCTGCGGGCCCTGGCCGCCGACGCCCGCGCGCACGGGCTCGCACTGGTGCTCGACATCGTGCCGAACCACATGGCACTGCCGACGCCGCTCGGCCTCAACCGGCCCTTGTGGGAGGTGGCCCGGGAGGGGCCCGGCTCGCCGTACGCGCGCTGGTTCGACATCGACTGGGAGGCGGGCGGGGGGCAGCTGCTGCTGCCCGTGCTCGCCGCGCCGCTGGATCCGGGAGAGGTCAAGGTCGACGGGCGGGGAGGGCGGGCGGTACTGCGGATCGGGGAGCTGGAGTTCCCGCTCCGGGAGGGCACGGCCGGGCTGGAACCGGCGGAGCTGCTCGCCGCCCAGTGGTACCGGCCGGCGTGCTGGCGGGAGGCCCGGACCGGGCTCAACTACCGTCGCTTCTTCACCATTTCGGAGCTGATCGGGGTCCGCGTCGAGGACCCGGACGTCTTCGCCGCCACCCACGCCAAGGTGCTGGAACTGGTCCGGGACGGGGTCGCCGAAGGGCTGCGGATCGACCACGTGGACGGCCTCGCCGACCCCGGGGGCTACCTGCGGCGGCTGCGGGAGGCCGTCGGCCGGGACTGCTGGGTGGTGGTCGAGAAGATCCTCGCCCGCGAGGAGCGGCTGGCTCCCGACTGGCCGGTGGCCGGGACCACCGGGTACGACGCGCTGTACCGGGTGGACGGGGTACTGACCGACCCGGCCGGGGCCGCGCGGCTCGACGCCCGGTTCCGCGGGGCGACCGGGCAGCCCCGCTGGGAGCGGACGGCCGCGGCGGGCGCCCGGGAGGTCCTGACCGGCGACCTGGCCGCCGAGCTGGCGACCCTGGAACGCCTGGCTGGGCCCGAACTGGGCTCTGCTGTACGTGAGTTGCTCATCGCCTATCCCGTCTACCGGCCCTACCCCGGCGATCCGCAGCTCGCGCCCGAGGCCCTGGAGCGGGCCGCCGCACGGGCCGGCGCGGGTCCGGTGGCCGGCGTACGCGAACTGCTGCTGCGGGACCCGGCCTTCGCGGCCCGCTTCTCCCAGACCTCGGCAGCCCTGCGCGCCAAGTCCCTCGAGGACAGGGCGTTCTACCGGTACGCCCCGCTGCTGTCGGCCACGGAGGTGGGCGGGGATCCGGGGGCTCCGGCGGTCACGGTGGCGCAGTTCCACGCGTACTGCGCCGAGCAGGCGAGGCTGTGGCCCCGCGCCGGGACGGTGCTCACCACGCACGACACGAAGCGCAGCGCGGACGTCCGGGCACGGATCTCGGCGCTCTCGCAGGACCCGGAATCCGTACCGGCGCCGACCGGGGCGGATCCCCAACTCGCCTGGGTGGCCTGGCAGACGGCATTCGGACTCGGGGCCGACGGCGCCGCTCCGGAGCGCGCCGACCGCTTGGCGCAGGCCCTGCTCAAAGCCGCCCGCGAAGCCGCCCTGCACACCACCTGGACCGAGCAGAACCCCGCGTACGAGGCCACGGTCCCGCAGTACGTACCGGCGGCCCCGGTCGAGCCGGCCGGGCCCCTGGCGGCGGCGGCCCGGGCCAACCTGCTCGGCGCGGCGCTGCTGCACCTGGCCATGCCCGGGGTCCCGGAGGTGTACCAGGGCGCGGAGACGGAGTACCGGGCCCTGGTCGACCCGGACAACCGGCGGCCCGCCCGCTTCCCCCGGGAGGCCCTGGCCCGGCTGGACGCGGGGGCCGAGCCGTCCGGGACGGCCGAGGAGAAGCTCGCCCTCACCGCCGCCCTGCTGCGGCTGCGCCGGAGCCGGCCCGGGCTGTTCGCCGGCTATGCGCCGCTGCTCGCCCGGGGCCCGGCGGCGGAGCACTGCGTGGCCTTCGCCCGGTCGGCCGGCCTGGTGGCGGTGGCCACCCGCCTGTCGCACCGGCTGGCGGGGGGCGGGGGCTGGCGGGACACCTCTCTGCCCCTGCCGCCGGGGCGGTGGCGGCGGCTGCCGGTGCTCGGGGCGGATGCGGCTGCCTCGGCCCCGTACGCGGGCGAGCTGCCGCTCGCGGAACTCCTCGGCGAAGCCTCCCCGGTGGCCGTCCTACTCCGGGAGCCCCCGACCCGGGGGTGACCCCCCGCTGCGCGGGGCGAGGTCCCCTACCCGCGCTGCCGCCCGGCAGATGGCGGCCCGCGGTACCGCTGCGCGGGGCGGGGCTCCCACCTGCGGTGCCCGCGCTGCCGCCCGGTAGGTGGCGGCCTGCGGTACCGCTGCGCGGGGCGAGGTCCCCTACCCGCCCTTCCACCGTTCCCCGGGCTCCGCCCGGACCCCTGCCGGGTGCGGCACCGTTCCCGGGGGCCAGCCCCCGGACCCCCGCTCCTCAAACGCCGGAGGGGCTGGATTTTGCCCGGCGCGGGCTGGATGGGGCCGGCGTGAGCTGGATGGCGCGGAGCGCCATTTCAGCCTCGCCGGCGTTTGAGGCGCGGGGTCTGGGGCGGAGCCCCAGAGGGGTCCGGGCGCAGCCCGGCACCCCTCCCCAGCCCGTCCGGCGTTTGAGGACCGGGTCAGGGCCGGCCCTGGGAACGGTGGAAGGGCGGGTAGGGGAACTCCGCCCCGCGCAGCGGCACGGCAGCCGCGGCGCAGCCCTGCACGGAGCGGCACTGCGCGGCACGGCCCTGCACGGCACGGCACGGCCCTGCCCTGCACGGCACGGCACGGCACGGCCCTGCACGGCCCTGCACTGCGCGGCACGGCACGGAGCACGGCGCAGCACGGCACGGCACGGCACCGCACCGCGACACGGCCCGCCGCCCGGGCCGGGCGAAGACGGCTAGGGCAGGCCCGCGGCGGGCATGGGGTCACCTGTGACCCTCATCCGTGACATGTGCTACCCCACCCCCCACGAACTGGCCCTGGCCGCCCGCGCCCTGGCCGATGAGCACCCCACCCTGGCCCGGCTCCGCCAGATCGGCGCGTCCCGGGCCGGGGAGCCCCTCTGGCTGCTCTCCGTAGGCGGCCCCACCCCGGCCACGGAAGCCGCACCGAGCGTGCTCGTCGTCGCCGGAGCCCACGCCAACGAGCCCGTCGGCGGGGCCACCGCCATCGCGCTCGCCCGGCACCTGATCCGCGTACCCGCCGCCGGAACGGCCTGGCACTTCCTGCTCTGTGCCGACCCCGACGGCGCGGCCCTGCACCGCACTCCCCGCCCGTACTCCCTGCTGGACTACCACCGGAACTTCTTCCGGCCGCCCGGCCCCGAACAGCCCGAGTGGGCGCCGTCTTTACTGCCCCCGGACCGCCTCCCGCCCGAGACCCTCGCCCTGACCCGGCTCATCGACGAGCTCCGGCCCGCCCTCCAGGTCTCCCTGCACGGCACGGATCTCGGCGGCTCCTGGGTGCAGCTGACCCGGGACATACCCGGTCTCGCGGAGCCCTTCGGCAAATCGGCCGCCGAGCTGCGCATCCCGGTGGAGACCAGCGCCTCCGACGCGGCCGGCTGGCCCTCGCCGGGCGCGGGGATCTTCGTGATGCCCGCCCCCGGGGCCGGCGCGGACGGCCCCTTCCACCCCGAGGACACCCGGCTCAGCACCTGGTACCACGCCCACCGCCACGCCGGCACCACCGCGATCGTCGAAGTCCCCATGTGGGCCTCGGACCTGGTCGACGACCCGGCCCCGCACCCCGACCCGCGCGCCGCCCTGCGCATCCTGGCCGGCCGGCTCACCGCCGACGCCGCGCGGGTGGCGGCCCTGCGGGAGGGCGCGGCCGACGGTACGGACCCGGCCGCCGCGGCCCTGCTGCGCGCGGTGGACTGGACGCTCGCGCTGATCCCGCGGATCACCGCCGAGTGGACGGGACCCGGGGCTCCCGCCGAGGCCACGGCGGCGTACATCGGGAGCATCGACGCCTTCGGGCGGCGGCTCTCGCTGCGCGCCGCGGCGATGCTCCTCCGGGTGCTGCGCGCCCAGGGGCAGCCGACGGCGCCTGCCGTGGACCGGCTCGTCGCGGGGTGGTGCGAGGAGTTCGCGGACCGCTTCCAGGCGCGCTGGGTCCCGGTGGCCACGCAGGTGGAGCACCAGTCCCGGGTCGTCCTGGCGGCCTACGACCGGCTCGTGGCAGCGGGCCGGTAGGCGGGCGGCCACCGGCGCGCGGCTACTCCACCGGCAGGGCGTACCGGAGCTTCTGCTTGCCGGTCGCCCCGAGCCGGTCGTAGAAGCGGATCGCGCCCTCGTTCCAGTCGGGCGTCTGCCACTCGACGCGGCCGAGGCCCAGCTCCCGGGCGAGTGCGGCCACCCCGTCCATCAGGGCGGCGCCGAGGCCGTGTCCGCGGGCCTCCTCGGCCAGGTAGAGGCAGTCCATGTGGAGGTAGTGGCCCGCGTCCCAGAAGGAGAACTCGGCCGAGCAGGCGGCGTACCCGGCGATCTCGCCCCGCGGGGTCTCGGCCAGCAGCACCCACAGCCGGGCCCCGTCGGCGAACAGCTGCGCACCGAGGCGGCCGGCGAGACCTGCCGGGCGGGGCGCGGACCTCTCGTACACCATGTGCTCGCGCATGAGCTCGACCAGACGGGGCAGGTCATCGGGGCGCGCGGGCCGTACGACGGGGGCAGCGGGCATCTGTTCCATGAGTGACATCCTGCGCGCGGCCCGCATCCACCGGGCAACCGGGGCACGGGTGGGGGCGGCCCGCGCCCGGATCCTCAGCCGCCCGACAGCCTGAAGCTCATCCGTCCGAAGCCGATCTGGTCCCCGTCCCGCACCACCGCCGAGCCCGTCACCCGGTGCCCGTTCACCGTGGTGCCGTTCGTCGAGCCGAGGTCCCGCACCACCCAGACCCCGTCCCGGATGCCCAGTTCCGCGTGGGCCCGCGACACGGTCTCGTGGCTCAGGCGCAGCCCGTTGCCCGGGTCGCGGCCGATCCGCAGCGGTCCGGCGTTCGGGTGCGGCAGGAGCAGCGTGGGCAGCTTCTCCACCGCCCAGGCCCGCCGTACGCCCACGGACACCGCCGAGACCCGCCCCACCCAGCCGAACAGCCGGCGGGTCCACGGGCTCTCCGCGCCCTCCCGGCCCTCCAGGTCCGCGGTGAGCGCGGCGAGGTCCTCGGAGCGGCGGGCGACGAGGGCGAGTTCCATGCGGCGCAGGAAGGTGTCGTGCGACAGCTTGCCGACGGCGGCGCCCTCCCTGAGCTGGCCCAGAGCGCGGTCGCGCTCGGCATCGGAGAGCCGCGGAGCGGGGAAGGCGGAGAACTCGAAACTCGACGTCACCAGGTGATTGTCGGCCTGTCGGGGGCAGAGTGTCCAGAACTCCCGCGCACGGCCGGGGATGATGGCCCGGACACGCAGGTTGGGGTACCGCCGCGAGACGAGGGGACCGTCCGTGCAGTTCGAGGTGTGGGCACCGCTGACAGACCGGGTCGCACTGCGGCTCGACGGGGCCGCGTACGCGATGGAGCGCGATCCGGAGCGGCCCGGCTGGTGGGTCGTGGAGGCCGGGGCACGGGACGGATCCCACTACGGCTTCCAGCTGGGAGGCGTTGCGGAGGTCCGCGTTCCCGGGGACGATCCGCGCGACCCGGTCCATCCCGGGCAGCACGCGGAGCATCCGGACCACACTCGCCTCGGACCCCCCGTACGCCCCGATCCGCGCGGCCGGCGCCTGCCGCAGGGCCCCGACGGGCTCTCGGCCGTGGTCGACTTCGCCGCCCTCACCCCCGCCGAGCCGGCCCCCTCACCCCGGGTGCCGCTGCAGGACGCCGTCCTGTACGAGCTGCACATCGGCACCTTCACCCCCGAGGGCACCTTCGACTCGGCCGCCGCCCGCCTCGGCCACCTCGTCGCCCTCGGCGTCACCCACGTCGAGCTGATGCCGGTGTGCTCCTTCCCCGGGCGGCACGGCTGGGGGTACGACGGGGTCGCGCCCTGGGCGGTGCACGAGCCGTACGGGGGCCCGGCCGGGCTGGTCCGGTTCGTGGAGGCCGCGCACGCCGCCGGCCTCGGCGTGGTGCTCGACGTGGTCCACAACCACCTCGGCCCCTCCGGCAACCACCTACCCGCCTTCGGCCCGTACTTCACCGAGACCCACCACACCCCCTGGGGCGCGGCGGTGAACCTGGACGCGCCCGGCTCCGACGAGGTGCGCGCGTACCTGCTGGGCAGCGCCCTGGCCTGGCTGCGCGACTACCGGATCGACGGGCTGCGGCTGGACGCGGTGCACGCGCTCGCCGACGACCGGGCGCTGACCTTCCTGGAGGAGCTGTCCGCGGCGGTGGACGAGCTGGCCGCCGAGACGGGCCGGCCGCTGTTCCTGATCGCGGAGTCGGACCGCTGCGATCCCCGCACCACGAACCCGCGCTCCGCCGGGGGCCTGGGCCTGCACGCGCAGTGGAACGACGACTTCCACCACGCCCTGCACTGTGCGCTGACCGGCGAGTCCCAGGCGTACTACGCGGACTTCGCCGAGGCCCCGATCGGGGCCCTCGCCAAGACCATGACCCGGGCCTTCTTCCACGACGGGACCTGGTCCTCCTTCCGGGGCCGCCACCACGGCCGCGCGGTGGACCGGGGCCGCACCCCGGCGCACCGCTTCCTCGGCTACACCCAGACCCACGACCAGATCGGCAACCGCGCGCTGGGCGACCGGCTCGCGGCCTCCCTGTCCCCCGGGCTGCTGGCGTGCGCGGCGACGGTGGCGCTGACCGGGCCGTTCGTGCCGATGCTGTTCATGGGCGAGGAGTGGGGCGCCGGCACGCCGTGGCAGTACTTCACCGACCATCCCGACGAGGAGCTCGCCGAGGCCGTACGGGCGGGCCGGCGGCGGGAGTTCGCGGAGCACGGCTGGAAGGCGGAGGAGATCCCCGCCCCCCAGGATCCGGCGACCCGGGACCGCTCCTGCCTGGACTGGGCCGAGCCGGGCCGGGAGTCGCACGCCCGCCTGCTGGACTGGTACCGCGCCCTGATCACGCTCCGCCGGACCCACGCCGACCTGCGCGATCCCGATCTGGCGGCGCTGCGGATCGCCCATGACGAGGAGCGCCGCTGGCTGACGTTCCGCCGGGGCGACGTCCGCGTGGTGGTGAACCTCTCCGGGGAGCCGGTCACCGTCGCGCTCGGCCGCAACGGGGTCCGGGTGCTGGCCGCTTGGCTCCCCGTCGAGCATCCGGACGCCGACGGGCGGGTCCACGTACCGGCCGAGTCGGCGGTGGTGCTGGGCCCGTAAACCCGGTCGCGGCGGGGCGGGACCGTCTGATGGGGTGGGCCCCATGAAGATCGATTCCTCCGCGAGCGGTCGCGGACACACGGCCAAGTACGACCGGATCGGGGTGGGGTACCGGGAGATCCGGCGGCCCGACCCGCGGCTCGCCTCGCTGATCGCGGGCGCCCTGGGGGACGCCCGGACGGTGGTCAACGTCGGGGCGGGCGCCGGTTCGTACGAACCGGAGGACCGCGAGGTGACCGCCGTGGACCCCTCCCAGGTCATGCTCGACCAGCACCCGGGGACCCGCAAGATCAAGGCCGGGGCGGAGGAACTCCCCTTCGAGGACGGGCAGTTCGACGCGGCGATGGCGGTGATGACCGTCCACCACTGGCCGGATCCCGCGCGCGGGCTGGCGGAGCTGCGGCGGGTCTCCCGGCGCCAGGCCGTCTTCACCTGGGATCCGGAGCACAGCACGGAGCTGTGGTTCTTCGAGGAGTACCTGCCGGAGATCGGGGAGCGGGAGCGCTCCACCTTCGTCCCGCTGTCCGTGGTGACCGGGGCGCTGGACGCGCACACCGTGGTGCCCTTCCCCGTCCCGCACGATTTCACCGACGGGTTCCGGGCCGCCTTCTGGCGCCGGCCCGAGTCCTACCTCGACCCGGCCGTACGGGCCGCCAGCTCCACCTTCGCGAGCCTGCCGGCCTCCGTGGTGGAACCGGCGGTCGAACGGCTGCGCGAGGACCTGCGGTCGGGGGCGTGGCAGCGCCGCCACGCCGGCCTGCTGGAGCGGGAGAGCGTCGACTACGGCTACCGCCTGGTCCTCGCCGGGGCCTGAGCCCCGGCGAGGCGGCGCCCTCCCGCCGCCGGCCGTCTACTCCACGACGGCCAGCTCGCGGGAGGCGTTGTTGAAGCTGCGGCAGCCGTTCTCGGTGACCGTGATGATGTCCTCGATGCGGACCCCGAACCGGCCCGGAAGGTAGATCCCCGGCTCCACCGAGAAGCACATGCCGGGGACGAGGGGCTGCTCCTCCCCCTCCACCATGTACGGCGGCTCGTGCGTGGTGACCCCGATGCCGTGGCCCGTGCGGTGGATGAACTGCTCGCCGTAGCCGAACTCCGTGATCACCGCGCGGGCCGCCCGGTCCACGTCCTGGCAGGCGGCCCCCGGCCGGGCCGCCGCCACGCCCGCCAACTGGGCCTCGCGGACGATGTCGTGGACGCGCTGCTCCTCTTCCGTGGGCTCGCCGACGTGGACGGTACGGGAGATGTCGGATCCGTAACCGTGCTTGAGGCCGCCGAAGTCGAGGACCACCATGTCCCCGTGCTCGATGACCCGGTCACCGGCCTCGTGGTGCGGGTTGGCGCCGTTCGGACCGGATCCGACGACGGTGAAGTCCACCTGGGAGTGGCCGTGCACGCGCAGCAGCGCGGCCAGGTCGGCGGCGACGTCGCTCTCGCGGCGCCCGGCGAAGGGGACGTGGAGGATCTGGGCGTACGCGGCGTCCGCCGCCTCGCCGGCCGCCGCGAGCCGGGCCAGCTCGCGCTCGTCCTTGACCGCGCGCAGCATCGGCAGCGCATCGCTCAGCGAGACGTACGAGGTCGTCGGCAACTCCCTTTGCAGTCCCAGCAGATGCAGCGCCCAGGCGTTGTCGCTGACCCCGAAGCGGCCTGCCACGTCCAGCAGCGGGGAGGTGACGGCGTACGGGTTCTTCCCGTCGGCCCAGTCCCGCAGGGTCAGCGCGCCCGCGCCGGGGGACTTCGCCGCGTCGGGGGCTTCCAGCGCGGGGACGACGAGAACGGGGTCCTGCCCGGCGGCGAGGACGAGCAGGGTCATCCGCTCGGTGTCGACGGGCCGGTATCCGGTGAGGTGGGCCAGGTCGGGCCCGGGGGCGACCAGCAGGCCGGCCAGCCCCGCGTCGGCGGCGGCCTGCGCGGCGGCGGCCATCCGGGCGGCGTAGTCGGCGGCCGTGAAGGGATCGAAGTCGTGGTCCATGCCGCGATCCTCCCGCGCCCCACCCCCGCCCGGCAGGGGGCCGCGCCGATCAGCCGGGGGGGCTGGATCTTGCCGCGCAGCGGTACAACCAGCCCGCCCGGTATTGGAGGGCACGGGCGGGCAGCGCACGTACGGGTCCGGGCGCAGCCCGGGGAACGGTGGAAGGGCGGGTGGGGGACGGCCCCGCAGGGCAGCGCACACGGCTGCGCGTCACGCCGGGGTCAGCACCCGCAGCGCCCACTCCAGCGGCCCCCGCCGCAGCTCCGTACCGCGCAGGAAGTGGCCCCAGGCCAGGCAGCCGAGCATCGCGGCGCCCGAGAAGCCGGCCAGCGCCTCCCACCCGCTCCAGCCCCGCAGGAACACCGCCAGCACGAGCGCGTGCACCACGTACACCGTGAGGGCCATCGCCCCGACGGCTGCGAGCGGCCGCAGGAGCCGCGTCGCCGCCCGGCCCGCGCCGTGCGCGGCCAGGGCGAGCAGGCCTATGAGGGCCGCCCCGACCCCGGAGTTGCCGAGGGTCTCCAGAGGGGTCTGGCTGTAGGGGCCGGCCACCAGCAGCCAGTGCCAGGAGGTGCTGGGGATCGCCCCGAACTGCTCGCCCAGCACCGCCGCGACCGGGTCGGGCGCCGTCACCGCCCAGGGGTGCTCCCGCGCTATGGCCTCCAGCAGCGGCCCGCGCCGCCCGCCGGGTCCCAGCGCGAGCCAGGAGGCGCCGTACCCGGCGGCGGCGGCCGCCGCCCCGAAGCCGGTCAGCAGCCGCAGCGACCGCCCGCTGCGCAGGTCGGCGAGGCGGCCGAGGGCCATGCCCACCAGGATGTACGGGAAGTAGGTGAGCAGCGGGTACGCGCCCGAGAGCAGCAGGTCCCGCAGCATCCCCCCGGCCCCCTCCCAGCTCGCCAGGTCGGCGGGGACCGGTGTGGCCCCGCGCCCGCCGGTGCGCAGCCCGAGGGCCGGACCCAGGGCGTACGAGAGGACCGGGCCCAGCGCCACCGAGGCGCCGGCGACGACCGCCAGGGTGCGGGTGCGCAGCCGGGTGAAGGGTTCGGCGGCCAGGAAGTAGGCGGCGTAGAAGGCCAGGATCACGAGGATGCCGGGCGAGAGCGCGGCGAGGCACAGGCCGAGCGCGGCGAGGATCGCGCAGCGGGTCAGGGTGGCCCGCAG
This sequence comes from Streptomyces sp. NBC_00335, assembly GCF_036127095.1. Lineage (GTDB taxonomy): Bacteria > Actinomycetota > Actinomycetes > Streptomycetales > Streptomycetaceae > Streptomyces. Next base: position 1,778,637 of record NZ_CP108006.1, read on the forward strand.
GGGCGGCGGTCCGGCGGCGCGGGCGCGGGCGAGCGCGAGGGAGAAGCCGGCGATGAGGGTGAAGACGGCGGGCGCCCGTCCGTCGGCGGCCACGAGCAGCCAGCCGGGGCCCTCGGGCGTGGGCGGCGGGCCGACGTGCACGGCGAACATGCCGAGGACGGCGATGCCGCGGGCGGCGTCCAGGCCGGTGAGTCGGTTGGGTCCCATACGGATAGTGATGACGATCCGGGGCGCGGGGTTGCCTGCGCCCCGCCCGGAGCGGGGCCCCTGGTTGCCGGTCCTCCGGTCCGCCGGAAAAGGCGTCGCGGGAGCACCCCGCTGATCAGCTATGCTGTGCTTGCACATCGAACGGGTGGTCCGCCGCCCTTCGTGGTGGGTGTAGCTCAGTTGGTAGAGCACCTGGTTGTGGTCCAGGTGGCCGCGGGTTCAAGTCCCGTCACTCACCCTGTTGATCCCGTGGGGGTTACGAGTTTTCCTCGTAGCCCCCACGGGTTTTTTCGTTCCCCCTGCGGGAGCGACGCGTCGCGACCGGCCGGGCCCGGCGGCCCGGGCCCTGGCAGGATCAACCGCATGGAATGGGACATCGGGGGCACCCCGGCGCTGCTCCTCGCCGCCCTCGTCGCGGCCGCGGTGTTCGGGGCCGCCGTGTGGCTGTGGCCCCGGCTCGCGGGGTCCGGGGTGCGGCCGCTGCTGGGGCGGGCCGGACTCCAGCTCGCGATCACCCTGACGGCCGGGTCGGCGCTGCTGCTCGCGGTGAACTCCTCGTACGGTTTCTACGGCTCCTGGCGCGACCTGCTGTCCCTGCGCCGCGAGGACCCGGCGCCGGCGGGCGCGCGGGCCCCGGGGCGGGAGGCGCTGCTGGTGCGGGGGACCCGCTCCTGGCGGCACGCGGGCTCCGACGATCCGGCGGTGATCGGCCGGATCGAGGCGGTGACCGTGCTCGGGACGCGCAGCGGGCTGTCGGGGCAGGGCTACGTGTACCTGCCGCCGCAGTACGTGCACGCGTCGGCCGGGCGGCGGGCGGAGTTCCCGGTGGTGCTGGCGCTGAGCGGGTTCCCGAGCACGCCGGGGGTGCTGATCGACCGGCTGCGGTATCCGCAGCTGGCGCTGGACGCGGTACGGGCGGGGCGGATGCGGCCGGCGGTGCTGGTCCTGATGACACCGACGGTGGCGCCGCCCAGGGACACGCAGTGCGTGGACGTGCCGGGCGGGCCGCGGGCGGAGACCTTCTTCGCCCGGGACCTGCGGGCGGCGGTCTCCTCGTACTACGGCCTCACCCGCGATGCCCGGGGGTGGGGCGTGATGGGCAATTCGGTGGGCGGCTACTGCGCGCTCAAGCTGGCCCTGCGCACGCCGGACGCCTACCGGGCGGCGGCCGCGCTCTCGGCCCCGTACGCGGCGGCGCGGGACGCGGACACCGGTGACCTGTTCGGCGGGGACGCGGACCGCCGGCGGGAGAACGACCTGCTGTGGCGGCTGCGGAGCCTTCCGCAGCCGCCGGTGTCCCTGCTGGTGACGAGCAGCCGCAAGGGCGAGCACCAGTACCCGCAGACGCTGGAGTTCATCGACGCGGTACGGGCGCCCGCGCGGGTGTCCTCGATCCTCCTGGCGAGCGGCGGGCACAACTACGAGACGTGGGCCCGCGAGGCGCCGTCGGCCCTGGAGTGGCTGGTGGGACGGCTGAGCCCGCCCTGACGCCGCGTCATGCCATGCCTCGCCGCGTCATGCCATCACCCGCGCAGGAAGGCCTCCACCTCGGTGGCGAAGGCCACCGGGCTCTCGTGCGGCGGGTAGTGGCCCGCGCCGGGCAGGAGCCGGATGCGGCAGTTCGGGTACGAGACCTGCCAGGTGGCCCGCATGAAGTCGGCGGTGAGCGCGAGGTCGTACTCGCCGACGAGGACCAGCACCGGGACGGTGCTGCCCTTCACGGCGGCGGACAGGTCGAGCGGCTGCCAGCTCGCGAGGTACGCGGCGAAGGCCTCGGGCCGGGACACGGCGAGCGAGTGCGCGACCATCCGGTCCAGCCAGTACGGGCTCGCGCGGCGGCCGGTGACGATGTCGAGGATGGCGCGGCGGTTCTCCGCGCCGGCGGCGGCCCCGTAGAAGAGCCCGTGGGTGGCGTCGTCCATCTCGTAGGGGCCGGCCGGGACCGGGTTGATGCCGATCAGCTTCTCCACGCGCTCGGGGGCGCGCACCAGGACCTGCTGGATGGCCTTGCCGCCCATGGAGTGGCCGAGGAGGGAGAAGGTGTCCCAGCCGAGCTCGTCGGCGAGCGCGAGGACGTCGTCGGCGATCTCGGGGAGCGTGTAGCGGCCGGGGACGTCCCGGCGGTCGCCGTAGCCCCGGTAGTCGAGGAAGGCGTACGAGAACTCCCCCGGGTCCAGGTGGTCCAGTACGGAGCCCCAGTTGGCGGAGGTGCCGAACCAGTCGTGCAGCACGATGACGCGGACGGGGCCGGTACCGATCCTGCGGTGGGCGATGGCCATGCGTTCTCCCTCGGTGACGGGGGCGGAAAGAATTGCCGCCGTAGGTTCTGCCCACCGCGCCTACCATCACACCGTGCAGCCGATACTCCGCAGTCAGGCGACGGTGTACTCGGTGTCCCCGAAGTCGGCCACCACGCGCAGCCGCCCGCCGAGCGCCTCGACGTACGACCTGAGGGTCGCGACCTCCGTACGGTCGGTCTCGCCGTTCTCGATCGCGGAGACCCGCGGGGCTGAGACGCCCATGGTGTCGGCCACGTCCTTCTGGGTCAGCGCCTGCTCCTGGCGGATCTCCGCCAGCCGATAGGCCCGCACCTCCGCCATGAGCCGGTCCATGGCCGCCTGCTTCTCCGCCGGGGACCGCACCGGCAGCCCGGCGGCGGCCCGGCGCTCGCGCACCTGGCGCTTGGTCTCCTCCCAACCGACAGCGTTCATTCGTACTCCCTGGTGTCCAGTTCAGCGATGTGGGCCTGGTACCGCTTCTCCGCGAGGGGCACGTTGACGTCGTACCACCGCTGCCAGTTTCCGGCCTTGTCCCCGGCGACGAGCAGCACCGCGCGGCGCACCGGGTCGAACGCGAACAGGATCCGGATCTCGCTGCCGCCCGAGGAGCCCGGACGCAGTTCTTTCATGTGGTGCTGCTCCGCACCCTTGATGCGATCGACGAGAGGCCGCCCGAGCGTGGGCCCGAACATCGTGAGCGCGTCCACCGCGTCCTCCACCTGTTCGGCGCTGCCCCAGTCCGTCTCGGCCAGCGCCTCGAACCACTCCGCCACCTCGCCCACGAGGATCACTTCCCATTGAGCCACGCCCGCGAAGTTAACGCAAGCGTTAACCTCGCGGGTGGCCAGAGCGGCGGGGTTCACCCGTACGGGAACGGTCAGACGGTCTTGATCGCCGGGTCCGAGACTCCGGCCGCGCCCGTTTCCACGTGGCCGGCGAAGCGGCGCAGGAAGGTGGCGTCCGCGTCGGAGACGACGGTGACGTCGTACCAGCGGGCCGTGCCGGACAGGGCCACGGTGTGCGCGACGGTGCCGCCCGCCGCGACGCGCACGACCTGGGCGGTGCCGCCGTAGGCGTTGGTGACGGTCAGGTTGACGGCCGCCGTGCCCTCGTTGGTCAGGGACAGCACCAGGTTGCCGGTGGCCTTGTCGTGGCGGGCCGTCGCCTCGGGGCCGGCCTTCTTCGCCGGGCCCTTCCAGGTGCGCAGGAAGCCGTTCGGGCCCCAGACCGTGAGGTTGATCTGGTTGCCGGTGGAGCTGCTCGTGCTCCAGGTGTCCGACAGGGTCTTGCCCGCCTCGACCGTGTAGGGCCAGGGGCCGTCCGTACGGTTGCCCGAGGTGCTGTGGAAGTGGGCGCCGAGGGAGGGACCCGAGGAGAAGGTCAGGGTGAACTTGCCCGTGGAGACCGCGGCCTTGCCGTCCACGTACGGGGCGTAGCCCAGTGCGCGGGTCGGCTTGGAGCCGGCTTCCTGCTTGGGCAGGGTGCCCGTCGCGGGCGGGGCCGGGTTGTAGGACGCGTGGCGGTTCTTGTCCGGCGGCACGTACGCGGCCGTGGACGGCAGGGCGGCGGGCGCGGAGTCGGCCCGGGTGAAGTCGAAGGCCGAGGTCAGGTCTCCGCAGACCGCGCGGCGCCACGGGGAGATGTTGGGCTCCTGCACGCCGAAGCGCTTCTCCATGAAGCGGATCACCGAGGTGTGGTCGAAGGTCTCGGAGCAGACGTAGCCGCCCTTGCTCCACGGGGAGACCACGATCATCGGGACGCGCGGGCCGAGGCCGTACGGGCCGGCGGCGTAGCCGGAGACGCCCCCGGTGTACAGGTCGCCGGTGACGCTCGCCGTGGACAGGCCCCAGGCCGAGGACGCGGGCGGGTACGGCGGGACGACGTGGTCGAAGAAGCCGTCGTTCTCGTCGTAGGTGATGAACAGGGCCGTCTTCGCCCACACGTCGGGGTTCGCGGTCAGCGAGTCCAGGACCTGCGAGATGTACCAGGCGCCGAAGTTCGTGGGCCAGTTGGCGTGCTCGCTGAACGCCTCGGGGGCGGCGATCCAGGAGACCTTCGGGAGGGTGCCGCCCACGACGTCCGCGCGCAGCTTGTCGAAGTAGGTGCCGCCCGACTTGACGTCGGTGCCCGTACGGGCCTTCTCGTACAGGGCGCTGCCGGGCTGGGCGCCCCGGAAACTGTTGAAGTACAGCAGCGAGTTGTCGCCGTAGTTGCCGCGGAAGGCGTCGTTGATCCAGCCCCAGGATCCGGCGGCGTTCAGACCGTCGCCGATGTCCTGGTAGACCTTCCAGGAGACCCCGGCCGCCTCCAGGCGCTCGGGGTAGGTCTTCCAGCCGTAGCCGGCTTCCTGGTTGCCGAGGACCGGGCCGCCGCCCACGCCGTCGTTGCCCGTGTAACCCGTCCACATGTAGTAGCGGTTGGGGTCGGTGGCGCCGATGAAGGAGCAGTGGTAGGCGTCGCACACCGTGAAGGCGTCGGCGAGCGCGTAGTGGAACGGGATGTCGTTCCGGGTCATGTACGCCATGGTCGTCGCCGTCTTGGCCGGGACCCACTTGTCGTACTTGCCGTTGTTGTACGCCTGGTGGCCGCCGGCCCAGTCGTGGTTCAGGCCCGTCAGGAACTGCATGCCCAGGTCGTTGATCTGCGGGTTGAAGGGGAGGATGTCCTTCGTGCCGTTGGACTGGTGGAAGACGGACTTGCCGTTGTCCTGGATGACCGGCCTCGGGTCCCCGAACCCGCGGACCCCCTTCATCGCACCGAAGTAGTGGTCGAAGGAACGGTTCTCCTGCATGAGGACGACGATGTGCTCGATGTCCTGGATCGTGCCGGTACTGCCCTGGGCCGAGATGGCGGCGGCCCGCGCGATGCTCTCGTTCAGCATCGTGACGGCGGCGGCGCCACCAGCGATCTGCAGGAACCTGCGCCGATTCAATTCAGTCATGGAGAACGACCTCTGCGGGTGAGACGGGTGCGGGGGGATGTCGCTGGGCGCCCCAAGAACAGCGGCCCCGGGGTACCGGTCGGCATTGCTTTCATGACAGTGAGCCGTACACCTGGAGAACGGAATACCTCGTCAGACGGTTCATGCCCCACCTGCCACACCTCTTCGCGATCTCTTCGCGATCCCTTCGCAGCCGTGGTCACCGTGCGGCGGGCCGGCGGTCGCGGGTACTCATCCGGCCGACGGGCGGGATGAGCATCCGTACTCAGGACCGGGGCCGGACGGCGCGTCATCGTGAAGGCATGCCGAATCAGCCATCCGTACCGCACCCGCGGCTCCGCGCCGGGATCACCGCCGTCGCCGGCGTGCTGCCCGAGGACGTCCTCACCTCCGACCGGCTCCAGCGCGAGATCGCCGGCCGGGCCGGACTGGCGCTGCCGCCCCGGCTGCTGACCCAGGCCACCGGGATCCGTACCCGCCGGGTCGCGGCCGACGGGGTCTACGCCTCCACGCTCGCGGTGGGCGCCGCCCGCCTGGTGCTGGACAACGCCGGGCTCGGGCCCGCCGACATCGACCTGCTGCTCTTCGCCTCCGCCTCCCGCGACGTCGCCGAGCCCGCCACCGCGCACATCGTGCAGGCCGAACTCGGCACGAAGGCGCACGCCTTGGACGTCACCAACGCCTGCAACAGCTTCGTCAACGGCATCGACCTCGCCCGCGCCATGATCCTCGCCGGCCGGGCCCGGCGGGCCCTGGTGGTCACCGGGGAGACCCCGAGCCGGGCCGTGCGCACGGCGCCCGCCGACTTCGCGGAGTTCCGCGCGGGCTTCGCCGGCTACACCTTCGGCGACGCGGGGGCCGCCGTGATCGTGGAGCCGGTGGAGCGCGGCGGGATCCTCGACGTGGACACCGAGACCCACTCCGAGCACTGGGAGGTCGGGGGCATCCCGGGCGGCGGATCGCGCCACCCGCGCGGGGACGCGTACACCTACTTCCGCGGCGACGGGCACGAACTGCGCGGGGTCTTCGAGAAGGTGGGCACCGCCGTCATCGACCGGACCCTGCACCGCACGGGCATGGGCTGGGACGATTTCTCCAAGGTGCTGGTGCACCAGGTGACGGTGCCCTATCTGGAGCGGTTCGCCGAGCTGACCGGGGTGCCCGCCGGGAAGCTGGTGGTGACCGTGCCCGAGCTCGGCAACATCGCGAGCGCGACGATCGGGGTGCAACTGGACCGGATATTCGGTGAACTGAGCTCTGGTGAGCGGGTGTTGTTCGTCGGACTCGGCGGCGGGATCAGCATCATGACGATGGTCTGGGAGAAGTCGTGAGTGCGGCCGGGCGGCTGTGGGTGGTGGTGCCCGCGCACGAGGAGGAGGCCCGGCTCGCCGGGACCCTCGCCGCGCTCGCCCGCCAGCGGGACCGCGATTTCACCCTGTTGGTCGTCGACAACGCCTCGGCCGACCGGACGGGCGCCGTGGCGAGGGAGTTCGCGGCGGGCGCCCCCTTCACGGTGGAGGTCATCGAGGAGCCGGAGAAGGGCGTCGGCTCCGCCGTGGACACCGGCTTCCGGTACGCGATCGGGCGCGGCGCGACCCTGCTCGCCCGCACCGACGCCGACTGCCTGCCCCACCCGGGGTGGACGGGCGCGGCCCGGGCGGCGCTGGTCCGCAGCCCCGGGCTGGTGTGCGGGCGGATCGTGGCCCGCCGCGACGAGCACGGCCCGCTGGGCCGGGCCGGGTTCGGGGCGCTCGTACGGCTCGCCGGGCTCTTCGGCCGGCTGCGCCCCGAGCACGCGCGGCGCCGCGGCTACCGCGCCCCGTACCGGATGCACGCCGGGAACAACATGGCCATCACCGCCGAGCTGTACCTGGCCGTCGGCGGGATGCCGCGGCGCCCCTCCCCCACCGACCGGCTCTTCCTCAACGCGGTGCGCCGCCACACCGACCGGATCACGCGCTGCCGGGCGATGGTCGTGGAGAACTCCACCCGCCGGCTGCGTGCGTACGGGATCGCCGGCACGGCCCGCTGGTACCTCGGCCGCGGCAGCGGCCCGCACGGAACGGACGACCCCCGCTGATGCTGGACCGCCTCGACCACGCGCTGCGCGCCCGCCCCGAGCGGCCCGCCGTCCTGACCGCCACGCGTACGGGAGCCACCCGGACCGCCGCCACGCGCGGGGAACTCGCCGAGCTGGCGGACGCGTTCGCCGCCGGGCTGTACGCGCGCGGGCTGCGCGCCGGGGACACGGTCGGGGTGGCCGTACGCCCCGGGCCGCGCGCGCTCGCCGTCCTGCTCGCGCTGTGGCGGCTCGGTCTGCGCGGGGCCGTCCTGGACCCGGGCGCCGGACCCGACGTACTGCGCGCCCGGCTGGCTTCGGCGCGGCCCGCGCTGGTGCTGGCCGACGCCGCCGCGCAGGCGGTGGCCGGCTGGGCGCGGCCGCTGGCCCGGCGGGCGGCCGGGCTCGAACTGCCGGAGCTGGACGGTCTGGGCGCACCGGTGGCCACGGTCGGGCGGCGGCTGCCGGGGTGCGCGCCCGCGCTGGACCTGCGGGCGGCACGGGGCGGGGTTCCCCCGCGGTTCACGGGCGACGGGGACGCCGACGCCGTCATCGTGTTCACCTCCGGGACCACGGCGCGGCCCCGGGCGGTGGTACACACGCGGGCGAGTCTGGCCGCCGGGATGGAGACGGTGTCGGCGCTGTTCTCGCCCGGTCCCGGCGAGGCTCGGGCTTCCGCCGCGGCTGCCGAGCCCGTACTCGGCGGAACCTTCTTCGTGCTGGTCCCCGCCCTCGTGCGCGGCGCCCCCGTGGCCCTCCCGGCGCGTTCGCCCCGGGTGCTGGCACGCCAACTGGCCCGGCTGGCACCGCGGGACACCTACCTCACCCCGCCGCAGCTGCGGGACGCGCTGCGGGCGGGGGCCCGCTTCCGGGGCCGGGTGTGGACCGGATCGGCTCCGGCGAGCGCGGAACTGCTGGGACGCGTAAGGGAGTCGGGGGCGGATGAGGCCTGGGGGGTGTACGCGCTGACCGAGTTGTTCCCGGCCGCCGCGGTGGAGTCCCGGGAGAAGGCCGCCCACGAGGGTCCGGGAGACCTGGTGGGCGCCCCGCTGCCCGGGGTGCGCGCCGAGTCCGGCGCGGACGGGCAGCTGCTGCTGACCGGACCCGGGGCCCGGCACCGCTACCTCGGCGAGGACCCCGACCCGTGGGTGCGTACGGGCGACCGGGCGCGCCTGGACGGCGCGGGCCGGATCGTGCTGGGGGGCAGGACCAAGGACATGGTGCTGCGCCGGGCCGAGAACATCTACCCGGGCCTGTACGAACCGGCCCTGCACGTGCCCGGGGTGGAACTGGCGCTGCTCGTCGGGGTCCCGGCGGACACCGGCGACCGGGACGGCGACCGCTACGGCGACGAGCGGCTCGTGGCGGTCGTCCAGCCCTGCCACGGGGTCGCCGAGCCCGCGCTGCGGTCCGCGCTTGCGGGCCCGCTGCGCCGCATGGGCACGGCAGCGCCCGACGCCCTGCTGTTCGCGCGGATCCCGCTGTCGGGACGCTCCCGCAAACCGGACCGCGCGGCGACGGCAGCCCTGGCGGCCCACCGGCTGGGCTCCCCCAGCGGCTCCGGCTCCGGCTCCGGCTCCCGCTCCGGCACCGGCACCGGCTCCGGCTCCGGTTCCGCACGCAACGGCGCGCCCAGGCCGTGAACCCCCACCCCGGCCGAGGCCTCCCCCGCGCGGCGTCGCACCCCGCGAAGGCCGCACCCGCGTGGCGGGCCCGCGCCGCGGCCGCCCGGGGGCGGGTCATGGCCTCCCATCGCCGCTACACCCGGGCCAACGGCGACGCGCTCGCGGGCTCGCTCACGTACGCCCTGCTCGTCGGGACGGCCCCGGCGGTGCTGCTGCTCGGCTCGCTGGCCGGCCGGGCCGGGGCGGGCGGGGGCGCGGCCGGGCGGGCCGTGGACGGGCTGGCCGCGGCCCTGCTGCCCGCCGCCGCGGCTCCGCTGGCCGGGCGGCTGCCCACCGCGGCCCCGTACTGGCGGCCGCTGCTCGTCCTCGCCCTCGGCTGGTCGGTGGTGCGGCTGACCCGGGCGCTGCGTACGGGGATCCGGGCCATGTGCGGGCAGAACGCGGGCAGCGGGAACCCGGTGCGCGACGCGGCCCGGGACGTCGCGGGCGCGGCCGCGCTCTGCCTCGCGGGCACCGCCGTCGCCGCCGTGGTGACGGCGGGCGGGCCGGGCTGCGCGGTGCCCGCGCTGTGGGCGCTGTTCGCGGCCGTCCTGTGGCTCGCCCCGCACCGGGCCCCCGGCAGGCCCCGGCCGGCCGCCGTCGCGGGTCCGGCGCTGGCGGCCGCGCTGGCCTGCCGGCTGCTCGCCCTCGCCGCGGGCCCGTACCTCGCCGCGACCGCCGAACTGCACGACGTCCTCTACCGCGGGGCCGGGCCGCTGATCGGACTTCTCGTCTGGGGCAGCCTGTGCGCCCGGGTGCTGCTCCGCGCGGCGTCCTGGGCCGCCACCACCAACCAACCCGAAGGAGCCAGGAGTTGACGAACCCGATCCTGTGGGTGGTCGTGCCCGCGTACAACGAGGCGGCGGCCATCGGGGCCACCCTGGCCGCGCTCGGCGCCCAGTACGACACCGGATTCACGCTGGCGGTCGTGGACAACGCCTCCACCGACCGGACGGCCGAAGCGGTACGGGACTTCGCGCGCTCGGCGCCCTTTCCCGTCGAGCTGGTCGCGGAGGAGCGGCCCGGCGCCGGGACCGCCGCCGACACGGGCTTCCGGCACGCCATCGCCGCCGGCGCCACCCACCTGCTGCGCACCGACGCCGACTGCCTGCCCGCCCCGGACTGGACGGCCGTCGCGAAGGCGGAGTTCGGGCGGGGCGCCGAGATGCTGTGCGGCCGCAGCGTGCCGCGCCGCGACGAGCGGCCGACCCTTTTCGAAGCCCGGCTGCTGCCGGCGCTGATCCGGCTCACCTCGCTCTACGGGCGCTACCGGCGGGCCCACCGCGACCCGCGCTACCGCACCCCGTACGTCCTGTGCCACGGCCACAACCTGGGCATCACCGCGGGCCTCTACCTGCGCTGCGGCGGCGCCCTGCGGGTGCCGCTGCACGAGCGGTCCGAGGACGTGGCCCTGCTGAACCGGGCCCGCGAGCACAGCGAGCGGATCGTCCGCGCCGAGCACCTGGTGGTGCAGAACAGCTTGCGCAGGCTGCGCAGTTGGGGAGCCCGCCGCACCCTGCTCTGGTACTGGGGCCGGCGCTACCGGCCCGCCGACACCGCGGAGGCACACGTCCGATGACCACCACCGACCCAACGATCCGCGCCCAGGCCCGCACCCAGACCCGCACCGATGCCCACACGAAGGCCCGCCGCCGCGACCGGCGGGTCTACCTGCACGCCCACCCGCTCCTGTTCGCGCTGCTCGCCGCCACCCGCGGGCGGCCCGTGCGCCGGCTCGGCCGCGGCACGCTGCTGGTCCACGGCGCGGAGGCCTACCGGGAGGCGCTGACCCGGCTGCCGCTGGACCGCACCGCGCCCGGCACCACGGGTGGCGCGGCCCGGGCCGCCCGGGTGGAGGGCGTGCTCTTCGACCAGGAGGGCTCCGGCCACCGGACGGCCCGGCGGGAGCTCGCCGAGCCGCTCGGCGCGGCCGGGACCCGGGAACTGCGCTCGGTGTGGCATCCGTTGCTCCTGCGACGGCTCGCGCCGCTGGCGCTCGGGGGCACGGTGGACCTGGTGCCGCTGGCCCGGGAACTGGCCGGCTCGGTGGTGTACGCGCTGCTGCGCCCCGGCTCCGGGGCCGACGCCTCCCCCCTCGCCCTCGCGGAGGCCGCCGCCGAGGCAGCGGCCGCCTCCGTGCGCAGCCACCTCCCCGGCCCGCCCCGCCCCGGCGCCGAGTCCGCGGCGATCCGCGCCGCCGGGCGGCTGCGCGGGCTCCTGGGTCCCGGGGCGGACGACCGGGCGGCGATGCTGGCGGTCGCCGCCGTCAACACCACGGTCGCGGCGCTGCCCCGGGCCGTGGCCTGGTGCGCCGACGCGGGCCTGTGGGACCAGGCGGCGGACCCGGCCCTGTGCCCCGCCCTGGCCGACGAACTGCTGCGCGTGACGGCCGCCTCCCCCCTCCTCCCCCGGGTGGCCGCGGCCGGCGGCTCGGTCGGGGGCTGCCCGGTCCGGGCCGGGGACCGGCTGCTGCTGGTGGCCCGGCACGCGGCCGGAGCCCACCTGCGGGACCCCGACGGACGCGGCCCCGCCGAGCCGGGCATCGGCCGCCTGGTCTTCGGCGCCGGGCCGCACGCCTGCCCCGGAGCCCGCCTGGCGCGGGAGCAACTGGCCGGCGTACTGGCGGCGCTGGCTCCGTACCGGCCTGTCGTGACCCGGGCCCGGGTGGACCGCCGGGCGGCTCTGCCCGGGTGGCGTTCGCTGGTCGTACGGGCGGCGGCATGACGTCCCGTAGCCGGGTCCGGATCGCCGTCACGGGCGCGAGCGGCTTCTGCGGCGGGCACGTCGCCCGCGCCGCGGCGGCGGCCGGGGCGCGGGTGGTGTGCGTGGGCCGCAGGCCGGGCCCGCTCGGGGAGCACCGCTTCTGGGACGCGTCCCGCGGGGAGCCGGACCTCTCGGGCGTGGACCTCGTCGTGCACTGCGCGGCGGCGGTCGGCGATCCGGCGCCGGGCTCCCCCGCCGAGGCCGTCATGCACGCGGTCAACGTGACCGGCACCGAACGGCTGCTGCACGCGGCGGGCGGCCGCCCGGTGGTCTGGGTCAGCAGCGCCAGCGTCTACGACCCCCGCCTCGACCGCACGCTCGTCCGCGAGGACCATCCGCGCACGGGACACCTGAACGCCTACGGCCGTACGAAGGCGGCCGGCGAGGCCCTGGCGCTGGCCGCGGGCTCCGTGGTGCTGCGCCCGCGCGCGGTGTACGGCCCCGGCGACACCCAGCTCCTGCCCCGGCTGCTCTCCCGGGTCCGCGCCGGGACCCTGTTCCTGCCGGGCCCGGACGTCCCGCTCAGCCTGACGGCGGTGGAGAACCTGGCCGGCGCCTGCCTGGCGGCCCCCGCCTGGCCCCCGGGCGCGTACAACATCGCGGACGCCCTCCCGTACCGGCGCGACGAGGCCGTCACCGAGGTGCTGCGGGCCCACGGGGTCCGCGCCCGCGTACGCCACCTCCCGCCGGCCCTGGCGGCCCTCGCGGCCAGGGCCGCGGAAGCCCTGCCCACGGGCGAACCGCTGCTGAGCCGCTATGCGGTGGACCAGCTCGCGCACCCGGTGGTCCTGGACCTGACCCGGGCCCTGGCCCAGGGCTGGGCCCCGCTCCGGACCCTGTCGGACCACCTCGCCACCCTGCGCGGGTGAGCCGCGCGGGAGGAACGGCAGCGCGGGGGGCCGGATCCGGCCGCACCCGGCCAACCGGTACAGGTGCGAGCCCTGTTGTTAGGGTGGCGCACATCGACGAAGGGGGGGGCCATGGCAAGCGATGCGGATCTCAACGCGTCCGAGAGCGATCTGACGCGGCTCGCCGACGACATGGATTCCATGCAGCGGCACCTCGACGCCCAGGTCAGGCGCATGGACGCGATCGTCGACCGGATCGAGGCGGGCTGGAAGGGCGAGACCGGCAAGGCCTACCGCGCCCTGCACCGGGGCGCCGCCGAGGACGCCGTGCGCATCCGGGAGATCCTCGTCGTTCTCGAACAGGCCGTGCGCATGGGCCGCGACGGGTTCACCCAGCAGGAGCTGGACGTGCTCCAGGCGTTTCGCCGGGTGCGCAGCTCGGTCGACGTCGCGAGCGAAGTGGACCGGCTCTCCGAGGGCACGGCGCCGGCAGTGCCGCGCAGCGCCCTCTCGGACATCTGACGCACACGTATTTCCGAGGAGGGGGGGCTCCGCATGTCCGGTGGTGACCACATAGGGGTCAGCTTCGGCACGCTTCAGGGACTGGCGCGGGAGCTGGAGGACATCCTTCGCCAGCTCAACGGGCAACTGGAGACGCTGTACGCGCGCACCGAGAAGGTGGCGCTGAGCTGGGAGGGCGAGGCCCGTGACGCCTTCGTCGACGAACTCGACCGGTGGGACCGGCAGATGCAGGACCTGGAAGCCGCCCAGAAGTGGCTGCACGAGGTCGTGACGACGGGCCACTCGAACTACACCGCCGCCCACCGGGCCGTGCTGCGCGGCTGGGGCGCGGGCTGATGGCCGGGCCCACGGCACCTGCCCAGGGCAGCGGGTTCGATGTCACCCCCTCCCAGCTGAACGGTGTCGCCGGGAACGTGGCCCTGCAGCAGAACATGCTGCACACGGCGGCGAACGACTTCCTCTACGACCTCGTGGAGTACATGGACTGCGGGGGGTACGGGAGCGCCGCGCAGGGCGTGTCCACCGCGTACGTCACAGTGGGGAATCGTTTCCTCGAAGTGTGGGCCCGGAGCGTCGCCGGCGTGGGAGGCGTCGCGGTCGGGTTCGTCACGACGGCGAACAACTACTCCAGGGCGGAGGCCGCCAGTCATCCGTCCGGCACGGCTCCCCCCGTCCAGTTCCCCGTCCCCAAGGTCATCGACACGCCCCCGAAGTACCAGCAGATCACCGATCTGCGCTGGGGCGACATGGACGACTACAGCAGTGGCTTCATCTCCTGGCTGATGGAGGGCGTTCCCGACTGGGCGGCGGACATCCTGCGCGGGCTGCTGCACCACGTCGGCAGGTGGGGAAAGGCCGCCGACATCCTGCCCCTTCCGGACTATCTGGAGATCGACAAGATCGCCCTGGCCTGGCTGCGGCCCGGTTTCGCCGTCACGCAGGTGGACAGCGCCCTGACCGGGCTGGTCGGCTCCATCTCCGACCCCAACAACGGCGAGTGGCAGTCGGCGATGCGCCAGTTCGTCAGCTCCCTCTGGGGCACCACGGCATGGGGCACCTCGACGGCGGGCTACCAGTGGAAGCACGACGCCGCCGGCGGGCAGGGCAGCGGGAGCCATCCCGTGATGGGCGTGCTCTTCGACACCACCCAGGAAGTCAGCCAGGCGATGCGCGCCTTCGCCGAGTCGGCCGCGAAGATGCGCCAGGAGGTATGGCGCATCTACAAGAAGGCCATCCGGGACGCGCTGGCCGAGCTGACGGACCTGCCCGACTTCGACGACGCCAAAAGGATCGGCAAGAAGCTGCTGGGGTTGGGCAAGGAGGTGGCCATCGGCATCACGCTCAAGGTGGACACCGCCGCGATCAACCGGGCGGTCTCGACGTACGAGATCGAGCTGCGCGGGGTGGAGAGCCGCCTCAACGCGCTGATGCCGGCCCTCGACGAGGCGTACCGGAGCGCTCCGACCTTCCAGTCGGAAGAGGGCCGCTCCCAGGCCTTCGGCGCCCGCTCCCTGAACGACTTCAAACCCGAGCACCGCTTCACCATCCCGGGCCAGGACCCGGACAACATGTTCTATCCGATCGACCTGGCGAACCAGGAGGGCCTCTACGACAGTCATCCCGTCGACAAGCACGTGGGCCTGACCGACGACCAGCTCCGCCAGCGCCTGCGCGATCAGGCGGGCGCACCCGCCGCTTCGTCCTTCACCGATCTCGGCTCCGCGCAGAGGTACACCCAGGCGACCATAGAGGACATCGACAACGCCGATCGCATCTCGAAATGGATCGAAAGCGTCGAAAAGAAGATACAGAACAACCCGAATTACGACCCGAACAAATCCGAAATCCAGCCGCCGCTCTATCTGGAATTCCCCAACGAGTCCACGGGGCGCAGCGTATCGCGCGACGACTATGCTGTGGACGGGATGAACGCCCAGGCCACGGACAAGAGCTGGGTCCAGGTGCGACTCATCTACAAGGACGGCCTGGTGCCCCCGTTCATCGTGCTCACCGCCATGCCGCACAACGGAAAACCCTAGAAAGGTGGATTGCGTGCAGCCATCCCCTACGGCGCTGTTCACGGGCGGCCCGGCGCTGCGGCTGATCGATATCGCCCTCGCGGCCCAGGAGTCGGGCGGAAATCTGTCCCTGGACGACGAGATCCGGCGCTATGTCCGGGTCGTCGCGAAGGACTGGGCCTCCCACTGGAACTGCCCCCCTCCTGTCGCGGCCGGGGTTCTGGAGTTCACCGCGGACTGCGTCGCGCGCGCCGGCGCGCTCGATTCGTTTCCGCCGGACTTCAGGGAAAAGGTGGCACGGGCCTCCGCCGGAATGGACCCCGCCGAATACCTGCGCACGCTCGCGGAAATGGTGCGGATCATCGCCCGCGAACCGGCTCCCGAGTACGACGAGCTGCCGATGGCGGGGTGGGAATTCCTTCAGGTCTTCCCCCACCTCTTCGGATTCGACGCCGTCCTCATGGACGAGGGGGACCTGCCGTTCGCGGACAACGTCCGCAGGTTCGTGACGGCCGAGCATCCGTACTGCACGGACCGCGCCGTCACCCTCACCACGGAGGCGCAGCGCGCCCTCGCCCTCTTCCCCGGTGCGCAGTGCCTCAAGGGGAGCCTGTCCTGGGCCACCCGCGACGGGCTGCGCGCGCTCGTCGACACCGTCAACGACCACCTGCTGCGAGAGCACCCATGACCCCCGCCGAGAGCGCGGCCCCGGCCGCGAACCGCGCCGCCACGTATCCCGACCGCGAGACGGCCCAGTGGGCCACCCAGCAGGTCGTCACCCGCAACGAGCAGGTGATCCACCGCTGGCTGGCGCAGTCCACCCGGCAGCGGCTCACCATCGAGGCCGCGTGGCCCTCCCGCACCGAGCCCGTCGGCCGGGTGCTGCTCCAGGCGATGATGCTGGCCGGCCGGGACGCCCTGGACGTCCGGGCCGCCCGCGTCGTGCTCCGGCGCGATACCGCCGCCGCGCACGGGTTCAGCGTCCACCGCACCTTCCCGATCTACCTCTAGAGGCCGCACCGTGTCCCTCAAGCCCCTCGAACACGACCGGAAGTACGGCGAACTCGACCAGGTGATCCGCGCACACCTGGGCCGCACCGCGGGCGACGAAGAGGCCCTCACCGCCTACCTCCGGCACTCCTGGCGCACCCGCCCCTGGGCCATCGCCGTCGCCGAGCACCAGCTCCGCGAGTACGCGCAGAACCCGCCGGGGCGGCTGCGGCTGCGCCTCGGCGAGTTCTACCCCGTGCCCGACGTCGGGCTGCCAGACAACGAGATCCAGGACTGGCTGCTGCGGCTGGCGGACCGACTCAAGGAGAGCGTGGAGACGGGCGCGGCCCCGGCCCCCGCCACCCCGCGGACCCGCTGGGAGTGGCACGCCCGGTTCCCGGAACTCGGGCAGTTGCTCGGCGGCTGGTTCTCCCAGGACATGCCGGACGAGTTCGAGGACCACGGGGCGGCCCTGCGGGACTACCTCGACGGCACGGATCCGGGCCTGATCGCCCAGCTCGCCGGCGAACTGCACGACCTGCTGTCCCTGCCGCTGGACGAGTCGGACTACGCGGTCGCGCTGGCCGAGCTCGGCATGGAGGTCGATCCGCCCGCCTCCCAGGGTCCCGGCGCCTGGCTCGCCGAGCTGGCGGACCTGCTGCGCTGACAGCGCACGGACCCGCTCCCTGCCGGGGGCGGGTCCGTGGGCCGGCGGGCCCGGTCAGCCCTCGGCGGACGCCGGGCCCGGGGTGAGCCGCAGGGAGATGCTGTTGATGCAGTACCGCTGGTCCGTGGGGGTCGGGTAGCCCTCGCCCTCGAAGACGTGGCCCAGGTGGGAGCCGCACTTCGCGCACAGGACCTCGGTGCGGACCATGCCGTGGGCGACGTCCGCCTTCAGCTCGACCGCGTCGGAGTCCTTCGGGTCGTAGAAGGACGGCCAGCCGCAGTGCGATTCGAACTTCTCCGTGGAGCGGAACAGCTCGGAGCCGCAGCCGCGACAGCTGTAGACGCCCTCGGTCTTGGTGTCCGTGTACTCACCGCGGAAGGCGGGCTCGGTCCCGGCGAGGCGCAGCACCTGGTACTCGGACGGGGTCAGCTCCGCCTGCCACTGCTCGTCCGTCTTCTCTACCTCGTACGACATGACTGATCTCCCGTTTTCCCGCTCTTCCCAGAGCCGTCAGTTCGACAGACGGGCCAGGATGGCCGGCCCCAGGTCCGTGACATCGCCCGCACCCATGGTGAGAACGAGATCGCCGGGCTTGGCCATTCCCGCGATGACGTCGGCGACGGCTTCCTTGGAGTGCTCGGGAGTGACGTCGGCCCCGGCGGCGCGCGCGGCGTCGATGATGATCTCGCTGGTGATCCCGGGGATCGGGTCCTCGCGGGCCGGGTAGATGTCGAGGACGACCGAGGCGTCGGCGAGGGCGAGGGCCTGGCCCATCTCCTTGCCGAGTTCCTGGGTGCGGGAGAAGAGGTGGGGCTGGAAGACGACCAGGATGCGGGAGTCCCCGGCGGCGCCGCGGATGGCTTCCAGGTCCGCGGTCATCTCGGTCGGGTGGTGCGCGTAGGAGTCGATGACCTGGACCCCGGCGGCCTCGCCCTTGAGCTGGAGGCGGCGCTTGACCCCGGTGTACTTGCCGAGGGCGGAGGCCAGGTTGTGCGCCGGGATGCCGAGTGCGACGCCGGCGGCGAGGGCCGCGACGGCGTTGTGCGCGTAGTGGCGGCCGGGCACGGAGACGGTGAAGGTGAGCATCCGGCCGTCGATGACGACGGTGACCTCGCTGCTCAGCCCGCGCGGGGTGATCTTGGTGATCTGGACGTCGGCGGTGGGCTCCTCGCCGTACGTGACGATCATCAGGTCGGGGTTGCCGCTGACCCGCCCGGCGATCTCGGCCGCGCCGGCCTGGCCGTGGGCGATGACCAGGGTGCCACCGGCCGGGATCTTGCCGACGAAGGTCTCGAAGGACGCGTAGATCTCTTCCATCGACGCGTAGTTCGCGTGGTGGTCGAGTTCGGCGTTGAGGATGATCGCGACCTGCGGGGTGTACTTGTGGAAGCTGCGGTCGCTCTCGTCGGCCTCGGCCACGAAGATGTCGCCCTCGCCGTGGTGGGCGTTGGAGCCGGGGGCGTCCAGGTCGCCACCGATGGCGTACGAGGGGTCCAGGCCCAGCGCCGAGAGGGAGACGGCCAGCATCGAGGTGGTGGTCGTCTTGCCGTGGGTGCCGGCGACGGCGATCGGCCGCAGGCCGTCCATCAGCCCGGCCAGGGCGTCGGAGCGGTGCACGACGGGGATGCCGAGCTCGGCGGCGCGGGCCAGCTCCGGGTTGTCGGCGCGGATGGCGCTGGAGACGACCACGCAGGTGGCGTCGTCGGCGAGGTGACCGGCGGCGTGCCCGATGTGGACCGTGGCGCCGTGGGCGCGCAGCGCCTGGGCGGTCTCGGAGTCACGGGCGTCGCTGCCGGCCACCTTGGCGCCGCGCTGGGCCAGGATCTTCGCGATGCCGGACATGCCGGCGCCGCCGATGCCGATGAAGTGGGGCCGTTCCATGGCGGTCGGCAGGCCGGGCTTCATTCAGGTAGCTCCAGGATCGAGTGCGTACGTACGGCAGCCGGGTGCGCGGATACGGGATCGCGCGGTCCGGCCGCCCCCACCCTATTCCTTGTGGGCGAAGAGCTTGAGCACCGGAACGCCGACCTTGTGGCGCGCCCGCGAGGCCCAGTCCCGGTGGAAGAACTCCTCGACGTAGTGCGGGGCGGTCAGCACGATCACCTCGTCGGCGTTGGTCTCGTCCACCACCGCCTTCAGCTTGTCGAGCGGATGCTCGTCGACGATCTGCCCGACGGCCTTGGCTCCCTTGGCCCGCAGCGACGCGAGGGAATGCTCGATCGCCAGTTCGGCCGGGCCGCGGGCCGCGTCGCCCTCCGGTTCGTCGCCCTCGTGGATGGCCTCGGGAAGCTCACCGAGCGCTACGTCGTCGATGGCGCGCAGCAGCCGGTCCCGGTCGCCGCGGGGTTGCATGAGGACGATGAAGGAGACCTGCTCGTCTCCGTGGAGGGTGGTGACGAAGTCCACGTCGACGGGGGTCAGCGGCTGCTCGATCATCAATACGCTCGTGAACACGGACGCCCTCTCCTTCGTGGGCCGAGACCGGCCGGCCGGCCCCTGCGGAAACCATCCTGCCCCGCTGTCGCACGGGGCCTGTGCGGTTATACCTGCCCACTACTGTGCCCAGCGGAAGCTAAGCGGAACGACAAATTCCGCCTCTCTTCAGATCCGACGGTAACGCGTGAAGAGAAACCCGGCCTCTTCCAGCAGGCAGGCCGGTGCGAGCCGGTGCGGAACCGTGACGGACGGCCCCCCGGAGATCCGCTGGGCGTCACCCGCCGTGAGCATCGGCGAGATGGTCAGGCACAGCTCGTCCAGCGCGTCCGCGGCCACGAACTGGCCCAGCAGCCGGGGCCCGCCCTCGGTGAGCTGGCGGCGCAGCCCCCGGTCCGCGAGTTCCCGTACGGCCCGGGCCGGATCCACGCCCGCCCCGTCGCCGGCCACCACCACCTGCGCCCCGGCCTTGGCGGCCTCGGCGACCCGGTCGGCGGGGGCGGCGGCGCCCGTGAGCACCAGGGTGGGCTCCAGCGGGGAGGTGAAGAGCGGCAGCGAGAAGTCCAGGTCCAGGCTCGCGGAGACCACGGCGATGACTGCGGCGGGCCCCTGACCGGCCGCCGTGCGGCGGGCGGCGAAGGCCTCCCGGGCCCGCGCGGGGCGGTAGCCCTCCTGGCGAACCGTTTCCGCACCGACGACGATCACATCGGCCAGCGCCCGCAGGGTGCCGAAGATCCGCATGTCGGTCTCGTTGGAGATGGGCTGGGAACGACCGTCGTGCTGGGCCGCGCCGTCCAGGGTGGAGACCATGTTGGCCCGCAGCCAGTGGCCGTCCGGGCCGAGCCCGGGGTACTCGTACGCCTCGGCGAGTTCGTCCAGCGACCAGGCACGGTCGGTCTGGTCCGCTGATGTCTGATCGGTCACAGGGAACAGGCGTCGCATCGGTGCAGTGTGCCACGCCCCGTAGAGTTAAGAGCTGTGTCAACATCACTCTCGCCCTCAGCGTCAGCCTCCGGGCGGCCCCCGATAGCCGACGCGGGACCGCAGTCCCTGTGTGCCCGCGAGCCGCGGGTGCCCGCCGAACGGCTCGTGGCCGAGATGGTGCCGCCGCCGCGCTTCGACTCGGTGCGCTTCGACACCTACGACCCGGACCCGTCCCAGCCCAGCCAGTCCGAGGCCGTCACCGTCCTCGCGGACTTCGCCGCGGGCCTCGGCGGGGCGCACGCGAGCGGCGCCGGCAAGCGGCGCTGGTTCGCGAAGAAGCCGGTGGCCCCCACCGGCCCGCGCGGGGTCTACCTCGACGGCGGCTACGGCGTCGGCAAGACCCACCTGCTCGCCTCCCTCTGGCACGCCACCCCGGCCGAGCCGGCCCTCAAGGCCTTCGGCACCTTCGTGGAGCTGACCAACCTCGTCGGCGCGCTCGGCTTCCAGCAGACCGTGCAGACCCTCGGCGGGCACCGCCTGCTGTGCATCGACGAGTTCGAGCTCGACGACCCGGGTGACACCGTCCTCGTCTCCTCCCTGCTCAGCCGCCTGGTCGAGCAGGGCGTGGCGCTGGCCGCCACCTCCAACACCCTGCCCGGCAAGCTCGGCGAGGGCCGCTTCGCCGCCGCCGACTTCCTGCGGGAGATCCAGGGGCTCTCCGCGCACTTCCGCCCGCTGCGCATCGACGGCCAGGACTACCGCCACCGCGGCCTGCCCGAAGCCCCCGCGCCGTTCTCCGACGAGCAGGTGGCGAAGGCCGCGTACGCCACCGAGGGCGCGAGCCTCGACGATTTCCCCGGGCTGCTGGAACACCTGGCCAAGGTCCACCCCAGCCGGTACGGGGCCCTGACCGACGGCATAACGGCCGTCTGCCTCACCGACGTCGGCCCGGTCCCGGACCAGTCGACGGCGCTGCGGCTGGTGGTCCTCGCCGACCGGCTGTACGACCGGGAGGTCCCGGTCCTGGCGGCGGGCGTCCCCTTCGACAAGCTGTTCAGTGACGAGATGCTGAACGGCGGCTACCGCAAGAAGTACTTCCGGGCCATCTCGCGGCTCACCGCGCTGGCACGCGACGCGAAGCCCCTGGTGTCCCAGTAGGTTTGGAGCCGTCGGCCCGTTCCACGGGCCGGCCGTTTCCACTTCTGCGAAGGGATCCACCATGGCTGGCGCCACCCGCAATGCACACGCCGTCTGGGAAGGCGACCTGTTCGAGGGCAAGGGCGAGGTCACGCTCGACTCCTCCGGCCTCGGCAGCTACCCCGTCTCCTGGCCCGCACGGACCGACGCGGAGGCGAACGGGCGGACCAGCCCGGAGGAGCTCATCGCCGCCGCGCATTCGAGCTGCTTCAACATGGCCTTCTCGAACGGTCTCGCGAAGGCGGGCAACCCGCCGGCCAAGCTGACCACCTCTGCCGCCGTCACCTTCGTGCCGGGCAAGGGCATCACCGGCATCCACCTCACCGTCGAGGGCGAGGTGCCGGGCCTGGACAACGACGCGTTCGTCGCCGCGGCCGAGGACGCCAAGCAGAACTGCCCGGTCAGCCAGGCCCTGACGGGTACGACCATCACCCTCAGCGCGAAGCTGGCCTGACACCCGGCTGCCCCGGCGCGGTCGGAATCGGCCGCGCCGGGCACCGGCGGCAGGGTACGGCGCGGCGGAGCCGGTCACGCCGGGCACCCGTGGTACCACGGCTCGGTCCCATGTCATGCACCGCCGCCGGGAGTTGCCCATGCCGCCCAAGCCGCCGATGTCCCTCAGCCGGCGCAGCCTCCTCGCCGCCGGCTCCATCGCCTTCGCCGGATCGCTCGGAGCCCTCTTCGCCGGAGCCGGACCGGGGGCCGGAGCGGGAGCAGGTGCCGGAGCAGGAACGGGAGCAGGTGCCGGAGCGGGTAGCGCGGGCAAGGGTACGAGCGCGGGCGCGGGCAGGCGTACGGCCGCCCCCGCCGCCGCCCGCGGCTACGGCCCGCTCGTGACCGACCCCGCCGGGCTGCTCGACCTGCCGGCCGGGTTCACGTACCGCGTCCTCTCGCGCGCAGGCGACCCGCTGCCTTCGGGCGAGGGCACCGTCCCGGGCAACTTCGACGGCATGGCCGCCTTCGACGCCGGGCAGGGCCGCGTCCGGCTCGTGCGCAACCACGAGAACCGCACCACCGCCGCCCTGCGGGTCCCTCCCGTCGAGGGGCTCACCTACGACCCGTACGCCCTCGGCGGCTGCACCCTCCTCGACCTGGACGCGGCCGGCCGGGTCACCTCCGAGCGGGTCGCCCTCGCGGGCACCGCCGTCAACTGCGCGGGCGGCCGTACCCCCTGGAACACCTGGCTGTCCTGCGAGGAGACCGAGGACCGGGCGGGCACCGCCGGCTACACCCGCGACCACGGCTACGTCTTCGAGGTCGACCCCGCCGACCCCCGCCGCTCCGGCGCCGTCCCGCTCACCGCGATGGGCCGCTTCGCGCACGAGGCCGTCGCCGTGGACCCGTACCTCGGTGTGGTCTACGAGACCGAGGACGCCTTCACCGAACCCTTCGGGCTCTTCTACCGGTTCCTGCCCGCCCGCCCCCTCGGCGGCCTCGGCTCCCTGCGCGCGGGCGGCGAGCTGGAGGCCCTGCGGGTCCCCGGGCTGGCGAACCTGGCGGTGGTGGACGAGCCCGGGTCCGAGTTCCCGGTGGAGTGGGTCCCCGTCCCGGACCCGTCCGCGTCCGGGACCCCGATCCGGCTCCAGGACTTCGGCCCCGGCGGGATCACCCACGCCCAGAAGCTGGAGGGCTGCTACTGGGGCGACGGCGGCGTCCACTTCGTCTCCAGCTACTCCCGCACCCACGAGGGCTCCCCCGCCGACCACCACGGCCAGGTGTGGTTCTACGACCCGCGGCGCGCGCGGCTCCGGCTCGACGTGGTGTTCGGCCCGGCCGCCGACATCCAGCTGCCCGGCGACTCCCCGGACAACATCTGCCTGGCCCCCGACGGCGGCCTGATGGTGTGCGAGGACGGCGGCGGCGCGCAGTACGTCCTCGGCGTGACCCCCGGCGGCGAGGTCTACCCGATGGCCCGCAACGCCGCCGACGTCGGAAAACCGGGGGCGCCGGAGTGGGGCGAGTTCGCCGGGGTCACCTTCTCCCCGGACGCCCGGACCATGTACGTGAACGCGTACACGCCCGGGACCACCTTCGCGGTGACCGGTCCCTGGCAGTGATCCGTACTGCCTTCCGGCCCGCCCGCACCGCCTTCCGGCCCGCCCGGCCTGGTCTTTCGCCACGTCGCGGTCCACTGCGTTGTGGTGGAGGATCGTATGGAGTCGACGGAGCGAGGTAGGTAGCGGTGGCCAAGAAGGACAAGCACAAGTCGGCGGGGCCGGCCGAGCCGACGGAGACGGCGAAGTCCGGGAAGGGCACCAAGCCCGGCAAGGGCGAGAAGGCGAAGGCCGGGGCGTCGGCCAAGCCGGCCAAGGCCGAGAAGCCCGAGAAGGCGGAGAAGGCCGAGAAGGCGGAGGCCAAGGCAAGGGCCGAGGCCGCCGGCTCCGAGAAGCCCGCCAAGGTTCCGAAGGCCCGCAAGGCCCCCAAGGCCGCCCCCGAGAAGCCCGCCGAGCCGGCCGCGCCCGCCAAGGGCGAGAAGGCTGCCAAGGCGGAGAAGCAGACCGACCCCGCTGCCGCCACCAGCGGCGGCGGGAAGCCGAAGTCCAAACCCCTCTCCCTCCGCGAGCTGCTCCGCATCTCCGCCGAGAGCTCCAAGGGCTCCAAGGGCGGCGCCCGCAAGGCCGGAGGCCACGGGCACGGACCCGGGTACGAATACGGGTACGACGCCCCCCTGAGCCCCCTGCTCCGCGTCCCCTCCGGCGAGCGCGTCGACCTCGGGGCCTTCCATCCCGGAGCGACCCCGGCCGGTCCCACCGACAAGGCGGCCGGCGTGGCGGCCACCGCCCAGATGGGTGAACGGCTCGCCTCCCTCCAGGAGCGGCTCTACGCCGCCAGCACCGCCGGCGACCGCCGCCGCGTCCTGCTCGTGCTCCAGGGCATGGACACCAGCGGCAAGGGCGGCACCGTCAAGCACGTGATCGGCCTGTTCAACCCCTCCGGCTGCCGGATCAAGGCCTTCAAGGCACCCACGTCGGAGGAGCAGAACCACCCCTTCCTCTGGCGCATCATGAAGGCGCTCCCCCAGCCCGGCGAGATCGGCATCTTCGACCGTTCGCACTACGAGGACGTCCTCATCGCCCGCGTCCGCGACCTGGTGCCGCGCAGTCAGCTGGGCCGCCGCTACGCGCAGATCAACCGGTTCGAGAAGTCCCTCGCCGACGACGGCGTCAGCGTGGTGAAGGTCTTCCTCCACATCGGCTACGAGGAGCAGCGCAAGCGGCTCCTGGAGCGGCTCGACAACCCGGACAAGCACTGGAAGTTCAACACGGGCGACATCGAGGAACGCTCCATGTGGCCCGCGTACCAGCAGGCGTACGAACTGGCCCTGGAGCGCTGCTCCACGGACGCCGCGCCCTGGTACGTCGTCCCCTCGGACCGCAAGTGGTACCGCAACTGGGCGATCAGCAAACTGCTGCTGGAGCATCTGGAGGGCCTCGCGCCGCAGTACCCGAAGGGTGACTTCGACGTGGAGGAGTGCCGCACCCGTCTGCTTGCCACATAGTCATATATTTTGCGTATGTGACCATCTCAGTGCGCAGGACGGCTGCCGTCGCGGCCGTAGCAGCTCTCAGTGCCGCCCTCGCCGCGTGCGGGGGCGGCACCGGTACGTCGGACCCCGGCGGCCAGGCCCGGATGGGAGCCTCCACGGCCCCCTCCGCTCCGGCCTCCGCTCCGGCCGCCGCCTCCCCATCCGCCGCGGGGTCCTCCGCCCCGGCGGCCCCGCCGGCGAGCCCCGGAAGCAGTCCGTCGGCCGTCCCGCAGCCCGGTGCCCCGGGCAAGGCGCCGACCATGGCTCCCGGTCCGGGCGGTCTGACCCCCGTCTTCGACCGCGCGAAGCAGCAGACCGACAAGACGGTGGCGCTGACCTTCGACGCCGACATGACCTCCGATCAGGGGCCGCGCGCGGCGGACGGCGAGCGCTTCGACAACCCGCAGCTGATCTCCACGCTGCGCACCCTGAAGGTGCCCTCGACGGTGTTCATGACGGGCCGCTGGGCCGAGGAGTACCCGGACCAGGCGAAGTCCATCGGCACCGACCCGAACTTCGAGATCGCGAACCACTCGTACAGCCACCACGCCTTCAAGTCCCCCTGCTACGGACTCCCCACCCTCGACGAGGCCGCCGCCCGCGCCGATGTCGACCGGGCCTTCGAGGCCTTCCACAAGGCGGGCGCGGTCAACACCGTCCCGTACTTCCGCTTCCCGGGCGGCTGCTACGACGACCAGGCGCTGCGCGCCATCTCCACGGCCAAGGTCACGGCCGTCCAGTGGGACGTGGTCAGCGGGGACGCGTTCGCGAAGGATCCCGACGCGGTGGCCGAACAGGTCCTGGCCGGGGTGAAGCCCGGCTCGGTCGTGGTCATGCACTGCACGCGCAGCGCCGCCCCGGTCACCGAGGAGGCGATCCGGAAGATCGTCCCCGAGCTGCGCAAGCGCGGCTACCGGTTCGTCAAGGTCTCCGACCTGATCGGAAAGTAGCCCGGGCCCCGCGGTCTCAGCCGGAGCAGGCCGTGCGCTGCGCTTCCTGCCACTCGCACACCGGGCACAGCACCACGCCCGGTGTCGCGACCCCGTACTCGGTGGGCTTCCCGCACTGCACGCAGTCGGCGTAGGGCGGCCCGGCCACCCGCCCGGCGGGGGCCGCGGGGGCGGGGCAGTACGAGGAGTCGGGCGCGGTCTGCTCCGTCTGGTCCATGCGTACGAGCCTACCCACCCGCGCCGCGCCCGCGGCATGAGCGGTCGACGGGCAGCCGACGGGCGGTCAATGGCCGGCGGCCGGCTCCGTGGCCTCGCCCGGGCGGACGATGACGAAGCCCTCGCCGCTGAGCTTCAGCTGGACCGCCTCGCCGGAACCGCCCCGGATCATCGAGCCGACGGACTGGGAGCGGTGCAGCGCCGCCTCCAGCCCGGCGCTCCAGCCGACCACCGCGTCGGTGTCCACGTGGACCGGGGCCTGCGGGGTGACCGGGATGACGATGGGGTTCCCGTCACAGACGACGGCGAGCTTTCCGGTGCCGGTGAAGAGGCTGTTGAAGAGGCCTCCCCCGGCCATGCCTGCGCCCTTGAGCATCTTGATCTCGTAGCCGAGGGACGGGTCGAAGCACAGGACGTTGCGGCCGTTGACGGTGAGCGCGTCGCCGGGCTCGAACTCGATGACGAAGCAGTGGCCCGCCCGGCGCGCGAACCAGACCTCGCCCTGCCCGCGCACGGACATCAGCGGGAGCCCCTCGCCCGTGACGGCGCGCCTGAGCATGCGGCCGACGCCCTCCCCCTTGCGCTCGAACCGCAGGTCGCCCCGGAAGGCGACCATGGAGCCCTGCCGGGCGAGCACCTCACCGTCGACGGCGTACTTCACGGACTTGGCGTTCTGCAGGGTCATCCCGGGTACGGCGGACGTCTCGGCCAGGTTCCCGGACGCGAAAAGGTCGCTCTTCATGCCGTCGATCCTCGCCCGCACCGGGCCCCTCGGGCATCAGCCCGGAGGTGGAGGCTGGCATCCTTGGCCGGATGAGCACCGAGGACACGCGCCACAGCACCCTTGTACCCGCAGTACCCGCAGTCGGGTCCGACAGCCCCTTCCGGCAGGAGCGGATCGCCCGCGACGACGCACCGCAGTACGTCCTCCCGCTGGTGGTGCGGATCGAGAAGACGGAGCCGCCGGCCCGGACCGACGCGCTGGAGACGGCCGCCCGCGCGGTGCTCGTCCTGCTCACCGACGAGCGGTCGGCCGGCGAGGGCGAGTGGGCGGCCCTGGTCCGGGACTGGCAGGACGCGCGGATCCGCAAGGTGGTGCGCCGGGCGCGCGGGGCGGAGTGGCGCAAGGCCGCGACCCTGCCGGGCCTCACGGTGCACGGCGCGGACTCGGAGGTACGGGTCTTCCCGCCGGTGCCGCTCGACGGCTGGCCCAAGGAGCTGGCCAAGCTCCAGGTGTCGGGCACCGACCTGGACGACCCGGAACCGGTAGCCCCGGCGGAGGCCGGCCTGCCGGTCCTCTGGCTCAACCCGGACCTGGACATGTCGGCCGGCAAGGCCATGGCCC
The DNA here is from genome assembly GCF_036127095.1 of Streptomyces sp. NBC_00335. Classification (GTDB taxonomy): domain Bacteria; phylum Actinomycetota; class Actinomycetes; order Streptomycetales; family Streptomycetaceae; genus Streptomyces. The sequence continues at coordinate 1,806,186 of NZ_CP108006.1, forward strand.
AGGCCGGACACGCGGCGCAGCTGGCGTGGTGGGAGCTGACCGGCCCGGAGCGGGCCGCGTGGCGGGAGTCCGGCTTCCGGCTGGCCGTACGGACGGCCGCGCCCGAGCGGTGGGCGGAACTGTCGGGGAGCGGTCTGCCGGTGGTGCGGGACGCGGGGTTCACGGAGATCGCGCCCGGCTCGTGCACGGTGGTCGCGGACCATCCGGCGCTGCGGGCGCGGCTTTGAACCGGAGAGCGTCCTCGATGTCACCGGGGTCACCTCTCCGACGGGTTCGCCCGTGCCTCTACGCGAGCGGGTAGCCGCCGACGCCGGCGAAGACGGTGTCGGCAACGGGGCGTTCTTGTTCGTTGCCGTCGGAGGGGTGGTTGACGACGGTGTTCTGCCACACGAGCGTGGTGGAGCCACCGCCGTCCATGTTGAGGGCGTCGACGGCTCCGAGGTCCTTGAGGAGGGTGGCCAGTTCCAGGCGGGTGGCTCCCTTGCTGACCGTGGCGTCGTCGCCGTCCACGGTCACCAGCATGATGCGGCCGGTCGCGTCGGAGGCGACCGCGGTACGCGGGTTCGGGTCGGGTGAGCCGGCGGCGGGCTGCTTGTAGTCGATCTTGCCGTTCTTCAGGAGGAGGTCGCCGCCGGGCGTGACGTACATCGAGGGATCGAGTGTGAGGGTGTCGGCGATCCGGGTGTCGAAGACGGTCTCGGGGAATTCCAGTTCGGCGCCGACCGGAGCGTTGTCGCGGAGCCAGGTGGTGCCGTCACCGGTTCCCTGCAGGATCCGCCCGCCGGAGGGGACGTTGCGTCCGCCCCTGTTGCCGATCTTGCAGGTACTGCCCTTGGCCGGTGCCGGCTCGTAGCATTCGGTGACCTTGTTGCCGGAGTCGAGCAGTACCTCGATGCCCTCGTCCGTACTGATCACGCCCCCGACACTCGGGTTGTCGGGGTCGTTGGAACTGGCCAGGAAGGCCGTGGTCGGCGTCGCACCCGCGTACTCGGGGGTGAAGGAGACGATCTCGGAGAGATCCCGGCAGACCCCGTCCTTGTCGAAGGTCTCCTCCTTGTCGATGGGATCGGGGCCCTCGCAGTGCGCGTTGCGCCCGGGGACGCGGTTGATGCCGTCCAGCTGCCGCTGCTTGAGGGGGCCGTTCTTCGGCTGGACCTTCAGCGTGGTACTGAGCTCGGCGATGCGCGCTCTGCCGTGCTGCAGCACCAGAGCGGAGCCGACCGGTTTGCTGCCCTTGCCCTTGGCGGCTTCGCTGAGCAGCTTGCCGCCGCGGACCACGATGCCGCTGGGGTCTCCGTCGTGGGTGCCGTTGGCGGGGTTCGTCACGTTGCCGTCGAAGAAGGCGCCGTTGATGCCCACGCGTGGCCGGCGCACGGTGGTGGTGGACACGTCCTTCAGCATCGAGGAGCTGGTCTGGGAGGTGGCCAGAGCGGTGCCGAACGTGCCCTTCAGGGTGAGGGGAGCCAGGTCCGGGTCGATGACCACCACGTTGACGTTCCACGGGCCGCCGGTGCGAGCCGAGTAGGTGGTCCGAGTGATGCCCGGGGCGCTGACGTCCGTGCTCGTGGGAACCAGCTTGGCCAGTTCCAGACCGGTCGGGCCGGCGGTCGCACCGTACACGGCGGCCGGTGCGCCCAGGACCGCTGAGGCCGTCAGGAGGAGAACTGCGGCGCCGGTCGTGGCGGTGCGCTTGATGATGGGCCTCTTGATGGTCAGCACTGATCCGTCCCGGTGACGAGCTTGTGGGAAGAGAGGTGGGCGTCGAACGGATCGGGGATTACGGTGCTGTCGCCCTTGAGCACCACGAACTTCCCGTATGCCGTCCCGGTGAACACGCCGGAGTGGTTCGGGTCGGCGTAGAAGCACGTGTGCGAACCGGTGTGGTTGGCGACCGATGCCACCCGGTCGTTCCAGGTGGCGTTGTACTGCGCCATGTCGCTGCGAGTGGCGGTCATCTGACCGCGACCGCCCGGCTCGGCGAACAGGCAGAGGTTACCGCTCTGGCACCGCTCGAAGCCGGTGAAACAGCCGGCTTGGGATTTGGCCAGCTTGTGGGAGCTGACCTTGCCGTTCAGCGTGCCGGGGGAAGTGGCGAGGTTGCTCTTGGAATCGGGAGGCAGCGCCTGCACGGTGCCGCCGTAGGAGGGGTCCTCGTACACGCACGCCCAGTACGGCGAGTTGTTGTGGACCGAAGAGATCTGGTCGTTCCACTCCGCCAGGGACACCTGCGGGCTGTCCGGGCCGTACGTCTGGGCCGTGCCGTTGCCATCGCTGTCGGAGTACACGCACATACGGCCCGTCTCACAGGTCGGCCAGTCGGGCGCCGGAGGGCCGTCGGGGAGATCTTCGACGGCATGGGGCATGGTGCCGGCGTCCGCGGCGGTGACCACAGCGGGCGTGGCGGAGGCCAGGGCCGGTATGACGAAGGAGGTGAGTCCCAGGACGGCGGCCACGGTGATGAGCGGCTTCAGGGCGCGTCGTATCACGCGGATTCCTTTTGAGTTGATCGGATCGGGGTGGCTGGGGTGGTCGCGCCGTGGGTCAGCCGTTCCAGTTGGCGGTGACGGTGACGGTGTCCGGGGCGGCAGGAAGGCCCTGCAGGGGCACCGTGGAGGTGCCGGCCCAGGTGCGGTCGGTGTGCCGGGTGGTGTGCAGGACCTTGCCGGCGGTCGTGGTGACGGCGACCTGGACCTCTCCGCCCACGGTGGCCGCGGCGACGGACTTGGCGGTCACGACACCCAAGATGCCGTTCAGCTCACCCCAGGTGCTCCACGTCGCGTTGAAGTTGCGGATGGCGTGGTACTGGCGGGTGCCGTTGTCGGTGGCGATGACGAAGTGGGTCTCGTCTCCGGCGCCGGCCATGCTGATCGAGGTGACGGGGCCGGTGGGACCGACGGCCTGGGCCACGTTGCCCCAGCCGAGCCAGTTCCCGTTGGTCTGGCGGATGGTGTGGTAGGGCTTGCCGCCGCTGACGAGTCCGACCTGGAGTTCGCCGCGGACACTGGCGGTCGCGGCGGCCGTCACGTTGGAGACGGAACCGCTGGAGATGTCGCGGAAGGGGGTCCACTGGCCCGCGGCGTTGCGGACGGTGTGGAAGGCAATGCCGTTGGCGACGGCCACGACATGGAGGTCGAGGCCGGTGGAGACGGCGGAGACCTGGGTGAGGTTGCCGAGGGCGTTGGCGACGGAGAAGACGTCCCCGAAGGCGGCCCAGCTGCCGTCCGCCTTGCGCACCGTGTGGAAGAGACCGCCGGCGTTGCTGATGGCGAGGACGTGCGTGTCGCCGTTGATCCCGGCGGCGGTGGCGCTGCGGATGCCGCCGAGGCTGCCGGCCTTGGCCTGCACGTCGGTGAACCCGGTCCAGGACTCGTCGGGCAGGCGGACGCCCAGATAGAGGCTGCTGCCGGACTGTATGAGGGTCTTGGCCTGCCAGCCGGGGGTCTTGGCACGGTTCTCGTCGATCCACTGGCCGAGGTCGTCGACGCGGGCGGAGATGGCGCCGGTCCGGGTTTCGGTGGGATTGTCGGCCAGACAACCGCCTTGCCAGGAACGGCTGTTGACTGCGACGAGTTCGCCCGCCGCGTTCAGGAGCGGGCCGCCGGCGTCGCCCTTGCAGATGGCGTCGGTGCCCTTGCCGGTGATGGACAGGGTCGTGGTGTCGGCGGCGTTGAGGGTGAACGTGCCGGTGTGGAGCTTGCCGGGCACCCAATCGGCCTTCGTCCGCCCGAACCCGGCCGCTGTCAGCTCGGCGGCGACGGCGGGGGCGGCGGCGGCCCGCTTGACGCCCTGGAAACCGCCGGCGGGTGCGGCAAGGCGGGCGAGGACGATGTCGCGGTCACTGCGAGGCGCCAGCTCGGCCACCTCGACGGCCGTGCCGTCGGCGAGCGTGACGGTGGTCTTGAGGGCGGGCGGGCCGGCCGGGATCGTCGCACCGGGGGTGGAGGCGAAGCAGCTCGCGGCGGTCAGCACCCACGAGGCGTCGACCAGTGTGCCGGTGCAGGCACGACTGTTGGGCTTCTCGCCCAGACTCAGCTTGACGCTGTAGGCGTGCTGGCCGTACGGGGCTTCGGGACCGGTGATGGCCTGGACGGCACCGGCGAAGACCAGACACGCGGCAACAGCCGTGGCGGTTGCGAGCAGGCCGGTCATCCGCGCGGAACGCGGACGGTGGATGGACATGTGAACTCTCCATGAGCAACGGACGGAACCATGCGCAGGCGCAGGGTTTGGCAGTGCCCGCTGCCCGGTGTCGGCCGGGTGAAGGCTTGAGCGTCGGCCGGTGACGCGGAGGAAGCCGCCAGGGACGGGGCCGAGGTTCTTCCGCGTGGTGAGGCGGCGCCCCGGCACGCACGGTGCCGGGGCGCAGGTTTCCGCGGTGGGGCGGGCACGCGGTCCGCGACCGCGTGGGCGACTGCGCGGGGGTCAGCCGGTGTAAGTGGCGGTGATGGCCAGTGCGCCCGGCGCCGCGGGCATGCCCTCGAGGGGTGCCGTCACCAGCGCGTCCCAGGTGCGGTTGGTGTGGCGGGTGGTGTGGAGGAGCTTGCCGTCGGTGGTGGTGACGGCGACCTGGACCTCACCGTTGACGGTTGCGGCGGACACGGACTTGGCGGTCACCGCGCCCAGGACGCCCTGGAGATCGCCCCAGGTGGCCCAGGTTCCGTTGAAGTTGCGGATGGTGTGGTACTGGCGGGTGCCGTTGTCGGTGGCGATGACGAAGTGGGTCTCGTCCCCGGCGCCGGCCATGCTGATCGAGGTGACGGGGCCGGTGGGACCGACGGCCTGGGTGACGTTGCCCCAGCCGAGCCAGTTCCCGTTGGTCTGGCGGATGTTGTGGTAGGGCTTGCCACCGCTGATGAGACCGACCTGGAGCTCACCGCGGACGCTCGCGGTCGCCGCCGCGGTCACGTTGGTGAGGGAACCGTTGATCTGGAAGAAGGGAGTCCAGTTGCCCGCGCCGTTGCGGACGGTGTGGAAGGCCTTGCCGTCGGCGACGGCGACGACGTGGAGGTCGTGGCCGATGGAGACGGTGGAGACCTGGGTGAGGTTGCCGAGGGCGTTGGCGACGGAGAACACGTTCCCGAAGGAGCCCCAGGTGCCGTCCGCCTTGCGCACCGTGTGGAAGAGACCGCCGGCGTTGCTGATGGCCAGTACGTGCGTGTCACCGTTGATGCCGGCGGCGGCGGAGCTGCGGATCCCGCCCAGGTTGCTCGCCTTGTTCTGGACGTCGGTGTATCCGGTCCAGGAGCCGTCGGACAGCCGGGCGGCCTGGTAGAGGCTGGTGCCGGACTGCACGAGGGCCTTGGTCTGCCAGCCCGGCGTCGTGGCCCGGACCCCGTCGATCCACTCGCGCAACCCGTCGGTACGGGCCGCGATGGCGCCGGTACGGGTTTCGGTGGGGTCGGTGGCCAGGCAACCACCCTGCCAGGAACGGCTGTTGATGCCGACGAGTTCGCCGGCCGCGTTCAGCAGCGGGCCGCCGGTGTCGCCCTTGCAGACGGCGTCAGTGCCCTTCCCCGTGATGGTCAGGGTCGTGGCGTCGGAGGCGTTCAGGGTGAAGGCACCGGTGTGGGCCTTGCCCGGCGCCCACTCGGTACTGGTCCGTCCGACGCCCACGGCGGTCAGATCGGCGCCCGCTGCCGGGGCGACATTCGCCTGCTTGAGCCCCGCGGGGCCGGCGGCGGGGGTGGTGAGGCGGGCCAGGACGACGTCCCGGTCGGCGCGCGGGGCCAGCTCGGCGACCTCGACGCGCTTGCCGTCGCCGAGGGTCACGGTGGCCTTCAGCGCGGGCGCACCGGCCGGCACCGTGGTACCGGGCGTCGCGGCGAAGCAGCTCGCGGCGGTCAGCACCCACGAGGCGTCGATGAGTGAGCCGGTGCATCCGCGGCCGGTCGCCTCATCGCCGATGTTCAGCTTGACGACGGAGGTGTGCTGGCCGGCCGCCGCCTCCGGGCCGGAGACGGCTTGAGCGGAGCCGGCGGGAACGAGGCCCGCGGCGACCGCGGTCGTGGTGACGAGCAGACCCGAAATGCGTGCGGTGCGCGGACGGAGTGCAGACATGTGCTTTTCCTTCAGGAACAGGATTCGGTGAGCGAATGCGCCAGAGTTCGGTCGTACGTGTGCGGGACCGGTGGTCGGCCGGTGACACGGAGCACGACGGGGATCGAGAGAGCCCCGCAGTCGCCTGCTTCGCCGAAGACTTGTGGTGGACGGCTGGGATGCAGGCACAAGCCGTGCCGAGGGTGCGATTTCCTCCTGCGAGGCGGATCGGCTACTTGGTGATCCGGATCTCGACCAGGACGTGCTCCCGGCCGTCCACGGACTCGCCGACGCCTTCCCAGGTCTTGGCGGGGATGTTGTATTCGACGCGGTCGTCCTCGGCGGTCATCGCCAGGTGGGTGTTGCCGGAATCGTCGGTCCGCACCCCGTGCACCGACGGGATCTCCAAGGTCAGGAAGCCCTCATCGGCGGTGACCTTGAAGCACACGTCCCCCCGGTCCCGGGCGAGGAACTTGAGGAGGTTCTCCTCGCTCCGGCAGTCGGCGAGCACGATGTGGCCGTCTCCCCGCTTGAGGACGATTCCCTGCTCGGCCAGGATCTTCGCGGCGTTCGGGTAGTTGTAGTCCTCGATGGCATATCCGGGCCCCGTCTCGGCGACGGGGCTGGTGGTGGTGGCGACGCCGGAGGGCTGGCCCCCGGCCACCACGGCCCACGCCAGAGCACCGGCCACGGTCGCGGTTCCCAGAATGCGCGTCCATGCCTTGCGTGAATTCATCACAGTCCTAGAAGTAGAGATCAGTCGGGGCGAAGAGAGGTTCTCCGCGCCCCCTTGTATGCAAATCCGGTGGTGCAGGCGGGTGTTCGCCGACGGACTCGATTCCGAAAGGCGGCGGCGCCCTGCCTCTACGGCGCCGTCTGTCTGGCGAGTTTCAGGGAAGGCGGTCCGTCGGGATCCGGACGGAACTCCAGCGAGTTCCGTCCGCTCGGGTAGATCTGAATGCCGGCGCTGAGGCCGAGCCCGCCGTTCTCCACCGACAGATAGACGAAGTCGCTGGACGCCCGCTCGCCGAGCCACTCCCATCGGCCGCCGAAGTCGGCGGGGTCGGAGAATCCGTCCGTCACCACGCCGGTCGCGGAGAACTTCCCGTCGGACTCGAGCCGCAGCTCGGCGCCCGTCTCGTCGTTGCGGTACACGCCGGGCAGCTCGTCGGGGTCGACGGAGCCCATGCATCCCGAAAGGAGCGCCACGGAGGCGGCCAGGACGGCGACGAGCCGCCCTGCGCTCGTCCTACGGGGCGTCACGGACCCAGCGTGACGTCGAACTCGATGACCTGGGTCTTGGGCGACAGCGGACCGGTGTCGCCGACGATCTTGTCGACGAGCGAACCGACGGAGTTGCTCCACCAGTCCGTGTAGCCGATGACCGGGGGGTGCGTCGCGGACTCGATGTCCGACTCGTTGTAAGCGGTGTACCGCCACACCACGGAGCCGTCCGCGTTCTTGCGGATGGGAGTCATCCGGACCTGGTGCGAACCCATGAACGTGTACGCGAGGTTTCCGGTGAGGCCGGCCGTGGAGAGCGTCCCGTAGTCCTGGAGATACTTCCACGCACCGTCGAACCCGCCGAGCGTGTAGTCGTTCATGAGTGTGTGGCCGAGCTCGTACTCCCCCGTACGCGTACGGTTGGCGAAGAAGGCGAGCGTCTCCTGTGTGTTCTTGTGCTCACGGTAGAGGCGGGTGAACTCGTCGTTCGGGCCGAAGCACTGCGAGCTCGGGCCCTTTCCGGTGAGCCAGCTCCAGCCCAACTCCCACGGGTTGGAGCTGTTGCCGGACTCGATGGGGCTGCCGAACGGCGTCAGGCAGCTCTCGGCGCCCTCCGGAAGGCCGGTGGCGCCCGGCTTGATCGGGGTCTTCGAGTTGTCCAGCGCCTTCTGGATCGCTTCGCGCACCGCGGCCTCGATGACGAGGTGCTTGGCCTGCAACGCCGCCTGCGCGGCTGCGGCGGCGCTCTGACCTGCCGCAAGTGATGCCTGGCGGGCGGCCACAGCCGAGGTCGCGGCATCCGCGGCGTAGGAAGCGGCCTCGGTGGCGGACCGCACGGCGCGGGTCGCCGCGCTCCGGGCCACGCTGCTCGCCTTCCGCGCCGCGGCGGCTGCCTGACGGGCGGTTTCGGCGGAGCGCGCGGCAGCGGCTGCGGACCCCTCGGCGGCCTCGGCGTTCTTGCGCGCCTCCTCGGCGGACAGCTTGGCCGCCGCGGCGTACCCCTTGGCGAGGTCGGCCCACTCGGTCGCCTTCGCGGCGGCGTCGCGTGCGAGGGCTGCCGCCTCGGAAGCCCGTGCCGCGTTCTCCTGAGCCTCCTGGGCCACCTTGGCGGCGCCCGCGATCATCGCCCGGACCGCGCTGATGTGCGTGGCGTGGTCGTGGTCGATCCGTGCGAACTCGTGCTGCGTGGTGCCGATGAACTGGCGCAGCATGTGCGTGTCGCCTTCGAGCGCGATCCTGGCGGCCGCCTTGACGTAAGGGCCCCCGTTCGCCAGCAGGGTGGTGGCCTTCACCCGGTCGTCCTCACGGACGGCCTTGGTGCGCTCGACGTGCAGGAACACGTGCAGGGCCGGGGCCGTGCCCTTCTCCAGCGCGGCCACGGCCGCGCGTCGCACCGCGGGGCCGGTGTTGTCGTCGGCCAGGAGCGTCGTCACCTCGACCCGGTTGTCCTCCTTGGCCGCCTCCACCGCCCCGCTCTCCAGGAACGTCCTGAGCTTCGCGGCGTCCTCGGTCTTGAGCACGTCCACGGCAGCCAGTGCCACGTTCTTCGTCGAAATCGCCGCCATGGCCGCGACGTTCTCGACGTTGTCCTGCTGCAGAGCGATGAGACGGTCGGCGTCGATCCAGTGGACGACGTCCTCGTCCGAGCCGGCCAGCGCGAACTGCGCTGCCTCCCGGGTCCACGTGCCCGACCGGTCGATGAGCTGGATCGCCGCCTTGCGCCCGGCTGCCACGGCCTCCGCGGGCTTGCCGCCCCTCAGCGCGGACTCCGCGGAGCCGATGAGCGCGAGCAGCTCCGCGGACAGACGCGCTTCCTGCGTCCGCTCCCGGTTGTACCGTTCGAGGCGGTCCGTCTCCGCGGCCGCCTCCAGCTTCGCCCGCTCGATCGCCTCGGTGGTCTCCTCGGCCAGCCTGGCGGTTTCGGCCTGACGAGCCGTCTGCTCCACTTCACGTGCCTTGTCGACCGCCGCGGCAGCAGTGTTCGCGGCCTCGACCGCCGCGTTGGCGGCTGCCGTCGACCGGTTGGCGTAGTCGACCGACTGGCCGGCGTGGTTCGCCGCTTCCATGGCCGCCGCGGCCGCCTTCTCGGCGTGGTCGGCTGCGCTGTTGGCCGCGTCGCGTGCCAAGCGGGCACAAGCGGCGGCCTGTCCGGCCAAGGTCCGCGACTGGCCCGCGGCCTGCGTCGCCCTGGCCGCGGCGGCCTCTGCCACGGCGGCTTCCCGCTGCGCAGTGGCAGCCTCGGACTGTGCGGCGCCGGAGGCCACGGCCGCGTCGGCCGATGCCCGGGCGGCGGCGGCGGCGTTGACCGCCGATCCGGCGGCGGCCGCGCCCGCGGCGTCGGCCGCTTGGGCGGCCTGGGCCGCGAGGTCGGCCTTCTGAGCCACCGTGCGGACGAACTTGACCATCGACGTCGCTGCCTGGGCAGCGGCTCGGGCCGCGTCCGCCATCGATGCGTCCTTGGAAGCCCCGATCGCGGCATGGTAGGCCCGGGCCGCGGCGCGTCCTGCCGCTGCGGCCGCTGCTGCGGCGGCCTGTGCGGCCGCCACCGAACGCTGCGCGGCGGCCTGCGCGGTCCGCGAGGCCGACACCGCGGTCGCCGCGGCAGCGGCCGCTCCCCTGGCCGCCTGCGCGGCCTTGTTCGCGGCCCTGGCGGAAAGCTGGACGTCGTGTTCGGCGGCCTCGGCCTCGGCCTTCGCCTCCAGCGCCGCCTTCTTCGCGCTCTCGGCGGCCTTGACCGCCTGCTGGGACAGCTCGACGGCCTCGTCGGTCTTGCGGCCGGCGCGCTGGCCCTCCGCCTCCACGACCTTGACCAGCTGCTGGATCGTCGCCGTTTCCTCGTCACGGGCCCGGGCGATGTACTGGCCCGTCTCGAGGAACCACCGGATCGCTCTCGGCGTCCCGTCGTCCAGTGCCCGCTTCGCGTACTCCCGCACTTGCGGTGACGCCGTCACGAGGATGGACGTCACCTGCACACGCTCGTCCTCTTCCTGCGCGGTGAACTGGCCACCGCTGAGGAAGGCGCGCAACGCGAAGTCCGACCCGGCCTCCAGCGCAGCGGAGCCCTCACGCTTCACGGCACGGGCACCGCGCGCCATGACCGCGGTCACGGCCACCCTGAGATCCTCGCGCACCGCGGTCTGGAAGCCGCTCGTGAGGTAGGTCTCGATCGCGGCCGTTCCGCCGGACAGCGCCACCCCGATGCTTTCGCGGGTCGCCCTGCCCGCCATGACCAGGGACTGCGTGAGCGTGAACCTGTTGTCCTCGGCACGGGCCGCGGCCAGCTTCTCGTCGAGGAACACCCGCACGTCCGCGGCACTCCCCACCAGGGCGGCGGCCGCAGCGGTACGGACGGCGCGGCCGCCTGTCCTGTAGGCCCAGACCACCATGCCGCGTTCGGTATCCGGCAGACCGGATCCCTTGGGCAGTGAGGCGGATCCGGTCGCGCCGGCCGCGTACGCGGGCCTGCTGAGCACCGTGCAGTTCGGCAGCGCGCAACCGGCTGCCACTCCGGCGAAAGCGGCGAGTATCTGACGTCTGCTGAACTGTCGTGAACGTGGTGCCATCACGACTCCCTTCTTCTGCGCTGAGCCCGACCAGGAGGTGCTCCCGACCTGACGGACTGCCGCGGTCGGTGGTCCGCAACCGCTGTGCAGCGTCGGACTCTGGTCCTGTCCCGTGGAGCGTGTTCGCCGGTGATGCCGGCTGGTTCGCGTTCCACTCCCTGGTGGCGATCACCACTGTCGGCGCACCGAGAAGGCGGGGGAAGGGGGTTCGGGTGGACGGAAGCGTCCCTGACCCGATCCGGCCCGGGTGGGCTTCCACCGGCGCTCCGCGGCACCGCGGCCGGCGCGTTCCTACGAGGTCTCAGCCGGTCAGGGGTCGTGGGCGAGGACGGACCCGGGCGGACCGGCTCCCGGAACGCACCTCGCGGGTGGAGCCGAACCGGGCCATGGCCGGGAAGCGTCGCCGGCCGGCGGAAGAGGGGGCCGGGACCGGAAAACGGCCCATGGACTGGACGCTTGCGGCCCAGGCCTCTTCAGGCCAGCGCCCTCGGCTTTCGCGGACGCCGGGAAGCGGAAACAGTGGGCTGTGTGACGACAACGCGCAGGGGGGGGGCTCGCGGGACCGCTGTCCCGGAAGCCCCTGACCACACTTTGCCTCACCCTGGTGAGCGGGCCGGTGCGGGTGACACGGCATCACCGGCCGCGCACCCCGCGAACCGCTTTCAGCCACAACCCATTTCGGGATCACCATGCCTGCTCATCACACAGCGACCGGCACGCCCCGCTCGCCGGCCGGCCGGAGCGACCGCTCCGGCCGGTTACGTCAAGGCGGCGCCCCGCGCGGGCAGGGGCGTCGGGACGGTCGAGGAGCTCTCGCACCCCGCCCGGACGCGAGGGCTCCCGGCGAGGCGGACTCAGCCCTGTTGAGCGGGCAGCCATCCGTGCTGGACCGCCCGGACGCCTGCCTCGAACCGGCTGCGCGCGCCCAGCCGCTCCATGAGATCGTTCGCGATCCGCCGGGCCGTACGCGCGGACACACCCAGCCGCTTGGCGATCGTCTCGTCCGTGTGCCCCTCGGAGAGCAGGGAGATGATGGTGCTCTCCTGCGCACTCAGGCCGTGTACATCCCGGACAGGTGCCTCACCCAGCGGCTGCGCCGCAGCCCACACGCTCTCGTACAGCGCGCACAGCGCGGTCAGCGTTCCCTGCCCGGTCAGTACGACGGCGCCGCCCGCGGTGTCCTCGCTGCTCACCGGTATCACGGCGGTCGACCGGTCCACGATGATCAGCCGGGTGGGCAGGGAAGCCACGGTGCGGACCTGTCCGCCCAACGAGGCGGTCCAGCGTGCGTACTCCACGGTCGGCCGGTGGAGGCGGACACTGTCCAGGTACACCACCCTGGTGCGCACCCCGCGCCCCAGCAGCTCGGCGTCCAGTGGACGTGACGCGGCGATGTTCCCCTCGGTCTGCGGCCCTCCGGGTGCGAACGTCATGACTTCATGGCGGACGTCACGGGTCAGACGCGTGAGGCAGTCCCTGATCTGGTCCAGGCCGATCAACTGCTCGACTCCCGGGCTGACGGTGGTCGGCCTCAGGTCGGCGTACTGGGCGATCAACTGCGCGGCGACCGCGCGCGAGGCCTCCAGCCGCTGCTGCTGGGCGGCGATCTCGGCCTGCTGGCGGGCCATCAGGACTTCCATCCCGAGGTCCGGCGAGACCGCGCGCAGCCCCCCGTTCTCGGCCGAAGGGCGGACCAGCGCGAGCTTGCTGAGGACGTCGAGTCCGTCGCGCACCCGCTGTTCCGTCGTGCCGATGCGGACGGCCAGGGCCGCGACCCCGCCCCCCGGGTCGGCCAGCATGGCTCGATAGACGGCCTCCGCCATCGCGTCGAGCCCCAGCGTAGACAGCATGAGATTCCCCCCCAAGACATGCCCATCTCGAGCACAAAAGGATCATCATATGCCCGCGGTGGGGTGGCAGAAAGAGAAGCCATGTACCTCGTACACGCACACTTGAGGCGGCCGGCCCAGGGCGGCGAGCTGCCATCCGATCTGCGCGCCCTCGTCTACGAGTCCGCCCGTCCCGAGGATGGCGTCGAGCACGTCAGCGTGCACGCAGACGAGTCCTCGGCACCGGTGCTGGGCCTCTTCCTCACGGCCGGCTCACTGGCCCAGGCGGAGGAACACGCGGCAGCCGTTTGCACCCGGCTGCTGCGGACGCACCCTGAACTGTCCGGCTGGATTCTCGGGCGTGCCGAGGCCCCGCTCCTCGTCATCGACTGACCCTACGGCCGGTGGACACAACCGGCCGCTGCCGTTTCCGTCCACTCGCCGGCCCTTCCACCTGCCCTGACCTGCGGCGAAAGTGGTTCTTGCCCGGCCGGACACGATCCGGAAGGCAGTCGGATCGGAAAGCGCCACCGCGGGACGCGACCGGTTCAGGACACCCGTCCGCCTTACCGTCAACGCTCAGGAACCGAAATCTCATGATGCGCATTCGTACCGCCCAGGCCGCCGCGGTCTTCACGCTCACCCTCGTCACCGCGCTGTTCGCCACCGGCACCGCCACCGCCGCGCCTGCCCAGTCCGCCCCCAGCACCACGGCGCAGGACAACATGGGCTGGCAGTAGGAGCGGCGGTCCGGGCCGGGAACCTCAAATGTTGCTCTGAACGTCCCTCTTGGCGGGTTGACCCGGCTCCGTCGGGGCCATGACATCGGCACACGGACCGATGAGAGGGGGCGAGGGGACATGAAGCCCATGGCACACCTGGGGGTGGGCATCGGCTGGCGGCCGGAGATCGCGGGGGCGGTGGAAAGCCTCCCGGGCTTGGACTGGGTCGAGGTCGTGGCGGAGAACATCTGTCCCGGCCACCTGCCCGAGTCCCTGGAGCGGCTGCTCGCACGCGGGGTCCGCGTCGTGCCGCACGGGGTCTCGCTGGGCATCGGCGGCGCCGACCGGCCCGACCCGGCGAAGCTGGCCGCGCTCGGGGAGCGGGCGGTGGCGCTGGGGGCGCCGCTGGTCACCGAGCACATCGCCTTCGTACGGACCTCCTCGGTGGCGCCGGGGCCGGTGCTCGAAGCCGGGCACCTGCTGCCCGTGGCGCGGACCCGGGACGCGCTGGACGTGCTCTGCGAGAACGTACGGATCGCTCAGGACGCGCTGCCGGTGCCGCTCGCGCTGGAGAACATCGCGGCGCTGGTGTCGTGGCCCGGGGAGGAGCTCACCGAGGCGCAGTTCCTGACCGAGCTGGTGGAGCGGACCGGGGTGCGGCTGCTGATCGACGTGGCCAACCTGCACACCAACCGGGTCAACCGGGGGGAGGACCCGGTCGCCGTGCTGGACGGGATCCCGCTGGAGGCGCTGGCGTACGTGCACGTCGCCGGGGGCGTGGAGCGGGGTGGGGTGTGGCACGACACGCACGCGCATCCCGTGCCGGCCGCGGTGCTGGAGGTGTTGGCGGAGCTCCGGTCCCGCGTGGATCCGCCCGGGGTGCTGCTGGAGCGGGACGACGACTTTCCGTCTGACGCGGAGCTGGCCGGTGAGCTGGCCGCGATCCGGGGCGTGCTGGGCGGCCCTGCGGGGGCTGTCCCCTACCCGCCCTTCGACCGTTCCCCGGGCTCCGCCCGGACCCGCGCCTCAAACGCCGGCGAGGCTGAATCGGGGGCCACCCCCGTCCGCGCCTCGGACGCCGGCGGGGCTGAATCGGGGGCCACCCCCGTCCGCGCCTCGGACGCCGGCGGGGCTGAATCGGGGGCCGCCCCCGTCCGCGCCTCAAACGCTGGCGAGGCTGGATCGGGGAGCGGGCTCGACGCCGCTCGGACGCGGGTCGGGATCGGGCAGGCCGCGCTGTTGTCGGCGTTGGTGGCCGGGACTCCCGTGCCCGAGGGGTTTGACCGGCAGCGGGTGCGCGTGCAGGCGCGGGCGCTCGCGGCCAAGCGGGCCGGGGTCGTGGCGAAGCTGGCGCCCGAGCTGCCCGGGATCCTGGGCGGGGAGGACGCGTACCGGGAGGCCTTCCTCGGCTATGCCCGGCAGCGGCCCATGACGGCCGGGTACCGGCGCGACGCGCTGGACTTCGCCGAGCACCTGCTGGTCCGGGACCTGCCCGCGGACCCCGCCGCCCGGCGCCGGCTCACGCTCTGGTGGCGGGACCGGGCCGGGGCCCGGCCACCGGGCCGGGCCGTGCGCTGGGCCCGCGCCCTGGTGGGGAGGGCGGCGTGAACTTCTTCGACTTCCTCGCCGTGGCCGTCTGGATCGGCGTCATCGCCTCCAGCGTCGTGCTCGTGCGCGGCCTGCGGCAGTCGCGGCCGCCCGCCCTCGGCCCCGCCCCGCGTCTGCACGACCTGTCCGAGGCCGCCTTCATGGCCGGTGGACCGGGCGCGGTGGTGGACGCCGCGCTCGTCTCGCTGCTCTGCGACGGCCGGATGCTGGTCGGCGGGCCCGGCATCGTCCAGGTACGGCCCGGGGTGCGGGGCGGCGACCCCGCCCAGCGGGCCGTGCTCCAGGCCTGCCAGGGCGCCCCGTCCGGGTGGCTGTACCAGATCCGCTACGCCGCCATGCGGGACCCGTCCGTGCAGGAGACCGGCGACGCGCTGGCCGACCGCGGGCTGATCGCCACCCCCGGCGGCCGGCACCGCTGGCTGCGCCACGGGGTGATCCAGGCCGTGGTGTGCGGGGTGCTGCTGGTCCTCTCGCTGCCGCTGTCCTTCGTCGCCTTCGTGCTCCAGGAGGGGGCCGGGTCGGTCCGGGTGCCGTTCATCGCCGAGGTGCTGCCCGTGCTGCTGGGCGGCATCATCGCCGGCACCGTCGGCGCCTCCCGCGCCCGGCAGCGGATCACCCCGGCGGGGGCCGCGGCGCTGCGCGCCATCCGCGCCCACTACGGGGCCGACCAGAGCCCGTACGTCCAGACCTCGCTGTTCGGGCTGCGGGGGCTGCGGGATCCGTACCTGCGCGAGCAGTTGGTGCCGGCGGCCCGCGGGACCCGGCTGGCGGCGGCCCAGTCCCGCGGGCGTTCCGCAGGCTCCGACTCCTCCTGGGGCTCCGGGGCCGAGATGATCCCGGTCGTCTGGTGCGCGGGTTCCGACGGCGGCGGATCCGGCGGGTCCGGCGGGTCGGGCTGCGGCTCCTCGGGGTCGGTCTGCGGGTCCTCCGGGAGCAGCTGCGGGGGCGGCGGGTCCAGCGGTTCGAGCTGTTCCAGCAGCTCGGGCGGATCGAGTTGCTCCAGCAGCTCCAGTGGATCGAGTTGTAGCAGTTCGTCCAGTTCCAGCTGTGGCAGTAGTTCCTGACCGTCCATCACGGACCCGTCACGAGCTGCTCACACCTCGGCAGAGCCCTGTACCGGCCGGTTCCACATCTTGTAGAACTCGGACATGTTCTGGGTCCTGTTCCTCCTCCTTGCCTGGGCAGGGCTGCTGATCGCGTGCACCCGCCTGCTGAAGGCCGCCGCCGAACTGGCGGAGCCCCCGCCGGGCAGTGCCGTGCGCCACGACCACCACTCCGACGAGCTGAACCTGTACGAGGCCGCCTACCTGGCCGGTGGCCCGGAGCGGGTGGCCGAGCTGACGCTGCTGTCGATGCAACGCCAGCGGCGGCTGCTGCTCGCGCACACCGGCTGGGCGACGGTGGTCGACCCGGTGGGCCGCGATCCGCACGAGTGCTCGGTGCTCGGCGCGTTCGGGCCCGACGGGCAGGAACCGGTGACCTCCGTACGGGCCTTCGCGGCGCGGGATCCGGCCGTACGAGCCCTCGCGGACCGGCTCTCCGAAGCCGGGCTCGCGCTGCGCGACGGGGCCCAGCAGGAGGTACAGGCAGGGATCCGGGCGGTCCGGCAGGCCACCTTGCTGGTCCTCGGCATGCTGGTGGCCGCCCTGTGCGTACCCGAACCGGGGACCACGACCACGATGATCCTGTGCTGGTTCGCGCTGCCGCTGATCCTCGCCCTGGGCTGCCTGGCCATAGCCCGCGTCGAGGGGCACGCGCAGTCCGGATGGGCCTCCCCGGCCGGCCGGCGGCTCCTCGTGGAGCTGGGCCGGGAGCGCGGTGTGCGGGGCTCGCTCACCGCGGTGGCGCTGCGGGGGCCGCGCGCGGTCCCCGATCCCGAGCTGCGGGCGGCGCTGACGTACGGCAAGCGGGGGCGGATCCCGCGGCAACGGGGGCATTGAGCGCGACACCGGCCGCCGGTCCTGTACAGGGGGCCGCCCGCCGGATCTCATCGGAAGGTCCGTTGAGATGAGAGGCCCGCCATGCGCATGCCCCGGGTGCCCGCCACGGTCGCGCTGGCCGCCCTGGCGCTGGCCGCTTCCTTGCCGATGACCTCCGGCGCCGAGGCCGCCGCCGGGACCGCTCCCCCGGGCCCTGTGCGGGTGGCCGCGGGCCCGGCCTCTTCGGGCCCCTCGCCTGCGGGCCCCTTGCCCCCGGGCCCCGCCGCCACCGCCCGGTTGGCCGCGGAGGCCGCCGGGGCCGACCTCGTGGCCCGGCGGGCCGCTGCCGTCGCCGCGCTCGCGGGGCTCCCGGGCCCGGCCGGGGTGTCGCCGCCGGAACGTCAGCACGCCCGCGACGGGCTGGAGTTCGGGCCGTGCCCCGTCTCCGAGGGACTCGGGCCCGACGTGCGGTGCGGCACGCTCCGCGTCCCGGTCGACTACGCCCGGCCCTTCGGGGCGCAGACCGCGATCCTCGTCAGCCGGGTCGCCGCGACCGGCGCGGGCGGGGCCCGGCGGCAGGGTGCGCTCGTGTACAACCCCGGCGGGCCGGGCGGCAACGGGCTGTTCTTCCCGCTCGTCGCCGGCCTGCCCGAGTGGCGCCGCGTCGGGGCCGCCTACGACCTCGTCGGCTACGCCCCGCGCGGGGTGGGCCGCTCGGGGCGCCCGCTGTCCTGCCAGGACCCCGAGCGGTACGACCGGGCCCCGGCGGAGGCGGCCGGCGCGCGGCCGGACGCCGCCGCGAAGGAGACCCGGATCGCCGCCGCGCGGGCCTACGCCCGCGGCTGCGGTGAGCGGGCCGGGGCGGCCCTGGGCTCGTACACGACCCTGAACAACGTCCGCGACCTGCACGTGCTGCGTGCCGCGCTCGGCGAGGGCCGGCTGACCTTCATGGGGGCCTCGTACGGCACGTACCTCGGTGCGGTCTACGCCACCCTCTACCCCGGCCACGTCCGCCGGATGGTCTTCGACTCGGCGGTCGACCCCGACCCGGACAAGGTCTGGTACCGCAACAACCTCGCCCAGGCCCCCGGCTTCGAGCGGCGCTGGGCCGACTTCCGCGCCTGGGCGGCCCGCCACCACGCCGTGTACGGGCTCGGCTCCACCGCCGAGGCGGTGCAGGCGAGTTACGACCGGGTGCGGGCGGCGGTGGCCCGCGAGCCGGCGGGCGGGGTGGTCGGCACCGGACAGCTGCACTCCGCGTACTTGCGGGCCGCGTACTACGACGAGGTCTGGCCGGGCCGTGCGGCGGCCCTTGCGGCGTTCCTGCGCGGCGACCCGCGCCCGCTCCTCTCGCTCGCCGCCCCGGACCCGTCCGCGGCCGTCGAGGGCGAGAACGCGACGGCCGTCTACACGGCGACCCTGTGCAACGACGCCCCGTGGCCCGCCGACTGGGAGAGCTGGGACCGCGACAACACCGAACTGGCCCGCACGGCCCCCTTCGAGACCTGGGCCAACGCCTTCCTGAACCTGCCCTGCGCCTTCTGGCCGGTGCGCGAACGGCAGCGCCCGGTGGACGTCGGGCCGCGGCCGGGCGCCCCGCTACCCGGGATGCTGATCGTTGCGGCCGAGCGCGACGGTGCCACCCCGTACGGGGGCGCCCTGGAGCTCCAGCGGCGGCTCGGGCCGCGGGCCGGGCTGGTGACGGAGACGGGGGCCGGCACCCACGGGGTGGTCGGCGGACGCAATGACTGCGTGGACGCCCACGTGGAGCGGTACTTGCTGACGGGTGACACGGCAGGGTCACGTGTCACATGTGCGCCGCATCCGGAGCCCGCACCGGTGTCGCTGGACGACCGGGCAGCGACCGCCCAGGGGCACCCCAGGGCACTGCTGCCGCCAGTCGTCTGAACTTCCGGGCGGGATCTCCGGCTGCGTCGATTCGGGGGCAGGGCCTCCCGATCCCCGGAGGACGCCGGTCAGCGGTCCTCCGGTCCTTCCCCCCAGGGGAGGTCTCTAGGCGAGTCCGGCCACCAGATCGGCGACGGACTTGCGGCGCCCGGTGTAGAAGGGCACCTCTTCGCGGACGTGCATGCGGGCCTCGGAGGCGCGCAGGTGACGCATGAGGTCGACGATGCGGTACAGCTCGTCGGCCTCGAAGGCCAGCAGCCACTCGTAGTCGCCGAGCGAGAAGGAGGCGACGGTGTTGGCGCGCACGTCGGGGTAGCCGCGGGCCATCATGCCGTGGTCCTTGAGCATGCGGCGGCGGTCCTCGTCGGGCAGCAGGTACCAGTCGTAGCTGCGCACGAAGGGGTAGACGCTGACGTAGTCGCGCGGCGTCTCGTCGGCCAGGAAGGCCGGGATGTGGGACTTGTTGAACTCGGCCGGGCGGTGCAGGGCCATGTTCGACCAGACCGGCTCCAGCGCGCGGCCCAGCTTGGTGCGGCGGAACAGGTTGTAGGCGGTCTGCAGCTCGTCGGAGGTCTCCGCGTGCCACCAGATCATGATGTCCGCGTCGGCGCGCAGGCCGGAGACGTCATAGGTGCCGCGGACGGTGATGTCCTTGGCGGCCAGCTGGTCGAACAGCTCCTGGACCTCGTCGGCGAAGCCGGCGCGGTTCTCGGGGAGCACGTCCTTCAGCTTGAAGACGGACCACAGGGTGTAGCGGATGACCTCGTTGAGGTCCTTCGCCTTCTTCCCCGCGTTGGGAATCTTCTCTGGTGCAGTCATGTGTCTATTGTCCCGTGTGCTGATCAGTGGTCGGTGCCAGGGGTACCCCAGCGGCGCCCAACGTGGCGATCACCACGTCGGCGGCCTTGCCCGCGCTCGCGATGCAGGCCGGGATGCCGACCCCGTCGTACAGCGCTCCGCACACCGCGAGGCCCGGCAGGGCCGCGACGGCGGTACGGATCCGGGCCACCTTGCCGAGGTGGCCGACGGGGTACTGGGGCAGGCCGCCGTCCCAGCGGGTGACGGTGGTGGCCACCGGGCGGACGGTGGGCGCGAGGCCCACGGCCTGACCGAGGTCGGCGAGGGAGACCTCGACCAGTTCCTCGTCGGAGCGCTTCAGGTCGCCCTCGTCGCCGTGGCGGCCGACGGAGGTGCGCAGCAGGAAGAGGTCGGGATCGGTCCCGGCCCAGGCCCACTTGTTGCTGGAGAAGGTCGAGGCCTTGATCGTCCGGCCGTCGACGGGCGGTACGAGGAATCCGCTCGCGCCGCCGTCGGCGATCCCGGCCGGCAGGTCGGAGCGGCGCAGGGCCATCGTGACCAGGGCCATGGAGGCGTACTCGACCCCGCGCAGCTCGGTGGCGGCGGTGGGCGCGATCCGGTCGAGCAGCCGGGCGGCGGGCCCGGCCTGGACGGCCACGACCACCCCGTCGGCCTCGATGACCTCGGCGCCGCCCGGGGCGTCGGCGACCACCCGCCAGCCGGTGGCGGTACGGGTCAGCTCGCGCGCGGGGGTGTCGAGGAGGATGCGGGCTCCGGCCGCCCGGCAGGCCTCGGCGACGGCGAGCGGGAGCCTGCCGATGCCGCCGTCGATGCCGGAGAAGACGGGTCCGGTCTGCCCCGCGCGGGCCGCCCGGGCCTGCAGTTCCCGTACACCCTCGCCGAGGGAGGCGTGGCTGCGGGCGACGTCGAAGAGCTGGGGGACGGCGGCCCGCATCGAGATGCGGTAGGCGTTGCCGGCGTAGACCCCGCCGAGGAGGGGTTCCACGAGCCGGTCGACGACCTCGTGGCCCAGCCGGGCGGCGACGTACTCGCCGAGCGCCACGTCCTCGCCGATCTCCTGCGGTTCCAGGGCGTCTTCGGCTCCGGCGCGGGCCAGGCCCTCGGCGGACAGCACCCCGGAGGCGGCGAGCGGGCCCAGGTCGCCTGGTACGCCCATGACGTGACCGCCCGGCAGGGGGCGCAGCACGCCGCGGGTCCAGAGGCGGGCGGTGGCGGTGGCGGGTGGCTGCAGGGCATCGCCGAGGCCCACGGCGCGGGCCAGTTCGAGTGCTTCGGGGCGGCGGGCGAGTACGGATTCGGCGCCGAGGTCCACGCGCAGGCCCGCCAGTTCGCCCGAGCGCAGCTTGCCGCCGAGGCGCGGGCCGGCTTCCAGGAGGGTGACGCGAAGGCCCTCGGCGAGCAGCCGGTGGGCCGCCGCGAGGCCCGCGATCCCGCCGCCGATGACGACGACGTGCCCGGCGGGGGCCGGCCGGTCCGTACGCGTGTCCGCTTCGTGCATGGACACATCGTCTCAGACCGCTCATGGGGCGATCGCCGAGGCCTGACCGTGACCGCTTCGGGATCACCTCGGGACCGTACGTACGAAACCCGGGACGAGGCCCCGTACGTCAGAACGTCGAGGCACGGACGGACCCGCATCCAGCGATTCCGACGATGACCAGGGGGACCCAACGATGCACACCCAGCACAGACGTTACGGGCGGTACGGACGGCGTTCGGCGACGGCTCTGGCGGCGCTCTCCCTGACCGGGGCGCTCGTCCTCACGGGCTGCGGCGCCGACGGCACCGCCTCGGACAAGGCGGCGGTCGCGGCGGATTCGAAGGGGCAGGAGGCCGCCGGGCAGGGTGGGGCGGCCGCTCCTGCCCCGGCGGCATCGGGCGCACCGGCTCCGGCCGCCGACAAGAACCAGCCGCAGGCTCCCGCCGCCCGCACGCAGATCATCCGGACGGCGACGCTGGGCGTGGAGACGGCGGACGTCCAGAAGGCGACGGCGGGCGCCCGGACGGCGGCGGAGAACGCGGGCGGGTACGTGGGCAACGAGACCACCGCCCGCGAACCCGGCGGGTCGATGACCTCGACGGTGACCCTGCGGGTGCCGGGCGAGCGCTTCGACGCGGTCCTGGCCGCGATGGAGGGCAGCGGAAAGCTGCTCGCCCGCAAGGTCGAGGCGCAGGACGTGACGCAGAAGGTCGCGGACGTCGACAGCCGGGTCAAGTCCCAGCAGGCGAGCGTGGTGCGGGTGCGCGAGATGATGGAGAAGGCCTCGGGGCTGACCGAGGTGGTCACGCTGGAGTCCGAACTCAGCAAGCGCCAGGCCGATCTGGAGTCGCTGCTCGCCCAGCAGACGGCGCTGAAGGACCAGACCTCGCTCGGCACGATCACGCTGACGTTCTCGGAGCCGGGGAAGCAGCCCGTCAAGGAGAAGGAGAAGCCGGATCCGGGCTTCTCCGACGCTCTGGCCGGCGGCTGGAAGGTCTTCGCCGCCGCGGTCCTGTACCTGCTGATGGCGCTCGCCGCGGCCTCGCCGTTCCTGCTCAGCGGCGCGTTCCTGCTGCTCGCGTTCCGGCAGTACCGCAAGTGGCGGCCGGCGCAGGAGAAGCCCGGCGCCGCGCGGCGCCTTCCCGCGCAGAGCGGGCCGAAGTGGCCGGGACACACGGCCGCCACTCCGGCGGAGCCCGCGCGCCCGGACGCGACGCCGCCGCAGGTCCAGGACTGATCACCCGTGCGCCCGTAGCGTGGGGCCCGCAGGCAACAGGCGGCGGGGAAGGACGGTACGGGCACATGGGGAACGGCACGGAACGGCTGGTGGTGGTCGGCGGTGACGCGGCGGGGATGTCCGCCGCGTCACAGGCCCGGCGGCTCAAGGGCCCGGCGGAGCTGGAGATCACCGCCTTCGAGCGCGGGCACTTCACCTCGTACTCCGCGTGCGGGATCCCGTACTGGATCGGCGGCCTGGTCGAAGGCCGGGACGAGCTGATCGCCCGGACGCCCGAGGAGCACCGCGCGCGGGACATCGACCTGCGGACGCGGACGGAGGTCGTGGAGCTGGACCTCGCGGGAGCGCGGGTGCGCGCCCGGGATCTGGAATCGGGTGCCGAGTACTGGACGGGGTACGACAAGCTCGTCCTCGCCACCGGCGCCCGCCCGGTCCGCCCCCGGCTGCCCGGCATCGGCGCGCACGGGGTGCACGGGGTGCAGACGCTGGACGACGGGCAGCGGCTGATGGCGGATCTGGAACGGACGGCGGGCCGCCGGGCGGTGGTCGTGGGCGCCGGCTACATCGGCGTGGAGATGGCGGAGGCGCTGCTCGGGCGGGGCTTCGAGGTCACCGTGCTGCACCGGGGCGAGCAGCCGATGTCCACGCTGGACCCGGACATGGGCGGGCTGGTGCACAGCGCGATGAACGCCATGGGCATCCGTACGGTCGCCCGCGCCGAGGTGACGGAGATCCTCACCGACGAGGAGGGCCGGGCCCGCGCGGTGGCCACGTCGGCCGGGGAGGAGTACCCGGCGGACGTGGTCGTCATGGGCATCGGCGTCGAGCCGCGCACGGCCCTGGCCCGCGCGGCGGGCCTGCCGCTGGGCGAGTCGGGCGGTCTGCTGACCGACCTCTCGATGCGGGTCCGCGGCCACGAGAACATCTGGTCGGGCGGTGACTGCGTGGAGGTCCTGGACCTGGTGGCGGGCCGCATGCGGCACATCCCGCTGGGCACGCACGCGAACAAGCACGGCCAGGTCATCGGCTCGGGCGTGGGCGGCGGCTACGCGACCTTCCCGGGCGTGGTCGGCACGGCCGTGAGCAAGGTCTGCGACCTGGAGATCGCCCGTACGGGCCTGCGCGAGCGGGACGCCCTGTCCGTCGGCCTCCGCTTCGTCACGGCGACGATCAGCTCGACGAACACGGCGGGCTACTACCCGGAGGCGGCGGAGATGACGGTGAAGATGCTGGCGGAACGCCGCACGGGCCGCCTCCTGGGCTGCCAGATCGTCGGCGGCGCGGGCTCCGCGAAGCGGGTGGACATCGCCGCGGTGGCCCTGACGGCCGGTATGACGGTGGACCAGATCGTCTCCCTGGACCTGGGCTACGCCCCGCCCTTCTCCCCGGTCTGGGACCCGGTGCTGGTCGCCGCCCGCAAGGCGGTGTCCGCGGTGCGGGCGGCGGGGGTCTAGTCGGTCCGGTCCTCGGCGGCGGCCGCGCCCGCGGCGGCGAGTTCGGAGCGGATCAGCTCCAGCAGGCGGCCCGTCCAGTTCCGGCCGCCGCGGGGGCCCTCGTCGCGCCAGAAGGGGGCGTCGGAGAAGCCGGTGTAGCGGATCGATCCCTCCCCCGTGGCGACCAGCAGTTCCGCGAGCCGCGGGTGCTGCCCGAACTTGGCCCGCAGCAGCGCCGCCATGACGGCGACCCTCCGGGCGGCCCAGTCCGTGCGCCCGGCGGCCGCTCCGCCCAGTTCCCGCGCCTCGCGGGCGTTCGCCGCGGCGCGGATCCGGTCGTGGTCGGCCCGGTCGGCGGCGAAGAGGGCCCAGTAGCCGTGCACCACGGTGGGGTAGGTCTCCCCTTCGTACGTGAAGGGGGCGTCGTAGTCGTTGCGCAGCGCGAAGGCTCCGAGCTCGGCCGGCCACCCCCGGGGGTACACGGTCTCGTGGAGGACGACCGGGGGCTGCGGGTCACCGACCGGCGCGTCCGCGTGACGGACAGCCTGCTCCCGCTCGGCGCGCTCGTCCCCGTCGGCGAAGTAGTCCAGGGCGTCCCGGTGCATCTCCGGCGTGGCCGCCGGACCGTCCCCGTCCACGGGCTCGCCGAGATCGGTCACCAGGATCCGCAGCGGCCGGTCCTGCCGGTCCATGTCGCCCAGGACGTAGACCCGCAGGTGGGCCGGGACGGCCAGGTACGCGTCGCGGAGCAGGGACCGGTTGGCCTCCGTGGTGTCCCGCTGGTAGCCGCTGATGGCCTCGTGGAGCAGGTCCACGGTGGTGGGCCGGCCCGCCAGCCGGGAGATCTCGTCGGCCACTTCCCCGAGGAAGCTCTCGTCGGTCAGCGGCTCGGGGTAACGGGCGAGCCACTTCGAAGGCGGCGGGGTCCACTCCCGGCCGTCCGGCCGGGAAAGTGCCAGCTTCCCCGATGCCAGCAGTCCCGCGAGCCCGGCGAGGTCGGTCGCCTCGTAGCCCCCGCGGCTGATCCTGCCGTCCGCGTAGACGAACAGGTCCTCGGGGTAGTAGTCGTCCTGCCAGTCGTGCTTGCGCCACACGAGGCGCCAGGCCCCGTCGATGGTTTCTCCGTCGGATATGCGAAACGTCGGCCCGTGCCATGTCATGCACGGCACGGTACCGACGTCGGTCAGGCTCGGGCCTAGACGGCCGTCTGGGTGTGGACGTAGTCCACCAGGCGGGTCAGGGCGTCCGGGTTCGTCGTCGGGAGGACGCCGTGGCCCAGGTTGAAGATGTGGCCCTCCAGGTCCGCCGCGGCGTCCAGCACCTCGCGGGTCTTGGTCTCCACCGCCTCGGTGGTGGAGAAGAGGACCGCCGGGTCCAGGTTGCCCTGGAGCGCCTTGCCGGGGCCGACCCGCTTGACGGCCTCGTTCAGGGAGACCCGGTAGTCGACGCCCATGACGTCCGCGCCGGCCTCGCCCATGAGGCCGAGCAGCTCGCCCGTGCCCACGCCGAAGTGGATGCGCGGGACCCCGTACGAGGCGACGGACTCCAGGACCTTCGCGGAGGCGGGCATCACCGAGCGGCGGTAGTCCGCCGGGGCGAGCGCGCCGACCCAGGAGTCGAAGAGCTGGATCGCGGAGGCGCCGGCCTCGATCTGGACCTTCAGGAAGGCGGAGGTGATCTCGGCGAGGCGGTCCAGCAGGTCGGCCCACAGCTCCGGGTCCCCGTACATGAGGGCCTTGGTGTGCTCGTGGTTCTTGGAGGGGCCGCCCTCGACCAGGTAGCTCGCGAGGGTGAAAGGCGCGCCCGCGAAACCGATCAACGGCGTGGAGCCCAGTTCACTCGTGAGCATGCCGATCGCCTCGGTGACGTACGAGACGTCCTCCGGGGTGAGGTCGCGCAGCTGTGCGAGGTCCTCGCGGCGGCGGATCGGCTGGGCCACGACCGGGCCGACGCCCGGCTTGATGTCCAGGTCGATGCCGATGGCCTTCAGCGGGACCACGATGTCGGAGAAGAAGATGGCCGCGTCCACGTTGTGGCGCCGGACCGGCTGCAGGGTGATCTCGGTGACCAGGTCGGGCCGCATGCAGGATTCCAGCATCTGCGTGCCCTCGCGCACCTTGCGGTACTCGGGGAGCGAGCGCCCCGCCTGCCGCATGAACCACACGGGGGTGTGCGGCACCGGCTCGCGCCGGCACGCCTTCAGGAAGGCGGAATCGTACGTCTGGCTCGGCGTGCCCGTGGGGCGGGTGTTGGCGCTCACGACTCAAATCTTCGCACGTATGAAGAAGTGCCCGGCCCGGCGCGGGTGTGGCTGCGCCGTACGGGCGCTCGTTCCGCCTAGTCTTCCCCGCATGGCTGCGGCTCAGGGACGATTTTCAGATGGCGCTGACGGTACGGACAGCGCGAAAGACAGCTCCGTCCCACTCCCGTTCCGGCGGGCGGTCGACGGCTTGAAGAAGGCGAGGCTGCGGCAGGGGATCGAGATCGATCCCACCAAACCGCCACAGAGGCTGGCACCCCACGCGTACGCGCTGGAAGCGGCGGTCGTGGACGGTGACGAGGACCTGGCAGACGGCCGGCTCATCCTCTTGCACGACCCGGCCGGGCACGACGCCTGGCAGGGCACCTTCCGGCTGGTGACGCTCGTACGGGCGGAACTGGAGCCGGAGATGGCCGTGGACCCGCTCCTCCCCGAGGTGTGCTGGTCCTGGCTGACGGGGGCGCTGGACGCGCGCGGGCTGACGTACGGGGAGGCGAGCGGGACCGTGACCATGGCCGCCTCGCACTACTTCGGCGGGCTCGGAGAGCGGCGGCCGGCGACGCAGATCGAGATCAGGGCCTCGTGGACGCCGCGCGAGGGGGTGGGCGGGGTGCCGGACACCGCCGCACATTTGTCGGCCTGGTGCGAACTGCTGTGTCAGATCGCGGGGCTGCCGCCGGTCGGACCGACCGAGACGGTGACCGGCGTGGTCTCACTGCCCCAGCGGCGCGGCCCCCATCACCCTCAGGGGTAATTCCGCGAGGCAGGGGGCGGCGCCGACCCGTGTCGCCCCGCACCCACCCGCACCGACCTGCACCGATCCGTGTCGACCCGCGCCCCGGCCGCGGGGCCGGATGTCGTTAGAGGGCGCCCGTTGCGGGCTTCTGATCACCCTATGATCGATCGTGCGTCCGAATTGCCCGAATTGTTACTCACCAAATCGTGATCATTCCCTAAAGCCGGGCGGGTGACGTGCCGAAGGAGTCATAGACCATCCGCACGGTTCGCACCGGCTTCCTTCCCCGAGCCGGCCGTCCCGCCACTCCCCCCCCCAGGAGGCCTAGGTGTCCGTTCTTCTCGAGCAGCCCGCAAGCCTGGTCGCCTACCGCCCGAACAAGCCGACGGCCATGGTCGTCGTGGCCGACCCGCGCGTACGCTCCACCGTGACCCGCCATTTGTGGGCCCTCGGAGTACGCGACGTGATCGAGGCTTCGTCCATCGCGGAGGCCCGTCCACGCATCGGCAGCCCGCGCGACATCTGCGTGGCCGACGTGCACCTGCCCGACGGTTCCGGTCTCACCCTGCTCTCCGAGACCCGCGCCGCCGGTTGGCCGAACGGCCTGGCCCTGTCCGCCGCCGACGACATCGGCGCCGTGCGCAACGCCCTCGCGGGCGGAGTGAAGGGCTACGTCGTCACCGGCACCCGGACCAACATCGGGCTCCCGTCCCGGCCCGGCGCCGCCCCCATCGGCGCCGCCGCGGCCCGTATGCACCGCCGCCCCCCGGGTGCCCCGAGCCACCCGGGCGGCTACCGAGAGCTCTCCGGCCGCGAGGTCGAGGTCCTGCGCCTCGTCGCGGAGGGCCAGTCCAACAAGGCCATCGGCGTTTCGATGGGCCTGTCCGCCCTGACCGTCAAGTCCCACCTCGCACGGATCGCCCGCAAGCTGGGCACCGGCGACCGGGCCGGGATGGTCGCCGTCGCCCTGCGGACCGGGATCATCCACTGACCCGGCCGATATCCCCCGAAGTCCCCCGGGAGAACTCCCGGAGAACCTGGGGAAACGTCCGTACTCCCCCCTCGCGCCCGTCGCCGGAACGTTCCGGCGACGGGCGCGGCGCATCCACGGATACCCTTGACCGGTGACCGACGCCCAAGAAACCGCAGCAGGCCTGCGCACCACCACCGGGGGCGGCCCCCCGGACGACGAGGTTTCGTCCGACGGGCTGCCGATTCCCTTGCTAGAACCCCGTGAGGGCATCCCTCCGGTGGTCGCCGACGCCGCCGCGCTCGCCGAGGTGGTCGCGGCCTTCGCCGCGGGCACCGGCCCCGTCGCCGTGGACGCCGAGCGCGCCTCCGGCTACCGCTACGGCCAGCGCGCCTACCTCGTCCAGCTGCGCCGCGAGGGTGCGGGCTCCGCGCTCATCGACCCGGTGGGCTGCCCCGACCTCTCCTCCCTCGGCGAGGCCCTGTCCGGCACCGAGTGGATCCTGCACGCCGCCACCCAGGACCTGCCGTGCCTGCGCGAAATAGGCATGGCACCCACCTCCCTCTTCGACACCGAGCTGGCCGGCCGCCTCGCCGGCTTCCCGCGGGTCGGACTCGGCGCGATGGTCGAGGGGGTCCTCGGCTACGTGCTGGAGAAGGGCCACTCCGCCGTCGACTGGTCGACCCGCCCGCTCCCCGAGCCGTGGCTGCGCTACGCCGCGCTCGACGTGGAGCTGCTCGTGGACCTGAGGGACGCGCTGGAGAAGGAGCTGGACCGGCAGGGCAAGCTGGAATGGGCCCACCAGGAGTTCGACGCCATCTGCGCCGCCCCGCCCGCGCCGCCGCGCAAGGACCCGTGGCGCCGCACCTCCGGCATGCACAAGGTGCGCCGGCGCCGGCAGATGGCCGTCGTCCGGGAGCTGTGGGAGTCCCGGGACCGCATCGCGCAGCGACGTGACGTGTCACCGGGCAAGGTGCTGGGTGACGCCGCGATCGTCGAGGCCGCGCTCGCGCTGCCGCTGAACGTGCAGGCCCTCTCCGCCCTGCCCGGCTACGGCCAGCGCATGGGCCGGCGCCAGCTGGACCAGTGGATGGCCGCCGTGGACCGGGCGAAGGCCCTGCCCGAGGCCGAGCTGCCGCAGCCGGGGGCGACCCCGGCGGGTCCGCCGCCGCCGCGTTCCTGGGCGGACAAGGACCCGGCGGCCGCGGCGCGGCTGGCCGCGGCCCGGACGGCCGTGTCGGCGCTGGCGGAGGGGCTGAACCTGCCGCAGGAGAACCTGATCACCCCCGACACGGTCCGCCGGCTGTGCTGGGAGCCGCCCGAGCGCCTGGAGGCGGACGCGGTGGCCGAGGCCCTGGCCGGCTACGGCGCCCGCCCGTGGCAGATCGAACAGGTGACGGCGGCGCTGACGACCGCACTGGCGACGACGCCGCCGCCCGAGCCGGAGCCGGAGCCGGCCGACTGAGGCGTCGCGCCGTGGCCCGAGTCGGCCGCCCGTGATCGCGTGCAAGAGCCCCCCGTCCTGTGGACGGGGGGCTCTTGTGCGTCCAGGTCCCTTCGGAGAGTCCGGTCCGCACATCTTTTGAACACGCTCAAAGTCTTGTAGTTTTTGAACGTGATCAAACACGGGTGGGGATACGAGGAGTGGGTGGCCGAGTTCGAGGCCGAGCGCGAGCGGCGGGCCGAGAGGGGCGATCCGGACTGGAGCCGGGTCCCGACGCTCCCCGCGGAGCTCACCGGAAGCCTGCAGCGGTTCCAGCTGGGAGAGGGCGGGGACGGCGCCGAGCTGGTCGCCAAGGCCGAGCGGGCGGGCGATCCGGTGTACGCGCGGGCCGTACGGCTCTTCGTGGCGGAGGAGCAGAACCACGCGCGGATGCTGGCCCGGCTCCTGGAGGCCGAGGGCGGGGGGACCCTGGCCGGTCACTGGAGCGATGCCGCCTTCGTCGGGCTGCGCAGGCTGCTCGGGCTGAAGGTGGAGCTGCTGGTGCTGATGGTCGCGGAGGCGGTCGCCCTGCGGTACTACGAGGCGGTGCGCGACGGAGCCGCCGACCCGCTGACCTCGGAGGTGGCGGGCCGGATCCACGCCGACGAGGTGCGCCACGTCCCCTTCCACTGCCTGCGCCTGCGCGAGGCCCTGGCGCCCCTGCCCGCCCCCGCCCGCCGGGCGGCGGCCCTGGCCTGGCGGGTCCTGCTCACCGGCGCGGCCGCCTTGGTCGCGGTGGACCACGGCCCGGCGCTGCGCACCCTGGGCGTCAGCCGCCGCGTCTTCGTGGCGGACACCGTCCGCTCCTCCTCCCCCATGGCCGCCGCCATGAGCGCGGACCGGCCCACCGCGCCGCGGCCCGGCCGGCGGGTCCTGCTCGGGTAGCGCCGGGGCCGCGATGACCGGTGCGGCGGCCCTGAGGGGCGGCCCGGCGGTCCCGAGGAGCGGGGCGGCGGAGTGTGACCTTCGCCGCTCCTCCCGTGGGGGCTGTGCATGCCGGTTACCGGCAAGTAGCATGGAGAGGTGAGCGGGCGCTCAGTAATGGGCACGCCCCCGCGCAGCAGTGCACACCCGCACCTGGAGGAGAGCCAACGTGCCTCGTACCGTCAGGGACGTCGTCTTCGTCGACGGCGTCCGCACCCCGTTCGGCAAGGCGGGCCCGAAGGGCATCTACAACGAGACCCGCGCCGACGATCTCGTCGTCAAGGCGATCCGGGAGCTGCTGCGCCGCAACCCGGACCTGGACCCCGCGAAGATCGACGAGGTCGCCATCGCCGCGACCACGCAGATCGGCGACCAGGGCCTGACGCTGGGCCGTACGGCCGGCATTCTCGCGGGCCTCCCGCAGTCCGTCCCGGGCTACTCGATCGACCGCATGTGCGCCGGCGCGCTCACCGCCGTGACCGCCGTCGCGGGCGGCGTGGCCTTCGGTGCGTACGACGTCGCCCTCGCCGGCGGTGTCGAGCACATGGGCCGCCACCCCATGGGCGAGGGCGTGGACCCGAACCCGCGCTTCGTATCCGAGAAGCTGGTCGACGAGTCCGCCCTGTTCATGGGCATGACCGCCGAGAACCTGCACGACCGGTACCCGACGATCACCAAGCTCCGCGCCGACGAGTACGCCGTGCGCTCGCAGGAGAAGGCCGCCAAGGCGTACGCCGACGGCAAGATCCAGCAGGACCTGGTGCCGATCTCGGTGCGCAACAACAACGAGGCGGCCGGTGAGACGGGCTGGGGCCTGGTCACCGCCGACGAGCCGATGCGTCCGGGGACCACCCTGGAGAACCTGGCGGGCCTCAAGACCCCGTTCCGGGTCCACGGCAACGTCACCGCGGGCAACGCCGCCGGTCTCAACGACGGTGCCACGGCCGCGATCATCGCGTCCGAGGACTTCGCCCGCGAGAACAACCTCCCGGTCAAGATGCGCCTGGTCTCGTACTCCTTCGCGGGTGTCGAGCCGGAGGTCATGGGCTACGGCCCGATCCCGGCCACCGAGAAGGCGCTGGCCCAGGCCGGTCTGACGATCGACGACATCGGCCTCTTCGAGGTCAACGAGGCCTTCGCGGTCCAGGTCCTCGCGTTCCTGGAGCACTACGGCATCGCCGACGACGACGCCCGCGTCAACCAGTACGGCGGCGCCATCGCCTTCGGTCACCCGCTCGCCTCCTCGGGCGTGCGCCTGATGACCCAGCTGGCCCGCCAGTTCGAGGAGCAGCCGGAGGTCCGCTACGGCCTGACCACCATGTGCGTCGGCTTCGGCATGGGCGCCACGGTCGTCTGGGAGAACCCGAACTTCACCGCCGAGGGAGACAGCAAGTGAGCACCACCACCACTGAGCTCCTGAAGGGCGCGGCCGAGCTGTTCCCGGACGAGGTCGTCACGCGCGCGCTCGTACGCCACCTGGACCTGCCCTTCGGCGCCGGGCGCTTCGCGCTCGTCACGCTGGACAACGGCCTGGACCACACCAAGCCGACCACCTTCGGCCCGCAGTCCCTCGCCAACCTGAACGCGGCGATCGACCAGGTCGAGCAGGAGGCCCTCGCGGGCTCCATCGTCGGTGCGGGCCTGACCGGCAAGCCGTTCATCTTCGCGGTCGGCGCCGACCTCAAGGGCGTCGAGCTGCTGAAGAAGCACGACGAGGCGCTCGCCATCGGCAAGGGCGGCCACGACGTCTTCAAGCGCCTCGCGGCGCTGGCCGTCCCCACCTTCGCGTACTACAACGGCGCGGCGATGGGCGGCGGTGTCGAGGTCGGTCTGCACTGCACCTACCGCACCGTCTCCAAGGCCATCCCGGCCTTCTCCCTGCCCGAGGTCTTCCTCGGCCTGGTTCCCGGCTGGGGCGGCTGCGCCCTGCTGCCGAACCTGATCGGCGCGGACCGCGCGGTCTCGGTCATCATCGAGAACTCGCTGAACCAGAACCGCCAGCTCAAGGGCAAGCAGGTCTTCGAACTCGGCATCGCGGACGCGCTGTTCGAGGGCGCGGACTTCCTGGAGCAGTCGCTCCTGTGGACCGCCCGTGTGCTGAAGGGCGAGACCGAGGTTGTCCGCGACGAGATCGACCGCGGCGAGGCCTGGGACGCGGCGGTCGCCCGCGGCCGCTTCATCGCCGACTCCAAGGTGCACGGCGCGGCCCCGGCCGCCTACCGCGCGCTGGAGATCATCGAGGCTGCCAAGGACGGCGACCTGCAGAAGGGCTTCGACGCCGAGGACACGGCCCTGGCCGACCTCATCATGGGCGGCGAACTGCGCTCCGGCATCTACGCCTTCAACCTGGTCCAGAAGCGCGCCAAGCGCCCGGCCGGCGCCCCGGACAAGAACCTGGCCCGCCAGGTCACCAAGGTCGGCGTCGTCGGCGCGGGCCTGATGGCCTCGCAGCTGGCGCTGCTGTTCCTGCGCCGCCTGGAGGTGCCGGTGGTCCTCACCGACATCGACCAGGAGCGCGTGGACAAGGGTGTGGGCTACGTCCGCGCCGAGATCCAGAAGCTGCTGGGCAAGGGCCGCATCAACCAGGACAAGGCCAACCGCCTGACCGCCCTGGTGACCGGCGTCCTGGACAAGGCCGAGGGCTTCGCGGACGCGGACTTCATCATCGAGGCCGTGTTCGAGGAGATGTCCGTCAAGCAGAAGGTGTTCGCGGAGGTCGAGGCGGTCGCCCCGGCGCACGCGATCCTCGCCACCAACACCTCCTCGCTGTCGGTCTCGGAGATGGCCTCCAAGCTCCAGCACCCGGAGCGCGTGGTCGGCTTCCACTTCTTCAACCCGGTCGCGATCCTCCCGCTGCTGGAGATCGTCCGCGGCGAGCAGACCGACGACGCCTCGCTGGCCACGGCCTTCGGTGTCGCGCGCAAGCTGAAGAAGACCGCGGTCCTCACCAAGGACGCCCCGGCGTTCGTCGTGAACCGCATCCTGACCCGCTTCATGGGCGAGATCCAGAACGTCATCGACGAGGGCACCCCGGTGGTCACCGCCGAGAAGGCCATCGAGCCGCTCGGCCTGCCGATGTCCCCGCTGGTGCTGCTGGAGCTCGTGGGCCCGGCGATCGGTCTGCACGTGTCCGAGACCCTGAACCGCGCCTTCCCGGAGCGCTTCACCGTCTCGCCGAACCTGGCTGCCGTCGTCAAGGCCGGCAAGCGCGGGTTCTACACGTACGACTCCGGTAGGCCGGAGCTGGACCCCGAGGTCGCCGCCCTCCTCGTACAGGGCGATGTCGTCCTGACCGAGGAGCAGGTCCGCGACCGCGTCCTGGACGCGGTGGCGCAGGAGATCGGCCTGATGCTGGAGGAGGGTGTCGTGGCCGAGGCCCAGGACATCGACCTCTGCCTCATCACGGGCGCGGGCTGGCCCTTCCACCTGGGCGGCATCACTCCGTACCTGGACCGCGAGGGCGTCTCCGAGCGGGTGAACGGCAAGAAGTTCCTGGCCCCGGGCCTGGCGAGCGTTCCCGTCTAACCCCTGCGACACCGGTTCGACTGCTCCCGTACCAGGCCCTCGGGCCGGGTGCGGGAGCAGTTTCGTCCGGGCTCCTGCCGCGGCCGCGGTGACCGTGACCGTGGCCGTGACCAAAAGCGTCTCGAACGTCACAGACGGGCCTGGAGTTCCGGGGTCGACCTCGGGATGGGCCTCTCGGTAGACTTCCGGGGCTTCCGGCAGGCGGCGACGGATATCAACAGGGGCAGGAAAGCACACTTCATGAACTCAGAACTTCCTCCGCTCGTGCCGAATGCGGCGGCCATCGACCGGCGCGCGATCGTATCGGGAACCGACACGACCGGCCTGGTGCCCGTGGAGTACAAGTTCCGCCCCGCCGAGGGCGACGCCCGCCACCTCATCGTCGTCTTCTCCGGTTTCGCCGCGCCCCAGGGCTACCATTTCGCCGGAAAGTCGCTGAACGGTCTGCGTGCGAACGTTCTGTGGATCCGTGACCACTTCGACGAGCACTACAGCTATTACATGTGCCGGAACATGTCCTTCGACATCGAGTTCTCGGTGCTCTCGCTCATCGACCGCACCCTGGCCGGCCTGAATCTGACCCGGAACGACGTCAGTCTCCTCGGAGTCTCCAAGGGCGGCAGCGCGGCGCTGTACTACGGGCTGAAGTACGGGTTCCGCAACATCGTCTCCGTGGTTCCGCAGTTCCTCATCGGCGACTACGTGCGCGACCGGGCGGACACCGGCCGGTACATGCTGGGCGCCGACATGCCCCAGATGAACGTGGACGCGCTCAACGGCGCCATTCCCGAACTGCTGAAGACCTACGGCGCCCAGGGCCACAACGTCTATCTCTTCACCTCTGAAGCGGACGAGCAGTATCCGATCGAGATCGCACCGCATCTGAACCTTTTCTGGAACTGCCAGAATTTCAATGTGGTCCGGACGAAGTCCGAGATGGTCCGCGCGCACGGCGAGGTCTCGGGATACAACATGCCGCTGGTGAGCGGCCTGCTGGCCGCCCTCACCGACGGCGCCGAACCCCGGCTGGGATTCCTGGAGAACGGCTCCGTTCCCGATCCGGCGGCGCGCCGGCACACCCTGATGCAGCGGCGTCAGTCGGACACCCTGCTGGCCGTGGTGAACAAGCAGGACATCCGCGCGAACTACCTCCAGATCAGCGGCCACGCGTTCATCCCCGGCGAATCGGCCTACGGCGAGGTCCAGACCTTCAAGCACCTGGTCGTCGAAGGCGGCGGAAAGACCTGGGAATTCCCGCTCTCCGTGACCCCCGCCAAGCACACCTACAGCCTGTACTTCGACCAGTACGCCTGTGATTACGTCAACGGCGGCTTCGAACCCGAGCACCCCAACGGCATAGCCATGACCGGCATACCCGGCGGCAGGTTCGACCTGTCGATACGGGTGACCAGCCCGTCCGAGGGCATCGACCGGCGGACCCCGCTGGTCGCCCGGCGCCCCTTCGACCTGCGCCGGCCCTTCGGCTCGATCGAGATCTGCCTGACCGGCGACGAGAAGAGCGTCAAGCTCGTACGGCGCCCGATCATCGGGCACGTATCGCAGGAGACCGCCTTCTCGCTGGAGAAGACCTGGCAGAAGGGCCGCGTCCTGCACGTCGAGGGCGTGTTCTTCATCCACGGCCTGGACGCCTCCCAGCACGGCCATGCCACCTACTACATGGTGCTGCGCAGCCCCAAGGCCACCTACTCGTTCCGCCTCGGCATCTCCGGCAAGGCCGCGGTGATCCGGCCCCACATGCGGCGCGGCGATTTCAACAGCTACGACTTCGGCTACTTCGCCACCTCGGGCTACAAGGGCATCGACCTGAAGACCGCGGCGGCCGGCGAGTACGAGGTCTTCATCTCGATGAGCCGCGGCGGGGCCATGTTCTCCGCCCCCGCGGGCACGGTCCGCCTCGACTGACCGGTCCGGTCCTCGCACGAGGCGGACGGACGCACGGCGGAAGGGGGGACGAGCGCAGGCTCGTCCCCCCTTCCGCCGTGCGTCTATTCCTCGAAGATCCCGATCCCGTTGGAGACCGGCCGCTCGGTGACGTCGTCCTTCGCGCCGCCCCGGGGGCGGTTGCGGAGTTCGCCGTTCACGATCATGGTGGTGGATCCGCCACCGTCCAGGTTGACCGCGTCGACAGCGCCCAGCGAGAGCATGAACCGGGCCGCTTCGGCGAGGGTGGCACCGGCGCTCACTCCCACCTCCCGGCCGTCGATGGTGACGAGCAGCAGGGTGCCGTCCGCCTTCACCCCCGCGAGGGTGCGCGGGTTGGGCTTGCCCCCCGCCGCGTCGGAGGCGACGGTGACCTCGCCGTTCCTGAGCAGCCGGTGACTGCCGCCGACGGCCGTGTCGACCGGCTCGCCGATGGGCAGGCCCGCCCCGTCCGTCATCTCCTGCGCCACGTCGATGTGGCTGCCCTTGAGCACGTGGCCCTGCAGCCACCCGGCGGCGGGGCCGATGCCGTACAGGGTGCTGCCGCCCGCCGGGATCCGGCCGCCCGCCGGAACCCGCACCTCACGGACCGTGCCGTCCGCGGTCAGCACGGCCTCCGCGCTGCGCGGCGGGCCGGGCGGGGTCCGGGTCGACCACTGCTCGGTGAACTGGACGATCTCGTCACCATCGGTGCACAGCCCCGTGTACGGGTCGGACATGGGCTCCTCGGTGGTGGCGATCCGGTCGCCGCCGACGCCGCCGCAGCCGAGCACCCGGCCGGGCACCCGGTTGACTCCGTCCAGTTCGCGCTCCGCGGTGTCCTCGGCGCGCAGCCGGCCGATGGTCTGCGTCTCCTCCACGCGCGCCACCAGCCGCCCCTGCTCGTAGCCGAGCAGCAGCGCGGCCCGGCCGTTGCTCGCCTCGCTGAGGATCTTCCCGTTCTCGGCGTAGAGGCCCAGGGGGTCTCCGTCGTAGCCGGCGAACTGGCGTCCCGTGTCGATGTCGAAGAACGAGCCGTTGACGGCCGCACGGGCCCCGGAGCCCTTCGCCATGTCCCGTACGGTCGTGGTCCCGGCGAGCTCCTTGCTGTGGATGCCGGCCACCCGGGCCTTGGCGTCGGGGCTGACGCTCAGCACCTTGACGGCGGAGGAGCCCCTGCGGCCGAACTCCTGGGAGGTCTCGCTGTACTCCACGCCTTGGGGCAGGTGGAGGTCGACGACGGCGCTCGGCGAGGGCGCCGGGCGGGCGTCGTCGGGTGCGGCGGTGCAGGAGGTGGCCGCCACGGCCAGGCAGAGCAGGGCGGCGACGGTGGTGCGTCTAGCCATGCCGGACCGGCAATGCTCCGGGCAGGGCGAGGTCGCCGACGTACACGGTGACGTCCGACCAGACCGTGTTGCCCCCGGCGTCCTCGTAGCGGCAGGAGAACCGGTCGTACCCGAGGTACGAGGGGTGGGGCTGGTAGGTGACCGCCCCGTCCGGGGTGCAGCTGATCATCCCGCCGCGGGCCAGGGAGACCCCGGTCAGCCGCAGCCCGGGGGCCGGGCTCTCGGCGGGCAGCACGGCCCGCGTTCCGGGGTGCAGCTTCAGGACGCGTCCGGGCAGGGCGTAGCGGCGGACGTAGAAGCACTGGTCGTGGACGACCGCGCAGGCGACGAGCTTGTCCCCCTGGGCCGGCATGATGCCCACGATGACCTTCGGGATCAGGACCGATCCGTCGGCGGTGTCCTTGCCGATCTTCACGGTTCCGACGGCGGTGCGCGGCTCGTCGCCCGTGGCGAAGGTGGTGAAGCGCCCGTTGGTCAGGTGGCGCAGCCCGTCCAGCTTCTCGAAGGTCGCGACGTCGCCGAACATCTCGTCGAGCAGATAACCGTAGGTGCGGAACGAGCCGCCGGTCGCCGTGATGCTCATCGCGACCTGGAACTCCTGTCCCGGGGCGACCGGGAGCGCGGGGTCCACCTCGGACACCAGGTCGAGCACGCCGGTGCGGCCCTCGTGGGAGACCCACGCCCGGACGAGCGGATACCAGTCGGTCATCGTCGTACCTCCGCGACCCGTTCCTTGGTCTGCTGGTCGAAGACTTCGTCGGGCAGGAACTCGACGGCGCGCTCCGGATCGAACTGGGACTGAAGATTGCGGAAGTACGGGGGCGGCAGCAGCTCGTGGGCCTGCATCTCCCCCGCGATGAAGCGGGAGCACTCCACCGCGCCGTGGGCGCGCAGGTGGGTGTTGTCCCCGACACCGTCCGGGTAGTTGGGATGCTCGCCCGGATCCAGGTAGAGGAAGATCTGCTTGGTTCCCTCGGGGCCGGCGTGCCGCCACCAGGCGACACTCCATTCGTTCAGGTCGATCAGCGGCACCGTGAGCTGGGCCGCGACCTCCCGCATGGCCGCCGGGTACAGGGTCAGCGGGCGGCGCATGTTGGCGAACTTGTCGAAGACGCGG
This sequence comes from Streptomyces sp. NBC_00335, assembly GCF_036127095.1. Lineage (GTDB taxonomy): Bacteria > Actinomycetota > Actinomycetes > Streptomycetales > Streptomycetaceae > Streptomyces. Next base: position 1,844,245 of record NZ_CP108006.1, read on the forward strand.
CGCTCGTGGCTGGTGACGAGGACCGGGTGGATGCCCCGGTCGCGCGCCGCGTGGACGTACTCGCGCAGGAAGGCCTGGTACTCCTTGAACGGCTCGGTGAAGCGGCCGTCACCGGGCTTCATGTCGATGAGTCCGAAGGAGATGAGCATCAGGTCGCCGGGAGCCGCGTTCTCCAGGATCCAGGCGAGTCGCCCGCGCTCCAGGAAACTGCGGGTGCTCGAACCGGCGCGCGCGCAGTTGATCACCTCGGCGCCCTGCACGAACAGCTGCAGGGTCTGGCCCCATCCCACCATCGGGGCCATGCTGGCCTGCCGGCTCGTGACGCTGGAGTCGCCGGCGAGGAAGATTCTCGTCATGCTTTCGTGCACTTCCTATCAGAACTCGCCGAAGCCCCGTGCTCCGAGATAGAGCTGAGCCCGCTGGTCGCCGACGGCATTCGCGTCCATCGTCTCGATGACCTGGTAGGCGCGCTCGCAGTTGGAGGTGTCGCGCAGGACGAAGAACTCCTCGGCGCGCCGGCGGTACTGGGGTTCCACCTCGAAGTTCCGCTCGATGGTGGCGATGATCTCGTGCACCGCCTGGTCGACGGTGCCGCAGGCCGGGCCGAAGCCGTCCCGCGCGAGGTCGAAGTAGCCGCGCTTGTAGTGCTTGGTGTAGAAGGACTCGTCGTCGAAGTTCGTGTAGACGATGGGCTTGCCCATGTAAGCCACGTCGAAGAACACCGACGAATAGTCCGTCACCAGCATCGAGCACTCGCGCATGGCGAGCTGCACGTCGCGGCCCGTGGTCGACACGCTGATCGACGGGTGGTCGATCTTGAAGTGGTGGAGGTAGGGCCGGATCTCGTAGTGCGGCATGAATTCCAGCTCGACGCCGTAGTACTGGGCGGCGCTCAGCAGCCGCTCGTTGCGCAGCAGCGCGGAGAAGAACCGGTAGTACTCGGACGCCGCGAACGGGATCTCGGGCTTGGCCGCCTTGTTGTACGAGGGCGCGACGATGTCGCGGCGCCAGGTCGGCATGACCAGGATCCGCCGCGGGCCGCGCACCGGCTCCAGGGCGTCGAACCGGGGCAGGCCGGTCGCCGCCACGCGCGCGTAGCCGTAGCCGCAGTGCTCGGCGTAGTACGAGCGCTCGCTGCGTCCCGTGGTGAGCACCATGTCGACGTTGGTGGCCTGGCCGTGGATCGAGGCGACGACGTCGTTGTAGACGACGCCGTGCTGGAGGAACACCCGCTTGTAGCGCAGCAGGTCGCCGTAGCCGCGCAGGAAGGCGCGCTTGAGGAGACCGGGGAAGCCGAGGTAGGCCTCCAGGTCGTACGCGTTGATCAGGCGTTCCGCGTGGAGCAGGTAGGCGCGGTGCTTCCACGACATCCGGTCGATGACCTGGCCGTACTTGGCCACCTTGTCCCAGTCGGGGGAATCGCCGTTGATCGAGTAGTAGACCTTGGTCTTGGGGCGGTTCTGCCGGATCCACTTGAACAGGTGGTAGCTGTTGTCCTGGGCGGTGTCCTCGCGTTCACCGATGATCCAGATGCCCCGGTTGTGCAGGTAGGGGTACGTCAGCCAGTACATGAGGCGGGTGCGCCAGCCGGGCCGTCCGGGCAGCGAGTTGCGCAGCTCCCACTTGAAGCGGCGCAGCTTGTCCTTGGACCGGGCCGCGAAGCCGCGTACCCAGCGGACGGTGACCTGCTCGTCGTCGTCGATGGACAGGACGAAGCGCTGCCGGCCCTCGGTGTGGACGCCCTTGAAGCGGTGCAGCATCTGGCGGGCCGCCAGCGGGACGTCGTGGTGGCGGTCCCGGTCGATGACCCGGATCACCATGCTCAGCTCGGTGTTGGCCAGCTTGTCGAGGGTGCCCGGGCGGGCGGTGGCGCGCCAGCCGGAGAACCAGTCCTGGTTCTTGCGGGTGCGCCAGCGGTCGCGGCGGTAGTTCTGCTCCAGGGGGAGCGTCACCTCGCGCTGCCCGTCGGAGAGCACGAGCTGGATCCGGTTGGTGTACCGGGCGTTGATGTCCACGCCGGAGAGGACGAGGAGCCCCTCGAAGTGGATCTCGCCGTCGGTCCAGTCGAAGGTCTCCAGGACGGCGCTGGCCCGCGGAACGCGCAGCAGCGTGGTGCGCACCGGGTCGGACACGAGTCTTCGGTAGACGCCCTCTTCGTCGAGGAAGAGCGTGGGAAGGTACTCCGGCGCTCCCAGCGGGTCCGCGAAGAGGTCGAGGTTGCCCGTGACGATCGCGTGGTGCTGGACCTTGGACTGCGGGTGGACGGCGTACTGGAGGATCACGTCGTCGGGGATCTGGCTGTAGACCGAACCCAGCAGGGGCAGGACCGAGGCGAGCTCGGGCCTGCTCATGATGCGGTGCATGTTGCGCACGTAGGGCTGGAGGGTACGGACGACGAAGCGCTGGGCCAGGACGACGGTCCGCGGCGGGGCGCCCTGGACCGAGGCCAGGACGTGCGCGGCCAGCCGGACCCGGTCCACCGTCTTGACGGGGTCGTTCCAGGGCGAGTCGAAGAGCGAGTTCTGGTTCTCCTCGTCCCGCTCGAAGAAGCGGGCGTTCTGCGCGATCGCCACGCTCCGCGCGTACAGCACGGCCGGGACGGTGAACCAGTCGTCCTCCAGGCCAGGGCCCGGGCCTCCGCGGAAGCCGTGCTCCCGGATGTAGGAGGTCTTGAACAGCTTCCCGCCCAGCAGCGTGGAGAAGACGAGGTACGGCGCGTCGGACAGGCGGCGGACCGAGGTCTTGGAGGTGAAGTACCGCTGCCACGGCTCGTCGTCGCTGCGCCAGGGGCCGGGGAAGTTGTCCGCCTGGCCGGCGACGACGTCGGCGCCCTTGACCCGGCGGCCGGCCGAGAGCAGCCGGCCGATGGAGTCCTCGCCGAGGATGTCCCGGGCGCGCGAGAACATCACGTAGGGGGCGACGGCGTACTGCAGGCCGTGGTCGAAGGCCGCGCTGGCGCCGAGGCTGTGCTGGGTGACGACGCCCGCGTTGGGGTAGTAGGCGGCGAAGGCCGCGAGCTGCCGTGCGGTGCTGTCGTTCGACCCGTCGTCGACGAACACCACCTGGGTGCGGGCGAAGCTGCGCTGGGCCACGAGCGAGGAGAGGAACTCGCGCAGGTGGTACTCGTCGTTGTGGCAGTGGACCACGAGCGTGGCGGCGTAGCTCTCGGGCAGTTCCACGGGCCCGGTGGGGGCGACGTCCTGCCACCACAGCCACGGGGTGCCCCGGTCCGAGGTCTTGACCCGCTGTTCCCCGGTCTCCGGGCGCAGGCCCAGGTTGCCGCTGACGGTCTCGTAGACCTCGAAGACGCCCGCGTCGCAGGAGTGCCGCATGCTGCTGACGTCGACGCCGCTGATGTTCAGCGCCGTGGAAGCGCGCTCGCCGGCGTGCCGGAGCTGGACGAAGAAGTTCCAGTTGCCGACGCGCTCGGTCTTGTCCAGGGTGGACTTGAGGTCGATGGTGGTGTGGTACCGGATCCAGTCCTTGTCGATCTCCACACCGGAGACGGGGAAGTGGTGGTCGGCCTTGGTGCTGCGGCGGCGCAGCACGGCGATGATCTCGACCTTGTCGTCGGCGGCGAACCGGCTGAACTGGTTGCGGATCGCGCCGGAGATGTGCAGCTCGCCGTCGACCATCTCGATCGACGCGGCCTTGTTGTACATGCGGGAGTCGGCGAGCTTGTGCCCGGTCAGCTCCAGCTCGGTGACTTCGAGGAAGCGCTCGGCATTGGGGTAGCCGAGCAGCGACCCGGACCAGAACACCCTGCCGTCGCGCTCCACGATGTCGGAGCTGATGACGCTGCGGCGCTTCATGTAGTCGGAGGCCGACACGGCGATGTCGACGCGTCCGTGCATGAGGCCGAAGGCGCGGATGCGCTCCATCGGGCCGCACAGTTCGAAGGTGCCGGGGTCGAGGCTGTGCAGGTACGGGGCCACGGCCGCGAGGAACCCGCTGTGGAAGGCGTGGTCGCCGGTGCGCAGCTCGGGCGTGTAGAGCCGCAGGTCGTGCGAGAGGAACTTGGAACCCTTGCGGGCCAGCAGGTCCGGGCGGCCGACGCTGCGCAGGAAGCTGTCGGTGTACTGGTGCACCAGGACGCGGTCGCTGATGCTGCGCAGCTCGTGGCGGCGGTTGGTGATCGACGGCTGGTCGGACTCCCGCTCCCACATCCACCGGTAGACGGGGGTGGCGAGGATGGTGAAGGAGCGCGCGTAGAAGTTCGCGACCGTGGAGAAGTAGGTGTCCTCGAAGTAGACGCCCTCGGGGAAGCGGATGCCGTGGTTGTCGAGGAAGTCCCTGCGGTACAGCTTTCCGGCGGCGATCGGGTCGTCGATCAGCTCGGGCATGCCGCCCAGGCCCGCGACCGTCTGGTCGGCGGGGTAGAGCTGGGGCTGCCAGACGGTGAGCTCGTCCGTGGCGTGGTTGATGCGCACGACACGGCCGGCGGTGATCTCGGAGCCCGTGACGAGCGCCGAGGACAGGAGCGTCTCGGCCGCCTTGAGCGGCAGCTCGTCGTCCGCGTCGAGGAACATCACGAACTGGCCGGAGGCCGCCTCGATGCCGTTGTTGCGGGGTGCGCCGCAGCCGCCGCTGTTCTGCGGCCGCTCGATGACCCGCACGCGCCCGTCCTGGGCGGCGAACTGGTGGGCGAGGGCCAGGGTGCCGTCGGTGGAGCGGTCGTCGACGACGAGGACCTCGATGCCGCGGTGCGTCTGCCCCAGGGCCGACTGGAGGGCCCGCGCCAGCGTGGCGCTGGCGTTGAAGGCCGGTATGACGATGGTGACGCCGTAGTGCGATATGTCGACCGGGAAGCTCATCGAGAGTAGTGCTCCGGTTCGACGTAGCCCGGCCGCAGGGCCTGGGCCGGAATCTTGGAGAGCTGCATGGTGTCCGTCACGGCGCCCGTGTACTCGTTCGGGTAGGGCGCGGGGTACGGCACGAAGCCCGGGTCCTCGTACGGCTCGGGGGCGGGGAACCGCTGGGCGGCCTCCACGACCTCCTGCAGCTCCTCATCGCCGCGGCGGCGGTGACGGCCGGCGTGCAGGTGCGGGGCTATGGAGCCGGCGCGCGAGGGGATGTTGCCCGGGTCGAGGCGTTCCATCGTGCGCGTGAAGTCGCGGGTGGAGAGCCAGAACTTGAACATGATGACGAGCTCGAAGCCGCCCATCAGCACGGCCGACGCGGCCGTGGTCCACAGGATGTGGCCGATGACGGGGCCGATGATGAAGATGAACATCTGGAACTCGATGCCGCTGATGAGGTGCGGCCGGATGCGGCTCTGCACCAGGGCGTGGCGGAACCGGGCGTACCAGGGGAACCGCGTGCGGAACTGCTCGTGGAGGTCGATGACCTCGGACTGCTCCGCCTGCGCGCTCTGGGCCTTGAGCTCGTCCGCCTGTCCCAGGGGGTTCTCGCGCAGCAGGTCCTCGATGAAGACGACCTTGCGCTCCTCCTCCTCGACCCCCTGCTCCGCCTGGCGGGCGAGGGTGACGGCTTCGATCTTGCCGCGCATGGACATGCGCATCTTGTAGATCTGGAGGGCGTCGACGTAGCGGAGCATGTCGAGGAAGATCACGACCAGGGCCGCGAGCAGGTAGACCTCTTCGTCGTGCTGCAGGAACTGCCCGCCCATCAGGGCGAGCGCGCAGAACAGGACGCGGATGCGGTCGAAGACGTAGTCGAGCCAGCCGCCGAAGACGGTGCCGTTGCCCTTGAGGCGGGCGAGCTTGCCGTCGATGCAGTCGAGGATGAAGCTGAGGTGGTAGAGCGCCGCGCCTATGCACAGCGACATCCAGTCGGCCTGGAGGAAGAAGAAGGCCGAGCCGAGGCCCACGAAGAGAGCGGCCCACGTCACCCGGTTCGGCGTGACGAAGTTCCACCGCGCCAGGACGACGAGCATGCGCGTCGCTATCGGGTCGACCAGAAGGACCGTCCACCAGGCGTCCCGCTTTTTGCAGGTGAGCTTCTGGACGGCCTTCAGAGACAGCTTGGACATAACCCCTCAGTCGTCGACACAGTGAACCGGGCGTGCAGGCGGGACCTTCACCCTGTGATCACTCGTGACGGCAAGTGGCCGCCACTGTGACGCCAACCGTCCACTTATGGTTCAGGTAAAGGGCGTTCTTTGACCTTACCAACACGTCGATGACGCGAGCTAGCGCGCAAGTCGACAGCTACCGTCGTCAAACCCACATATGAATTGACGAAACGGCCGCTATAGGACACTCCACGGAGTGAACTCCAGGCCATCAGATCCCAGTTGCTGCCGGGCCACCCGCAGCCTTCCGTCCATCCCCACCGTGACGATCACCACACGGCCCCGGGCGTCGAAGGCGGCCGCGGGCGGGACGATCGAGCGCTCGCCCGATTCGGACCACCACACTCCCGTATCCGGGCGCCCGTCCGGGTGGGCGCCGATCGACGGCACTCCCCCGTGGCCCCCGCGCACGAGCACGGTGCAGCCCCAGCCCTGGATGTCGGCGCCCGCCACCCCGGTGACCGGGCCGTCCCCGTCGGGCCCGCCGAGGCCGATCGGCGCGTGCGCACCCGGCCACCAGACGCAGACCTCGTTCGTCATCGAGTAGCGGAACCGCACCAGCCCGGACTCCGGAGCCGCCGAAAGGCTGCCGGGGCGCAGGCTCACCGGGATCCGGCTGTCCTCCTGCCACGCCGAGGCCGGGTCCCCGAGGTACCAGTGCACGGCGGCGTCCGCGTCGCGCGCCCGGGCCACCAGGTGCACACCGCCGTCCGGCGCCGCGAAGGCGGTCATCTCGTCGGCCACCTTCTGCCCGCGCAGGGCGTCCCAGCGGCTCAGCGCGCCCTTCGGCGACTGCTTGCGCACGCTGACACCGTGTCCGAAGTTGCGGACGAAGACGTGCATGAAGCCGTCGCCGGAGAAGGCGGCGGCCGGGAAGCCGACCGAGCGGGCCACCTGCCAGTTCGGGGCGTGGGGGTTGCCCAGCGGGACCCAGGGCCCGAGGGGCCGGCCGGTCTGGTACTGGGCGGCGCACACCACCTCGATGTCAGCGCCGCCCTCCTTGCGCTTGGTCCGGCTCAGGCCGATCAGGTACGCGTAGCCGTCGGGCCCCTGCAGCACGTTCAGCCCGGGCATGAGCTCCGGTCCCCCGAGCAGCTCGGGTCCGCTCCACGGCTCGGCCTCGGTGCGGCCCTCGGTCCACCGCACGACACCGGCGGCCGTGGGCAGGTAGGCGGACAGCCGGCCGTCCTTGCCGCTGACCAGCCATTTGGCGGGCATCGGATACCGGGCGGCGCTCTCGGGAGGCAGTGCGGCGTCCGATCCGGCCCGGCGGCAGTCGACGAAGACGGGGGTGCCGACGTCCAGCTGGTAGCGGCGGGCGGCCCTGAGCGCGCTGCGCGCGGCCCGGCCTCGCGCGGCCGGCTCGTTGACGATGGGGAGCTTGCGCTCGGTGTCGAAGGAATCGTGCGCGGGATCCGGGTCGAGGGTCCGTACCCGTACGGGACCGGTCTCGTGGAGGACATCGAGGATCTGCCCTGTGATGTTCCCCGCTCCGGCGTCGAGCACGAAGGGCTCTCCGGAGAACCTGCAGCCGCGCCGGGCAGCCCCGGCCATGGCCGATTCCAGCGCCCGGTACTCGGTCGCGCTGCCGTCCGCGAGGCAGACGACCTCGATCACCGCACCGTCCGGCTCGGAGGCGATCAGAGGGATCGCCTCCCCGGGCGTGGCAACGACGATCACCACCGGAGCGGCCTGGACCGCCGCACCTCGGGGGGCCGCCGACGTCTGCTCACGGGAGGTGTCACCGCGTCTCGCACGACGTCCGGTTGATCGGACCATTGCTCTGCTCCCCCTTCCTCTCACGGACTGCGCACATCTGTCCCACACCGGCCACGAAGACGATAGGCGCTCTCCCGTTCGAGTTGGAAATCTGCCTATAGTGCAGCGGCATCCGGCCCACCGCGCCGTCCGTCAGCCGACCGAGGCCCTGAGGATTCGAGCAGTATGACCCAACAGACCGCCACACCCAGTCACCGGAGCACCGGGCGGCGAGGAGTGCGTCCGCCCAGGTCACGCGGACGCCGCGCGATGAAGATCGTCCTGGTGGTGGTGGTCCTGCTCCTGCTCGGGGCCGCCGGCACGGGCTGGTGGGCATACAACCACCTCAACGGAAACATCGACAGCGTCGACCTGAACCAGCAGATCGGCGCCGACAACCGGCCGGCGAAGGTTCCGGACAGCGGGCAGAACATCCTGGTGCTCGGCTCGGACTCGCGCGACGGCGCCAACGGTGAGCTCGACAAGGGCGACGTCAGCGGCTCCCGCTCGGACACCAACATGCTGGTGCACATACCCGAGGGCCGTAAGAAGGCCACCGCGATCAGCATCCCCCGTGACACCCTCGTGACCCGGCCGGACTGCAAGGACAAGAACGGCAAGACGATCGCCGGCGCGAACCGCGTCATGATCAACGGCGTCATCGGCACCGCCGGCCCGGCCTGCGTCGTCAAGACCATCGAGAAGATGTCCGGCGTCCGCATCGACCACCTGGTGAAGGTGGAGTTCGCCGGCTTCAAGGAGCTCGTGGACGCCCTCGGCGGCGTGGACGTCACCCTCGACAAGCCCATCAAGGGCGGTCTGAACCTCGACGCGGGCACGCACCGCCTCAACGGCACGGACTCGCTCAAGTTCGTTCGCACCCGCCACGGTTACGGCGACGGCAGCGACCTCGGACGCATCGATCTGCAGCAGAAGTTCATGATCGCGATGCTGTCCGAGATCAAGAAGCAGGACGTCCTCAGCAGCCCCGCCCGGCTCTACAAGCTCGCCGACGCCGGCACCAAGGCGCTGACCACCGACGCCGAACTCGACTCCCTCAAGGGTCTGTCGGACTTCGCCCAGAGCATGAAGGGCGTGGACCCGGAGACCATGGAGACGATCATGCTCCCGGTCGCCTACGACAAGATCGACATCAACCGCGTCGTCGCCGTGGAGCCGCAGTCCGGCCAGCTGTGGGAGGCCCTGCGCAACGACCAGCCGATCCCGGCCTCGGCGAAGAAGTCCCCCGCCACCGGCGGCTGACCCGCCCCGCCTCCGTCGCGTGGCGCCGGCCCCCCGCGGGCCGGCGCTACGCGCCGTTCGCGCCCAGCTCCGCACGCCAGTCGCCGCTCGTGTGCCACTGCCCCGGCGGGTACTCGAACCGCACCTCACCGAGGAGCACGAACCCCGCCGCGCGGCACACCGCGCTGGACGCCGCGTGGTCGACGGCCGGGAAGGCGTGCAGGTGGCGGCGGGTGCCGTGGACGCCCGCGTGGGCGATGACCGCCCGGGCCGCGCGGGCCGCGAGGCCCCGGCCCTGGAACTCGGGGAGGATGCCCCAGCCGGCCTCATAGACCTCCTCCCCCTGCCAGTGGCGCTCCCAGAAGCCGACGCTGCCCACGCTCTCGCCGTCGGCGACGACCCGGAACATCCGCCCGGCCCCCGGCTCCCGCGCGCTCAGCGCCAGGTAGCGCCGGTGCCGGTCGCGGAGCTTGGCCTCCGTCTCCGGGCCGCCCAAGTGCTCCGTCATGGCCGCCTCGTTCTTGCGCAGCAGCAGCCAGAAGTCGTCTTCCGCCCAGGGTTCCAGTCCTACGGTGATCTCCATGCCCCCACCGTAGAACGCGCTCAGCGGCCCTCGCGCGCCGCGTTCGGTGTCATGCCCTCGCCCCGGCCCAGCCGGCTGTGCTTCTTCCCGTAGAGGTAGTAGACGGCGATGCCGATCACCATCCAGATCCCGAAGCGCAGCCAGGTCTCGGCCGGCAGGTTCAGCATCAGCCAGACCGACGCGGCGATCGACAGGATCGGCACGAGCGGCACCCACGGGGTGCGGAAGGCCCGGTGCAGGTCGGGCCGGGTGCGGCGCAGGACCATCACGCCGAGCGCGACGACGACGAAGGCGAAGAGGGTGCCGATGTTCACCAGGGTCGCCAGCTCGTTGATGCTGGTGAATCCGGCGACGATCGCGATGATCACGCCGAGCAGGATCGTCGGCCTGTAGGGCGTACGGAACTTCGGGTGCGTCCGCGAGAAGAACCGCGGCAGCAGTCCGTCGCGGCTCATCGCGAAGAACACCCGGGTCTGGCCGAGCAGCAGGATCATGCAGACCGTGGTCAGGCCCACGGCGGCGCCGAAGCTGATGATGCCTCCGTAGACCGGATGGCCGGCGGATTTGAAGGCGTCGGCCAGCGGGGCGCTGACGGAGAGCTCCTTGTAGTTCTGCATGCCGGTCACCACGATCGAGACCGCCACGTAGAGCACGGTGCAGATGATCAGCGAGCCGAGGATGCCGCGCGGCATGTCCCGCTGCGGCAGCTTGGTCTCCTCGGCGGCGGTGGCCACCACGTCGAAGCCGATGAAGGCGAAGAAGACCACGGAGGCGGCGGTGAAGATGCCCATGATGCCGAAGTTGGTGGGCTCGTAGCCGAAGATGAGCTGGACGAGCGGGGCGTCCAGTCCGGAGCCGCCCTTCTGGGCTTCGGCCGGCGGGATGAACGGCGTGTAGTTGGACTTCGTGATGAAGAACGCGCCCGCGATGATCACGATGAGCACCACCGTGACCTTGATCGCGACGACCACCGCGGTGATCCGCGCGGACAGCTTCACCCCGACGACCAGGATCGCGGTGAGGACCAGGACCAGGACGAAGGCGAGCAGGTCGAAGCTGCCGCCCGGAACGTCGGGCCCCTGCAGCGCGGCGGGCAGGTGGACGCCGGCGTTGTCCATGAGCGAGCGGACGTACCCCGACCAGCCGACGGCCACGACCGCGGTGCCGAGCGCGAACTCCAGCACGAGGTCCCAGCCGATGATCCAGGCGGGCAGCTCGCCGATCGAGGCGTACGAGAAGGTGTACGCGGATCCGGCCACCGGGACGGTGGAGGCGAACTCGGCGTAGCACAGGGCGGCCAGCGCGCACACGATGCCGGCGGCGACGAACGCGAGGGCCGTGGAAGGTCCGGCGGTCTCCTTCGCGACCTTGCCCGTCAGGACGAAGATGCCGGTGCCGATGATCACGCCGACGCCGAAGACGGTCAGGTCCCAGGAGGAGAGCGACTTCTTGAGCGCGTGTTCCGGCTCTTCCGTGTCGAGGATCGACTGTTCGACCGATTTCGTACGGAAGGGACTCTTCAGGTTCCTACTCACCGACGCACCTCCGCTGGGCAGACCGCATCGAAACGAAACGGGCCGGAAGGCCCACCCTTCAAGGGTGAACCTCCCGGCCCGTGGCGTGCAACCGCAGATGATCAGTCGCGGCGGTCGCAGGGGTCGGCCGAGAGCCGTCCCGCCGCTCAGTCGACGGCGGCGGCCGGCTCGCTCTCGTAGCGCCCGTCCAGCTTGGCCACCAGGCCCGTGACCTGCCGCGCGATGTCCGGGGCGGTCAGACCGATCTCGGCCATGACCTCCTTGCGCGTGGCGTGGTCCAGGAAGCGCTGCGGAATGCCGAAGTCACGCAGCGGTACGTCGACCCCCGCGTCCCGCAGTGCCTGCGCCACGGCGGAGCCGACACCGCCGGTACGGCTGTTGTCCTCCACGGTGACGACCACGCGGTGGCGGTCGGCGAGCGGGGCCAGAGCCTCGTCCACCGGCTTGACCCAGCGGGGGTCGACCACGGTCGTGGAGATCCCCTGCTTGTCGAGGAGGTCGGCGATCTCCAGGCACATCGGGGCGAGCGCGCCGACCGAGACGAGCAGTACGTCCGGCCGGGTGACCTCGTCGGCCGGACGGCGCAGCACGTCCATGCCGCCGATCTTGCCGATGGCCGGCACGGCGGGGCCGACGACGCCCTTGGAGAAGCGCACGACGGTCGGCGCGTCCTTCACCAGGACGGCCTCGTTCAGCTGCGCGCGCAGCTGCTCGGCGTCGCGCGGGGCCGCCAGGCGCAGGCCCGGGACCACCTGGAGGATGGACATGTCCCACATGCCGTTGTGGGAGGCGCCGTCGGTGCCGGTGACACCGGCACGGTCCAGGACGAAGGTGACCCCGCACTTGTGCAGGGCCACGTCCATCAGGACCTGGTCGAAGGCGCGGTTGAGGAAGGTCGCGTACACCGCGAAGACCGGGTGGGCGCCGCCGGAGGCCAGGCCCGCCGCCGAGGTGGCGCCGTGCTGCTCGGCGATGCCGACGTCGAAGATCCGGTCCGGGTAGGCGTCGGCGAACTTCTTCAGGCCGACGGGCTGGAGCATGGCCGCGGTGATGGCGACGATGTCCTTGCGCTCCCGGCCCAGCTTGACCATCTCGTCGGCGAAGACGGAGGTCCAGCTGGCGGCGTCGGTGGAGACCGGCAGGCCGGTGTCCGGGTGGATCACGCCGACCGCGTGGAAGCGGTCGGCCTCGTCCTGGACGGCCGGCTCGTAGCCCCGGCCCTTCTGGGTGAGGCAGTGCACGATGACCGGTCCGCTGAAGCGCTTGGCGCGCTGCAGGGCCGATTCCAGGGCCTCGATGTCGTGCCCGTCGATGGGCCCGATGTACTTCAGGCCCAGGTCCTCGAACATGCCCTGCGGGGCGATGAAGTCCTTGAGGCCCTTCTTGGCGCCGTGCAGGGTCTCGTAGAGGGGCTTCCCGACGACCGGGGTGCGCTCCAGGAGGTCCTTGCCGCGGGCCAGGAAGCGCTCGTAGCCGTCCGTGGTGCGCAGGGTGGCCAGGTGGTTCGCGAGGCCGCCGATGGTGGGGCCGTACGAGCGCTCGTTGTCGTTGACGACGATCACCAGGGGGCGGTCCTTGGCGGCGGCGATGTTGTTCAGCGCCTCCCAGGCCATGCCGCCGGTGAGGGCTCCGTCGCCGATGACCGCGGCGACGTGGTGGTCCTCCTTGCCGAGCACCTCGTTGGCCTTCGCGAAGCCGTCGGCCCAGCCCAGCACGGTGGACGCGTGCGAGTTCTCGATCACGTCGTGGTCGGACTCGGCGCGCGAGGGGTAGCCCGACAGGCCGCCCTTGGTGCGCAGGCCGCCGAAGTCCTGGCGGCCGGTGAGCAGCTTGTGCACGTAGGCCTGGTGGCCGGTGTCGAAGAGGACCTTGTCCTTGGGCGAGTCGAAGACCCTGTGCAGAGCGATCGTCAGCTCGACGACACCGAGGTTGGGGCCGAGGTGCCCGCCGGTCTTGGAGACGGCGTCGACGAGGAAGGTCCTGATCTCTGCGGCGAGCCTGTCGAGCTCCTCCTGGCTGAGCCGGTCCAGATCGCGCGGTCCCTTGATGCGGGTCAGCAGCACCCGTGCCTCCTTGCAGTCGCTTGCTGGTCTGCCGAGTCTAATCTTCGCCACTTGGGCGTTAGTGAAGCGCGGTCCCGGTCAGGTCACACCTTTGTCATACCTGTACACATCAGCACGGAGTCACACCCGCCAAATGGGGGTATACCCGCACATCTGTACGTACACGCTCACGCGCAGGTGCCCGGTGCCACATGAAGTGGCACCGGGCACTGTGACGGTTCTTACCGCCGCATCACGCTCCGCGCACGCCGGTCAGGCGCGCCCGGCCGTCTTCTGCGTCTTGCGGGTGATCGAGTCGATCACCACGGTGGCGAGGAGGACCGCGCCCGTGATCATGTACTGGATCGGCGTCGCGATGCCCTCCAGGGCCAGACCGTACTGGATGGAGGTGATGACCATGACGCCGAGGAGGGCGTTCCAGGTCCGGCCGCGTCCGCCGAAGAGGCTGGTGCCGCCGATGACGGCCGCCGCGATCACGTTCATCAGCAGGTCGCCGGCGCCGGCGCTCTGGTTCGCCGCCGCGATCTTGGAGGCCCAGAAGAGGCCGCCGATGGCCGCGAAGGTGCCGGCGATCGCGAAGACCGTGATCCGGACCCGGTTGACGTTGATGCCGGCGCGCCGGGAGGCCTCGACGCTGCCGCCGAGGGCGAAGACCTGGCGGCCAAAGGTGGTGCGCCGCAGGAGGAAGTCCGTGCCGACCAGGGCCAGCAGGAAGAGCACGATCGCCAGCGGCAGGCCCTTGTACTGGTTGAACACCATGGCCGGACCGAAGGTGAACACCGCGAGGAGCCCGGTGCGCAGCAGGATCTCGCCGAGCGGGCGGGAGGGGACCCCCGCGGCCGCGCGGCGCCGGTTGTCGGAGAACGTGGCGAGGAAGTACCCCGCCACGGCGAGGGCGGCGAGCCCGTAGCCGACGGCCACGTCCGAGAAGAAGTACGTGGTCAGCTGCCCGACCACGCCCTCGGAGTCGAGGTTGATCGTGCCGTTGCTGCCGAGGATCTGCAGCATGGCGCCGGACCAGAAGAGCAGGCCCGAAAGGGTGACCGCGAAGGCCGGGGCGCCGATCTTGGCGAAGAAGAAGCCGTGGAGGGAGCCGATCAGGGCGCCTCCGGCGATCGCCGCGAGGATGGCCAGCCATTCGTTGACGCCGTTGGTGACCGAGAGGACGGCCACGATCGCGCCCGAGACACCGCTGACCGAGCCGACCGAGAGGTCGATCTCACCGAGCAGCAGGACGAAGATGATGCCGACCGCCATCATGCCGGTGGCCGTCATCGTGATCGCGATGTTGGTGAGGTTCTCGGCGCCGAGGAAGTTCGAGTTCAGGCCCTGGAAGATGCTCCAGATGATGATCAGGCCGAGGACGACGGGCACGGAGCCCAGGTCGCCGGCCTTGAGCTTGCGGCCGAACTCGTTCACGTACCCGGCGAAGCCCTGCTCGCGGACGAGCAGGCGGGGGTCCACGGCCGGAATGGCGTCGTGGGCGGCAGCCGGGTTGACGGGGTCTATGTGCTGGGTGCTCACTTGCGGGCCTCCCCTGTGCGGGCCGCCCGGCGGGTCACGGCGTTGTCCGTGGCCCCGGTGATGGCGGAGATGATCTCTTCCTGCGACGTGTCCTTCACGGAGAAGACGCCGTTGTTGCGGCCCAGCCGCAGGACGGCCACCTTGTCGGCCACGGCCTTCACATCGGCCATGTTGTGGCTGATGAGGATGACGGCGTGACCGCGCTCGCGCAGCCGCTCGACCAGGTCGAGCACCTGTGCGGTCTGCTCGACGCCGAGGGCGGCGGTGGGCTCGTCGAGGATCACGAGCTGGGGCTCGCCCAGCATGGAACGGGCGATCGCCACGGTCTGGCGCTGGCCGCCGGAGAGCGAGGCGATGGGGATGCGGACACTGGGGATCCGGATGGACAGGGTGGTCAGGAGCTCGCGTGCGCGCCGCTCCATCTCCACCTCGTCGAGGATGCCGCGCCGCTTGAGCTCGCGTCCCAGGAAGAGGTTGCCGACGACGTCGATGTTGTCGCACAGCGCGAGGTCCTGGTAGACCGTCGCGATGCCCAGGTTCTGGGCGTCGTGGGGCTTGGTGATCGAGACCGGACGGCCCTCCCACTCGATGACTCCGTCATCGATGGGGTGCACGCCGGCGATCGTCTTGACCAGCGTGGACTTACCGGCGCCGTTGTCGCCGACGAGGGCGACCACCTCGCCGGAGTGGATCTCGAGTTCTACGTCGGTGAGGGCCTGAACGGCGCCGAACCGCTTCGAGACCCCGCGCAACGCCAGTACGGGCGCAGCGGACACATGAACCATCTCCTTGCCGCCTGACCGGCGGGGATGTCGTGCAAAAGAGCAGGACCACGGGGGGATTTGAGAGAAAGCGAAGGTGCTTGAGAGAAACGTTTCTGTCCGGCGCCCCGCCGGTGGCGGGATGGAGGCGGGAGCGCCGGACAGGTATGGGGGCCGCTCGGCGGACCGAGCGGCGGGGGCCTACTTCAGGCCGATGGCGGCGCAGGCGGCCGCGTACTTGTCGGTGCAGATCTCGTCGGCCGTGTAGACGTTGTCACGGATGACGGTGTCCTTGACGTTCGCCTTGGTCAGCGAGACGACCGGGATCAGCAGGGACGGGACGCCCTTGGTGGTGGGGCTGTCGACCTTCGCGGTGGCGGTGGTCGCGATCGGCTCGCCCTTGGCGAGGGCCACGGCCATCTTCGCGGCGGCCTCGGCCTCGGGGGCGTACGGCTTGTAGACGCTCATGAACTGCTCGCCCGCCACGATCCGCTGCACACCGGCGAGTTCGGCGTCCTGGCCCGTGACCGGGGGCAGGGGGGACACGCCGGCCGCCTTGAGGGCGGTGATGATGCCGCCGGCCATGCCGTCATTGGCGGAGTAGACGCCGATGACCTTGTCCTTGCCGAGCGCCGAGAGCGCGGCCGCCATGTTGGTGTTGGCGTTCTCCGGCTTCCACTCGACGGTGTCGTACTCCTTGCCGACGTTCACCTTGCCGTCGAGGACGGAGTGCGCGCCCTTCTTGAACAGCGCGGCGTTCGGGTCGGTGACGGAGCCGTTCATCATGACGATCTGGCCGGCCTTGGCCTTGTCGCCCAGGGCCTCCAGGAGCGCCTTGCCCTGGACCTTGCCGACCTCTTCGTTGTCGAAGGAGGTGTAGGCGTCGATCGGGCCCTCGGCGAGGCGGTCGTAGGCCACGACCGGGATGCCGGCCTCCTTGGCCTTCTTGACCGAGCCGGCGATGGCCTTGGAGTCCACCGCGTCGATGATCAGGACGTTCACCTTGTTGGTGATCATCGTGTCGACCTGCGAGTTCTGCGTGGTCGCGTCCTGCTTGGCGTTGGCGTAGACGACCTCGCCCTTGCCCGCGGTGAGCTCCTTGACGGCCTTCTCGATGAGCGGCTTGTCGAACTTCTCGTAACGCGCGGTCTGGTTCTCCGGGAGGAGCAGACCGACCTTGATCGCGCCGCCCTTGACCGCTCCGGAGGCGTTGTCCTTCTTGTCCCCGGACTCCTTCGCGCTGCCGCAAGCGGCGAGCGAGACGGCCATGGTGCCGGCGGCAACGGCGACGGCGACTCTGCGCATACGCGTGTTCATTACTTGAACCTCCCTGACGAGGCCGCAGCACTGCGGCCGAGGTGGATGTGAGTCAACCCCGGCCGCAAGTTTGTCGTCAAGGAGTGAATGCTTAACGAGATGACAACGACGCCATTCGTTATCTAACTGAAGACAAGACGGCGGGAGCTCGCACTCCACTTCCATTTTCCGCCAAAAGTGTCGAATCGCCCATCTCACTCAGTACGAGGGCCAGCGCGCCCAGCACCTCGGCCCGCCCGCCCAGGGACCCCGTGAGCACCGACAATTGCCGGGCGGCACTGGGGATCGCGTACCTCCCCACGGATTCACGGATGGGGGCCAGGACCAGTTCACCGGCGTCCGCGAGGGAGCCTCCCAGGACCACCCGGCTCGGGTTCAGGAGATTGCACAGACTGGCCACGCCGCTGCCGATGTGGCGGCCCACGTCGGTGATGACGCGACGGCAGCCGGGGTCCCCGTCCCGGGCGAGTTCCACCACCCGTTCCATCGTCAACTCCGGTCCGTGGCTGCTCTGCAGGAGCGGCAGCACGTACCGGGCCGCGGCGAAGGTCTCCAGGCAGCCGCGGTTGCCGCAGCGGCAGACGGGACCCGATTCGTCGAGCGTGATGTGCCCGATCTCGCCGGCCGTGCCGCCGGGTCCGCGGTAGATCTGGCCGTTGATGACCAGCCCCGCGCCGACGCCGCTGGCGACCTTGATGTAGGCCAGGTCCTTTACTCCCCGCCCGCTCCCCCAAACGAGTTCGCCGAGCGCCCCGAGGTTCGCGTCGTTGTCCACGTACACCGGTACGCCCAGGCGCTGCGAGAGCTCGCGGCGCGGGTTGATCCCGGCCCAGCCCGGCAGGATCGCGGTGGAGCCGAGGGTGCCGGACTCCAGGTCGATGGGGCCCGGTACGCCGAGCCCGACGCCGATGACCTTGTCGCGGCCGATCCCGATGCCCTCGACCAGCCGTCCCACCAGGGCTTCGGCCCGGTCGAAGCCGTCGACCCAGGAGGCGTCCACGTCCAGCGGCTCGGACTCCTCGGCCAGCACCTGGTGGGCCAGGTTCCCCACGGCCACCCGCAGGTGGGTGTGGCCGAAGTCCACGCCGATCACGATGCCGGCGTCCCCGCTGAGCGAGACGCTGCGCGCCCGCCTGCCCCCGGCGGAGGTGTCCGTGACCTCGACGGTCCCGGCCTCCTTGAGTTCCCGGACGATGTTGGAGACCGTGGCCGCCGACAGTCCGGTGCTCCGGGCGATCTCCGCCTGGGTCAGCGAACCGGCGAGCCGCACCGCCCGTACGACGCGCTCCAGATTGGCGCGATGCAGCGAAGACTGCGATCCGGGAGTCTGCACGACTCATCCACTCCTGCCCATAAGCAACGGCAAGCCGTCGCCCCCCGGCCGGGGTGGTCAGTGGCTGCATGCCCCGACTGACACGAGACCCCGGCGTCTCTCCAACTTGTGAACCTTAAGTCGAGCCTTTGCGCCTCACGACGTCAAGAGGCCGCCGCAGTACGAATCGGTCACTACCGGCCATAAGTATGAGAGAACCTCCATCCTGATCGTGCTACGGTCGCCGTGGCGCTGGTCAACACGGTCTTCACGGCCGGATCGGGCGCCCTCTGTCATGCAAGCGCTACGCAAGGAGGTGTTCGGGATGAGTCCCGATCGAAGTCCTTGCAGCGCTCTCTTCGGCTGAGCTCCCTGAGCGGCCGGTCTCTCTTCGAGTGTGCACGCCCTCGGCCCTTCGCCGCTGCGTTGCGTTTCTGCATTCATCTTCGTAACCCCTTCCGCACGCCCTGACGCTTCCGTCGGGCGCGCGTCATCCATGCCCATCGGCGTGCCTCACGGCCTTACGTGCCGCCTCGCGCCGACCCATGATCACTCCACGTGACCGCGCGGCTTCGTGCTGCCCGGACGCCGTGGAGGGAGGTTTTTGCCATGACCATGCTCACCCCCCGTACCCCCACGAAGCTCGCACCCCCGGGCCGGGCACGCCGCGAACGCAAGGCGGCCGAGCTGGAGGCCCGTACCCGGGTCGTCGGCGAGCGGCTCGCCGAGGTCAGCGCCCGCCCGGGCGTCCAGGTCCTGCAGGACGTGGACGCCTCCCGCAACGGCCTCACCCACGCCGAGGCCGCGCTGCGCCTGGAGCGCCACGGCTCCAACGTCATCGCCCAGGAGCGCGCCCCGCGCTGGTACGTCCAGCTGGCGAAGGCGTACGCCAACCCCTTCATCGCCGTCCTGATCTTCCTCGCCTGCCTCATCTACTGGCAGGACCCCGAGTCGCCGAGCGTGATCATCCTCTCGGTGATGATCACGATCAGCGGGCTGCTCCGATTCTGGCAGGAGTACCGCTCGGGCCGCGCGGCCGACGCCCTGAAGCAGCTCGTCACCACCACCTGCGCGGTGCAGCGCCGGGCCGGCAGCGGCTCGGGCCCCACCACCTTCGAGATCCCGATGGACCGCGTGGTCCCCGGTGACGTGGTCAAGCTGGCCGCGGGCGACCTGATCCCGGCCGATCTGCGCATGATCACCTCCAAGGACCTGATGGTCAGCCAGGCCGCGCTGTCCGGCGAGTCCCTGCCGGTCGCCAAGGCCGACACCCGGACGGACGACCTCGGCCAGTTCGAGACCTCCGACCCCGTCGAAGCCGACAACATCTGCCTCATGGGCACCTCGGTGACCTCCGGGACCGCCACCGGAGTGGTCGTCGCCACCGGGGCCGGCACCTACTTCGGCTCGATGGCCGGCTCCCTGGTCGGCGAGCGCCCGGAGACCAACTTCGACACCGGCGTGCGCAAGGTCAGCTTCCTGCTGATCCGCTTCATGCTGGTGATGGTCCCCATCGTCTTCGTCATCAACGGCGTCACCAAGGGCGACTGGAACCAGGCGCTGCTCTTCGGCATCGCCGTGGCGGTCGGCCTGACCCCCGAGATGCTGCCGATGGTGGTCTCGGCCAACCTGGCCCGCGGCGCGGTCGCCATGTCCAAGCGCAAGGTGGTCGTCAAGCGGCTCAACGCGATCCAGAACCTGGGCGCCATGGACGTGCTCTGCACGGACAAGACCGGCACCCTCACCGAGGACCGGATCGTCCTGGACCGCTACCTGGACGTGCACGGCTCCCCGGACGACGAGGTCCTGGAGTACGGCTACCTCAACTCGCACTTCCAGACCGGCCTGAAGAACCTGATGGACCAGGCGGTGATCGACCGCGTGGGCGAGGCCGAGGAGGTTGTCGTCGACGCACGGTTCTCGATGGTCGACGAGATCCCCTTCGACTTCGCCCGGCGCCGGATGTCCGTGGTCCTCAACCGCAACAGCATGGTGGGCTCGGCCGGCCGCGCCGAGCACGTCATGATCACCAAGGGCGCCGTCGAGGAAGTCCTCGCCCTGTGCACCCACATGACGGACCGTG
The DNA here is from genome assembly GCF_036127095.1 of Streptomyces sp. NBC_00335. Taxonomy (GTDB): domain Bacteria; phylum Actinomycetota; class Actinomycetes; order Streptomycetales; family Streptomycetaceae; genus Streptomyces. The sequence continues at coordinate 1,864,457 of NZ_CP108006.1, forward strand.
GCCGGAAGGTCGAGCTGACCGGACAGCTGCGCCACCACGTCACCCGCATCGCCGAGGACAACAACCGCCAGGGCCTGCGCGTCCTCGCCGTCGCCACCCGCACGATCGGCGCGCCGCGCGACACCTACACGGTCGCGGACGAGAACGAGCTGACCCTGGTCGGCTTCCTCGCCTTCCTCGACCCGCCGAAGGCCGATGCGGCCCGGGCCCTGCAGGGCCTGGCCGACAAGGGCATCGCGGTCAAGGTCGTCACCGGCGACAACGAGCTCGTCGCCGCCCGGGTCTGCGCCGATGTCGGCCTGAGCGTCGGCCACGTCGTCAACGGCAGCGAGATCGACTCCCTCGACGACCCGCAGCTGCGCGCGCTGGCCGCCCGTACGACGGTCTTCGCCAAGGTAAACCCGGTCCAGAAGGCCCGGATCGTTCGGGCCCTGCAGGCCGACGGCCACACGGTCGGCTTCCTCGGCGACGGCATCAACGACGCGGCCGCGCTGCGCGACGCCGACGTCGGCATCTCGGTGGACACCGCCGTCGACATCGCCAAGGAGTCGGCCGACATCATCCTGCTGGAGAAGGACCTGACCGTCCTGGAGCAGGGCGTGATCCAGGGCCGGACCACCTTCGGCAACACGATCAAGTACATCAAGATGACGGCCAGTTCCAACTTCGGCAACGTCTTCTCGGTGCTGGTGGCGAGCGCCTTCATCCCCTTCCAGCCGATGCTGGCGATCATGCTGCTGGTGCAGAACCTGGTCTACGACATCGCCCAGCTGGCCACCCCGTGGGACCGGATGGACGAGGAGTACCTGCGCAAGCCCCGGAACTGGGACGCCAAGGGCATCGGCCGGTTCATGGTCTGCATCGGCCCGATCAGCTCCATCTTCGACATCACGATGTACGTGATCATGTGGAACGTCTTCGCCGCCAACACCGAGGCCCACGCGGCGCTCTTCCAGTCCGGCTGGTTCATCGAGGGGCTGCTCTCGCAGACCCTGATCGTCCACATGATCCGCACCCGCAAGATCCCCTTCATCCAGTCCCGTGCCTCCTGGCCGGTGATGGTGATGACGATCCTCGCGGTGCTGACCGGGCTCTTCCTGCCCTTCTCGCCGCTGGCCTCCTCGCTGGGCTTCGTACCCCTGCCCGCGAGCTACTTCCCGTGGCTGATCGGCGTGCTGCTCGCGTACTGCACGCTCACGCAGCTGCTGAAGACCGTTTACATCCGCAAGTTCGGTACCTGGCTCTAAGAGCCGGCGAGGAAGGAAGAAGGGAGAAGGCCGATGATGCTCACCGAATGGGAGATGGCCGGGCACCTGGTCGCGGCGCTCGGATTCGGGGCGGCCATCGGCCTGGAACGGCAGTGGCGGGCCCGGATGGCGGGCCTGCGGACCAACGCCCTGGTGGCGGGCGGGGCGGCGCTGTTCGTACTGCTCTCGCAGTACGGGTTCATGAGCGAGGTCTCGGAGGTCCAGTACGACGGCTCGCGGGTCGCCGCCCAGATCGTCTCGGGGATCGGCTTCCTGGGCGCCGGCGTGATCATGCGCGACGGGCTGAGCGTCCGGGGCCTGAACACGGCCGCCACCCTGTGGTGTTCGGCGGCCGTGGGCTGCCTCGCGGGCACCGGGATGTTCGTCCTGGCGGCCTGCGGCACGGTGGGCGTGGTGGGGGCGAACCTCCTGCTGCGCCCGCTGGGCCGGCGGATGGACCGCGAGCCGGGGGGCGGGGCCGAGGTGGCCACCGACTTCCACTTCGAGGCCGTGTGCCTGGAGGCGGAGGAGGCCCACATCCGCCACCGGCTGGTCGACGCGCTGGGCCGGCCGGGGTACCAGCTGCGCTCGATCCGCAGCCAGGACGGCCCGGAGGCCGGCCTGGTGACGGTGTCCGCGCTGCTGACCGCCGAGGGCGAAGGGGGCCGGATGCTGGAGGAAGCGGTGAGCAACCTCTCGCTGGACCCCTCCGTCTCGGCGGTCAGCTGGTCGGTCGTGCCCGACCCGTCCGCTGCTTGAGCGGCCGCGCTACTTGATCGTGGCGGAGGTCAGGCCCGCCTGGATCTGCCGCTGGAAGGACAGGTAGACCACCAGCATCGGGATCATCGCGATGGTCACACCGGCGAACAGCACCGGCAGGTCCGTCTCGTAGCCCATCTGGTACTGCAGCTGGATCAGGCCCTGGGTGAGCACGTAGCGCTCGGGGTCCGATCCGGTCTGCGGCTGCATCAGCACGGAGGGGAGGATGTACTGGTTCCACTGCCCCAGGACATTGAATATCCCCACGCTGATCAGGCCGGGCTTGGCCATCGGCATCATCACCTGGAAGAAGATCCGGGTGTGCGAGGCACCGTCGATCACCGCCGCCTCGTGCACGGCCGTCGGCAGCGTCCGGAAGAACGAGTGCATGAAGAAGACGGTGAACGGCATCGAGTACGCCACGTACACCAGGATCAGACCCTGGTACGAGTTGAGCATGTCCAGCCGCTTCACCATGAAGAACAGCGGGACGAGCGCCAGGAAGACCGGGAACATGGCCCCGCTGACGAAGAAGTAGTAGATCGGCCGGTTGCCCCGGAAGGGGTAGCGGGCCAGGACGTACGCGGCCATCGAGCCGAGCAGCATCGTCAGCGGGACCGAGAACACCATCACGATCAGCGTGTTGGCGAAGTAGTCCCCGATGCCCTTGTCCCAGGCACGCCCGAAGGCGTCGAAATGCCAGTTGGACGGCCAGCTCAGGGCCGAACTGCCGATCTGCACGTCGGTCTTGAAGGAGCCGAGCACCAGCCAGATCAGCGGCAGGACGATCAGTATCCCCCACACGGCGAGGAAGCCGTGCGAGAAGACGTTGAGCACCATGCCGTCGGAACCGCTCTTGTTCTTCCCGCGGGGCTGCCCGGTGGCGGCGGAGCGCTTCTTCTCGGCTGCCGCCTCGCCCGGCGCTTTGACAACTGTGGTCATCGTGGTCTCCCGCTAGAACTCGACGTGCTCGCGGCGAGTGGCCCGCAGCGTGATGGCGGAGAGGATCAGGGTGAGGACGAGCATCACGACCCCCATGGCGCAGGCGTAGCCCGCATTGCCGAAGTAGAGGAAGTTACGCATCAGCACCGTCGCCATGACCTCGCTGTGGTGGTCCGGTCCGCCGCCGAACTGGCCCGAGGTCATGGTCGACACGAGGACGAACATGTCCATCGCGGCGATGCCGAGATAGACCGCGGAGGTCTGCACAGAATCCCACAGCAGGGGCAGCGTGACCTTGAAGAAGGTCTGGGCGCGCCCCGCGCCGTCGAGCAGTGCGGCTTCGTAGATGTCCTTGGGGACCGACTGCATGGCCGCCGAGAACAGGACGAGGTAGAAACCGACCCCGTGCCATACGACGACGAGCAGCAGGCACCAGAGGACGAAGTTGGGCTCGTTGAGCCATTCGATGGGGTGGGACGGGTCGACCAGTCCCAGTGTGGTGAGGAAACCGTTCAGCAGGCCCCCCTCGTCACTGCGGTACACGGCTCCGAAGAGCACCGCGAGGATGGCGAGGGAGAGCACCTGCGGGAAGAAGTAGATCACCTTGTAGAGGGCTGATCCCGCCACTCCCTGAACTCCGCCGGCTCCGCTGCGCCCTCCGGCGTTCAGCATGAAGGCGAAGAACAGGGAGATCAGGATGGTGATCGCCGGGACGAACACCAAGAGCAGCAGGTTGTGCAGCAGAGCGCCGCCGAAGACCTCGTCCTTCATCAAGGCCGAGTAGTTGTCCAGCCCGACGAAGTCGAAAGTCGGTGACTGACCCGTCCAGTTGGTGAAGGAATAGCCGAACGTCTGAATGTACGGCCAGATGACAAAGGTCAGGTACAGCGCAAGGGGCAGGATGAGGAAGCCGGCGATGAAGCCGCCCCGCCCCTTGCTGTTTGCTACGTGGCTCATGGTGTCCGTCCCTGGTGTTTCCGGATGCCCGGTGGACGCGGTGTCAGCTGCGCTTGTTGTTCTTGGCGTTCGGGTCCTCGGTCGCCTTGTTTACCGCAGCCTGGGCCCGCTTGATCCATTCCTTGGGCTGGATGCGCTTCGCCATCAGCTCATTGGACGCGTTCTCCAGCTCGGTACCCATCGCGCTGTACCAGTCGCCGTAGCGGTAGTTGAACGTGTTGTCCCCGGCCGCCTTGAGGGCGGCGACGGCCGACTGGGTGCCCGGGCGGAGCTTGACCGCCGGGTCCACGCCGTCCTTGAGGACGGTGAGGGAGTTGGCCTGCTGGGCGAAGAGGGTCGACCACTCGCGGGACAGCATCGAGCGGAGGAACTCCAGGCCACCGGCCTTGTTGGCGGCCTTCTCCGGGACGATGAAGGGCTCGCCGGCGCCGGCGCGGATGGCCTCGAAGGGCAGCTTCGAGCCGGGCAGCACCGGCATCGGCAGGAACTGCATGTCGAAGTCTTCGGGGGTCTGCTTGAGCTGCTCGTTCTCCAGCCAGGAGCCGGAGGTGATGAAGGCGGCCTTGTACTGGTTCCACTGGGTCTGGGACTCGGTGTGCGTCAGGCCGTTGGTGCCCGGCATGAGCAGGTCCTTCTCGACCAGCTCGTAGACCGCCTCGACGGCCTCCAGGGCGATCGGGTTGTCCGCGAAGGCGTTCGGCTCCAGGTTGTCGATCGCCTTCATGGCATCCAGGCCGCCCTTCTTGGCGATCAGGTCCATGATGGCGACGTTGATGTAGTACGGGTACTTGCCCTGGTGGGCCAGACCGCCGATGCCGGCCGCCTTGGCCTTCTGACAGATGTCCATGAACTCGGCCCAGGTCTTCGGCGCGGCCCAGCCCTTCTCCTTGAAGAGCTTGCCCGAGTACCACAGGCCCCAGACCGTGTAGACGTACTGCAGGGCGACGAACTTGCCGCCGATCATGCCGCCTTCGATGGTGCCGGGCATCAGCGTGTCCCGGACCTTCTTGGCCGGGTCGTCGAGCGACGGGGCGTCGAGCACCACGGTGAGGTCGGCGAGCTGGTTGCCCTTGGCGAGCACGTCCAGCTTGATCTGCTGGGCGCCGGAGTCGTCGACGACGTCCGGCGGGTTGCCGCCGTTGAAGCGGGGCTGCAGCTTGGAGGTGATCTCCTGGGTGGAGAGGTGCGAGGAAGTGGTGCCCCACTTCTTGTCGAACGCCGCTTCCCAGGCCTTGGCGTAGTCGTCGCCGTAGCCGCCCTTGAAGACGACCACGTCGAGCTTGCCGCCCTTGGCGACGCCGAACGGGTTCTCCTTGGTGACGGCCACCTTGGACTCGTTGCCCTTGGTGGTCTCTTCGGAGCCGGAGGCGCACGCGGACAGGAAGCTCATCGTCGGTACGGCGATCAGTCCGAGTGCCGCGGAGCGCTTGATCAGGTCCCGGCGGCCGAAGCCCTCACCGTTGCTGTTCTCGCCGTGGGCGGAGGTGGATCCCATGCTCAAGTCCTCGCCTTCGTCAGGAGTGTGAAGGAGGAAGGAAAGTGCGACTGCTGCCGCCCAGCGGACATCACCGCAGGTCCCCGCCATCCCCCCGTCCGAGGCCGCTCGTTTCGCGGTGACCCGGACGGGCACAGGTATAGTCCACTTCCGCTCCTGTGAGCAAGATCATGTACCGGTATGGGCCCCTACTTTTCCGAGTTGAGACCTCACCGTCACCTGAGCCGGACCGTCGGAGCCGCCCGCAGAAACGGAAGGGCCGTACCCCCTTAACGGAGGTACGGCCCTTTGGTGCCGGTATGCGCCGTGTGCTTAGCCGCGGATGAGGTTGCGGAGCACGTACTGCATGATGCCGCCGTTGCGGTAGTAGTCGGCCTCGCCCGGGGTGTCGATGCGGACGACCGCGTCGAACTCCACGCCGGTGTCGGTGGTCACCTTGACCGTGCGCGGGGTGGTGCCGTTGTTCAGCTCCTCCACACCGGTGAAGGAGAAGGACTCCTCGCCGGTGAGGCCCAGGGAGGCCGCCGTGACGCCCTCGGGGTACTGCAGGGGCAGGACGCCCATGCCGATCAGGTTGGAGCGGTGGATGCGCTCGTAGGACTCCGCGATGACGGCCTTGACGCCGAGCAGGGCGGTGCCCTTGGCGGCCCAGTCGCGCGACGAGCCCGAGCCGTACTCCTTGCCCGCCAGGATGACCAGCGGGATGCCGGCGGCCTGGTAGTTCTGCGAGGCGTCGTAGATGAAGGAGACCGGCGCGCCCTCGACCGTGAAGTCGCGGGTGAAGCCGCCCTCGGTGCCCGCCGCGATCTGGTTGCGGAGGCGAATGTTGGCGAACGTACCGCGGATCATGACCTCGTGGTTTCCGCGGCGGGAACCGTACGAGTTGAAGTCGCGGCGCTCGACGCCGTGCTCCGTGAGGTACTTGCCGGCCGGGGTGTCGGCCTTGATCGCACCGGCCGGGGAGATGTGGTCGGTGGTGACCGAGTCGCCCAGCTTCGCCAGCACACGGGCGCCGGCGATGTCGGAGACCGGGGTGGTCTCCATCGTCATGCCCTCGAAGTAAGGGGGCTTGCGCACGTAGGTGGACTGCGGGTCCCACTCGAAGGTGTTGCCCGTCGGGATCGACAGCGCCTGCCACTGGGCGTCGCCCGCGAAGACGTCCTGGTAGGACTTGCTGAACATGTCTTCGCCGATCGCGTTCGCGACGACGTCGTTGACCTCGGCCTCGGTGGGCCAGATGTCCTTCAGGAAGACCGGGTTGCCCTCGGAGTCGGTGGCGATGGCGTCCCGGGTGATGTCCACCTTCATGGAGCCCGCGATGGCGTACGCGACGACCAGCGGCGGGGAGGCCAGGTAGTTCATCTTGACGTCGGGGTTGATGCGGCCCTCGAAGTTGCGGTTGCCCGAGAGGACCGAGGTGACCGCGAGGTCGGCGTCGTTGATCGCCTTGGAGATCTCCTCCTCCAGCGGACCCGAGTTGCCGATGCAGGTGGTGCAGCCGTACCCGACGAGGTTGAAGCCCATCTTGTCGAGGTACGGGGTCAGGCCGGCCTTGTCGAAGTAGTCGGTGACGACCTTCGAGCCCGGGGCCAGGGTGGTCTTGACCCACGGCTTGCGGGCGAGGCCCTTCTCGACGGCCTTCTTCGCCACGAGCGCCGCGGCGACCATGACGTAGGGGTTCGAGGTGTTGGTGCACGAGGTGATCGCGGCGACGGTGACGGCGCCGTGGTCGATCTCGAAGGAGGTGCCGTCGGCCAGGGTCACCGGGGTGGGCTTGCTGGGAACGCCGTTGGCCGCCGCCGGGGAGTCGGACGCCGGGAAGGACTCCTTGCCGGCCTCCTCGTCGTCGGAGACGTAGTTGCGCACGTCCTGGGCGAACTGCTGGGAGGCGTTCGCGAGGATGATGCGGTCCTGCGGGCGCTTGGGGCCGGCGATGGAGGGGACGACCGTGGAGAGGTCGAGCTCCAGCTTCTCGGAGAAGTCCGGCTCGGCGGCCGGGTCCAGCCACAGGCCCTGGGCCTTGGCGTACGCCTCGACGAGCGCGACCTGCTGGGCGTCGCGGCCGGTCAGGCGCAGGTACTTCAGGGTCTCGTCGTCGATCGGGAAGATCGCGGCGGTGGAACCGAACTCCGGCGACATGTTGCCGATGGTGGCGCGGTTCGCGAGGGAGGTGGCGGCGACGCCCTCACCGTAGAACTCGACGAACTTGCCGACGACGCCGTGCTTGCGGAGCATCTCGGTGATGGTCAGCACGAGGTCGGTGGCGGTGGTGCCGGCCGGCAGCTCGCCGGTCAGCTTGAAGCCCACGACGCGCGGGATCAGCATGGAGACCGGCTGGCCGAGCATCGCGGCCTCGGCCTCGATGCCGCCGACGCCCCAGCCCAGTACGCCCAGGCCGTTGACCATCGTGGTGTGCGAGTCGGTGCCGACGAGGGTGTCGGGGTACGCCTGGCCGTTGCGGACCATGACCGTACGGGCCAGGTGCTCGATGTTGACCTGGTGGACGATGCCGGTGCCCGGGGGGACGACCTTGAAGTCGTCGAAGGCGGTCTGGCCCCAGCGCAGGAACTGGTAGCGCTCCTTGTTGCGGCCGTACTCCAGCTCGACGTTCTGGCTGAACGCCTCGGCCGTGCCGAACTTGTCGGCGATGACCGAGTGGTCGATGACCATCTCGGCGGGCGAGAGCGGGTTGATCTTCGCCGGGTCGCCGCCGAGGGCCTTCACGGCCTCGCGCATGGTGGCGAGGTCCACGACGCAGGGAACGCCGGTGAAGTCCTGCATGATCACGCGGGCCGGCGTGAACTGGATCTCCTCGCTGGGCTGGGCCTGCGAGTCCCAGTTTCCGAGCGACCGGATGTGGTCGGCGGTGATGTTCGCGCCGTCCTCGGTACGGAGCAGGTTCTCCAGCAGGACCTTCAGGCTGTAGGGAAGGCGGGCGGAGCCCTCGACCTTGTCCAGCTTGAAGATCTCGTACGACTCGTCGCCCACCTGCAGCGTGCTGCGGGCGTCGAAGCTGTTCGCCGACACGACAGTCTCCTTCATGCATGAATTCGCGCGTATTGCCGCAATCCTGCCGCGAGGCACTCTGGCCTTTCCGCTAAGGTGAGGCTAAGTTAGGTAACCCTTACCAGCGGGGCGGCTGCGGCACGTCCGGGGCAGATATCTCGATGTCGAGATAACTCTAGTACATGCCGGGGGGCCGGGACGAGGCACGCACCCTGAGGCCCGCCGGAACGGTGAGCCGCCCAGTGGATTGCGCATGTCCGGATTCGATGAGCTTGACCAGGGACGAAACCGCCGATTCCGCGATCCGCTCAGGATCGAAGGTGACGGTGGTCACGGCAGGATCGTTCTCGGCGTACGCCGGGTCCTCGCTGGCACAGACCAGCAGCAGGCCCTTCTCCTCCGGGCCGGGGCCGGATCCCGGTACGGGGGACGGGCCGGGGCCTGGGGACGGGTCGGCGCCGGGGATGGCGATGGCGTGGCGCGCGGCGGCGGCCAGCACCTGCCGGCCCCCCGGGTCGTATACGCAGTACACGGCGTCGGGCCGGTCCGGCCCCGCGAAGGCGGAGTCGAAGGCGTGCCCGGCGTCGTCATTGGGGTCGAAGGGGATCACGAGCGGGACCCGGCGCCGCTCGGCGCACCAGTGTTCATAGGCTGAGGTGACGGCCCCGGTGTAGAACTCCCCGCCGTAGCCCGCCTGCAGCGCGATCCGCCGGGCCCCGGAGGCCGCCAGGTGGTCCAGTACCTCGCGCGTGGTGGCGGTGTGGTCGTTGTCCACCCATACGTCGCCCGGCCGCGGATCGGCGGGAGGCCCGTCGAAGACCACCGGCACCCCCCGCGCCCGCAGTGCGCGCAGCACCGGGTCGTCGGCCGGACTGTCGATCAGCAGCATCCCGTCCACCGCCAGGGTGTGCCACAGCGGCTCGGCGCCGCGGTCGGCGGGCAGCGTGGTCAGGGCGTAGCCGTGGGCGTGCGCCGCCGAGGTCGCGGCGAGGAGCAGCCGGGCGTAGTAGGCGATCTTGGCGAAGTCCCAGGCGAAGCCGGCGTACGTGGTCACGGCGATGCCCAGGCTGCGGTTGTGCGGGCCGCGCCGGGCTCCGTAGCCCAGGCCCCCGGCGACCTCGCGCACCCGGCGGCGGGTGGACTCGCCGACGCGGCCGGTGCCGTTGAGCGCGTGCGAGACGGTCGCGGTGGAGACCTCGGCGGCGCGGGCGATGTCGGCCAGGGTCGGACCGGGCACGGGCGCGGGCGCGGGCATCGGGACATGTCCGGGTGCGTGAAGGAAGGGGACGGGCACGGCGCCATCGTACGGATTTCGTCGCCGGAGGCGGCTTCTGGTTAACCCCTTAACCAAACAACGTCCTGCCACACCAACGTTTGGAGTGTGCATGCGTCCTTCTCCCTCCCCCCGGTCCCCGCTGTCCGACCGCTCCCCCCTGTCCCGCCGGGGGCTCCTCGCGGCCGCCGGAGCCGCGGGAGCGGCGGGTCTGCTGGGCGCGGCACCCGCCGCGGCCGCGCCCGCCCCGTCCGCCGGCGGGCGGAACTCGGCCGCGCTGGTGATCCGCAACGCCTCGGTTTTCACGGGGGTCCCCGGGACCGAACGCCGGGGCCCCGTGCGGGCCGTCGCGGTCGGCCGGGACGGGAAGATCCTGGCCACCGGGACCGACGCGGCACTGCGCCGGTACGTGGGCCGGGACACCGAGGTGCTCGACGCCCGCGGCAACACCGTGATGAGCGGGATCCACGACGGCCACGTCCACCCGCTCGGGGCCGGCGAGCGCTCGCTGTCCCCCTCCCTGGAGAGTGCGGAGACCACCCCGGCCGAGCTCCTGGAGATCCTGACCGGCTTCCTCGCCGACACCGGCGGCGCGGGCGCCAAGCCCGACGGCTGGCTGGTGGTCGAGGACTGGAACCCGGTCGGGCTGCTCCCCGTGGGCACCGCTCCGCACCACTCGATGCTGGACGCGCTCCCGACCCGGCGGCCGATCGTCCTGATCGGCGGCGACGGACACAACTGCTGGGCCAATCAGCGGGCCCTGGACATCGCCGGGATCACGGCGGCCACGCCCGACCCGGTCGGCGGCAAGGTGGTCAAGGGCGCGGACGGGAAGCCGACGGGGGTCCTCAAGGACGACGCCCAGGGGCTGGTGCGTCACCTGATACCGGAGCACACCCGCGCCGAGCTGGTCGCGGCGTGCGCCGAGGCGCTGGGGCTGGCCGCCGCGTCCGGGATCACCACGATGATGGACGCCCTGGTGGGGCGCCGCGAACTGGAGCTGTACCAGGCGCTCTCCGCGGCGGGCCGGCTGCCACAGCGGATCGTCCCCGCGATCCGGCTGGACGCGGACCAGGCCAAGGACCCGGCGGGCTCGCTGGCGTACGCGCGCGGCCTGCGGCGGGAGTTCGGGGGCGTGCGGGGCCTCCGCTTCGGGATGATCAAGGTGTTCCTCGACGGGGTCATCGAGTACCCGGCGCAGACCGCCGCCCTGCTGGAGCCGTACCTCGACGGGAACGGCAAGCCGACCGCGAACCGGGGCGAGCTCTACACCTCGGCCGCGGACTACGGCCGGCTCAGCGCCGCCTTCAACCGAGCGGGCTGGCAGATGCACGCCCACGGGCTCGGAGACCGGGCGGTGCGCACCGCCCTGGACGGGTACGAGTACGCCCGCAAGGTGACGGGGCGGCGCGACGCCCGCAACGCGGTGGCGCACCTGCAGATCGTGGACCCCGCGGACCTGCGGCGCTTCGCGCGGCTCGGGGTCGCGGCGTGCATGCAGCTCCAGTGGGCCACGCGGGACACCTGGACGGTGGAGGCGCTGCTCCCCTACATCGGGCCCGAGCGGCACCGGTGGCTGTACCCGGCGCGCAGCCTGGAGAGGGCGGGCGCGCGGCTGGCGGGCGGTTCGGACTGGCCGGTGGACGCCCTGCAGGTGTGGAACCAGCTCCGGACGGCGATCGACCGGCAGGGCGCGGTGGGGGCGGGCGAGCTGTACCGGCAGCAGGAGGCGCTGAGCCGGGACACCACGCTGCGGATGCACACCTCGGGAACGGCGTGGCAGCTCCGCCAGGAGGAGCTGACCGGAACGCTGGAGCCGGGCAAGGCGGCGGACCTGGTGGTCCTGGACCGGGACGTGACGCGCTGTCCGGTGGCCGACATCAGCGGGACGGGCGTACGCATGACCCTGGTCGGCGGCCGTGTCGTGCACGAAGCGGATTCGGCGTCGGGCCGGGCGGCTTCGGCCCGGCTGGCCCGCGCGGCGGCGGCGGGCGCGCGCCCGGCCTCGTACGCCTCGGTCCACGGCGGTGGCGGCAAGGGCCGGCACCACGCCTGCGGGCACTGAGCGAGCCGGGTTCCGGGTCGGGGCCACGCGTGGCCCCGGCCCGGCCGGTCAGCCCGCAAGGCCGTGGCGCGCGGCCCAGGCCGTGACGGCGGCGGCGATCTCCTCGGGCCGGTCCTCAGGGCAGAGGTGCGCGGCGGCGCCGCAGTACTCGCTCTCCAGCGCGGAGATGTTCTCCTCGCTCCACGCGACCAGCTCGGGGCCGACCATCAGGGCGGGCGAGCCGTCGAAGTGGAGCAGGAGCTTGGGCACCTGCGGGCTGGCGGCCAGCCAGGCGTCGTAGGCCTCGACCCGGGCGACCACGTCGGCCGGTTCGCCGCCGATCGGCAGGGAGCGGGCGAAGCGGAGCAGGGGGACCCGGCTCTCGGGGGTGGGGTAGGGGGCGGCGTAGACGGCGTGGTCGGCCTCGCTCATCGTGTTCAGCACGGTCTTGCCGATGCTGTCCTCGATGAAGAGGTTCCGCTCCAGGATCATCTCCTCCCCCACTCCCGGGGTACGGATCGCCTCGAACCGGGCGCGGGCCGCGGGCGGGTACTCCTCCCAGGTCATCGGCCGCAGGATCGTCTCCATGAAGGCGAGGCCGCGGACCTGCTCCGGGCGGCGGGCGGCCAGGTCGAAGGCGAGCGCCCCGCCCCAGTCCTGTCCGACGAGGACGAACTCGTCGAGGCCGAGGGCGTCGAACCAGGCTTCGAGGTAGCGGGCGTGGTCGGCGAAGCGGTACTCGCCGCCGGGCTTGCCGGAGCGGCCCATCCCGATGAGGTCGGGGGCGAGGACGCGGACCCGGCCCCCGATCCGGGGCAGTACGCCCCGCCACAGGTGGGAGGAGGTCGGGTTGCCGTGCAGGAAGACGAAGGGGACGCCGTCGGGGGCGCCGAGCTCCTCGTAGTACACGGTCGAGTCGAGTACGTCGATGACGGGCATGGGGAACCATCCGTTTCATTTCGTTGGTGTCACGAACGTTCGTGACACCAACGAACTTAAATCGTTAGTGCTCCGAACGCAAGGGGTACGATCCCGCCATGACCACGGAAGAGGACCAGGGCGCCTCCGCCCTCCCGGAGCGACTGCGCGAACTGCCCAGCCGACTGCTCTCCCAGGCCTCGGCGCACGCCACACGGCTCGTCACCGAGGGGCTGAGCGGGGCGGACGCCCGCAAATGGCACTACGCGACCCTGGTGGCCCTGGACGAGTTCGGGCCCGCGAGCCAGGCGGCCCTGAGCGGCCGCACCGACATCCACCGCAGCGACCTGGTCGCCGTCATCAACGAACTCGCCGCGCGCGAGCTGGTCGAGAGGACCCCCGACCCCGCCGACCGGCGGCGCAACGTCATCACCCTCACGACCGCCGGCCGGCGCCGCCTGCGCAAGCTGGAGCAACTGCTCGCCGCGGCCCAGGAGGAGCTTCTGTCCCCTTTGTCCGCGCCGGAGCGCGAGCAGCTCGTCGACCTGCTCGGGCGGCTCGTCGCGCACCACGCACGCGGCGGCCCCACGATGGGAGCTGACGGGCGGTAAGTCCGCTTTCGGGTACGTTGACACCCGTCTGCCACGCCCAGCGCGGGCAACATCTCATATCTGAGATACGGTGCATCCATGGCAGACGACTACCTCGTACGCATCGGCAAGCTCATCCGTGACGCCCGGCAGCACCGGGGCTGGACACAGAGTCAGCTCGCGGACGCTCTCGGCACCAGCCAGAGCGCCGTGAACCGAATCGAGCGCGGCAACCAGAACATCAGCCTTGAGATGATCGCCCGCATCGGGGAAGCCCTCGACAGCGAAATCGTCTCCCTGGGCTACGCCGGTCCGATGCACCTGCGCGTGGTCGGCGGCCGCCGCCTGTCCGGCGCCATCGACGTCAAGACGAGCAAGAACGCGTGCGTGGCCCTGCTGTGCGCCTCGCTGCTCAACAAGGGCCGCACCGTCCTTCGCCGGGTCGCCCGCATCGAGGAGGTCTACCGCCTCCTGGAGGTCCTGAACTCCATCGGCGTCCGCACCCGCTGGATCAACGACGGCGTCGACCTGGAACTCGTACCGCCGGCCCGCCTCGACATGGACGCCATGGACGCGGACGCGGCGCGCCGCACCCGCAGCATCATCATGTTCCTCGGTCCCCTCCTGCACCGGATGGACCACTTCAAGCTGCCCTACGCGGGCGGTTGCGACCTCGGCACCCGCACCATCGAGCCGCACATGATCGCCCTGCGCCGCTTCGGCCTGGACATCACCGCGACCGAGGGCATCTACCACGCCCAGGTCGAGGCCGGGATCTCCCCGGACCGCCCGATCGTGCTGACCGAGCGCGGGGACACCGTCACCGAGAACGCGCTGCTCGCCGCCGCCCGGCACGACGGCACCACCGTCATCCGCAACGCCTCCTCCAACTACATGGTCCAGGACCTGTGCTTCTTCCTGGAGGCGCTCGGCGTCCGGGTCGACGGCGTCGGCACCACCACCCTGACGGTCCACGGCGTCCCGAACATCGACGTGGACGTGGACTACTCCCCCTCGGAGGACCCGGTCGAGGCGATGAGCCTGCTGGCCGCCGCCGTGGTCACGGAATCCGAGCTGACGATCCGCCGGGTCCCCATCGAGTTCATGGAGATCGAGCTCGCGGTCCTGGAGGAGATGGGCCTCGACCACGACCGCTCCCCCGAGTACACCGCCGACAACGGCCGCACCCGCCTGGTGGACCTCACCGTCCGCCCGTCGAAGCTCGAAGCGCCGATCGACAAGATCCACCCGATGCCCTTCCCCGGGCTGAACATCGACAACGTCCCCTTCTTCGCCGCCATCGCGGCCGTGGCACAGGGTCAGACCCTGATCCACGACTGGGTGTACGACAACCGCGCCATCTACCTCACGGACCTCAACCGCCTCGGCGGCCGCCTCCAGCTCCTGGACCCCCACCGCGTCCTGGTCGAGGGCCCCACCCGCTGGCGCGCGGCGGAGATGATGTGCCCGCCGGCCCTGCGCCCCGCGGTGGTCGTCCTCCTGGCGATGATGGCGGCCGAGGGCACCTCGGTCCTGCGCAACGTCTACGTCATCAACCGCGGCTACGAGGAACTGGCGGAGCGCCTCAACTCGGTGGGCGCGCAGATCGAGATCTTCCGCGACATCTGACAAAAGGACGCCGCCACACCTCATTTGACCTGCCAAAGGCGAGTCAGCACGGGGTGCGGCGGTGTCTGTGCGAATTCTCCGGGACTTTGGGGCGCTTCCTGGTCTTGGCCGCCCCGGGCGGGTCTACCTGAACACGGTGCTCTCGTCGACCTGCGCAGCACGACCCACCGCGTTCGCGACGCTCCACCGCCAAGTACAGCAATGCGCGAACGCAATCGATGGTCCACACGATCCCCGGTTTCGGAAACCGGGGATCGCGGCGTACGCATCCGTCAGCAGACGGCGGTGAATTACCCGGAAAGGTCACCGCAGGAAGTCCGGCTCCTCGCGCGGGTCGGGGACCGGGGCCCAGCCCGCCTCCGCATGCTTGTAGGTCCAGCGCGGGCCCTCGCTCAACAGGCCGGCCAGTGCCGTGAGCAGTCGTTCGACGTGCTCGGGCGTCGTTCCCAGGCCGACGCTGGCGCGCAGGGCGCGGCTGGGGCCCTCGGTGTCGCCGACGAGGTGCCGCACGACCTGGTGGGCGCAGAACGCGCCGTGCCGGATGCCGATTCCGTGCTCGGCGGCGAGTACGGCGGCCAGGAGTTCCTGGTCGGCCGGGTTTCCGGTGCGGTCCACGACGGTGAAGGCCACGACGCCGACCCTCGGGTGGTCCGGGCCCCACATCCCGAGCAGGCGCACGCCGGGTATCTCCCCGAGGCCCCGGCGCAGCCGGTCGGCGAGCTCCCGCTCGTGTTCCGTGATCGCTTCCCAGCCGGTGGCCGCCAGGGTGTCGCAGGCGACGGCCAGCGCGTGGGCGCCCACGACGTTCGGAGTGCCCGCCTCGTGCCGGTGGGGCAGCTCCGCCCAGGTCACCGTCTCCCGGCCGGCCTCCTCGGCGACGAGCGCGGAGGCCCCGCCGCCGGCCAGGTAGGGTTCGGCCGCTTCCAGCCAGTCCGGGGCGCCGACGAGGACGCCCGCGCCGAAGGGGGCGTAGAGCTTGTGCCCGGAGAACGCCACCCAGTCCACGCCCAGGGCGGTCATGTCCAGGGGCTGGTGCGGCACCAGCTGTGCGGCGTCGAGCACCACGCGGGCGCCGTGCCGGTGGGCCACCTCGGCCAGTGCGGCCACGGGCCACACCTCGCCGGTGACGTTGGAGACGGCGGTGATCACCACGAGCCGGGGCCCGTCCGGGGCGGCGGCCAGCACGGCGTCGAGCAGGCGCAGCGCGTCGTCCGGGCCGGCCGGCATCCCCAGCCGGCGAACCTCGGCGTCGCGCCACGGCAGCAGGGCGGCGTGGTGGTCGGCCGAGAAGCGGAACACCGTGGTGCCCGGCGGCAGCGCGCGCGCCAGGAGGTTGAGCGAGTCGGTGGTGTTGCGGGTGAACAGGACGCAGTCGTCGGGCCCGGCTCCCACGAACGAGCGCACCGAGGCCCTGGCCCGCTCGTAGACCCGCGTGGACACGCCGGAGGTGAACCCGGAGCCCCGGTGCACGCTGCTGTACCAGGGCAGGAAACGGTTCACCTCGTCCTGGACGGCGGTGAGGCACGGAGCGCTGGCGGCGTGGTCGAGATTGGCGTCGGGCACCCACCGTCCGTCGACCAGCGGTACCAGCAGTCGCGCTCCCACAATTCCGGGAATGCGGTCGGCACCGGCCGTCACACATGACTCCATTAACATATCAAGCCTCCATTGTCATTTGCGTGTGCGCGGCTACTCGATTCACACGGACCGGAGCTGATGGCCCCCTTTGCGCCTTTTGCGTGGTCGGCACAGAAGACGTACAAAGTCTTTACCCTTGCGCGTCCGGGTGAGCCACCCGTACGCAAGGAAGCGCCCGCGCCTACGGGACGTCGGCGGCGCCGATGCGGAGCTGACCTGAGAAGATTTCCCGAACCACCCTCCCGGTCCGCCCACTTGACGCGGCTTCCCCGGACGGTGCCGCGCGCGGCAGGTGCGATCGAAGCGGGGGGACGAACCGCCCACCCCCGGACTCCGCACCATGCCCCACACCCATGCTCCACTTTCCCAGTGGCCGAATCAATGCCTCATCCATTAACATGTAGAGACTGCGTTAAGCTAAACATGATGAATCGAGGGGGAATTCAGATCATGGGGGATCCGACAATTCACCAGCTGAGATTACTGCTCGTCTTAGCCGAGGAACTTCACTTCAAGAACGCGGCCGATAAGCTCTTCCTCACCCAGTCCGCACTGAGCCAGCAGATCCGCTCACTGGAACACCGGCTCGGCGTGACGCTCTTCACCCGCACCAGCCGACGCGTCGAGATGACCCCCACGGGCACCGCGCTGCTCCCCCTGGCCGAGAAGGTCGTCAACGCGACGGAAAACCTCCGCCTCGCGGCATCCCGCTCCGCGATCGGCGACACCCGGCTGAGGCTCGGCGTGTGCGAGAACGTCGCCGCGCTGGAACCCACCCGGAACGTGCTCGGCGCGATCAGCTCGCTGTACCCCTGTCTGGGCCCCGAGATCCACGTGTTCGACTTCGCCGAGCAGATGATCGCCCTGGAGAACGGCAAGATCGACGCCGCGTTCGCGTACATGCCGGTGCCCAGCGGCCTCGACAGCTACCCGCTGGCCTCGGAGCCGCGCCTGGTGTGCGTCTGCAGCTCGGATCCGCTGGCCACGCGGTCCTCGGTGACCCTGGCGGACCTGGCCGGCCACCCGGTGGTCAGTCTGGCGCCGGAGATGTTCCAGGAGGGCCGCGACTACTGGGCCGCCGACCCGCGCCCGGACGGCTCCCCCGTCCTCTACACCGACCACCGCGTCACGAGATTCGAGTCGCTGCTGTCGATGGCCTCCTTCGGCGGGGCCATCGCCTTCGTACCGGCCGCGGCGGCGCGCCTCTACCCCCGCCCCGACCTCCGCTACCTGCCCGTGCGGGACCTGACGGACTGCACCCTGAGCATGGTCTGGCCCAAGGCGGACGGCAAGAAGCCGCACATCTCCGCCCTGAAGGATATCTGCGAGCAAGTGCGCCGCCGGAGCCTGCCGGTGGGCACCGAGCAGGACCTCACGCGGCCGATGGAGCTGGAAGCCGCCTACTGCTGAGCGGCGCTCGCCGTCATGGAGGCCTGGTAGGCGGTGGATCGCGGTCGCCACACCGCCTACCAGGAGCTTCATCGTCGGGTGCGGTCTGATCCCGACCGCTCGAACCGGCCGCCGTAGAACACCAGGGCCTCGTCCTCGTAACCGGTGACGGAGGAGAGCACCTCGCCGAGGAACAGCGAGTGGTCCCCGGCGACGTGTGATTCGACCAGTTTGCATTCCAGCCACGCCAGTGCGCCGGGCAGCAGCGGCGCACCGGTCAGCGGGCCCGGATTCCAGTCGATGCCCTCGAACTGGGCCATGCCCAGCGGCCGGGACTTGTCGGCGAAGTGCCGGGCGGCAGGCTCTTGGTCCGCGCTCAGTATCGAGACGCCGAAGCTCCGCGCCCTGATGAGGCTGCCGTGCATCACCGCCGTGTGGGAGACGCAGCACTGGACGAGCGGAGGGTCGAGCGAGACCGACCCGAAGGCGTTGGCGGTCATCGCGTGGACCTCGGGCGCGCCGACCGAGAGCACGACGACGCCCGAGGCAAAGGTAGACATCGTATGTCGAAACGAATCCTGAACGGACCGTCCCCCGTATTCGGACACCGATACTCCTTCCTGACAGCTGAACAGCTGGATCTGTGGACGGACGGGTACTAGATCGAGGGGAGCCGCTCTCCCCCGTGGTGCCGGATGGCGAGGCCGGCCAGTTCCTTTACGCGGGCCGCCGGCACCGCGACGCCCGAGGTCTCCTCGAACCAGCGCTGCAGGACCTCTGGCTGCGCTCCCCACGGCGGCATCCCGGGGAAGTACGGCCGCACGTAGACCGGCGTGCCGGGTTCACTGCGCCAGCTGTCGGCGAGAGTGCCGATGTCCACCGTGTCGTAGCCGAGTACGTCCAGCAGCGCGGCCACCTCGGCCTTGGCCGTCGGGTCGTCGCCGGCGACCGGCAGTGCGTTGCGGTCCGGCGACCCGGCGGGCCGGGCGGCGGTCAGCAGGCTGATGAAGAAGATGTTGTTGCACGCCTTGACCACGCGGGAATCGGCCAGGTGACGCTGCACCAGGGTGCTGGAGGTCGCCTCGCGGCTGTCCAGCGCGGCGAGGGCCCCGTCGCGCTCCGGGTAGTAGTTCATGGTGTCGATCACCGTCTTGCCCGCCAGCGCCTGGGCGGGAAGCCGGTCGTAGGCGTGCAGCGGGATGGTCGCCACCACCAGGTCGCCGGCCCGGGCGGCTTCGGCGGGGGTGGCCGCGCGGGCCCGCGGTCCGAGTTCGGCGACGAGGTCGGCGAGGGTCTCGGGGCCACGGGAGTTGCTCAGTACGACGTCCAGCCCGGCCGCCACGGCCAGCCGGGCCAGCATGCCCCCGATCATGCCGCTGCCGATCAGCCCCAGGGTCTTGGTCACGATGTCACTTCTCCATTTCGGTAGGTAGGCCGGTCAGCGCCCTGGATCGGGCCCCGTTACGCGAACGGGGTCACGGTGTTCTCGGCACCCACCAGAGCGGCGCCGTACACCTCCAGGTTGACCTGCGGGATGAGCATGCCGTGGCGGGCGGCAACGCTGGCATCGCGCCAGATCCGCTGCAGCGGGCTCGCGTCGGCCAGGCCGCTCGAGCCGTGGGCGGTCATCAGCGTCTCCAGGGCCCGGTTCACGTGGCGGGCGGCCACGGCGCCGTCGGCGCGGTAGCGGGCGCGGAGCAGTTCCGAGGGGTAGCTGACCTCGCTCGCGTGGTGGTCGAGGCCGTCCGCGGCGCGGTAGGCGTGCAGTTCGGCGCTGTCCAGAGCGGTGGCGGCCTCGGCGATCTGCAGCTGGAAGCCCACGGAGTCGCTCTGGCGCGCGAAGTTGGTGAAGGCGATGCCCTTGTGGCCGGCGCCTTCGATGACGTGGTTCAGGGCCGCGCGCCCGAGCCCGAGCTGGGGACCGGCGACCATCATCACCAGTGAGGGCACGATCGCCGCGCGGTAGGAAGCGGCGAGGGTGTCGGTGACGTTCGCACCGCCCACCAGCGGGGCGAGCTTGAGCACCCGGTGGTCCGGGACGAACACGTCGTCGATCACGTAGCGGTTGCTGCCGGTCGAGCGCATGCCCGCCATGTGCCACTCGTCCACGATCTCGTAGTCCTCGCGCGGTACGAGGAGAGCCGCGGGACCGTCTTCGAGGACGACGGACGCTATGACCCACGACGCGTGCCATATCCCGGACGCGTAGCTCCAGCCCCCGCTGAGCCGGAATCCGCCCGGCACCCGGCGGACCGGGCCGTCGGGCTTGAGGGTGCCGCTGACCAGGGCGTCGGGGGTCTGGCCCCACACGTCGTCCTGCGCCTGCTCGGGGAACAGGGAGACGCACCAGGCGTTGCCGTTCCACAGGGAAGTCAGCCAGCCGGCGCCGCCGTCGATCGCGGCGACGGCGGACGCCACCTCGAGGTGGGTGCGGATCGAGGCCTCACCGCCCCCGTAGCGCTTGGGCATCGCGGCGCGGAACACGCCCGCCTCCTGCATCGCCGCCACGGTGTCGTCGGCGAGCCGACGGTCGGCGTCGGCCCGGGCGGCGGCGCCCTGCAGACGCGGCGCCAGGGCGGCTATGGCGGCCAGGACGTCGGAGCTCATTGCGAACCTCTTCTTCCGGATCGGGCCACGGCCACCGCGGAGGGCGGCCGTGGTTCGGGGCATGTCGTTCATGGGGCGCCGGGCGCTCCGGACGGGGCGCGGCCGCTTCAGAGCGAGCCGTCACCGCGTTCCACGGGCACTCCCAGCAGCGAGCCGTACTCGCCCCAGGAGCCGTCGTAGTTCTTCACGTCGGGCCAGCCGAGCAGCTCGCTCAGGACGAACCACGAGTGGGCCGAGCGGGCGCCCACCCAGCAGTAGGTGATGGATCCGCGCTCCGGGTCCAGGCGCCCGTAGATCCGGCGCAGTTCTTCCTCGGACTTCAGGGCTCCGTCCTCGTCGAGGACGGAGTCCCATTCGAGGTTGACCGCACCGGGTACGTGACCGGCGCGCTGTGCCACGTCGTGCGGGCTGTTGCCCGGGGTGAACGCCTCGCCGGCGAAGCCCGGTGCGAAGATGCGGCCCGCGTACTCGTCGGGGGTGCGCACGTCGAGCAGGTTCTTGGCGCCGATCGCGGCGAGTACGTCGTCGCGGGTGGCCCGGATCGAGGTGTCGGGCTCCTCGGCCCGGTAGCCGGTGGCCGGGCGGACGGTCTCATCGGAGGTGAGGGGGCGGCCGTCTCGCTGCCACTTCTCCCGCCCGCCGTCGAGCAGTCGGACCGACCGGTGGCCGTAGAGCCTGAAGTACCACAGCGTCAGGGCCGCGAGGAGGTTCGAGTTCACCGAGTAGACCACGACGGTGTCCTCGTTCCCGATGCCCTTCGCGCTCAGCAGCTCCTCGAAGGCACCGCGGTCGATGACGCCCAGCCTGATTGCGTCCTGGAATTCGTCCCAGCCGATCCAGACGGCACCGGGAACGTGCCCCTTCTGGAAGTCGGCGTCGCTGTTCCCGGTTTCGACGAAGACCGTTCCGGGATCGGTGAGGTGGGCCGCGGCCCATTCACCGGTGACGACAGCTGATGCACGAGCCATGCTGTGCTCCTTCTTCGGCGGGCGGGTCAGGCGACCGAGGCCTCGGTGTCGGCTCCGGCTCCGGCTCCGGCTCCGGCTCCGGCTCCGGCTCCCTTGGCCACGGCCGTACGGGTGTCCCGGTACCAGGCGAACGCGCTGACCAGGATTCCGAGGAAGGTGACGCCGGCCGCCACCGGGTAGATGGCGCGCAGGCCGAGGTCGCTGTCGATGATCCGGCCGCCGATCCACGAGGCGAAGGCCGCCGCGAGCTGGTAGGCGGAGGAGTTCACCGCGAGGGCGAGCGTGGGCGCCGACGTGGCGGTGCCCAGGACCCGGGCCTGAGTGCCGGGGACGATCGAGAAGCCCAGCGCGCCGAGCACGAAGACCATGATTCCGGAGCCGACGATGCTGTCGCCGACGGCCCACATCACCAGCAGGCCCACGGTCAGCGCGGCGAGCAGGCCAACCAGCGAGGGCATCAGCGCCCGGTCCGCCAGCTTGCCGCCGGCGAGGTTGCCCACGGTCGCGCCGACGCCGTAGACCAGCAGCAGGATCGGGACCGAGGAGACGGCGTACCCGGAGATGTCGACCAGGAGCGGCGAGAAGTAGGTGAAGACCATGAGCAGGCCCGCGTTGCCGACGACGGTGACCAGGATGGCCAGCTGTACGGGGGCGTTGCGCAGCACCTTCAGTTCGCCGAAGGCCGAAGTGGTCGTGTCGTTGGCGACGGGGGGCACGAACTGCATGACCATCACCAGGCCGAGGGCGCAGATGACGGCGATGGCGACGAACGTCGCACGCCAGCCGAACTCGTTGCCGACGAAGGTGCCCAGCGGGGCGCCGAGGATCATCGCCAGGTTCATGCCGAGGATCAGCTTGGAGACGGTGGAGGCCGCCTTCTCCGGTGCCACGGTCGACACTGCGATGACGATCGCGTTGGCGAAGAACGTCGACGTGACCAGGGCCGTGATGACGCGTGCCACGAACTCCACGCTGTAGACCGGCGCGACCGCGGAGACGACGTTGCCGAGAACGGCGATCACCAGCAGCACCATGATCAGCCGCTTTCGCGGGTACCTGGCGGTGAGGGCCGTCACCACCGGGCCACCGAAGATCATTCCGATGGCGTAGGCGGTGACGAGGAGGCCGGCTGCCGGAATGGAGACGCCGAGGCCGTCGGCGACGTCCGGCAGGATTCCGGCGACCACGAACTCACCCGTGGTGATACCGAAAACGCACAGAATTAAGGACACGATACGGATTGGCATGTTCCCTCTCGGACTTTCATCGGGGCGGGGGCCCGGTTGATCGCACAGATATGTGGAAAAGGTCGAGCTGCGGCGGCGGGGGCCGCCTCGGACTCAGCTCTTGAGGAAGGAGTCCACGCCGTCGGGGGTGGACAGCACGGCCCACATCGCGACCGGGTCGTGGAAACCGCCGACGAACGCGTCGGCGATCCTCTTGTCCCCGGCCGCCCGCCCGAACAGTTGCTGGACATGCGGCGGGGGCGGCATCAGGAAGGCGTTGCTCCACTCGACGACATGGCGCGCGTGGTCCCACAGCCGGGCCGACGCGTCGGCGCAGAACGCGGCGTCGAACGGTCCGGCGGCCGAGGCGATGAGCTCGGCCAGGGCGAACGCCGTGTGGGAGCCGAGGTTGGCGCCCTGGGCGGTCAGCGGGTCGTTGGTGATCCAGGCGTCACCGATGGCCAGCGCGCACGTGCCGTCGGCCAGGATCGCCCACCCCTCGCGGACCACCGGTGTGACGGCGCCCTGCGCCAGCTCTCCCGGCGCGATGAGGGCGAACCGGTCGGTGTCCACGCGTGCGCGCAGGCTCGGCGCGAACTCCCCCACCGCCCGCAGGACTTCGCGGTGGAAGCCGGCCGGATCGGCGGCGGAGTCCAGGTGGGCGAGCCCCTCCAGCGGTCCGCCCGGCACCGCTTCGAAGGCCAGCACGTGCGCCGGTCCGAGGCGGGACAGGAAGGGGATCCGCAGGATCTCCCCGGCGCCGGGCACGAAGTGGATGTCCAGCTGGTGCGGGACGTCCTCCTCGATGCCGTGGTAGAAGCCGCTGCACAGGATCCGCTGCGGCGTCGTGTGGGGCGAGCGCCCTTCGTCGACCGGGAACAGGTCCCGCATGGACCGGTTGCCGTTGGCGACCACCACCAGGTCGTGCCGGCGGCCCACCTCGGCCACGTCGGCGGGACCGGTGCGGACGTCCCCGCCGCGCCGGGCGAACTCGTCCAGCAGGTGCGGCAGGTAGAGACGGAAGTCCACCACGCTCGACGGGGGCGTCAGCGACGCGGTGAACTCCAGGTCGCCGCCCTCGCCGTGCATGGTGATCGCCCAGCTGTGCACCCGGGACTCGTCGGACTTCCAGGCCTGGACGCCGAGCGAGTCCTCCCGCTCCTGCGTCGGGGCGAACCGGGCCGGGAAGTTCCGCGGCCGCACCGAGCCGAGCTCCTCGGAGGTCTGCTCGGAGTACAGCGTCACGGGCACGTCGAGCTGCTGGAGGCGCAGGGCCAGCTGCAGCCCGGAGATCCCGGATCCGATGATGCCGATGCCGCTCATGCCGTCACCCGCCCGGCGGTGAAGGAGTCCGAGCCCAGTTCCCCGGCCAGCCAGACCAGGCTCTCCACCGTGTACCCGGCGGCCTCGGGGGACGCCAGGGCGGAGGCGGGGATCAGCACGGGCAACTGGAGTCCGGCGTCGACCAGTTCGCCGATCCGGTCCAGTACGGTCTGCCGGCTGCCCACGATGGCCAGGTCGGTGACCAGCTCGTCGGGGACGACGGCCAGGGCCCGCTCGACCTCCTCGCGTGTCAGCCGGTGCGGCAGCAGGTGCGACAGGCCCTGGTAGTCCTCGCCGAACGGGTGGGCCACGCCGTACTCGCGCCACTGGGCGGCGCCCGCGTGCAAGGCCAGGAAGCTGATCGCCTTGGCCTTGCACAACTCCTGCGCGGCCTCGTCCGTTTCGGCCACGATGACCGGTATGCCGCCCGCGGCGACGATCCGGCCGGGGTCCCGGCCCGCGGCGACGGCGGCTTCCCGTACGACGGCCAGCCGACGGGCGTACTCAGCCGGGCGCATCAGGTCCGAGGGGATCCAGCCGTCACCGTACCGGCCCGCGAGCGCGGTCATACGGGGTCCGCTGCCGCCGACCCAGATCTCCGGGACGCCGCCCCCGGGAGCGCGCAGGTCCATGACGGCCTGGTCCAGGGCGAAGAACTCGCCCTTGAACTCGTACGGCCCCTCGGTGTCGAAGAACATCCGCAGGATCTGCAGGGCCTCCTCGACCCGGCCCACCTTACGGTCGTGCCGGATGCCGTAGGGCTGGAGGTTCTCCTGCGCGCCCGCGCCGATGCCGATGACCGGCGGACGCTCGGTGAACTGCGCCAGGGTCAGCGCGGTCTGCGCCAGCACCGCCGGGTGTCTGCGGTGCGGATCCGTGACGCCCACGGCCAGCCGCACCGGACCGGCGCTCGCGGCGAAGTTGCCGAGCACCGTGGCGAATTCGAGCGACAGGTCGGGGGACGGGAGGACTTCTGCCAAGTAGCTGAAATCACTGTCCCAGGCCTGCCGCGGAAAGACGTTGATCAAGTGGTCGAACACCAGGAAGGTGTCCATCCCAGCGGAGCGCGCGAGTTCGAGCAGACCCCGCCCGCCGTCGACCGGCCCGACGGCGTCCCATGCCAGCCCCACCCTCATAACCCGCTCCTCACGGCCAGTACTTCTCATCCGATTGACTCGTCGGCCGCCGCCCGGGCGGCGGCCGACGCTCCTGCGTGCCTGTTTCACCGGGCCCGGTGCGGGCACGGCGGCCGGGTCGAGAACCGCCGTGCCCGCACCCGGATCCGTCCCTCGGTGGGGGTGCTCCGGTCTCAGATGACCTCGACCCGCTGGAGGTGGCGCTTGGTCGGACCGGTGAACGCGTTCCGCCCGTGGATGAGCGAGAAGTTGTCCGCGATCACGATGTCGCCGGCCTGCCAGTCGTGGTCGTAGCAGTACTCGGGACGGTGGACCCGCTCGGCCAGCTCGGTGAGGAAGGTGTCCTCCTCGGACGCCTCGATCCCGTTCACCTTGACGTAGACCGGGTTCTTGTACGTCTCCGCGGAGAGCGGCTCGGCGAACCGCAGCACGGGCAGGCCGGTGGCCGGGTGCTGGGTGACGAGTCCCTCGGTGACCTCGCCGCCGTAGTGCACGACCTTGTCGGTCGAATAGGTCATGCTGATGCGGCTCCAGCGATCGCGCGTCTCCTCGTCCGCGTCCCGGTAGACGCGCGAGGTGTCGGAGAAGACCGTCTCCCCGCCGACGCCCGGCGTCACGTCCAGGCACTGGAAGAAGAACCAGCGGGGGTCGGCCTCCACGAAGGCGCCGTCCCAGTGGAAGGGCACGTCTCCGCTGTCGAACAGGTAGTTCTTCGGGTTGTCCTCGACCACCAGGTCGACCACCTCACCCGGTTCCCACTTCAGGACCTCGCCCCACTGCCGGCAGTAGTCGGCGAACTCCTGCTTGGCCAGCAGGCTGAAGCCGCGCAGTACCACTACCCGCGACTCCACGGTCCAGCGGGCGAGCGTCTCGACCGGGATGTCCTCGACACGAGCGCCTCCGCCGAGCGCCTCCACGACGCGGCCGAACGGGCGCAGCGGGGTGTGCTTCAGCTTCAGGGTCTCGGTGGAGCCGCAGGGGTAGCTCTTGGTGTCGGGCTTTGATGCGGAATTCGTCAAGGGGTCATCCTCCTAGGAATCGATGGCCGACTTGGGGTCGACGAAATGGCTCGGGCGGCCGTTGCGCATGACAACGGAAGCCTCGAGGTTCTCCGCGTCCCACCTTTTGACCAGTGAAAGTTTGACGCCGTCGTCGAGTACCACTCCGTGCCACGGCGTCAGCCACGCGTCGTCGGTACGGAGCAGCCGGACGCCGATCTTTTCGGAATGCGGCGATTGCGGGTGTATGGAAAGGCGGACCGCCCGCGGGAACTTGTCGGCCACCACCCGGCTCCAGGCATTGGAGCGGCTGATCGTCTGGTAGGCCAGCTCCTTGGACTCGTTGCGCAGGGCCGTCCGCGAGACCGTGTCGCCCTTGATCCCCACGGCGTCCTCGAACATGAAGCGGTGGATCCCGTTGAACATGTTCCGGGTGGCGCTGTCGGTGCGCACGTTCTCCTTCAGCTCCGAGACCGCGGGCGCGTAGTCGTCTTCGAGCACCTGGCGCAGCTTGGTGTAGTCCAGGGAGCCGAAGGCGTCGTCGAGCCCGTACATGTCCAGCGAGGAGAAGTTGGCCGACTTGATCATCTCTTCCAGGCACACGCGGTAGTCGGTGACCACGTCGTCGGCCACGCCGACCACGTCACCGAAGACGTGGCCGTCCGAGCAGATCGTGATCCGCGCACCGGCGGGGTGGAAGTGGCCTATGTACTCGCACAGCGACTGGAGCGCTCCCAGCCCCACGTACTCGCCCAGGTCCGGGAGGGCTCCCAGCACCTTGGTCCGGTTCGGCGACTTCGCCGGGAAGGCGGGCAGGACCAGGTGGATGGGCTCCGACCGGCGGATGAAGTAGTCCAGCTTGGCCCGGTGGCTCTCGAGACAGCTCATACAGGGTGCGGAACTACAGTCCTCGCCGGCGGCCTTGTCGATGGAGGATTTCTCGATCCGCCGGAAGTGGTAGAGAAGCTTGACGATCTTTTCCGATAATCCTGAGGAAGAACTGCTCTCTTTCGGGTGTGCACTCATTTCTACTCCCCCGTTGAAACAGCATGCGGAATGGAACGGACTGACGGCATGGCGAGAGGAAGCGCCCGTCGCGGTATCTCGGCGACATCGCCTCGTGATCGCAGCCTCGAGGCCAGATCCGGAATCAGGCCCGAATCGGCACCTCGGGACGCCATTCAGATTTGCACACCGCGAAGCGGCCCTGCAATAGCAGACCGATTAGACCCGACACCGATCGATAAGGAAAAGATTATGGAACGCCGGGGAGCCGGCACCCGGGGGGACGGGTCCGGCTCCGGAGGCGGAGTGCCGAGGTACGGAAAACGGGGGCGGCCACCGCTTCGACGCGGCCGCCGCCCCCGTGGTGCTCCGTGCGGGGTCAGCTGACGTTGCCGGCCTTCCAGGCCGCCGCCACCTGCTGGTACCCGGCGCCCGTCGTGCCGCAGAGGTCGGCCGTGGCCTGCAGGGTCGCGGTGCGCGCCCCGGCGTAGTCGGTGGTCGAGGTCATATAGGTCGACAGTGCTTTGTACCCGATCTTGTACGCCTTGACGCGGCCGATGCCCGTCATCGTCGAGTTGTCGTAGGTCGGCGCGTTGTAGGCCACCCCGTTGGCCGTCTTGGCGCCGCTGCCCTCCGAGAGGAGGAGGAAGAAGTGGTTCGCGACGCCCGAGGAGTTGTGGACGTCGAGGCGGCCCACCGTCTTCTACCAGGAGTCGGCGGAGGCGCCGTCCTTGCTCGGCTTGCCCATGCAAGGACGCGAGCGCGAGGGGGACGGCCATCGTGGCCAACGCCGGCGTGGCCCTCCCCTGGCGCGTCCCCGGCCCGCGTACCGCCTGCACGGTGGTCTGGGCCGCGTCCGCCGTGATGCCGGCGGTGCTGCTCATCGGAGCGCCGTAGCCCGCGGAGAGGTGCCCGGGCTCGCCGTACGGGGAAGTGGGCCCGCCCTCCATGCGACCGGCCCACCGCCACCCGCTTCAGCCGGGGTAGTTGGTGCGCCAGGGCTCGTAGTACGGGTTGTCCTCGCAACGGTCCATGATCTCCACCTTCTTCACCGTGTCCACCGGGCAGACGGCCACGATGAACGAGCGCTCGATGCCGCCCGGGAAGGCCACCTCGACCTGGGAGGCGTACTTGTGGGTGTCGCCGATGGTCTGGTTGACGTCGACACCGCCCGGGGCGTCGATGTAGTAGTTCCAGCCGCTCTTCCAGGACTTGTACAGGTCGTGGTTGTACGTGGTGGAGACGTACGGGGAAGGCTGGTTGACCAGGACGTAACTCTCGATGTCGTACTGGCCGTTGAGGGTGTCCCTGGGCAGGAAGCCCTCCTCGAAGACCACCGACGGCGGGCGGCCGTCCGAGCGGTAGAGCTGCTTGCAGTTGATCCGCCAGGACGGGGAGGGGGTGATGCGCTCCACCTCCACGCGTTCGTCGGCGGCGGCGAAGAGGTGGTCCCGGACCCGGGGACAGGAGTTCGCGGGAGCGGCCGCGTGGAGCGATCCGGAGGCGGGGGCGATGACGGAGGCGGACGCGGACGCCGACGCGGATGCCGGGGGCAGCAGGGCGGCGGCGAGGGCGGTCGCGAGCACGGCGGCCCGCCGGCGCAGAGCAGAGATGATCATTCCCCCACCCTCGCGGCCCCACGACCCCCTCACGGGCATCCTCACTCGATGGTGAGCGTGTCGCCGGCCGCACCGACTTCCTTTCTCTGACGGGGAGTTGATGGCGTAACGATCCTTCGCCGAACCCCGTTCCCACGCCCCGGCCCGATCTGCTTCGAAGAGCGCCACGCTCGGCCAGGGACTCCCCCCGCCGAGCGTTTTGCGTGAGCAGCGCTCCGACACCTCGGCCTGCGACAGGTCCGGCCGAGTACGTCGCGGGCTACGGCGCGGTCAGCACCCACCACTGCCGCAACGTGCGGCGAGTGCGCAGGAAGATGTGCGGACCCCGACAGACGGGGCGGGCGTAGCGCCTGACGGGGTCGCCGTTCGGGAAGGCCAGGTCCTCGCGGCTCACCACCACAGCCCCCTCGTCCGTCAGCCGGATGTGGCGGAGGGCGTTCACCCGGGTAGTGCCGGCGACACCCTGTTCGTTCCCTCCGAGCAGGAGCAGCCGGTCCCCGCGGATCGCGAGGCCGACCGGGGCCGAGACAGGAAGGGCGTGGATGCGGAGGGTCCCGCTGCGCCCCGTTCGGGCGAGTGGTGCGCCGGGCCAGTAGGTGGCGTGGACCGCGGAGTCGGAGACGTTGACGGTGCCGACCTCCGCCACGTGGTCGTAGGGCTTCGGCGGGCGCAGGTCCCCTGCGGGGTTGCCCCTGCCGTCCCAGCGGACCAGCCCGCCCGCGCTGACGCGATCACCGCTGTAGATCCCCTCGTCGGAGTACCCGGTCCAGAAGCCGCTCCTGGGGTCCGCGACCAGGTGCTTGAGATGCGTTCCCAGCGGGAACCGGCGCCGGGAGCGGCCGTCGGGGCCGAAAATCTGGCCGGACCGCGCGTTCGGCCCTCCGCTGCCCGAGAGCACGAACCCGCCGCCCGGGAGGGCGTCGAAGGCGTCCGGGTCCACGGCCACCGCGTACAGGGTCCGTTCCCGAACCTCGCCCCGGTCGCTGATGACGACGAGGGCGTCGAAGGGCAGTGCCGCGGGCTCCGGGATGTCCCGGCCACCCCACCTGTAGGGAAAACGCGTGTCAGGGCAGATCAGCCAGAGAGCCCGGCCCCACGGATCGATCGTGGAGGCCAGTACCTTCCGCTCGTCGTACCGCCGAGGCAACAGTGCGTAAGGACGCAGTGCCACCTTCGTCAAAAGATCACCTCGCGGGCGAAGGAACGCAACGCCTCCATGATCACACGGGCGCCTGAGGGCTCGGCCTTCCAGGGGCACGCTGAGGCGCCGCCGCCCTTCCTGCGTACCGGCGATCGTTCCGGGCCGGGCGTTCGCGGGTACGGCCCTGGCGCGGGGAGCCGCGGGCCGGGTGAAAATGCGTTGGTGCGGGGCGTCACCTGGCCGGAACATGGGGGGCCGCCGTGTCTTGCCCGGACGGGGGCAGCTCGTGTGGCGCCCTGGGAGGGACCCTGCATGCCCCTTGCTCCGATCGTCCGACGCGTCCTCGGCGACGGGCCGTTCGCCGAGATCGGAGAACCGGGCTTGGCCGTCGCCGACGATCGGTCGCGGCACCCCGTACGGTCGCTCGCCTTCCACCCCGCCCTTCCCCTGTTGGCGGTGGGCACGGGGCGCTACGACGGCGGCCACTCCTCCGAAGGTGAACTGCTGCTGGTCCACCTGGACTCGGCCTCGTGGTGTCCGCCCTGGAGCCGCCGCGGGACGCGCTCGCCGTCGAGTGGTGCGGTGAGACCGCGCTGCGTCTGGTCCCGGCCCCGTACGACGACTGTCTCGCGGCCGCCGCCGGCCGGCAGTGGTCCGTACGCCGGAGGGTGTGGACCGTCGAGGGGCCGCAGGACGGCCGCGTACTGGCTGCTGCGGTGCTCGTCCCGGGTGGTCGGTGGCCGGTGCCGAGGCCGTTGGGAGGCCGCCGCGAGCGGCCGGTGCGGCTGCATCATTTCGGGGGTCCGGCGGTCGAGATCGAGGAGTCCCCGGTGTACGCGGGCGCCGTTCATCGCGGTCACGGTCTCCAACCCGGTGGGGCCCACTTCGTACGGCGGTCCCTGGACGGCACGGTGCGGTGGCAGCACCGTGCCGATCATCCCGTCACCGCCCTCGACTCCGACGGCACTGCGCACCGAGCTGGAGGTCGGCGGAACGCCGACCACCGTGCTGTCCCTCGCGGTGGCGCCCCAGGGACACCTGCTCATCGGGACCGCCGACGGCCGCGTCCTGGAGTGCAAACCCCGGTGATGACCCTGCCCGGCCGGGCCCGGGCGGGTCCGTATCACAGGAAACGAATTCGTTCGCACGTTCGGAGGTTGGGTGCACATCGCAGATCACACCGGGTGGGACCGGGACTTCCCGGTGAAGTACCTCTTGGTTCAGGACGCCGAGGACGGCACAGACGGGGCAGATGGCGCGGAGCGGCTCTGGGGGAAGTGCGCGGGCGTCGTGGGGCTGTTCGCCGACCCGGTCCCGCTGCCGCGCGAGGTGGTCACCCTTCGCGGATGCAGCCCGGACGGCCTCCTGAGCGATGTCCTGGCGGAGCCCGGAGGATCGCTGCGGAGTCTGGGCGACGTGTGCGTCGAAGTCTGGGACGACGAGCGGCCCGTGCAGTGGTGGACTCTCGTCGACGCGGTCGTGGTGGCCCATCAGCCTCACCCCGCGGACCCGGCGCGGTACGACATCGTGCTCGACGCCGCCGTCACGAGCGAGGAGAGCTTCTCCGAACCGCCCACGGAGCCGCGCTTCGAGCTCTTCGCCGCAAGGGCGCCAACGGCGACGCCGAGCGCGGGGTGGTGCTCCGCCGTCGACGGCCTGTTCAGGGAGCGGGCGTGCCCGGACCCCGTTCCGATGGAGCTGATCGGCTGCGAGCCCGCGGAGCCACTGCTCGCGGCGCTACGGCGCCCCCGCCGGTCGGAACGCGACTGGGCCCACCTCCTGGTCCTGGACCGTCACGGTGCCGTACTGGCTTCCCCCGTCGTGGGCCTGGCCATCACCGGAGCACGGCCGTCCGTGCTCGGCGGCACGCTCGTCGACATCACCCTCACCGACGGCGGCGACGACCGGCCGTCGCCGGCGGTCCGCCCCGTCTGGGAGAAGTGGTACCAGGGCCCGCCGGCGGAGCCCAACGCGTGGGCGCCGTACGACGCGCAGGGCAGGGCCGCCTGGCTTGACCTCAGCACCCGTGCCTGGCGGGTGCCCGTGCCCCGGCCTGACCGCTCGGGCGGCGAGTACCACCTCGACGGCCGGTTCGTCACGGACGTTCCCGGGCTGCACTGCGCGATCGCCGAGGCCCTGCTCGGGCCCGGCCGCTACTACGGCCGGGAGTGGAACGCCTTCAAGGACTGCCTGTGCGGTGGATTCGGAGCGGCCCCGCCCTTCACCTTGACCTGGCACGACTCCGAGGTCGCACGCCACGCCTTCGCAGCCGATGCGGAAGGCGCTCAAGGCCCTGGCCGGCTCTCCTACTTCGAGGAGATCGTCCACTTGCTCGAACGCAGCGGCGTCACGGTCGTGCTCCGTTGAGCCGCGGACGGCCGACCGGTAACGGCCCGGGGCGGTCGACCGGTAACGGCCCGCGGGCGGTCGACCTGTAGCGGCCCGGGGGCGGCCTCGGAGGCTGCACCATGCTCCGGCTCCCGGGCTCCGGTTCCGGGTTCCCGGTTCGGCTTACACGCGGGGATGATCACCGTATTCTGTGCCGGTTCGGCTCGACAAGGACCATGGGGGGTCATATGTCCCAGCGAAACACGCACCGGAGACGGCGAGTTGTCGCCACGACGGCGATGGCGGCGGCCGTCGCCCTGTCCCTCGCCGGCTGTGGGGGCACAGCCGCGAAGAGTTCCGACAAGCCCGGTTCGGCGGCGAACGCCTCCTCCCCGGGTCCCGTGATGCCCGCGCTCGTCGGCAAGAAGTCCGACGAGGCCGAGAGCCTCGTCAAGAAGGTGTCCACCAAGCCGGTCGAGGTGCGCAGCGCGTACGCCGACGTCGAGCTGCCGAAGATCCACGCGCTGTGGCTGGTCTGCTTCCAGACTCCGGCGGCCGGGGCCCCGCTGCCGCCCGACAGCGCCGCCGAGATCACCGTCACCGACACGCTCACCCCGTGCCCGGAGAAGGCCGGAGCCACCCTGCGGCCCGCCGGAACACCGACTCCGACCCGGCCCCCGGGCTCCGGCAAGACGCCGGCCCCCGCCACGACGGGCAAGGCGAAGCCGCCGGCGTCCTCCCCGACCCCGGCCCCGGCTCCCAAGGACGTCTCCTACAAGAACTGCACCGAGGCCAAGGCCGCCGGAGCCGCCCCGATCCGGCGCGGCCAACCCGGTTACGGAGAACACCTCGACCGGGACAACGACGGCATCGCCTGCGACACATAGGAGGGGGTGGGGAGGGAGAGCCGGGGCCCTGCCCGGTGCTGCGGCGAGATTCGGCCTGATGCCCCGGCAGCCCTCGCCCTCCGTGGGCCGGCGTGCGCAGAATCGCCCTGTCGCAACAGTTCTGAGGGTGGGCGGAGCCATGGGATTAGCAGGCAGTACGGAGATACCGCGGCTGGAGGGCGCCCCGCTGCTCGGGTCGCTCGCCGACCTGAAGTCGGACGCCCTCGGTACGTATCAGCGGGCGCGGCACCGGCACGGTGACGTCGTGCGGATCACGGCCGGTCCGCCGGGGCTGCGCACCGAACTGCACTGCGTGTTCTCGGCGGAGGGGGCGCAGCAGGTACTGGCCTCGCAGGCGGCCAACTTCCGCAAGGACAACGCCATTTACCAAGAGGTCCGCGACGCCCTCGGCAACGGCCTGCTCACCAGTCAGGACGAGGACTACCTGCGCCAGCGGCGACTGGTCCAGCCGCTGTTCACCAAGCGCCGGGTGGACGGGTACGCCGACGCGGTGGCGACCGAGACCGCTGCCACCCTCACCGCCTGGGAGGCGGCCCGGGACGGGGTGGTCGACGTCTCGGACGAGATGATGACCCTGGCGCTGCGCGCCGTGGCCCGGATCCTCTTCGGCACCGACGTGGACGCCACCGCCGACGTCGTGGACCGGTGCTTTCCGGTCATCACCGCCTATGTGATGCGCCGCGGCTACTCCCCCGTCAATCTCCCCCGCGACTGGCCCACTCCGGGCAACAAGCGGGCGGCCGCCGCGATGGACGAGCTGTACGCGGTGTGCGACGGGATCATCGCCGAGCGCCGCAGCGCGGGAGCGGGAGCGGGTGGGAGTGAGAGCAAGGGCGAGGGCGAGGTCGAGGGCGAGGACCTGCTGTCGCTGCTCGCCGCCGCGAGCAGCGCGGACGACGGGGAGTTCGACGCCACGGAGTTGCGCGAACAGGTACTGATCTTCCTGCTCGCCGGGCACGAGACGACCGCCACCTCGCTCGCCTTCTCCCTCCACCTGCTGGCCCGCCATCCCGATCTCCAGGACCGGGCCCGCGCCGAGATCGCCGCGGTGCTGGGCGACCGTACGCCCGGGGCCGCCGATCTCGACCGGCTCCCGTACCTCACCCAGGTGCTCAAGGAGGCCATGCGGCTCTATCCCGCGGCCCCCGTCCTCGGCCGCCGCTCGGTCGACGCGGCCGAGGTCGACGGGCACACCATCCCGGCCGGCGCCGATGTGATCGTGGCGCCCTGGGTGATCCACCGCCACCCCGACTACTGGCCGGACCCGGAACGCTTCGACCCCGACCGGTTCACCCCGGAGGCCGAGGCGGCCCGGCCGCGGTACGCCTGGCTGCCCTTCGGCGGCGGTCCGCGCGCCTGCATCGGACAGCACTTCTCCATGCTGGAGTCGGTGATCGCACTGGCGATGCTGCTGCGGACCTACGAGTTCGAGGCGGTGGACACCGAGGTCCCCGTCGTCGCCGGGATCACCCTGCGCACCACCGGTCCGGCGCGCTGCCGGATCCGTCGCCTGAAGGGCTGAAGGGCTGAAGGGCACGCGGGCGGCCTGGGGGACGGGCCGCCCGCCTCGGGGTCAGCCGCCCGCCGCCGGTGTGTGGTTGCCCTGGAGGCGGGCGAGGTCCGAGGGCCGCACCTGGATGACGAAGAGCGCGATCAGCGCCGTGACCAGGGTGAACGCGGCCGCCGCCACGAAGGCGGCGCTGACGCCCGAGGTGAGGACCTGGTCGCTCCAGGGCTTCGGGTACTGCTTGGTCTTGGCGAAGAAGAGCTTCTGCTCGGGGGTGGCGGTGCGCAGGAACGAGCCCGCCTGATCCCTGGCCTCGTTGCGGCTGGCCGTGCCGAAGACCGTGACCAGGATGGACAGGCCCAGCGAGCCGCCCACCTGCTGCATCGCGTTCAGCAGTCCCGAGGCCGCGCCCGATTCCCGGTCGGGGACGTTCGAGAGGGCCATCAGGGTCAGGGACACGAACTGCATGCCCATGCCGGCGCTGAAGAGCAGCATCGGTCCCAGGATGCTGCCCAGGTACGTCGAGTGAATGTCGGTCTGCGTGAGCCAGGCCAGTCCGGCGGCCGAGAACAGGGAGCCGGCCACCATGAACGGTTTGGGCCCGAACTTCGGCAGCAGCTGGGAGGTCATCCCCGCCGTCACCGCGATCATCGCGCTGACCGGCAGGAAGGCGAGCCCGGCCCGCAGCGGGCTGAAGCCCAGCACGTTCTGCACGAACAGGGTCAGGAAGAAGAACATGCCGAAGATCGCGCAGGCGAAGAAGAGCATGATCGCGTACGTACCGGCCCGGTTGCGGTCGGCGAACATGTGCAGCGGGGTGATGGGCTGGGGCGAGCGCCGTTCGTTGACGACGAAGAGGGTCAGCAGGACCACCGCCGCCGCGAAGGAGCCGAGCGTCAGCCCGTCCAGCCAGCCGTCCTGGGACGCGCGGATGAAGCCGTAGACCAGCGCGACCATGCCGAGGGTGGAGAGCAGGGCGCCCGCGAGGTCGAAGTGTCCGGGCCGGCGCGCGGATTCGCGGATCACCTTCGGGGTGACCAGGGCGATCAGCAGGGCGATGGGGACGTTGACGAAGAGCACCCAGCGCCAGTTCAGCCACTCCACGAGCACCCCGCCGGCCAGCAGCCCGATCGCGCCGCCGCCGGCCGAGACGCCGGCGAACACCCCGAAGGCCCGGTTGCGTTCCGGGCCTTCGCGGAAGGTGGTGGTGATCAGCGCGAGGGCGGTCGGCGAGGCGATGGCGCCGCCGACGCCCTGGAGGGCGCGGGCGCCCATCAACTGGCCGGAGTTCTGGGCGAATCCGCCCAGGAGCGAGGCCAGGCCGAAGAGCAGGACGCCGAAGACGAAGACGCGCCGACGGCCGAGGATGTCGCCGGTGCGGCCGCCGAGGAGCAGCAGGCCGCCGAAGGTGAGGGTGTAGGCGTTGACGACCCAGGACAGGCTCTCGGTGGAGAAGTCGAGTGCGGTCTGGATGTGCGGCAGCGCGATGTTCACGATGGTGATGTCGAGAACGACCATGAGCTGGCAGGAGGCGAGCACGAGCAGAGCTAGTCCGTGACGGCCTTCATTGCCTTGGACCTTGCCGTCGGTCCCGGTGCTGGTACTGCTCGGCGTAGCGTTCGGGTCCACTTTTTCGACGCTAAACCCGTCACGGGGGTGACACCACTCGAACGGCCTAGACTATGTGGCACATGGTATGTGGTATTTCACATGACACACTGATTCCATGGACCGCATGGATGACTTCCTCAGGCTCTCCGCGAGCACCGCCCGCTTCACCTACGGCGCCCCGCGCGCCTTCTCCTTCGGGGACGAAGGCCGGCTCCTCTGGTTCCTCCGCTCCACCGGCCCCACCGATCCCTTCGACAGCCTCTGGGTCCTGGACACCGCCACCGGCGCCGAAACCCGGCTCGCCGACCCCCGCGAACTGTCCCCCGAGCCGGGGCCGCTCCCCCTCGTCGAGCGCCGGCTGCGCGAACGCTCGCGGCTCGTCGCCGCCGGGATCGGCTCGTACGCGCTCTCCGCCGACGGGCTCACCGCGCTGTTCGCGCTCTACGGGCGCCTGTACGAGGTCACCCGCGAGGCCGGCGCCGGAGCGCCCGCGCAGCCCAAGGAGATCCCCACCGCCGGTCCCGTCTTCGACCCGCGCCCGAGCCCCGACGCCTCGCGCATCGCCTACGTCACCGACGACGCCCTCCACACCGTCCCCGGCGGCCGGGTCAGCCCCGACGACGGAGCCCGCTGGGGCGTCTCGGAGTTCGCCGCCGCCGAGGAGCTGGACCGGCACCGGGGGCACTGGTGGTCCCCCGACGGGGAGCGCCTGCTGGCCGCCCGCGTCGACGAATCCGCCCTCCAGCGGCGCTGGTTCGCCGACCCGGCGCACCCGGAGCTGCCGGCCGAGGACTTCGCGTACCCCGAGGCGGGCGGCCCCAACGCCGACGTGCGGTTCTGGGTGCTCGGACCGGGCGCGGACAACGCCGTGCGGCTCGACTGGGACACCGAGACCTACCCGTACGTCTCCGACGTGGAGTGGCCCCCGAGTGACACCGTGCCCCCCGAGATCCTGCTCACCGTGCAGGACCGGCTCCAGCAGAACGTCCTGCTGCTCTCCGCCGACCCGGACACCGGGCGCACCCGGGAGCTGTCGCGCACCACGCACCCCCAGTGGGTGGACCCCATGCTCCCCGGCACCCCGGCGCGGCTGGCCGACGGCCGGATGCTCACCTCGGCCGACACCCCCGGCGGGG
Organism: Streptomyces sp. NBC_00335; assembly: GCF_036127095.1. GTDB lineage: Bacteria > Actinomycetota > Actinomycetes > Streptomycetales > Streptomycetaceae > Streptomyces. The sequence continues at coordinate 1,901,857 of NZ_CP108006.1, forward strand.
CGGCCCGCGCGCTCGCGCTGGACGGCGTACTGCTCACCGGGGAGGGGCTCCAGGTCCGCAAGGTGGCCGGCACCCACGGGAACCGGCTGCTGATCGAGGCCGCGCTGCGCGACCCCGCCGAGCAGCAGGTGCTCCTGCTGGATCCGGACACGGGCGAGCTGACCCCGCTCGCGGACGGGCCCGGGGTGCACGCCGTCCAGTCCGCCGCCGGGGCGCTGCTGCTGACCTCCGCCGACGCCGACGGCATCCGGCGCGTCCTGCGCACCGCCGACGGGCGGGAGTTCGCACCCGTCGACCTGTCGCAGCCGCTGCCGTACCGGGTGGTCCCGGTGCTGGAGCGGGTCACCGAGCACGGGGTGCCCACCGCCCTGGTGCTGCCGCGCGGGCACGTCCCCGGCACGCGGCTGCCCGTCCTGATGGACAGCTACGGCGGCCCCGGCATGCAGGACGTCAGCGCCGAGCCGCGCCGCTGGCAGCACCGGCAGTGGTGGGCCGACCAGGGCTTCGCCGTGGTCACCGTCGACAACCGCGGCACCGCGCACGTCTCCCCGCGGTTCACCCACGCCATGTTCCGGGGCTTCTCGGAGGTCACCCTGGAGGACCAGGTCGCCGCCCTGCAGGCGCTCGGGGCGCGCCACGCCGACCTCGACCTGAACCGGGTCGGCATCCGCGGCTGGTCGTACGGCGGGTACCTGTCCGCGCTCGCGGTGCTGCGCCGCCCGGACGTCTTCCACGCGGCGGCGGCCGGGGCCGCGCCGACCGACTTCCGGCAGTACGACACGGCGTACACCGAGCGGTACCTGGGTCTGCCCCAGGCGCACCCGGAGGTGTACGAGCGGGACAGCCTGCTCTCCGACGCGGCGGGTCTGAGCCGGCCGCTGCTGCTGGTCACGGGGCTGGCCGACGACAACGTCCACCCCTCGCACACCTTGCGGCTCTCGCAGGCCCTGACCGACGCGGGCCGCCCGCACCAGCTGCTCGCGCTGCCGGGCGTCACGCACATGACCCCGGGCGGGGTGCGCGAGAAGGTCATGGCGCTGGAGCTGGAGTTCTTCCGCAAGGAGCTGGGCCTGGTCTGAGGCCGGGCAGATCCCGGAACGACGGCAGGGCCCCGGAGCGAGATCATCGCTCCGGGGCCCTCCCCGTTGCCCGGGTTCCCCGCCGGTCACCCGGGCGCCTGCGGCTACGCCAGGTGACAGGCCACCTCACGGGAGGCGACCGTCCGCAGCAGCGGCCGTTCGGTGCGGCAGATCTCCTGCGCCACGGGGCACCTGGGGTGGAAGGTGCAGCCGGGGGGCGGGGCGGCCGGACTCGGCGGATCGCCGAGCAGCACGATCCGCTCGCGCCGCCGCTCCGCCGCCGGGTCGGGCAGCGGTACGGCGGACAACAGCGCCCTGGTGTACGGGTGCTGGGGGTTCTCGTAGAGCGACTTCTTGTCGCCCATCTCCACGATCCGGCCGAGGTACATGACGGCGACCCGGTCGCTGACCCGTTTGACGACGGAGAGGTCGTGCGCGATGAACACGTAGGCCAGGCCCAGTTCGGCGCGCAGCCGCTCCATCAGGTTGACGATCTGCGCCTGCACGGAGACGTCGAGCGCCGAGACCGGCTCGTCGGCGATGATCAGCCGGGGGCTGGTGGCGAGCGACCGGGCGATCCCGATGCGCTGCGCCTGGCCGCCGGAGAACTCGTGCGGATAGCGGTCGATGTGCTCCGGGATCAGTCCGACGAGCTCCATGAGCTCGGCGGCCCGGCGGCGGGCGTCCGCCGCGCTCGAACCCTGCACCAGCAGCGGGTCGGAGATGATCCGGGCCACCGTCTGGCGGGGGTTGAGGGAGGAGTGCGGGTCCTGGAAGACCATCTGGAGGTTCCGCCGCAGGGGACGCAGGGCGCTCTGGGAGAGCCGGCTGATGTCCTTGCCGTCGAACTCGACGCTTCCGGAGGTCGGTTCCAGCAGCCGGACCAGCATCCGCCCGGTGGTGGACTTCCCGCAGCCCGATTCTCCTACGAGGCCCAGGGTCCGGCCGGCCTCCAGGTCGAAGGAGACCCCGTCGACGGCGCGCACGGGCGCCCCCCGGCGCCCGGTCGCGGACCGCTTGCCGGGGAAGGACATCGTCAGGTCGCGCACCCGCAGCAGCGGGGGCGGGTCCTCCCCGCGGGCCGCCGGGATCCGGTCGGTGCGGGCGGCGGTGTGCGGCTGGTTCGTCGTGGTCATCGGGTCACCTCCCGGACGGCGCCCGCGAAGTGGCAGGCGGATTCGCGGCCGGCGTCGCCGTAGGGTCGCAGTTGCGGCCGCACCGTGGCGCAGCGCTCGCGGTCCGCGTCGTCGGCCGCGGCGGCCACGGGGCAGCGCGGGGCGAAGGCGCATCCCGGGGCCGGGGCGAGCAGGGAGGGCGGGGAGCCGGGGATGGCCCGCAGCGGCTCCTCGTCGGCGTCGTCCAGCCGGGGCAGGGAGTCGAGGAGCCCCCGGGTGTAGGGGTGCGCCGGATCGGCGAACAGGTCGTCCACCGGGGCCTGTTCGGCGGCGCGGCCGCCGTACATGACGAGTACCTCGTGGGCGACCCGGGCGACCACGCCCAGATCGTGGGTGATCATGACGACGCCGAGTCCGCGCTCCTGCTGGAGACCGGCGATCAGCTCCAGGATCTGCGCCTGCACGGTGACGTCGAGGGCGGTGGTGGGCTCGTCGGCGATGAGCAGGTCGGGCTCGCACGCCAGCGCCATGGCGATCATCGCGCGCTGGCGCATGCCGCCGGAGAACTGGTGGGGGTACTCCCCCGCCCGGCGGGCGGGTTCGGGGATGCCGACCTCGCCGAGCATGTCGACGGCGCGCCGTTTCGCGGCGGCCCGGCCGGCCCGGAAGTGGACCCGGAAGTGCTCGGCGATCTGCTCGCCGACCGTGTAGTAGGGGTGCAGGCTGGACAGCGGGTCCTGGAAGATCATGGCCATCTTGCGGCCGCGCAGCTTGGAGAGCTCCTTCTCGGACTTGGTGGTCAGCTCCTGTCCGTCGAGGGCGATGGAGCCGCCGATCTCGGCGCCCCGGTGCAGGCCCATCACGGCGAGGGAGGTGACGGACTTGCCCGATCCGGACTCGCCGACGATCCCGAGCGTGCGGCCGGCCTCGACGGTGAAGCCGAGGGAGTCCACGGCGCGCACGGTGCCGCGCGGGGTGGTGAAGGTGACCTGCAGGTCCCGGACTTGGAGCAGCGGGGCCGCGGGGGCCGCGGCTTCGTGAGGAGGAGCCATCAGTACCTCACCCTCGGGTCGATGACGGCGTACAGGAGGTCGACGGCGAGGTTCGCGACGACGATGAAGAAGGCGGCCAGCAGGGTGACCCCGAGCACGACGGGCTGGTCCGAGCTGACCAGGGCCCCGTAGAACAGCCGCCCGATGCCCGGGAGTCCGAAGATGGACTCGGTGATGACGGCTCCGGCGAGCAGGCCGCCGAGGTCCATGCCGAAGATGGTGAGGATCGGGGTCATCCCGGAGCGCAGTCCGTGTTTGACCACGACGGTGCGCTCGGGCATCCCCTTGGCGCGGGCGGTACGGATGTACGGCTCGGCCATCGCCTCGATCATCGAACCGCGGCTCTGGCGGGCGTACATGGCGGCGTAGAGCAGGGCGAGCGCGGTCCAGGGCAGGAGCAGGTTGCCGGCCCAGGCCAGCGGGTTGTCGGTGAAGGCCTGGTAGGTGGGGTAGGGCAGGAGCCCGGCGATCCGGATGACTCCGTAGATGAGCATCACGGAGGTGAAGTACACGGGCAGGGAGGCCGCGGCGACCGCGCCGACCATGAGGACCTTGTCCGTGGCCGTGTCCTTGCGCAGGGCGGCGGTGACTCCCGCGCCGAGTCCGAGGACGAGCCAGAGGACGGCCGCGCCGACGGCGAGGGAGGCGGAGACCGGGAGCCGGTCCATGAGCAGGTCCCATACGGGCAGGGAGTTCTCGTAGGAGTAGCCCAGGCAGGGGAAGTCGCACTGGACGGCGTACTGGCCGGTGCCCAGGGTGCGTCCGGTGAAGATCCCGGTGAGGAACTCGCCGAACTGCCGCCACAGCGGCCGGTCCAGGCCGAGGTACGCGCGTACGTCGGCCAGCCGCTCGGCGCTGCAGGTCTTGCCGCAGGCGGCCGCGGCCGGGTCGGAGGGGAGCACGTAGAAGATGAGGAAGGTGACGGCGGCGATGGCCAGGAGGACGCCGGCGAGGGCGAGCAGCCGGCGTGCGAGGTAGAGGATCACGTCCGGCCGCCCCTCGGGTCGAGGATGTCGCGCAGGGCGTCGCCGAGCAGGGTGAAGGCGAGGACCGCGAGGAAGAGGAAGAGGCTGGGGATGACGAAGTACATGGGGTCGGTCTCGTAGAAGGCCACGGACTCGGCGATCATCTGGCCCCAGGAGGGGGTGGGCGGGCGGACGCCCACGCCGAGGTAGCTGAGCGCGGCCTCGGTGCTGATCATGCCGGGGATGAGCAGGGTGGTGTAGGCGATGACCGGGCCGGAGACCCCCGGGAGGATGTCGCGGGTCAGGATCCGCCAGGAGCTCGATCCGCCGACGCGGGCGGCGTCCACGTACTCGCGGTGTTTGAGCGAGAGGGCCTGCCCGCGGACGACGCGGGCGACGCCGGGCCAGCCGAAGACGCCGATGACGACGGTCATGAGGACGATGCGGTTGACGTCCTTGGCCACCGACAGCATCGCGATCATGAAGATGAGGGACGGGAAGGACATCGTCAGGTCCATCAGCCGGGACAGGACGGCGTCGGTGCGCCCGCCGAAGTAGCCGGCGGCGATTCCGGCGGCGGTGCCCGTCACGACCACGATGGCGGTGGCGGCGAAGGCGATGAGGAGCGAGACCTGGGCGCCGTGGACGACGCGGGCGAACAGGTCGCGGCCGCTGACGGGTTCCACGCCGAGCCAGTGCTCGGGGCTGATCCCGCCGAAGGAGCCCAGCGGCTGGCCGCCGAGGTAGGGGTCGATGGCGGACTTGTCGAACTCGTCCGGGGACCAGCCGCCGAGCGCGCCCAGCCAGGGGGCGGTGACGGCCATCAGGACGAAGAGCAGGACGACGCAGAGACTGACGCGGACGGCGGGGCGGCGGCGGAGTTCCCGCCGGGCGAGCTGCCAGGGGCTGCTGCCCGGGGGGACGGTCCCGGCCGGTGCGCCGTCCGGGGCTGCCGGACGGGCGGCGCCCGGTCCGGCAGCGCCCGGTGCGGTGGTGGTCATGGTGTCAGGGGCCCCCGCGTCCTCAGCCCTGGCTCTTCGACGGGTCCTTCAGACCGACGGTGGCGTAGTCGATCTGGCCGACCCAGACGGGGTGTCCGAAGGCTCCCGCGATGTTGGTGCCGACGAGCAGCGGCTTGCGCTCCAGCAGGAGGGGGACGGCCGGGGACTTCTTCATGATCTCGGCGTCGAGGTCGATCCAGGCCTGGTTGGCCTGCTTGGCGTCGGCCATGGCGTTGATCTCGTCGATCCGCTTCATCGTGGCGTCGTCGCGGAACTGGGCGTTGTTGCCCTGGTTGCCCTTCTCCTTGATGGTGCGTCCGTCGAAGACGAAGGGGATCCAGGTGGAGCCGGAGGGGTAGTCGGGGCACCAGCCGGCGAGCGACATGTCGGGGGTGGTGGAGAGGTCGCCGATGACGTCGTAGTAGGCGCCCGGGTCGACCGTGTCGATGACGACCTCGACGCCGGCACGGGCCAGGCCCTGCTGAAGGGCCTCCGCCTTGCCCTTGTCTCCGGTGGAGACGGCGAGCGAGACCTTCAGGGTCTCCTTGCCGGCCGCCTTGAGAAGTTCCTTGGCCTTGGCGGGGTCCCCGGAGGGGGCGATCCCCAGGGTGTCGGCCTGCTTGCCGCCGGACATGGCCGGGGGCAGGTAGGCGGTGGCGATCTCGTTGAGGGCCGGGCCGCCGCCCGCGGTGATCACGGCCTCCTTGTCCACGGCGTACTGCATGGCCTCGCGGACCTTGGGGTCGTTGAAGGGGGCGCGGGAGTTGTTGAGGTGGAGCATCTCCGTACAGCCCTGGGACTCGGCCAGCAGCCGCGACTTGATCTCCGGCTTGGGCAGCACCTTGGGTGCGCTCTCGGGCCGCATGTCGGACCACTGGACGGAGGAGGCGTCGGCGCCCTCCCCGGCGATGATCCGGTCGTCGATCTGGCCGCCCTTGAGGCCCATGACGACCACGAACTTGTCGGGGTAGGCCTTGCGGACGGTGTCGGTCTTGGCGTCCCAGTGCTCGTTGCGGACCAGGACGAGCTTCTTGTCCCGGTCGTACGACTCGATCTTGTACGGGCCGGAGGAGAACGGGCGGGCGTCGTACTGCGTGCCCTTCTCCTGGGACTCGGGGACCGGGGCGAAGGTGGGCAGGGTCGCGGTCGCGGAGAACTCGGCGACGGGCCGCTTCAGTTCGAAGACGATCGTGCGGTCGTCGGGGGTCTTCACCGAGTCGAGGTGCTTGCCCTGGAGCGGGCCCTTGTAGCCCTCGGCGCCGGCGAGGTACTGGGCCGCGTAGTCGGGGCCGCCCGTGAGGTCGGGGGCCATGGAGCGCTCGACGTTGTACTTGATGTCCTGCGCCTTGATGGGCGAGCCGTCCTCGTACTTCACGCCCTCCTTCAGGGTGAAGGTCCAGGTCTTGCCGCCGTTGGAGGGGGTACCGAGGTCGGTGGCGAGGTCGGGGACGAGCTCGCTGCCGGCCTTGCCCGGTTCGGCCTTGAAGGTGACCAGGGTGCGGTAGAGGAGGCGGGTGCCGAAGTCCATCGTCGGCATGACCCAGTTGCGGGCGGGGTCGAGGTGGGCGAAGTCCTGGTTGGACAGGACGGTGATGGTCCCGCCCTTGACGGGGGTCCCGCCGAGGATCTTGCCGTCGTTGGCGGAGGCGGGGTTGGAGGCCCCGGCACCTGCGGCGGAGCCCTTCTTGGGGTCGGAGCAGCCCGAGGCGCCGAGTGCGAGTGCGGCCACCAGGGCGGTGGCGAGGGCGAGTTGGGTGCGCTTGGTCATGGGTCACTCCAGTGAAGGGCCGCGCTCTATGATGTGACCGGTAACATAGTAATGTGAAATTGTACTGACAAGGGGTTGGACCCCGGTTGGACCCACCGTTATCCAGCCGTGTCCAAATGGGTACGGACGCCAGGGCGTTGGGCATGCCGAACGCCGGGCGCGCTGCTGCGCGGCCCGGCGTCGAGGGAGGGGCGGGGGCTAGAGGCCCGCGCCCAGGCGGCCCTTCGGGCGGCCCACCGGTTCGTCGCGGCCCTGGGCCCAGAGGGAGCGGACGTGGCCCAGGTGGCGGGTCATGCAGGCTTCGGCCGCCTCCGCGTCGCCGGTGAGCATCAGGTCCAGGAGCTCGATGTGCTCCTCGGCGGAGGAGACCAGCTTGCCGGCCTCGTCCAGGCCCGTCAGGCCGTACAGCCGGGAGCGCTTGCGCAGGTCGCCGACGGTTTCCACCAGGCGGTCGTTGCCCGAGAGGCCGAGGAGGGTGAGGTGGAAGCGGCGGTCGGCCTCCAGGTAGCCGATGAGGTTGTGCTCGCGCGCGCTGGTGACGATCTCCTGCGCGATGGGGCGCAAGGCCTCCAGTGCCTCGGGCGCGGCGATCTTCGTGATCTTGCCGATGGTCGGGACCTCGATCATCGTGCGCAGCTCGGTGTACTGGTCCAGATCGCGCTCGCTGACCTCCGTGATGCGGAAGCCCTTGTTGCGGACCGGTTCCACCAGGCCCTCGCGGGCCAGGTCCAGCATGGCCTCGCGCACCGGGGTGGCCGAGACGCCGAGCTCGGCCGCGAGGCCGGGAGCGGAGTAGACGCTCCCGGGGCGCAGTTCACCCGCTATCAGGGCTGCCCGCAGGGCGTGGCCTACCTGGTCGCGGAGCCGTTCCTGAGCCTTGATGAGACTGTGCTGCTTCAGGTCACCCATTGCATTTCCTCCGAGACCGCTCACACCATCGGCGTGCGGAGGAACAGCGTACAATGTCACGTTGCGCTCGTTCCTCAGTGGACACCGCTCCCGGCGGCCTCGAACAGGGCCACCGCCACAGCGAGATCTTCCCAGGCCATGCCCACACTCTTGAAGAGCTGTGGACAACTCGCCGCCCCCGCACCCGGCATCCGGCCCGCGACCAGGTCGGCCAGGGTGCCGCTGATATGACCGGCGCCGATCGCCCCTTCGGCCTCCGGCACCAGCAGGTCCCCCGCCTCGCGCAGAGCCGCCGCACGCGACTCCACGTACACCGCCGCCCGCCGGACCAGCGCCGTGTCCACCTCGCGGGCGTCCGGCTCGTGCGAGCCGACCGCGACCACGGTGGCGCCCGGCGCGATGAGCCGCCCGTCGAAGAGGGGCTCGCGGGAGGTGGTGCAGCAGATCACCAGGTCCGCGTCGGCCACTTCAGCCGCCACCCCCGGCCGGGCGGGGACGCCCAGCCCGCGCGCGTGCGCCGCCAGCTTCTCCGCGGCGGCGGCGCTGCCCGCCGACCCCGCACGGGCCACGACCACCACCTCCGCCAGCTGCCGCATCGCGTGCACCGCTTCGAGGTGCCCGTACGCCTGCGGTCCCGATCCGAAGATCAGCAGCCGCAGCGGCCGCCCGGCCGGGGCCAGGTGGCGCAGCGCGAGCGCCGAGACCGCCGGGGTGCGCAGGGTGGTCAGCACCGCCCCGTCGAGCAGGGCGAGGGGGCGCAGGGTGGGCCCGTCCAGGAGGAGGTAGGACCCGGTGATCCGGGGCAGCCCGAGCGCCGGGTTCCCCGGGGCCACTCCGGCGATCTTCACTCCGGCGTAGGCCCCGGTGGCGGCCGGCATCAGCAGCAGCTCCCCGCCGCCGGGCACGGGCAGGGCGCTGCGCGGCGGGCAGGTCTCCGGGTCCAGCCCGGAGCGCAGTACGCCGGCCAGCGCGTCGGCGGCGGCGGCCGGGGTGAGGAGCCCGGCCATCTCCGCGCCCGACAGCTGGGGGATCACAGGAGGAACCCGGCGCCGAGGGCGTCCTGCGGGTCGACGCTGAAGAGGTGTTCGCCGGTGCGGTACGCCGTACCGGTGACCTCCGTGACCACACCGGCGGCCACCCGGGCGGCGACGCGGCCCGTGAACACCGTGCCCACGACCGACTCGTGCAGCAGGTCCTCCCCCTCACCCAGCCGCCCGTCCTCGGCCAGCAGCGCGAGCCGCGCCGAGGTGCCGGAGCCGCAGGGCGAGCGGTCGATCTGGCCGTCGGCGAAGACGGTGACGTTGCGCTGGTGCGGACCGAAGGGGGTGTCGGGGAGCTCCTCGAACAGGGTCACCCCGTACACCCCGGAGAGCAGCGGCCCGTCCGGGTGCCAGGTCCCGGGGTGGGTGGCGAGGGCGGCCCGGATCTCCTTCCCGGCGCGCACGAGCTCGGGCAGGGAGGCCGGGCTCACGTCGAGGCCTAGGTCCCGGGCGGGCAGGGAGGCGTAGCAGGCCCCGGCGTGCGCGATGTCCACCTCGGCCATGCCCAGCGTGGTGGCGACGGGCACCTTGCGGGCGCTGGTGCGGGCCGGGACGTTGCGGAAGGTGACCCCGGTGGTGCGGCCGCCGGCGCGGTGCACGGTCGCGGCGACCCGCCCCGAGGGCACGTCGATCCGTACCTGGACGTCCCCGTCGTCGGGGGCGGCGACCCGGCCGGTGTCCACGGCCCAGGCGCCCAGCGCCATGGTGCCGTGGCCGCAGGCGGTGGAGTAGCCGTCCTTGTGCCAGAACAGCACCCCGAAGTGGGCCCCGTCGTCGTCGGGCGGGACCACGAAGCCCCCGTACATCCCCGCGTGCCCGCGCGGCTCCTGCACGAGGAGCCGCCGTACGTCGTCCAGCGCGCCGCGCCGGGGGGCCGTGCCCGATCCCCCCGGTCCGATGGCGGTGGCGCAGCGCTCGGCGACGGTGTCCCCGGGCACGGGCGGAGCGCCGCCCGTGGTGAGATCGACGATGCGGAAGGGCTCGCCGGCGGTGTGGTAGTCCACGGTTCGTACGACGGTCACAGGAGGAACCCTCCGGGGAACGGGTCGGACGGGTCGAGGAAGTACTGGGCGGTGCCGGTGATCCAGGCCCGTCCGGTGACGGTGGGCACGAGGGCCGGGCGGCCGGCCACCGTGGTCTCGCCGATGAGGCGGCCGGTGAACTCGGTGCCGATGAAGGACTCGTTGACGAAGTCCGTTTCCAGGGACAGGAGTCCGCGGGCGTGCAGCTGCGCCATGCGCGCGCTGGTTCCCGTACCGCACGGCGAGCGGTCGAACCAGCCCGGGTGGATGGCCATCGCGTGCCGGGAGCGGTGGGCGTCGGAGCCGGGGGCGGCGAGGTAGACGTGCTTGACCCCGCCGAAGGAGGGGTTCTCGGGGTGCACGGGCCGGTCCGGGGAGGCGTTGATCGCCTCCATGAGGGCCAGGCCGGCGGCGAGCAGGTCGTCCCCGCGCTCGCGGTCGAAGGGGAGCCCGAGGGAGTCGAGTTCGACGAAGGCGTAGAAGTTGCCGCCGTAGGCGAGGTCGTAGGTGACCGTGCCGTACCCGGGAACCTCGGCCTTGAGGTCGAGGCCCACGCAGAAGGCCGGCACGTTGGTGAAGGTGGCGGCGGTGGCCGCCCCGTCCTCGACGCGGACGTCCACGCTGACCAGCCCGGCCGGGGTGTCGAGCCGGACGGTGGTGACCGGCTCGACGACGGGCACCATGCCCGTCTCGACCAGGACGGTGGCGACCCCGATGGTGCCGTGCCCGCACATGGGGAGCAGGCCCGACACCTCGATGTACAGGACGCCGAAGTCGGCGTCGGGGCGGGTCGGGGGCTGCAGGATGGCGCCGCTCATCGCGGAGTGGCCGCGCGGCTCGTACATGAGCAGGGTCCGCAGGTGGTCCAGGTGCTCGATGAAGTGGAGCCGCTTGTCGGCCATGGTGGCGCCGGGGATCACCCCGACTCCCCCGGTGATCACCCGGGTGGGCATGCCCTCGGTGTGCGAGTCCACCGCGTGGTAGATGTTTCGGGTGCGCATCAGGTCCCCCTTGGAATGGCTTAGTTGAGACCCTCGGCGAGGGCCTTCTCGGTGGCGGCGCGGACACCGGCCTCGATCTCGCCGGTGAGCGGGAAGCGCGGCGGGCGGGTCGGACCTCCGGGGCGGCCGGCCAGGTCCATGGAGAGCTTGATGGCCTGGACGAACTCGGTCTTGGAGTCCCAGCGCAGCAGGGAGTGCAGGGACTTGTAGAGCGGCAGGGCGGTGTCGAGGTCTCCCGCGACGGCGGCGCGGTAGAGGGTGGCGCAGGCCTGCGGGAGCGCGTTGGGGTAGCCGGCGATCCAGCCGACGGCGCCGGCCAGGGCCAGTTCGAGCAGCACGTCGTCGGCGCCGATCAACAGGTCCAGGCCCGGGGCCAGTTCGGCGATCTCGTAGGCGCGCCGCACGTCCCCGCTGAACTCCTTGACGGCGACGATGGAGCCGTCGGCGTGCAGCCGGGCCAGCAGGTCCGGGACGAGGTCCACCTTGGTGTCGATGGGGTTGTTGTACGCGACCACGGGCAGGCCGGCGCGGGCGACCTCGGCGTAGTGGGCACGCACGGCGTCCGCGTCGGCCCGGAAGGCGTTGGGCGGCAGCAGGAGCACGGATCCGGCGCCGGCCTCGGCGGCCTGCTCGGCCCAGCGGCGGGATTCGGCGCTGCCGTAGGCCGCGACTCCGGGCATCACGCGGGCACCGTCGCCGGCGGCCTCGACGGCGGTACGGACGACGGCGGCGCGCTCCTCGTCGGTGAGGGTCTGGTACTCGCCGAGGGAGCCGTTCGGAACGACGCCGTCGCAGCCGTTGGCGATCAGCCAGGCCACGTGCTCGGCGTAGGCGTCGTGGTCGACGCTCAGGTCTTCCCGCAGGGGCAGGGTGGTGGCGACCATGATGCCGTGCCAGGGGCGGGTGCGGGTGTCCGCGGCGGCGGGCGCGGGGGTGTGCGCGTGGGTCATGAGAGTGCTCCCTAGGGTGATGTGTGACATTTTACTAGTGGGTGTGACGTGGCCACAAGAGGTGCGGCCGCCCTGTCGGCGGTCCCGTCAGGGAAGTTCGGGGGAAAGCGCGGCCGGGGGTTCGGCCGGGAGCGCGGCGAGGTGGCGCAGCGGAACCGGGCAGGACAGCGGCCTGCGGTCGGGAGCGGGATCGGTACCGGCCAGGGCGGCGACGGCCGGGCCGCACATCCGGCCCTGACACCAGCCCATGCCGGCCCGGGTAAGGAGTTTGACCGTACGGGCGTCCCGCGCCCCCAGATCTTCGACGGCTTCCCGGATCCGGCCCGCCGGCACCTCCTCGCAGCGGCACACGTCGGTGTCCTCGCGCAGCCAGCCGGTCCAGCCGGGACCCGGGCGGTGCGCGCCGGCCATCGCGGCGGCGAAGGCGCGCAGCCTCGTACGGGTACGGGCGAGGCGCGCCGGAACCGGCCGGCCCGCGACCGAATGAGCGGCGATCTCCCCTTCGACCAGGGCCAGCTGAGCTCCGCCGATGCCGCCGGTCTCCCCGGCGGACCAGACCCCGGGGACGGAGGTCCGCTGCCCGGCATCCACTTCCAGGGCGACGGTGGCGTCCGGGCTCGGACGGGTGGCGCAGCCGAGACCGGTGGCCAGCTCCAGCTGGGGCACCAGCCCGTGGCCGACGGCCACGGCGTCGCACGGGATGCGGCGGGCGGTGCCCGGGACCGGGCGCCAGTCGCGGTCGAGCCGGGCCACGGTGACGGCCTCGACCCGGTCGGTGCCGTGGGCCTCGGTGACGGCGTGCCGGGTGAGCAGACGCACCCCGTGGCGAACCAGCGCCCCGCCGTACGTGGCCCCTTCCACCAGCTTGCCGGGGTTGCGGAGCAGGGCGGGGGCGTGGGCGGCGTAGCCGGTGTACGCAGCGGCCTCCACGACGGCGGGCACCCGGGCCCCGGCTGCGGCGAGCGAGCCGGCCACGGCGAGCAGCAGCGGCCCGCTCCCGGCGACGACGACCCGGCTGCCCGGGAGCACGAGCCCACCCTTGAGCATGGCCTGCGCCCCGCCGGCCCCGACGACCCCGGGCAGGGTCCAGCCGGGGAAGGGGAGCTGGCGCTCGTAGGCCCCGGTGGCGAGCAGAACGGCACGGGCCCGGACCGTGGCGGGATCCTCGTCGGGGCCGGCGACGGCGTGCAGGGTCCAGCCGGGGCTCTCACCGGAATCCGGGGTCACCGTCCAGACGTGGTGATGGGGCAGGTACGTGATCCGCCCGGCCGACACGTGGGCGCGCAGGGCGGCTTCGCGTGAGGCGAAGGCGGACCATCCGTGGTGCAGGGCCTCGGGGCGGGTGGCGCCGAGTCCGGGCGCGGGGTGTCGGTAGTACTGCCCGCCGGGGCGCTCCCCCGCGTCGAGCAGGATGACGCTCAGGCCCAGCCCGGCGGCCGCGACCGCGGCGGCGAGGCCGGCGGGGCCGGCACCGACGACGGCGAGGTCAGACGGCGAGGTCGTCATGGCCGGTCCCTTCCTGGGTGGTGACGTGGTCGCCCGGGCGGGCGGGGACGAGGCACGCGCGCTGGTTCGGGCGGCCGTTGACGGTGACGAGGCAGTCGTAGCAGCTGCCGATCCCGCAGAACGCTCCGCGGGGGGCGGCGGTTTCGCGGGTGGTGCGCCAGGCGAGGATGCCGGCGGACCAGAGGACGGCGGCGATGCTCTGCCCGGACTGGGCCGGGAGCTCGCGGTCGTCGAAGCGCAGGCTCCAGCTTTCCGCGGCGGTTCCGCCCACCAGGTCGCGGGGCGACCTTCGCCGCCCCCTCATCGCTTCGCTCATCGCTTCCGTCCTCCTAGTTCCTCTGACGCGGAGCGTGTCCCGCACCACGACTGCCCTGCGGGGCCAAGTCCCCTACCCGCCCTTCCACCGTTCCCCGGGCGCTGCCCGGACCCGCGCCTCAAACGCCGGCGAGGCTGGGAATGCCCCCGGGCTCCGCCCCGACCCGGTCCTCAAACGCCGGACGGCTGAAAAGACCCAACCCCCGGGCGACTGAAAGGGTCCCAGGGACTCCGCGCCCCAACCACCGGCGGGGCCGAAGGGCCTGGGCTCCCCCCGTTCGGGGCTGATGGCGGCCCGGGGCGGGGACGGGGGCGGGGTGGGGTGTCGGCCTGGACGTAAAGCGTGATTTGTGGCGCTGGTACACCCCACACCCTGTCGGAGTTGAGGAGGGGGCGCCTAAATCATGCAGTCCAGGCCGACACCCCACCCCGACCCCGGCACCGACCCACCCGACGCAGCCAAGCAGACCCCGACCACACCCCAGCCCCGCCGGCGTTTGAGGCGCAGGGGCCCGGGGACCGGTCCCCGGCAACGGCGCCGCACCCACAGTCATCGCGGGGACTCCGCAAAGCGGGCCGGCGCAAAAGGACCGGGATCCAGAGCAGGCATCGCAGAAGTCAGCGCCGCCGCGATCAGCACCCCCGTCCCCGGCGCAAGCCCAATACCCGCCCCCTCGTGCCCACACGCATGGAACAGCCCCGGCACCCGCGGATCCGCACCGATCGCCGGAAGATGATCCGGCAGGTACGGCCGGAAGCCGTGATAGGTCCGCAGGACCTTCACGTCCGCCAGGACCGGAAAGAGCGCGGCCGCCTGCGCCGCGAGCCTCCGCAGCGCCTCCGTGGACAGCGAGCGGTCGAACCCGACCCGCTCCCGCGTGGCGCCGATCAGGACCGGCCCCGCCGGGGTCCCCTCGACCACGGCGGAGGACTGCAGCGACGCCGACCCGCTCGCGACGTCCGCGATGTAGTCCGCCGCGTAGACCTTGTGCCGCACCACCCTGGGCAGCGGCTCCGTCACCAGGACGAACCCCCGCCGGGGCAGCACCGGAAGCTCGACTCCGGCCAGCGCCGCCACCGCCCCGCCCCAGGTGCCGGCCGCGTTCAGCACCGCCGGGGCCAAGAGGTCGCGGCGAGCCGTACGGACGCCACGCAGCTCGCCCGAAGGACCACGGAGCAGCTCCGTGACCTCCTCCCCCAGGTGCACCTCCACACCCCGCGCCGCCGCCAGCAGCCGCGCCGCCGCCTGGGCCGGCTGGACCTGGGCGTCCTGCGGGTAGAGGAAGCCACCCGCCAGGCCCGGGGCGAGGTGGGGCTCCAGTTCGCGCAGCTCCCCCGGTCCCACCTCGACCGCGTCGACCCCGGCCGCGCGCTGGCCGTCCGCGAAGCCCCGCAGGGCCTTCACGGTGGCCTCGTCGGCCGCGACGACCAGGCCGCCCTTGGCCTCGTACTCGATCTCCTCCGGGAGTTCGAGCGCGAGCTCGCGCCAGAGCCGCGCCGACAGCAGCGCGAGGTCCAGCTCGGGGCCGGCCTCCTTGTCGGAGACGAGCAGGTTGCCTTCGCCGGCGCCGGTGGTGCCGCCGGCGACCGGGCCGCGGTCGACGACGGCCACGCGGAGTCCGGCACGCGCCGCGTAGTACGCGCACGCGGCTCCGACGACGCCGGCGCCGATGATCACGAGGTCCGGGGAGTGTCTGGGCACGGCAGTAATATGTCACATATCTCTAGGGGTGGACAGAGGTGGCCGAGGTCAGCCGCGCAGCGGCCCTTCGCAGCTGTAACTCGACGTACCCGCGACCCGGTTGGTCCAGACGTCCAGTACGCCGAAGGAGCAGTTCATGTCGGCCAGATTGTTAGAGGCCGCGCCCGCCCGGTCCAGGATGAAGTAGTCGACCGTCTCGGACATGTCCTTGAAGTTCTGGTCCTCGCTGCGCCAGTCCTTCAGGTTCGCGGTGATCCTGCCGGTACAGGTGAACCGGCGCTTGCCCGGCTCGCCGTTCTCCACGCAGTCCGGGGTGCTGTACGTGGCCGTCGCGAAGGCGGACTTCACGTCCGCGAGCGCCGCGTCGCGCAGCTGCGCGTTCGGGGTGAACGAAGTGTTCGGCACGAACAGCTGGTCGACCTTGGCTATCTGGGCGTCCAGGAACCGGTCGTAGCCGCTCTGGACGGCCGCGTCCCGGCCCATCCGGCTCCGCCAGGCGTCGAAGCCCGCCGGGTCGTCGGCCCGCAGGTACCCGTACATCTCCCGCAGCTTCGAGGGCTGCTCGGTCCACAGGAACTCGAAGAAGGCGCCCGAGTACCCGTAGAAGCGGAAGCCGTCGTTGGCGTAGGTGGCGTGCAGGAGCTGGTCCACCGACATGCGCGGGCCGCCGCCCGCCGTGTCGTTGATGATGCTCTTGATCAGCGACTTGCGTACGGCGATGCCGTTGTCGCGGGTCGCGCCGTCGAAGAACTCGGCGGTGCCCTCGTCCATGGCGGTCGTACGGTCGCCCTGGTACCAGGCGCCCTGGCCGAAGGTGCCGGGGACGGCGAAGCGGCCGTTGAGGTAATGCGTGTACTCGTGGCGGAAGAGCTCTTCCAGGGTGAGCTGGGAGTCCTGCGGGACGCGGCGCTGGTAGGTGTAGAAGGTGGCGCCGTTCTCGATGTAGATGCCGCCGTTGTTGGTGCCGTAGCCGGTGAGGACCGGGTGGTAGTTCACGTAGTCGGCGCGCGAGGCGTAGAGCACGATGTTCAGGGTGGTGTTGGCGTCCCCGGCGATCGGCTGGTCGGTGCCCACGACCCGGTGGTACTGGGTCTTGACCTGCTTGCTCGCGTAGTAGAGCTGGTCGACGGTGGCCCGGTCGAGGGCGGTGCGGACCTTGATGGCGCCGTTGTCGTACGTGTAGGTGTTCGGGAAGAGCTCCCGCTCGATGTCCTCCTTGCACACCCCGTACGGCTTGCAGGCCTGGTAGAAGTTGAGCCAGGAGACGGCCTTCGCCCACGGCTCGCTGCCGTCGCCGAAGGCGGCCCTGGCCGGGGCCAGGAGCGCGCCGAGGTCGGCGGTGACGGCGTCCTTCAGCCCCGCGATCTGGCCGAAGCGGCCGAACTCGGCGATGGCGTCGCGCGCCACCCAGGCGTTCGCGGTGCCCTTGAGGTGGGCGTACGTCGCGAAGTTCTTGAAGCCGGCGCGGTACGGGGCGTCGGCGGCGGCCGCCGCGTG
Source organism: Streptomyces sp. NBC_00335 (assembly GCF_036127095.1). Lineage (GTDB taxonomy): Bacteria > Actinomycetota > Actinomycetes > Streptomycetales > Streptomycetaceae > Streptomyces. The sequence continues at coordinate 1,918,779 of NZ_CP108006.1, forward strand.
GAACGCGGTGTCGTTGTTGTACACGCCGAGGTAGTTGACGGAGAGGGCGGCGAGCGCCGCGCCCGCCCAGGCGGTGTCCAGATGCGTCGCCGTGTGCGACGGGTCCATGGTGGCCAGGACGTTCCCGATCAGGCCGAGCTGGTGGTGGCGCAGGCCGGGGGCGCTGCCGGCGTAGAGGGCCTCGCGCAGGGTGCGGGCGTTGGATGCGGTGGCGTCGAAGGTGCGGGCGGCGCCCGCGAAGGCGGCGATGGCCCGGCGCATGGCGTCGACGGTCGGGGCGTCGGTGACGTCGATCTCGGTGCGGGAGTGGTCGTGGTAGGCCACGGCGTGCAGGTAGGTGAACATCTCCTCCAGATGGGAGGAGTTCAGGCCGTCGTGGGAGGCGGCCAGGCCGGATATCCGGCGGGAGACGGCCTGTACGTGGGCGTCCGACATGACCGGGGCCAGGCGGGCGTCCCAGGTCCAGATGAGGCCCGAGAGACAGCCGCCCTTGGCCGCGGTGACGGCCGGGTCCGCGAGGAAGTCGGCGAACTGCTCCGGGGTGAGCCCGGTGATCCCGTCGAGGGTGCAGGGGACGCCCGCGGCGGTGCCCCGGGCGGCGGGGGCGGCGAGCCTGCCGCTCTTCGCGGCGGGCGAAGGGGCGGCGGCCGACGCGGGGGCGGCGCCCGCCTCGGCGACCGCGCCGGGTACCTTGCCGTCGGCGACGGCCCGGCCGCCGCCCGGGACTTCGCCGCCGGGGGCCGGTGCGGGCGCGGGGGCCGCCGGCCGCGCGTCGGCGAGGTGCTCGACCTCGTCGAACGGGTTCGCCCCCGCCTCGGCGCCCGCGGCTCCCGCGGCGCCACCGGCGAAGGCACCCGGCGCGGTGACACCCGCGGCGTCGGCGCGGGCGCCGGTCTCGGCGGCCAGGGTCACGGCCTGGCCGGCAGTGGCGAGGAGGGTGACCGCGACGGCGGCGGAGAGGAGGGACGTGCGCACGACTCTGTGCTGGGACACCAAGGACTCCTGGCTGGGAGGGGCGGTGAGGGGAAAGTGCGGAACTGCCCTGCTTCGCGCGGTGTTTGGCGGGGATTAACGGCGACCAACACAGCGCGGTGTGAGCTGTAACATAGTAATGTGAAATTGCACTGACAAGACCTGTGCGCCCACCAGTTCGCATCTTCTTGAGGGAGCCCCTGTGCCCGACACCCCCTCCCGCCCCACCACCGGGCTCAACATCGGCAGTCACGACCTGCCGGTATCAGCCGAGTTGTCCCGCTTCATGGCGTCGGACTGGGCGGCCTCCCCGCTACCGGACGCCGCACGCGTCCCCGCGTACGCCGTCACCCCGGCCCGCCGCGCGCGCCTCTCCGCCCGCTTCCCCGGCGAACGGCTGATCATCCCCGCGGGTGAGCTGAAGGTCCGCAGCCACGACTGCGACTACCGGTTCCGCCCGCACAGCGCGTACGCCTGGCTGACCGGGCTCACCGGCGAGGACCAGGTCGGCCACGTCCTGGTCCTGGAGCCGGCCGGCCCGCACGGGCACGAGGCCGTCCTGTACCTGCGCCCGCGCTCACCGCGCACCGGCGGCAACGAGGAGTTCTACCGCGACCGCCGCTACGGGGAGTTCTGGGTCGGCCGCCGCCCCGACCTCGCGGAGGCGGAGCGCCTCTGCGGCATCCGCTGCGCCCACCTGGACGCGCTCGGCTCACCGACGGGGCGCAACGCCGCCGCCGACCCGGAACTGGCCACCGCCCTCTCCGAACTGCGCCTGGTCAAGGACGCCTGGGAGGTGGCCGAGCTGCAGCTCGCCGTCGACCACACCACCGCCGGGTTCGAGGACGTCGTACGGGACCTCCCGCGCGCCCTGGCCCACCCGCGCGGCGAGCGGTGGATCGAGGGGGTCTTCAACCGCCGCGCCCGGGCCGAGGGCAACGGCACCGGCTACGAGACGATCGCCGCGTCGGGCGCGCACGCCTGCGTGCTCCACTGGATCCGCAACGACGGCCGGCTGAACGCGAGCGACCTGCTCCTGATGGACGCGGGCGTGGAGACCGACGGCCTCTACACGGCGGACGTCACCCGCACCCTCCCGCTGTCGGGCCGGTTCTCCCCCGTCCAGCGCCAGGTGTACGAGCTGGTCCTGGCCGCGCAGGACGCGGGCATGGCGGCGCTGCGGCCGGGCGCGAGCTTCCGCGACTTCCACCGGGCCGGCATGCGCGTGATCGCGGAGGGGCTCGCCGAGTGGGGGGTGCTCAAGCACGCCGAGGGCGATCTGCACCGGCGCTACACCCTGTGCAGCAGCGGGCACATGCTCGGGCTCGACGTGCACGACTGCGCGCAGGCGCGCGCGGACACGTACCTGGACGGGGTCCTGGAAGAGGGCCAGGTCCTCACGGTGGAGCCCGGGCTCTACCTCCAGCCCGACGACGAGACCCTCCCGCCGGAGCTGCGCGGCATAGGCGTCCGCATCGAGGACGACCTGGTGATCACGGCCGAAGGCGCCCGGCTGATGTCGGGCGCCCTGCCGCGCACGGTGGCGGGCATCGAGGAATGGATGGGGAACCTGCTGGAGGACGGCGGCCGGTAGCGGGCCGTGGAGCGGGGCGGGCCCCGGCGCGGTCCACCGCGCCCGGGCCTCGCGCCCCGCTGCGCCCGGTCCCGGCAGGCCCGGGTCCGGGCGGTCAGTCAGTCGTTCCAGTTGTTCCCGTTGCGGTAGCCGCCGTCGTTCCGGCCGCCGTCGCCGTCACGCCAGTTGTTGCCGTTGTCGTGGTTCCAGTTGCCGTTGTCGTGGTTCCAACTGTCGTTGTCGTTCCAGTTGTCGTGGTGGTTCCAGTTGTCGTTGTTCCAGCTGTCGTTGTCCCAGTTGCTGTGCCAGCTGTTGTTGTCCCAGTCGTTGTCGTCCCAGCACCAGCTGGGGCGGTCCCCGCGCGAGGTGTCGCAGCAGTAGCGCCACCAGTCGTCCGCGCGCCAGTCGCTGCCACGCCAGTCGGAACACCGATACGTCTGCGGAAGACTCGTGGCAAAGGCACTGCTGACGGGCATCAGGCCGAGCGTGATCCCGGCGGCCCCTGCCACGGCGGCCGCAACGAACCCACGGCGCATAGTCATACACCTCCGAGAATGAAGGGTTGATTGGTCCGGATTACTCCGTTATGAGCCAATTCCACCCTCCCCCCTCCCCTGGCCACTGTCAAAAGCACCCGCTCCCACCAGCGAAAAGGCCTACGGGAGCACCGCGAGCCCGTCCAGCTCGACCAGCGCCTCCTCGTCCCACAGCCGGACCACGCCGATGACCGCCATCGCCGGATACTCCCGGCCCGCCAACCGGCGCCAGATCCGGCCGAGTTCGTGAGCGCGGGCCCGGTAGTCCGCCACGTCCACGGCGTAGACGGTCACCCGCGCCAGCTCGGCCGGCGAGCCGCCCGCCCCCTCCAGCGCCGCCAGCAGGTTCGCCAGCGCCCGCTCGAACTGGTCCGGCAGCGTCTCCCCCACCACCTTCCCCGCCCCGTCGAGGGCCGTCTGCCCGGCCAGGTACACCAGCCGGCTCCCGCTCGCGACGACGGCGTGCGAGAAGCCCGTCGCCGGGGACAGCTCCTCCGGGTTGATCCGCTCCAGGCTCATGCTCCTTCCCCCGCCTTCGGCATCTCCTGCGTCTCCTGCATCTCCCGCGCCTCCCGGTAGAGCTCCTTGGCGATGATCGTGCGCTGCACCTCGCTCGCCCCCTCGTAGATCCTCGGCGCCCGCACCTCCCGGTACAGGTGTTCCAGCAGGTGGCCCCGGCGCAGGGCGGCCGCCCCGTGCAGCTGTACCGCGTGGTCGACGACGTACTGGGCGGTCTCGGTGGCCAGCAGCTTCGCCATGGCCGCCCGCCTCGGCACCTGCGGGGAGCGCGCGTCCGCGTCGTAGGCCTCCGCCGCCGCGTACACGAGGAGCCGGGCCGCCTCGGTCCGGGTGGCCATCTCGGCCACCCGGTGCGCCACGGCCTGCAGGTCGCCCAGTACCCCGCCGAAGGCGGTACGGGCCGCCGTGTGCGCCACCGTCGCGTCCAGGGCGGCCCTGGCCATCCCGACGGCGAAGGCGCCCACGCTGGGGCGGAAGAGGTTCAGGGTGTCCATGGCCACCTTGAACCCCCGGCCCGGCTCCCCCAGCAGGTCGGCCGGGCCCACCGGGACCCCGTCGAAGGCGAGCGCGCCGATCGGGTGCGGGGAGAGCATGTCGAGGGGCTCCCCCGAGAGCCCCGGCCGGTCCGCCGGGACCAGGAAGGCGCTGACCCCCTTGGCCCCCGGGCCCTCGCCGGTGCGGGCGAAGACGGTGTAGAAATCGGCCTCGGGCGCGTTGGAGATCCAGCACTTCTCCCCGCTGAGCCGCCAGCCCCGGCCACCGCCCGCGCCCTCGGGCACCGCTCCGGGCACCGCTTCGAGCGCCAGCGCCCCCGCGTCCGACCCGGCCCCCGGCTCGCTCAGCGCGAAGGCCGCCACCGTGCGCCCGGCCCGCACCCCGGGCAGCCAGCGCTCGCGCTGTGCGTCGCTGCCCGAACGCAGGACCGGATAGGCGCCCAGGCCCTGGAGGGCGAGGGCCGTCTCCGCCTCCGTACAGCCGTAGGCGAGGGACTCGCGCAGCAGGCACAGGTCCAGCGCGCCCGAGGTGAACACCCGCCCCAGCAGCCCCTCTTCGCCGAGTGCGGCGAGCAGCGGCCGGTTGACCCGGCCCGGTTCCCCCTTCTCCGCCAGCGGCCGCAGCCGCTCCGCCGCCAGTGCGCGCAGTCGCGCGCACCACTCCTCCTGGTCCGTCCCGAGCGCGAATCCCGTGAATCGGGTCATCCGTATGCCCCAGCCTCTATCGCGTCCTGTTGACTCCCGTCACCATGACGATACGCTCGTGCTGCGTTCGCACGGCCCGGCTCTTCCACTTCGGTCCACAGTCCATACGCAGGGTCCGGCCCCCACCCGGGGCGCGGGCCGTCGCAAGGGGGCGAACCCGCCTTGGAGCTCAAGCCTTCCGCTCACCGAGACACCTTCGCGCGCGACCACCTGCCGCCCGCGCACGCCTGGCCGCGGCTCCTCTTCGAACTCCCCGCCCTGGCCTACCCCGACCGGCTCAACTGCGGCGTGGAGCTGCTCGACGCCACCATCGCCCGGCTGGGCCCCGACCGGCCCGCCTTCCGCGGCGCGGACGGCTCGGTGTGGACGTACGGGGAGCTGCACGCCCGCGTGGACCGGCTCGCGCACGTCCTCACCCGCGACCTCGGCGTGGTCCCCGGCAACCGGGTGCTCCTGCGCGGCCCGACCGGCCCCTGGCTCGCCGCGTGCTGGCTGGCGGTGATGAAGGCGGGCGCGGTGGCCGTCACCGTCCTGGCCCAGCAGCGTGCGCAGGAGCTGGCCACGGTCTGCTCGATGGCCCGGGTGAGCCACGCCCTGTGCCACGCGGAGGTCGTGGACGACCTGGTGAAGGCGGGGGTGCCGGGTCTGCGGATCACCGCGTACGGCGGCGCGGACCCGGACGACCTGCTGCGCCTGGCCGAGCGGCATCCGGAGCCCTTCCCGGCGGTGGAGACCTCCGCCGACGACGTGGCGCTGATCGCCTTCACCTCGGGCACGACCGGACGCCCCAAGGGCTGCATGCACTTCCACCGCGATCTGCTCGCGGTGGCCGACACCTTCTCCCGCGAGGTGCTGAGACCCCGCCCCGAGGACGTCTTCGCGGGCAGTCCGCCGCTCGGCTTCACCTTCGGCCTCGGCGGTCTGGTGGTCTTCCCGCTGCGGGCCGGCGCCTCGGCGCTGCTGCTGGCCGACGGCTCCCCGCGCCGGCTGCTGCCCGCGCTGGCCGAGCACCGGGTGTCGGTGCTGTTCACCGCGCCCACCGCGTACCGGTCGATGCTGGACACGCTGGGCCCGTACGACACGGGCGCCTACGACCTCTCCGCGCTGCGCCGCTGCGTCTCGGCGGGCGAGAACCTGCCGGCCGCCACGTGGCAGGCCTGGTACGAGCGCACGGGCCTGCGGATCATCAACGGGATCGGCGCCACCGAGCTGCTGCACATCTTCATCTCGGCGGCCGACGAGGACATCCGGCCCGGTACGACGGGCCGCGTGGTGCCGGGCTGGGAGGCCCGGGTGGTGGACGCGGCGGGCCTGCCGGTCGCGGACGAGGTGCCGGGACTGCTGGCCGTACGGGGTCCGGTGGGCTGCCGCTACCTGGCGGACCCGCGGCAGGGCGAGTACGTACGGGACGGCTGGAACCTCACGGGCGACACCTACGTCCGGGACGCGGAGGGCTACTTCCGCTACGTGGCCAGGGCCGACGACATGATCATCTCGGCGGGGTACAACATCGCGGGACCCGAGGTCGAAGAAGCGCTGCTGCGCCACCCCGACGTGCTGGAGGCGGCCGTGGTCGGCCGCCCGGACGAGCGGCGCGGGCAGATCGTGGTCGCGTACGCGGTCCCCCGGGAGGGCGCGGTCCTCACCGAGGACGCCCTGCGCACCTTCATGCGCGCCGAGCTCGCCCCGCACAAGTGCCCGCGCACCTTCGTCTTCCTGCCCGCCCTGCCCCGGACCGCGACGGGCAAGCTGCAGCGCTTCCGGCTCCGCGATCAGGAATTAGAGTGAAGCCGTGGTCGAGCAGCACACCCCGCGATCCCTGATCGTCACGTTCTACGGCGCCTACGGGCGGGCCTTCCCGGGCCCGGTCCCGGTGTCCGCGCTGGTCCGCCTGCTGGGCGCGGCCGGCGTGGACGCTCCGTCCGTCCGCTCGTCGGTGTCCCGGCTGAAGCGGCGCGGCTTCCTGCTGCCCGCGCGCACCGGGGACCGCGCGGCGGGGTACGAGCTCTCCGGGGAGGCCCGCCGGCTCCTGGAGGACGGCGACCGGCGGATCTACGGGGCCGCCCGCCCGGCGGAGTCCCAGGAGTGGCTGCTGGCCGTCTTCTCCGTACCGGAGCAGGAGCGGGCCAAGCGGCACCTGCTGCGCTCCCGGCTCGCGGGGCTCGGCTTCGGCGCGGTGGCGCCGGGCGTCTGGATCGCCCCGGCGCACCTGGACGGGGAGACCCGCCGCACCCTGGAGCGGCTGCACCTGACGGCGTACGTGGAGCTCTTCCGGGGCGCCCACCTGGGCTTCGCCCCGACGGCGGAGTCGGTGGCCCGCTGGTGGGACCTGGCGGCGCTGGCCAAGCAGCACGAGGAGTTCCTCGACCTCCACGAGCCGTCGCTGCGCGCCCTGCAGACGGGCGGGGCCGTCCCCACCCCGGAGGCCGCCTACCGCGGCTACCTCCTCGCACTGGACACCTGGCGCCGGCTCCCGTACGCCGACCCGGGCCTGCCGCGCGAGCTGCTCCCCGCGGACTGGCCGGGCGACCGCTCGGCGGCGGTCTTCGCGGAGCTCCACGACCGGCTGCGGGACCTCGGGGCGGGCTTCGTGGAACCGTAGCGGGGACCGGGGCGTCACCTGGTCTCGTGACAGGAACCGAGCACCCGCCGCGCCGAGCCCCGGCCGAGCCCCTGCCCGCGGACCCGGCCCCCGGCCCCGTCCCGGACGGCCCCCGCACGTGGCCCCACGTCCTGTCGCTGGTCGCTTCCGGGGTGCTGGGCGCGGCCGCCGGAGGCCTGGCGATCTCCCTCGCCGCCCACTCGCGCGCCTCTTGCGACGCGGGCCGGGACGCGGGCGGCAGGACCGAGCTGGCCTTGCTGCTCCCGGTCCTGGTGGTGGGCTTCGCGTTCTGCGGGGTGATGGTCGCGATGCTCACCCCGCGCAGGCACCCGCTGCTGCGGATGCTGCCGGTGGTGCTCGCGCTGGGCGCGCTGGTGCTCTGGTTCTTCGCCGTCAGGGGCACCCTGGACGGGTATCCGGGGGACCTGGGCCGGTGCGGGCCGGACAACGTGCCGCCGTGGTGGCCGGGATGGCTGCCGAGCTGACCCGGCCACGGGCCGCCCCCGGCGGGCGGGAAAAGGCTGTACCGCGCGCCGGACACGGGTGATCATGTGCCATGACGTGGACCTTCACCCCTGACCTGGCGTCCTGGCTGGCCGCCGTGCGCCCCTCCGTGGCGGCGCAGCCCGTGCCCAACACCCAGCTGGTCACGGTCATCGACGCGCTGGAGCGGCAGGGCCTGGACGCCTTCGGATCCGAGCCGCCGTTCTTCGGGGCGTGGACCGGACCCGACGGGCTGGTCGCGGGGGCCGTGGTGCAGTGCCCGCCGCACCCGCTGCTGATCGGCGCCCTGCCCGGCGAGGCGGTCCTGGAACTGGGAACCGCGCTCGCCCGCGAGCCGCTGCTCGCCGGGGTCGACGCGCTCAACGCCCGCCGCGAGGACGCGCGGGAGCTGGCCGTCTCCTGGGGGAAGCCGACCGAGGTCGTGGAGGAGAACCGCCTCTACCGGCTCGCCGGGCTCATCGCCCCCGACCCCGTCCCGGCCGGGCGGGCCCGTCCCGCCGGGGAGGCCGACCTCCCGCTGCTGCTGGAGTGGGTGACCGCCTTCAGGCAGGAGTCCGGCGAGGGCGGCGCCGCTTCCGAAGCGGCCCTGCGCGACCGGCTCTCGTACGGGGGCATGCTGCTCTGGGAGGACGCCGGGGTCCCGGTCTCGCTGGCCGGGTTCTTCCGCCCGATCGACGCGGTGACCCGGATCGGGCCGGTCTACACCCCGCCGGAGCTGCGCGGCCGCGGGTACGCGGCCGGGGTGACCTACGCCGCGACCGAGGCGGCGCACGCGGCCGGGGCCGCGGAGGTGCTGCTCTTCACCGACCTGGCGAACCCCACCAGCAACGGCGTCTACCAGCGGCTGGGCTACACCCCGGTGGAGGACCGGGTGGAGGTGGCACTGACGTGAGCACCCCTGCGGACGACGAGGAACCTGTCGAACCCTTCTGGATGATCGCCGCGAACGTGGTCCTGTGGCGCCGCTACGGCGAGGGCGGCCAGGGGCAGCGCCCGGGCACGAAGATGTTCAAGGGCGGCTCCAGGGTGTACGTCGGCACCACGCGGGGCGGCCTCCGGGACTGCGAGGTCGCCGGGCGGCCGCGACACGGTCGCGGGTACCGGCAGTCCTACGTGGCCACCCGGCACCTGCACGGCTTCCGCCCCGTGCTCGTGCGCTCTCCTGCCCTCCTGCGGTTCGAAATGGGCTACCTGAAGGAGGAGTACGCCCGGGACCTCGCGGTGCTCCTGGAGCGCTACGCCTGGGAGCTCCGCTCCGGCGCCTGGCCCGACTGGCCACATCCGGAGCCCTGTCACTGCCACGAGTGCCTGGCCCTGCGGCCGCACCGTTAGCCCGGGCTACCCCCGCCCCGTCGGCGGCTTGCGGCTGCCGGCGCGGTAGGGGGCGGGCCAGGGCGCGGCGGGGCCGGTGTAGGACTGGTCGGCGGCCGCGTGCAGGGTCCAGTGCGGGTCGTAGAGGTGGGGGCGGCCGAGTGCGCAGAGGTCGGCCCGGCCCGCCAGCAGCAGGGAGTTGACGTCGTCCCAGGAGGAGATCGCCCCGACCGCGATCACCGGGACGTTCAGGGCGTTGCGGATCCGGTCGGCGTACGGGGTCTGGTACGCGCGTCCGTACTCGGGGGTCTCCTCCGCCACCACCTGGCCCGTCGAGACGTCGATGGCGTCGGCGCCGTGGGCCGCGAAGGCTCCGGCGATGGCCACCGCCTCCTCGGGCGAGGTGCCGCCGGGCGCCCAGTCGGTGGCCGAGAGGCGGACCGTCATCGGCCGGTCCGCGGGCCAGACGGCGCGGACCGCGTCGAAGACCTCCAGCGGGAAGCGGAGCCGGTTCTCCAGCGGACCGCCGTAGGCGTCGGTGCGGTGGTTGGTCAGCGGGGAGAGGAACCCGGAGAGCAGGTAGCCGTGCGCGCAGTGCAGTTCCAGCAGGTCGAAGCCGCTGCTCGCGGCCCGCACGGCGGCGGCCGCGAACTCGGCCCGGACGGCGGCCAGGTCTGCGGCGCCCATGGCCCGGGGCACGGCCGAGATTCCTGGGCGGTAGGGCAGTGCGGAGGCGGCCATCAGGGGCCAGTTCCCCTCGGGCAGCGGGGCGTCCATGCCCTCCCACATCACCCGGGTCGAGCCCTTGCGGCCGGAGTGGCCGAGCTGGACGCCCAGCGCGGTGCCGGGCGCCGAGGTGTGCACGAAGTCGGCGATCCGCGCCCAGGCGGCCGCCTGCCCGGCGGTGTACAGGCCCGTGCAGCCAGGGGTGATCCGGCCCTCGGCGCTGACGCAGACCATCTCGGTCATCACCAGCGCGGCCCCGCCCAGCGCCCGCGCACCGAGGTGCACCAGGTGGAAGTCGCCGGGCACTCCTTCGCCGGCCGGAGCCGAGGCCCCTGCACCTGCCGCATACATGTCCATCGGGGACACCACGACCCGGTTGCGCAGGGTCAGCCCCCGCAGGGTGAACGGCGTGAACATGGGCGGGGTTCCCGCCCCGTCCGGGCCGTCCTCAGGAGCCTCCGGGCAGCCGAAGTCACGCTCCACCGCGCCCGTGAACCGCGGATCGCGCAGCCGCAGGTTGCCGTGGGTGACGCGCAGGCTGCGGGTGAGGAGGTTGAAGGCGAACTGCCGGGCGGGCTGCTCCACGTACCCGGCGAGTTCCTCGAACCACCGCATGCTGGCGGCCGCCGCCCGCTGGGTGGAGGCCACCGCCGGCCGCCGCGCGGCCTCGTAGGCGGCCAGCGCGGCCGGGACGTCCGCCTCGCTCTCCACCGCCCGCGCCAGTGCGAGCGCGTCCTCCACCGCCAGTTTGGTGCCGGAGCCGATCGAGAAGTGCGCGGTGTGCGCGGCATCGCCGATCAGCACCGTGTTGCCGTGCGACCAGCGCGCGTTGACCACCGTACGGAACTGCGTCCACGCGGAGCCGTTGCCGCGCAGCGCTCGTCCCCGCAGGGCCTCGCCGAAGATCTTCGCGCAGCGCGCCGCCGATTCCGCCTCGTCGCAGAGGTCGAAGCCCGCGCCGCGCCAGACCTCCTCGCGCATCTCGACGATCACGGTCGAGGAGTCCGTCGCGTACGGGTACGCGTGCAGCTGCATCACCCCGTGCTCGGTCTCCGCGATCTCGAAGCGGAAGGACTCGAAGGGGAAGTCGGCGGCCAGCCAGATGTAGCGGCACCGCCCGCCCGTCAGCGTGGGCCCGTAGTGCTCGGCCGCGGCCTCCCGGGTCGGGCTGTGCACCCCGTCGGCGGCGACCACCAGGTCGTACGCGGCTGCGAGCGCCTCCGGTTCGGGCGCCCGGGTGCGGAAGCGGAGCCGGACCCCGAGGGCCGCGCAGCGCTCGTGCAGGATCTCCAGGAGGCGGCGGCGCCCGAGCGCGGCGAACCCGTGGCCGCCGGAGGTCAGCAGCCGGCCCCGGTGCACGATGTCGATGTCGTCCCAGCGGACGAACTCGGCGCTCAGGGCCGCGTAGACCGCGGCGTCGGCCGCTTCGATGCCGCCGAGGGTCTCGTCGGAGAGGACCACCCCGAAGCCGAAGGTGTCGTCGGGGGCGTTCTTCTCCCACACGTCCACCGCGTGCCCCTGCCGGGCCAGCAGTGCGGCGGCGTACAGCCCGCCCGGGCCCCCGCCGACCACCGCGACCCGCAGGGCGGCGGGTGTCCGGCCGGTGCTCATCGCGCCGGCGCTCATCGAACCGGTGCTCATCGAACTACCGGCCCTTCCACTGGGGCGGCCGCTTCCCGGTGAAGGCCGCGTGGAACTCCCGGTAGTCCTCGCCGTTCATCAGCAGCGCCTGGGTGTTCGCGTCGAGTTCCACCGAGGCGGCGAGCGGCATGTCCAGCTCGGCGGTCAGCAGCGCCTTGGTCTGCGCGTACGCGAGGGCCGGGCCGGCGGCGAGGTGCGCGGCGAGCTCCGCCGCGCGCACGGAGGCCTTGCCCTCCTCGGTGACCTCGCTGAGCAGCCCGATCCGCTCGGCCTCCGGGGCCCTGACCTGCTCCCCCAGCATCAGCAGCCGGGTGGCGTGGCCGAGCCCGACGACGCGGGGCAGCAGGTACGCGGCGCCCATGTCCCCGCCGGAGAGGCCGACGCGGGTGAAGAGGAAGGCGAAGCGGGCGGTGGGGTCGGCGATCCGGAAGTCGGCGGCGAGCGCGATGACGGCCCCGGCGCCGGCGGCGATCCCGTGGACGGCGGCGATGACCGGGAAGGGGCATTCGCGCAGGGCGCGGACGACCTGTCCGGTCATCCGGTTGAAGTCGAGGAGCTGCGCGGTGTCCATCGCGAGGGTGGCGCCGATGATCTCGTCGACGTCACCTCCGGAGCAGAAGCCGCGCCCTTCGCCGCCGAGCACGAGGGCGCGTACGGACCGCTCCCTGGACAGTTCGGCGAGCAGGTCGCGCAGGTCGGCGTAGGCGCCGAAGGTGAGCGCGTTGAGCTTCTCGGGGCGGTCGAGGGTGACGGTGGCGACGCCGTCCCGCCGGTCCACCCGGAGGTGTTTCCAGCGTTCGGTCGCGGGTGTGGAACCGAGGAAGGGACTCACCCTCCCGAAGGTATCACCGGTCCATGACTGTCGTCAGGGAAGCGCGATAACCATGGGTCCGTGCCGGCGGCCGGACGCCACACGCACCGAACGTCCCGACCGGGTGTGCCCGACGTCCCTTGCGATCACGTCGGGGTGCCCTACGGCAGGACATTTCCACTTCGTATCGTTGAAAACAGGATTTCCCCCCGCCCCTACGACCCCACGGAACGGACGGTCCTCCTTGTCCGATGCCTCCGCCTGGCGGATAGCCCTGCCCCACACGACAGCGGCCGTACCGATCGCCCGCGCCCTCGTCCGTACGGCCCTCGCCGACATCGACGCACCCGCCGACAGCGACACGGCCGAACTGCTCACCGCCGAACTGGTCGCCAACGCCGTGGAACACACCCCCGGCGACGCACCGATCGAGCTCGTCGTGGAACTGCTGGCGAACGGCTGCCAGGTCGAGGTCCACGACGGGGATCCGCAGCCCCCCGCCGACCTGACCGCCCCCAGCCCCCACGACGCCCATCCCGACCCCTGGCAGGAGCACGGCCGCGGCCTGCTGCTGATCCGGACCCTGAGCTCGGACTGCGGCCACCGCCCCACCGCGCACGGCAAGGCCGTGTGGTTCACGCTGCCGTCCCGGCCGGCCATCTAGCCCGCGGGCCCGCCCGCCTTCCGGACCCGGCGCATGACTATGCGGCCGGCTCCCCCAGGGTCGCGACGAGCACGGCCTTGATGGTGTGCAGCCGGTTCTCGGCCTCGTCGAAGACGACGGAGTGCGCGGACTCGAAGACCTCGTCCGTCACCTCCAGCGACTCCAGCCCGTGCCGCTCGTGGATCTCCCGGCCCACCTTGGTGCCGAGATCGTGGAACGCCGGCAGGCAGTGCATGAACTTCACGTCCGGGTTCCCGGTGGCGCGCAGCACGTCCATGGTGACGGCGTACGGGCTCAGCGCCTCGATCCGCTCGTCCCAGACCTCCTTGGGCTCCCCCATGGACACCCAGATGTCGGTCACCACGAAGTCGGCCTGCCCGACGCCCTCCGCGAGGTCCTCGGTGAGCGTGATCCGGGCGCCGCTGACGACCGCCAGCTCGCGCGCCGCGGCCACCACGGGCGCGGCCGGCCAGTAGCGCTCCGGCGCGACGATCCGTACGTCCATGCCCAGCAGCGCGCCGGTCACCAGGTAGGAGTTGCCCATGTTGAAGCGGGCGTCGCCGAGGTAGGCGAAGGCGATCCGCTCCAGCGGCTTGGTGCAGTGCTCGGTCATCGTGAGCACGTCGGCCAGCATCTGGGTGGGGTGCCAGTCGTCGGTGAGGCCGTTGAAGACGGGCACGCCGGCGTGGGCGGCGAGCTGCTCCACGGCGTCCTGCGCGTCGCCCCGGTACTGGATGCCGTCGAACATCCGGCCCAGCACCCGCGCGGTGTCCTTGACCGATTCCTTGTGGCCCATCTGGGAGCCGGAGGGGTCGAGGTACGTGGTGTGGGCGCCCTGGTCGGCGGCGGCGACCTCGAAGGCGCAGCGGGTGCGCGTGGAGGTCTTCTCGAAGATCAGGGCGATGTTCTTGCCCTGGAGACGGCGCCGCTCGGTCCCGGCCTTCTTGGCCGCCTTGAGTTCGGCGGCGAGCTCGACCAGGCCGCGGAACTCGGCGGCGGTGAAGTCGAGCTCCTTGAGGAAACTGCGGCCGACAAGATCGGTGGCCATGGGGGCGCTCCAGAGTCACGGTGACAGGGGATGCTGGAAGTCTATACGACGGCCTGCATTGATATACAGAGCCTTCGTGTACGGACCCGGGCCCCGGCGTCCCTGCCCTTCCTGCCCCGCCTCCCCTGCCCGGCTTCCCCTCCACCGCCTCCCCTGCCCTGCCCCGCCCCCGCCTCCGCCCCCTGTCGGCTAGGCCACCGCGTCCCGCTCCACCGGACAGCTCATGCAGCGCGGCCCGCCCCGCCCCCGCCCCAGCTCGCTGCCCGGGATCTCGATCACCTCGATGCCCTGCTTGCGCAGGTGGGTGTTGGTCGTGACGTTCCGCTCGTACGCGACGACCACGCCCGGCTCCACGGCGAGCACGTTGCAGCCGTCGTCCCACTGCTCGCGCTCCGCCGCGTGCACGTCCTGGGTGGCCGTGAGCACCCGGATCGCGTCCAGCCCGAGCGCGGCGGCGATGGCCCGGTGCATGTGCTCGGGCGGGTGGTCGGTGACCTTCAGCTCGCTCGCACCGCCGCCCGGCTCGATCGTGTAGGAGCGCAGCATGCCCAGGCCCGCGTACTGGGTGAACGTGTCCGCGTCGACCATCGTCATCACCGTGTCCAGGTGCATGAACGCCCGCCGCTTCGGCATGTCGAGCGCCACGATCGTCGTCGCCGACCCGGCGGCGAACAGCCCGCGCGCCAGCATCTCCACGGCCTGCGGGGTGGTCCGCTCGCTCATCCCGATCAGCACGGCGCCGTTGCCGATGACCAGGACGTCGCCGCCCTCGATGGTGGACGGGTAGTCGGCCTGCCCCTGCGACCAGGTGTGGAAGGGTCCGGAACCGGTGAAGAGCGGGTGGTGCTTGTAGATGGCCTCGAAGTGCACGGTCTCGCGCTGCCGGGCCGGCCAGCGCATCGCGTTGATGGACACCCCGTCGTAGATCCAGGCGGAGGTGTCCCGGGTGAAGAGGTGGTTGGGCAGCGGCCCCAGCAGGAAGCCGTCCAGCTCCAGGGCGTGGAAGCGGACCGACACCGGCTCCGCGTGCCGCTCCAGGAACTC